>NZ_CP152049.1:6687500-7351569 GCF_038630985.1 Paenibacillus sp. FSL H8-0548
GGTGAAGCAATACGAGCATACATGCGGAATATGATCTTGTATCTTCTCGTGATGGCTTGTTTAATATCGCCATCTAAGCGTGAATCGCTTAGGTCAAGCAGCATTTCATCTAATTCCTTGCGAAGGACGTAGTCGAGTTCTTTGCATTCTTTATCGTTGAATAGTATTCCGAGCATAGCCATGAGTGACCTCCTTTAGATGTGAAGCGCAGCTAGAGCGTCCTTAAACGAACAAAAAAGCAACATCTCACGCAAATGCGTTTCGACACTGCTTTACTGTTATGCTCAAATATTGGAAAAATTATTACATCGTAACGAGCCACATTGTAAATGTACTTTCAATGATAGCTGCAATGAGCAGCGTAATCGTCAATATAATGACGACAGGAACCGTTCGAATAACAAATTCCTTAATGTCTGTGCCTGCGCTGCCTTCCTTCGATCTGCCGAATAAGCTAGCGCCGACTGCTTTGAGTACGAGCACTCCAAACCTTAACCCATACGCGCAGGCAATAATAATGGCTGGTATTTCGAGAATACCATGTGGAAGCAAACCTTTTACGATAAGCTCAAAGACATATGCGCCGCCATGCAGCTCCGCACTCGCTTTCAATAGATAACCAATGACCATGCCATTAACTACTAAAAAGAAGAAAGGCAAAATTCCCAAAAATGCACCTAAGTAAATAACGACTATCGATTTAATAGCATTGTTCAAAAAAATTAATTTAATCATAGACAGGGTCGGATTGCTAGATTCATCAATCTTGCTGACAAGCTCTGCAATTCCGCTCAGCTGCGCGTCCAGAAATGCTTTGAATGCCGGGTTTGTACCACCAATGACCATACCTGCAAAAAATAAGATCGAGCCGAATGCAATATAATGATTCATTTGCTTGAAATGCTCCCAGACCAATCGCCATTTAAACATATTTTCTCTCCCCTGCTCTTATAAGTTCCAATATAGATGAATATCTCTGTCGTACGAGCATAGATTGTAGTACAAGCACAAACGACTGCAGCCTTCCCCGACGGCCAAGCTCGTTTTGCGATAAAAGATAAGTGAAGTATAAAGTCGGATCTATACTTTCTTATCTTTGTCCAAGCTTTCATTAGAGAGGAGTGCCCTTCCCCATGAACGTTTTTTATGTACTGAACGGTCGCAAGCTGAAAAGGTATTTTTTAATTGCTGTCGCTTTAATATTTTCTGTTGGCGTTATTTATGCCGAGCGCGACAACATCACCGTATTCGCTCCGCAGCAGCCAGCTGCTATTTACAGCGTGCCTACGGACAAAAAGGTCGTTGCCCTAACCTTTGACATTAGCTGGGGTGACAAACGGACGGAGCCTATTCTTAATGTGCTAAAAGAAAAAAATATTAAACAGGCTACCTTCTTCCTCTCTTCTCCCTGGAGTCAGTCTCATCCAGAAATCGTCAAAAAAATTCAAGACGCTGGTTATGAAATCGGCAGCCATGGCCACAAGCATGATAACTACAGCAAGCTGAGCGACGAAGAAATTCGCAAGCAAATCACGACCGCACATACTATTTTATCCGACGTGACTGGAAAACAACCGAAATTGATCCGACTTCCTAACGGTGATTTTGACAAGCGAGTGTTGAAAATTGCAGAAGAGCTTCAATACAAGGTCATTCAATGGGATACCGATTCCCTCGATTGGATGAACATCGGTACAGACAAAATCATTAACCGCGTCGTAACAAGAGCCCATCCGGGCGACATTATTCTGTTTCATGCAAGCGATTCTGTGAAACAGACGCACGAGGCTCTTCCGATCGTCATCGACCAGCTTCGCGATAAGGGCTATGACTTCGTTACCGTAACCGATCTTATTACACAAACAGAAATCGACGGCAAAGCTGTGCAGGATAAGACATCGTCTATATTCCCACAGCTTGATGCCGCCGAATTCGAATACTAAGCTATAGGGCCGGCTTTGCAGCTATTGCTGCTGAGTCGGTCGTTTCTTTTTTGACTAGGCGATGCATCATCATAATTTGGTACGCATTGCAGACGAACAACGGAGTCATCATAAATATAATGGCAGATACGTTCGTTTCTCCCGATAGTGCCGGCCATGCTTCAATGAAGGTAACGACAAACATAAGAAACATCGTTGGTACAAAAGCTGATTTATTCGTTTGCTTGACCTTGAAATGAGACACAACGGCAGAAAGGAGAAGCACCACAAGCGGCAGCACCCAGAAAAACCAGTTGTTTAATTTCGCTTCATAAAGAAGATAGCCGAAGCCTGCTGCTGCAAATATCGTCGTGTAGCCCTGCAATGCATTCCACAAGTATTTTTTGCCGAAAACGCTAAGAGCGATATAATTTAAAGTTAAATAGGCGAAAAAGCCCATTTGGCTGAAGGCACCAATTAATAATCCGACCAAGCCCATCATTAACGCATTAAATCCGATCGCTTTAAAGCCTAAGAAGCCAAAATCTGGATCGACCCAGCTCATAATTGCCCCGGCTATGATGCAAACAACCGCCCCGACAGCCATGCCGCTCCAAAATAAAAAGAACAACTTTTTCAAATTCACGTTCGATTTCCTCCTGAATGTTTATTATCGATGCCATTTCAACCAAAATGCGGCACTGTTTTTTGGCAAAAAATTGATCATAGCGAAGACGTTCCCAAAAAAGAAATCGTTTGCTTCCGCATTATCCTTTATTTTACCACGTTCACAACAAAAAGCTAACTTTTGTCCATGATAATACGGTGAACAATGCGCATAATAAGATCATGATCCAACTCTTTGAGGACGATGTGCTTAATTAACTGGTATACCGTTTTACTGACATAGAAAGGAGCATGCAAAGAATGCGCAAAAAATGGGCTTTATTGTGGATAATCTCAGCCATGATGTTTGTGCTTGCAAGCTGTGGTGCCGAATCGTCAGGCGGAAAAGAGCAGGTTAGCTACAAAGACATGAAGACGATGGTCATTGACATTTTGAAAACTGAGGATGCTCAGAAGGCTTTGCAGGAATCAACACAGCAAATGACAGGCTACTCTGCTCTAAGCTCCAAATTATTATCGGTGCAGGATCAGGAGGAGGTACGCCTTGCCGTTAAGGATGTCATTATATCTCCTCAATATGACAAAGTGATTAAGAAGCTTATGACAGACACTCGATTTGCAGGAGAGTTTGCGAAATCCGTTAACAAGGAAAACAAACAAATCCATAAGGAGCTAATCAAGGATCCAGCCTATCAAGCTGAATTAATCAAGGTGCTCAAAAATCCTGAAATGGACAAAATGATTCTCGAGGTGCTGCAAAGCACGCAGTACCGCAAAGAAGTGATGTCGCTTATGCAGGAATCGATGCAAAATCCACTGTTTCGTCTTGAAGTGCTGGATCTGATGAAAAAGGCCGTACAAGAGGAGCTTAAACCAAACCCAGATGAAAAGGTAGAAAAAAAGAAGGATGAAGAAGAAGGCGACGACCAGCAATCTGGGGAAGATCAGAGCGGTGATAGCTCAAACGGCGAGGATGAGGGATCGGATTCTGGATCGTAGCTTTGTAAGCTGATACTGTATTAAACATCATAAAGCCCGAATAGGTTGTCCGCTGAAGCCAATGCATCATCGCTTCATAAGACAATCATTCGGGCTTTATTTGTTATAAGAAATATTTGCTTAGCTGCTGCATTTGCTTAGTACACGATCTGCCAATTCCAAATACAGCTTGCCTGTTTCCGTATCTGCCTTGTAAACGGATGGAGCAAAATCCGGCTCCGACACATGATTATCAGGTGCGCCTAAAGGAATTTGTGCGAGTAAATCAGCGTGAAGCGTCTCTGCAAGCCTTGCACCGCCTCCGCGTCCAAACACATACTCCTTCTCTCCAGAAGTCGTAGACACGTAATAAGACATGTTTTCGACGATGCCGATGATCTCATGCTCTGTCTTAATTGCCATTGCGCCAGCTCTTGCAGCTACGAAGGCAGCTGTCGCATGCGGCGTTGTGACGATGATTTCTTTGCTCTGCGGAATAATCTGATGCACGTCAAGCGCAACGTCACCCGTTCCTGGAGGCAGATCAAGCAGCAGGTAGTCCAGCTCGCCCCATTCGATCTCTTGGAAAAAGTTTCGCAGCATTTTGCCAAGCATCGGGCCGCGCCATACGATCGGGCTGTTATCCTCTACGAAGAAGCCCATCGACATCACCTTGACGCCAAATTTCTCGATCGGTATGACCCGCTCGTTCACCACGTCCGGCCGTTCCTCGATTCCCATCATATCAGGCACGCTGAAGCCGTAAATGTCGGCATCAATAATGCCGACGCGCTTGCCCTTGCGAGCCAAAGCGACCGCCAGATTGACGGTCACCGTCGATTTGCCGACGCCGCCCTTGCCGCTGGCGATAGCAATGAACTGCACGCCGCTGCTTGGGTCCAGCAGCGGATTGGCAAGACCGGTCCCATGGCCCTGAACGGGCGCGGGACCGCCAGCTTTGCCGGCACCGGCGCTAGCCGCCGCCGGTGCTTTAGCAGCCGCAGGCGGCGGCGTAGACACGCCTGCGCCAGCGGCAGGCGCTGCCTCAGCCCGAAACCGGAAATGCACGGTTTCGGCGCCTAGGCGCGCCAGCGCCTCGCGGAGCGAGGCTTCCAGCGCGGGCTGCGCAGCCGCGCTAACCCCAAGGACCGTCATGGAAACTTGACGGTCCCGAACCATGACATCGCGGATGGTCGTCTCATCCGCCTGATGCTGCGCCGTCACTAATTCGACGGCCTCGATGACTTGCTCTCGTGTCAACATATTATGTGTCCCACCTTTATATTATCATTGCAATATAATAGTCATTATAACACAGTTGCATCTTAACTAAGAAGAAACGACTGCGTCGTCCCTGTCTAAGTATACTTCCCTATATTTTCATAAAAAGCAATCCTCACACGATTACTCCGTTGTCACTTCGTCCTGCAGCATGCTGCCGCTTAGCTTCTCGCCAGACATATATCTCAGTATGCCCTCATAAATGGAGGCAGCTACCTGTCTTTGATATTCCGAATCTGCAAGCCGCTGCGATTCACCGGGATTGGACAAAAAGCCAACCTCGACCAGCGCCGTTGGAATATTTTCAATCTTCTTAAGTACATAAACATCCTTAACGGCAGCCGCAGCACGAGTTGTGTTTTCCAAATTGCGCTTAATCTCATTCTGAATAAAGGTAGCTAGTACTACATTATCTGGATGATTTCCTGCTTGGAAGAAGGTTTGCGCACCTGACCATTTGGTCGAAGGAATGCTGTTCATATGGATGCTGATTACCACAGCAGGGTTGCTCTGCTCAATTACGGTTACACGCCGCTTCAAATCCTCTGTTTTCCGCTTGCTGTAGGCTCTTGCATCACCCGTAGCTAAATCATAGTCCCCCTCCCTTGTCATCATGACGATAGCGCCAGCCTGCTGCAAATAATCCCGTAAATACAGCGCAATCGCGAGGTTCAAATCTTTTTCAATGACTCCCTGCTTGCTGACAGCTCCCCCGTCCACGCCTCCATGGCCCGCATCAATCGCAATCGTCTTTCCTGACAATGGGAGTGTCCAATAAGACCATGTTTTCGTCGATGGCATCGATTGCGTAAGCAGTACACCCGTTAATGCGATAACGACTAACCCAATCCCAATACGAATAACACCTTTATACGTTAACCAAATGACCACATGCCGACTGATTCGGCGCATAAAAAAACCACCCCGTTCTCCATCAAATGAATAAGCGGCACCATTCAGCTTCATAGTAAGCTTAATGCACACTTTCATTTATATGGGACGAGATGGTCGTTTATGAGACAATCCTCTATTGTTACATGAATTAGCCTACAGGCTGCTCCGACATACCTTCGATAAAAATTTTAGCAACCTCTGGACGGGAGAATTCAGGCGGCGGACAAATGCCGTCGCGCAGCAATGCAAGGTAGCTTTTCATCCGTAAGTTTGCAGGAACCTCATCTGATTTTGTTTTACCCACAAGCGGGTTAAGAAACCATGCGTTTACAATTTCCATCGCTGTTTTCTGAATGCACTCATTTGCGATAATTACACCTAAAATTACTTATTTATGCAATCCGCATTCTGTTTTTTCTTGACCGGCCCAACGTCCCGCGCGAGGGTCTTCACCAGGCATTACTTTACGCGTGCATTGCTCGCAGCCGATGCTTGGGTAGTTTTGATCATGCAGCGGGTTATAAATCACATCATTCTCACGAATATAGTTCCATACATCCTCAGTAGTCCAATGAGCAATCGGATTAAATTTAACGAGTCCGAATTTTGTATCGTATTCGATTTTTTTCGAATTTGCACGAGTTGGCGCTTGATCACGGCGAATACCAGTAATCCAGGCTTCATACTTCGAAAGAATATTAGTTAATGGCTTAACCTTCCTAATATTGCAGCACGCATTCGCATCAGTTTTCCAAAGCTCTTCACCAAACTGAGCGGCTTGCTCTTCAGTCGTAAGTTCCGGCTTAACCTCGACGAAAGGAATACCTGGGTAGCGCGCTGCCATTTTATCACGAGTCTCATAGGTTTCCTTGAAATGATAATCGGTATCCAAGTAGAAAATATCTGATTTCGGGCTGATCTTCTGCATCATGTCAACAATAACAACATCCTCTGCTCCGAAGCTGCATGCGAAAGTAATATTAGGGAATGTCTCAACTGCAAACGCAATAATTTCTTCCGGTGTTGCGTTCTCGAGTTCAACTTCCTTTTGTTTGATCAATGCTTCTTTCTCAAAAAGGTTCATTTGTATGCCCTCCGTTATTAAATCCTAGTAAATTAGTCTGTAATAAAATTATACGTCCTGCGCGTGTAATGTTCAATATAAGTTTACACCAAAATGAAATAAAGTTTTGGGAATTTTAATTATAAACACAAAAAAAGTGCCTCCTCTGGCTTGCAGAGAAGACACTTTGCTCGATCCGATTAACGTTTCGAGAATTGTGGAGCGCGACGAGCCGCTTTAAGACCGTATTTTTTACGTTCTTTCATACGCGGATCACGTGTCAGGAAGCCTGCACGTTTTAGAGCTGGACGGAATTCAGGGTCTGCTTTAAGCAGAGCACGAGAAATACCATGACGGATAGCGCCTGCTTGACCGGACATACCGCCGCCGTTAGCAATAACAAGCACATCGTATTTCGACAATGTGTCAGTAAGGTTAAGCGGTTGTTTTACGATCAGCTTCAACGTTTCTAGACCGAAATATTCATTAAGTTCACGTTTGTTAATAATGATTCGTCCTTCACCCGGCACAAGACGTACACGTGCAACAGAGTGTTTACGACGACCGGTTCCATAGTATTGCACTTGAGCCATGAAACTTGTCCTCCTCTTTATTACCCGCGAAGTTCGTAAACTTCAGGGTTTTGTGCTTGATGTGGATGCTCCGCACCTGCGTATACTTTAAGTTTAAGCTTCATTTTGTTACCAAGACGGTTCTTAGGCAACATGCCGTGTACAGCGAGTTCAATTACGCGCTCTGGCTTGGTTTTAATCATCTCTTGTGCTGGAGTAGCTTTCAAGCCACCAGTGTACATAGAGTGACGGTAGTAAATTTTATCTGACATCTTGTTGCCTGTCAGATGAATTTTTTCAGCGTTGATAACAACAACGAAATCGCCTGTGTCAACATGTGGCGTAAATGTCGGTTTGTGCTTGCCGCGGATCAGGGCAGCAACTTCACTCGCCAAACGGCCAAGCGTTTTGCCTTCCGCATCGACGACGAACCATTTACGCTCAACTTCAGTTGATTTAGCCATATAGGTGGTACGCATGGATGATCCTCCTTAATTACATACATTAATCGTTTTTATAACAACGTAAACGTTGGTTTGTTTATTCAATATTGATAGCCAAGTTTGTGACAATCTCAGTCGGGGCTGTGGGTTAGCCACTTCGAAAGCACAAGTTATATTCTACTATAAATTGTAGCTAAGTGCAAGTAATTTATAGTGAATTATCCTTGTATTTCGGTAGAATATTCCACATCCATAAGCGTTAAACCGTGCGGCATAGCGGTTGGACCCGCAAGAGCTCGATTTTGCCCCTTAAGGATGCTTTCAATGTCTGAGGAAGCAAGCTTTCCTTCGCCAACCCATAATAAAGTTCCCATAATAACCCGAACCATATTGTACAAAAAGCCGTTGCCTGTCACGTACATATGCACGATCGGGCCTTCCTGCACAAAGTCTGCTTCGTAGATCGTACGAATATGATGAGGCTTAGTTGAATGTATCGATGTGAACGAAGTAAAGTCATGCTTGCCTACTAGGCAGCGCAGACCCTCGCGCATCGCATCCACATTAAGCGGCGTTGGGTGGTGAAAACGATACTGCCTGCCAAACACGTCTGGAAACTTCCCGGTATCAATCGTATAGCGATACGTTTTGCGTTTCGCGGATCTTCTTGCATGAAAGTGCTCCGGTACATCAAATGCTTCGATTATGACGATGTCCTTGGGAAGCCGCGTATTAAGCGCGATTGCCCATCTCTCCGTCGGAATCGTAGATTCCGTATAGAAATTGAACACCTGTCCCTGCGCATGCACACCAGCATCCGTGCGACCTGAACCGATAATAATCGTCGTTTCGCCAGAAAGCTTCTTGATCGCCTTCTCAATTTCATCCTGAACCGTTCGACCGTATGGCTGCGTCTGAAAGCCGTTAAATGCAGAACCGTCATAGCTGACCTTCACGCATATATTCCTCAACCAAATCCCCCCTTTAACTAAAGGGATTCTTAAGCTCCCTGAAACCTATAATAAGGAAGCATGAGAAGCTTCGCCCTCAGGACATCATAGAGATGCGCTCAAAGCTCATCAATCGCTTCCTATTGACCTTTATTTATAAGGACCTATGCTCTGAACTGCGATATACACAATGTGATTAACAATTTGAATTGCAAATAAAAAAAGGTGGCCACAAGGGTCCACCCTTTTCACTAAGATAAACAAAGTGTAAGGCTACGCCTAAACTCTGTTTATCTCTTATCGCGTTAGCGTGCTCATACCGCCAAAGGCAGGCATAAGCCGTTAACTCGCGTATAAAGCTTGGACAAGGTTTAACGCTGTGGACAAGCTTATACATTTACAATGATTAGGTTACTACGCGCGGTCAACCAATTCCAGGTAAACCATAGGCGCAGCATCGCCGCGACGGGGTCCTAGTTTTAGAATACGCGTGTATCCGCCTGCGCGCTCCGAGTAACGGCCAGCTAGATCAGAGAACAGCTTTTGAATAGCATCTTGCTCACCATCAACTGTTTCACGACGAACATAAGCAGCTACTTGACGACGAGCATGAAGATCACCTTTCTTAGCTTTAGTGATCAACTTCTCAGCGATTGAACGAACTTCTTTCGCTTTAGCTTCAGTCGTTTGAATACGCTCATAAAGGAACAAGTCAGTAACGAGGTCACGGAACAAAGCTTTCCGTGCACTTGCGTCACGTCCTAATTTTTGATATGCCATCTTGTTTTTCCCCTCCCTTGCTCTTTTGTCTATTCTTGTTGGTTAACTACTCTTCCATGCGTAGGCCTAAACCTAGCTCTTCCAGCTTCTCTTGAACTTCCTCGAGTGATTTGCGTCCGAGGTTACGGACCTTCATCATATCCTCTTCGGATTTCGTAATCAGCTCTTGAACAGTGTTAATGCCAGCACGTTTCAAGCAGTTGTAAGAACGGACGGAAAGATCAAGTTCTTCGATCGTCATCTCAAGAACTTTCTCTTTCTTATCTTCTTCCTTCTCAACCATAATTTCAGCGTCTTTGGCTTCATCGGTTAATCCAACGAACAGATCCAAATGCTCAGTTAAAATTTTAGCTCCAAGGCTTACAGCCTCTTCAGGACGAATACTACCGTCAGTCCATACTTCAAGCGTTAGCTTGTCGTAGTTAGTTACTTGACCAACACGTGTATTCTCAACGCTATAATTCACACGAGTAATTGGAGTGTAGATTGAATCAACGGGAATTACGCCAATCGGTTGTTCGTCTTTCTTGTTGCGGTCCGCTTGCACGTAACCGCGTCCCCGATTAGCAAATACTCGCATATGGAGCCGCGCGCCGGAGGCCAAGGTTGCGATGTGAAGATCAGGGCTTAAAATCTCGACATCGCTGTCAGCTCGAATGTCGCCCGCTGTAATATTCCCTTCGCCATCCGCGTCAATTTCCAACACCTTTTCTTCATCGGAGTGGATTTTCAACGAGAGGCCCTTCAGGTTCAAAATGATTTCGGTAACATCCTCAATCACTCCGGGAACCGTAGAGAACTCGTGAAGCACCCCATCGATTTGAACCGAAGTTACTGCTGCACCAGGCAACGACGACAACAAAATCCGGCGAAGCGAATTTCCAAGCGTCGTGCCATAACCGCGTTCAAGCGGTTCAACGACGAAACGTCCGTAAGTTCCCTCATCATTCAGTTCTACGGTTTCGATTTTCGGCTTTTCGATCTCAATCACTAATAGTACCCTCCTTCAAACGTCGCTCCGTTAACTTACCGTTATTTTAAGTCAAATCTTGTAGTATGCCAAACCTTCACAACCATTATTCACCAGTTGTTGATATTTGATACCACATCAGATCGAACTATACGCGACGACGTTTCGGCGGACGGCATCCGTTATGAGGAACTGGTGTTACGTCTTTAATGAGGTTAACTTCCAACCCAGCAGCTTGGAGCGAACGAATCGCAGCTTCACGGCCAGCGCCTGGACCTTTTACCATCACTTCTACGGTTCTCATGCCATGTTCCATCGCTGCTTTCGCAGCAGTTTCAGCAGCCATTTGAGCTGCGAAAGGTGTGCTCTTACGTGAGCCTCTGAAGCCCATGTTACCAGAGCTTGCCCATGAAATTGCATTACCGTGCGGATCCGTGATCGTAACGATCGTATTGTTGAATGTCGAGCGAATGTGCGCAACGCCAGTCTCAATATTTTTCCGGTCGCGACGTTTCGTACGAACGACTTTTTTTGGTTTAGCCATTGTCCATTATCCTCCCTTCTTATTTCTTCTTGTTAGCTACAGTCCGACGAGGACCTTTACGCGTACGTGCATTCGTTTTCGTACGTTGACCGCGAACAGGCAGGCCACGACGGTGACGAAGACCACGGTAGCATCCGATTTCAGTCAGACGCTTAATGTTAAGTGAAATTTCACGACGCAAGTCGCCTTCTACTTTAACAGATTTATCAATTGCTTCACGAAGGCGAGCAAGTTCATCTTCTGTCAAATCGCGAACGCGAGTATCGTAGCTAACTTCAGCAGTATTCAAAAGTTTTTGCGACGTTGTTTTGCCGATACCGAAAATGTATGTCAGGGCGATTTCGACGCGTTTATCACGCGGCAAGTCTACACCAGCTATACGTGCCATAGGCTATATTTCCTCCTTCTATCCTTGTTTTTGTTTGTGTTTCGGATTTTCACAAATCACCATAACGTTGCCTTTACGACGAATGACTTTGCATTTTTCGCAAATCGGCTTTACCGAAGGTCTTACCTTCATTGTGATTACCTCCCGAATCTTTCGCAAACAAGCTGACTAATCAGCTTACTTACGATAGGTGATGCGCCCTTTTGATAAGTCATAAGGCGATAACTGTATAACCACCTTGTCTCCTGTCAGAATGCGGATAAAGTGCATTCTAAGCTTACCGGAAACATGTGCGAGAATTTGATGACCGTTCTCCAGCTCCACCTTGAACGTGGCATTCGGCAACGGCTCAATAACCGTACCTTCGACCTCAATGATGTCTTCCTTAGCCAACTGTCATTCTCCTTTCGCATTTACATACTTCTGAATTGCATAACGTAACTTTGCGTTGGTAACCCTGCCGGTTTCTAGCATGCTGCTTGAAACCTCCGGACTAATTGCAGGCTGTAACTCGAGATGTAGAACGTTCTTTTTCTTCGGCTCATCGAATCGACGCTTGTGGCCATCCGCAATCTGGACGAATCGATCATCGATAATTGCTAGGATGACTGCATAGCTGTCTTCATCTTTACCGCGAAGTACTTTGACGAACTGACCAATCTGGGGACGAGCATCCATTGTCAAACCTCCGGCTGCTGCGGCAAAATGGTCAATATTTCAAAGCCGTCCTCTGTAACAGCTACTGTATGCTCAAAATGGGCACACCATGTGCTGTCTTCCGTTACAACCGTCCAATTGTCTTCTAGCGTACGGACATATCGTTCACCGATATTAACCATTGGTTCGATTGCAAGCACCATTCCGGTCTTGAGACGAGGTCCGCGATCTGGCAATCCGTAGTTCGGTATTTGTGGTTCCTCATGGAGGTCCGCGCCGATTCCGTGCCCTACGTATTCCCTTACTACGGAGAATCCTGCATCTTCAATGACCTTTTGAATAGCATGCGAAATTGTATATAGTCTAATATCTGGTTTGACAAGCGCAAGACCCGCATAAAGCGACGCTTCCGTTACATCAAGCAGTTTTTGCACTTCAGGGCTTATTGATCCAACCGCATAGGTCCAAGCCGAATCGCCATGAAAGCCTTCAAACTGCGCACCGATATCAATACTAATAATATCGCCTTCGTTCAACTTGCGTGACCCAGGGAAGCCGTGCACCAGTTCGTCATTTACAGAAGCGCAAATGCTGGAAGGGAAACCATTGTAACCTTTGAAGGACGGAATCGCATTTTGACTCTTAATGTACGCTTCAGCGATTTGGTCAAGCTCACGTGTTGTGATGCCTGGTTTCACAGCCTGCGCCATCAATCGATGCGTTTCCGCAACAATGCGTCCAGCTTCCCTCATATATCGCAGCTCCGATTCGGATTTGCAGATAATCATTACAATGAACCTCGCAAGCAGGATACGATGTCAGATGTTACAACATCAATGTCCTTCTCGCCGTCGACTTCACGAAGGAGTCCTTTAGCATTGTAGTAATCAAGTAGAGGAGCAGTTTTGGATGAATACTCATCCAAACGTGTGCCTACCTTTTCCTCTGTATCATCTGAACGTTGATACAATTCCCCACCGTCTTTGTCGCAGATACCTTCGACCTTAGGCGGGTTAAAGATTACATGATAAGTCGTACCAGTCGTTTTCGATATGCGTCTGCCCGTCAAACGAGCAAGAAGCAAGCTGCGATCAACTTTTAAATTAACAACATGGTCAATACTGCGACCGAGCTCCGCAAGCATAACATCGAGTGCTTCTGCTTGCTGCAGTGTGCGAGGAAACCCGTCGAGCAAAAATCCACTTTGGCAATCTTCTAGTTCAAGTCTTTCCTTCACAATACCGTTCGTGATCTCATCGGGAACGAGCAAGCCTTGATCGACATACTCTTTCGCTTTGATTCCAAGTGCGGTTCCTTGTTTCATAGCGAGGCGGAATGCATCGCCAGTTGAAATATGAGGAATACCGAACTCTTCAACGATCCGTTCAGCTTGTGTACCTTTACCGGCTCCCGGAGGGCCCATGAATAAAATGTTCATTGCTGAGTTCCTCGCTTTAAGCACAATAGGCTCGGGCGGGCAACCGCAGTGCGCTAGTTGACGAACGCGGAAGCCCGGTCAGAACCTATTGTTATTTATTGATAAACCCTTTGTAATGGCGTTTGATCAACTGGCTCTCAATTTGTTTCATCGTATCCAGTGCAACACCGACAACGATTAGCAACGAAGTGCCGCCTAGCTGCACTGAGCGCGGTAATCCTGCAAGTGCTCCGAAGAACACTGGTAGTACAGAAATGGCAGCCAAGAAGATCGCACCTGTCAATGTAATACGCGACATAACGCGTGTTAGGTATGACGAGGTTGGCTTACCTGGGCGAATGCCCGGGATGTATCCGCCGTTTTTCTTCATCTGATCAGCCATTTGAACCGGATTAATTTGCACGAATGTATAGAAGAAGGTAAAACCGATAATTAACAATACGTACAATACCATACCAAGCGGTCTGTCATAGTTCATATTGTCAGTAATCCATTTTGCCCAGGGCTGAGTTGACCAGAACTGTGCAATCGTAATCGGGAACATAACGAGCGATACCGCGAAAATGACCGGGATAACGCCTGCACCGTTCACTTTCATCGGAATGTGAGTCGATTGTCCACCGTACATTTTCCGTCCAACTACACGTTTAGCGTATTGAACAGGAATTTTACGAATACCTTGCTGTACGAATATAACACCGACGATGATTGCGATAATCGCAATCAGAATCAGCAGCATTTTGATGATATTTAAGAACAGTTGGTCTTGGGCACCTACGAATTCAGATTCGATAATCGTACGAATATGTCCAGGGATACCAGCTGCAATTGCTGCAAAGATTAGAATGGAAATACCATTTCCGATTCCTTTTTCCGTAATTTGCTCACCTAGCCACATCAAGAAAGCAGTACCTGCAGTCAGGATAATAGCAATTAGCAAGTAATCAACGAACGTTGCGCCAACAATCATTTCATAACCGTATTGACGGTTAAAGCCGATCGCTGTTGCAAAGCCTTGGATCAAACCAAGACCAATCGTACCATAACGAGTGATTTGTGCGAGCTTACGTTTACCGTTCTCGCCTTCCTTTGCCCACTCTGCAAATTTAGGAATTACGTCCATCGACAACAACTGCACGATAATCGAGGCTGTAATGTAAGGTGTAATTCCGATTGCGAAGATGGAGAATTGGAACAAAGCACCGCCGGAAAACGTGTTAAGCAAGCCGAACAGATCCGCACCGGCTGCATCAACCTGCTTGAACACATCTTTGTTTACATCGGGTACCGGTATAAATGCACCGATACGGTAGATCAATAGGATGAAAAGGGTGAAGAGGATCCTTGTACGAAGATCCGCCACTTTCCAAATGTTGGACACGGTCTTGAACAATTAGATCACCTCGGTTTTACCGCCGGCAGCCTGGATTTTCTCTACCGCAGATTGAGAGAACTTGTTTGCTTTTACAGTAAGTGTAACGCTAACTTCACCATTACCCAAAATTTTGATTCCTGCGAGTGGATTTTTTACAATCCCAGTCTCGATGAGAACTTCTGGAGTGACTTCAGTTCCTGCTGCAAATGCGTTGAGTTCTTCAATGTTAACAATCGCGTACTCTTTGCGGAAGACGTTATTGAATCCACGCTTCGGCACTCGACGATACAAAGGGTTTTGTCCGCCCTCGAAACCAGGACGAACGCCGCCGCCAGAACGAGCGTTTTGACCTTTGTGACCTCTACCGGCCGTTTTACCGTTACCGGAACCGATACCGCGACCTTTACGCTTTGGCGCTTGGGTTGAGCCCGGTGCTGGTGCTAGCTCATGCAATTTCATCGTTCGTGCACCTCCTTATTTATTTCTAGAACCGAAATCTATGTTTAGACTTCTTCTACTTTTACCAAGTGACTAACAGTGTTAACCATGCCGCGGACAGCTGGGCTATCGTTCAAAACAACTGCCTGACGAATCTTTTTAAGACCGAAAGATTCAACCGTTGCACGTTGTTTCTCGTTGCGACCGATTAAACTGCGAACGAGGGTGATTTGCAATTTTGCCATCTTATTTCCCTCCTTAGCGTAAGAGCTCTTCGACTGTTTTTCCACGAAGCTTTGCAACCTCTTCCGCGCGTTTAAGACGGGAAAGACCTTCAAGCGTTGCGTTAACCATATTCATGGAATTCGAAGAACCTAGCGATTTCGTCAAGATGTCGCCGACACCAGCAAGTTCGAGAACTGCACGAACCGGGCCGCCAGCGATAACGCCAGTACCTTCAGAAGCTGGTTTCAGAAGAACTTCACCTGCACCGAAATGTCCGAGTACAAGGTGAGGAATAGTCGTGCCAACGATTGGAACGTGGATCAGGTTTTTCTTAGCATCTTCAATACCTTTGCGGATTGCATCAGGTACTTCGCCTGCTTTACCGATCCCTGCGCCAACGTAGCCTTTACCGTCGCCGACTACTACAAGTGCACTAAAGCTGAAACGGCGTCCGCCTTTTACAACTTTAGATACGCGATTGATATTAACAACTTTTTCAGTCAGTTCTAACGTATTTGGATCTACACGCAAGTCGTTTAACCTCCTTATTGATAAAGTCGATTAGAATTCTAGGCCAGCTTCACGAGCTGCTGTAGCAAGTGCCTGAATTCTGCCGTGATACAAGTAACCGCCGCGGTCAAATACTACTTGGGTTACACCCTTAGCTTGAGCGCGTTTCGCAATCAATTCTCCGACTTTGCTAGCTGCATCGATGTTGCCACCGTTGCCAATTGCTTCAACCAATTCTTTGTCCTGTGTGGACGCGGAAACGATTGTTACGCCTGAAACATCGTCGATCAATTGAGCATAAATATGCTTGGAGGAACGGAATACAGATAGACGCGGACGTGCAACTGTACCGTTAATTTTTTTACGAACACGAAGGTGTCTTTTCAGACGAGCCTTGTTTTTGTCGCCTTTCGTAATCATACAAAGTTCACTCCTTTCTTTCAGCCTTAAGACGCTATCTTAAGCAAACCGACGGTCTGCTTATTTTTTCTTACCAGCCTTACCTTCTTTACGGATGATACGTTCGCCTTCATACTTGATACCTTTACCTTTATACGGTTCTGGCTCACGTACGGAACGAATTTTTGCTGCAGTTGCACCAACAAGCTCTTTATCAATACCGCGAACAGTAATCTTAGTGTTTGCAGGTACGTCGAACTCGATGCCGTTTTCTGGTGTAATCTCAACTGGGTGAGAGTAACCAACGTTAAGAACTACTTTGTCACCAGCTTTGTTTGCACGGTAACCTACGCCGACAAGCTCCAAGTTTTTGGAGAAGCCTTCTGTTACGCCGCTCACCATGTTAGCGATGACGCTGCGAGTTGTTCCGTGCAACGAGCGATGCAATTTATTATCGGAAGGACGTTCTACTAGGATTTCAGTTTCCGTTACATTCACGTTCATTTCTTTATGAATTTCACGGGAAAGTGTTCCTTTCGGTCCTTTTACAGTTATAACTGTGTTGTCCAAGCTGATTGTTACGCCATTAGGCACTTGGATTGGTTTGCGACCAATACGGGACATTGTTACACCTCCTATCTTTGTGACTTGTTTCTTACCAAATGTAGCAAACTACTTCGCCGCCGGATTTAACCTGACGAGCTTCTTTATCGGTCATAATCCCTTTGGAAGTGGAAATAATTGCAATTCCAAGTCCACCGAGTACACGGGGGATTTCAGTTGATTGTGTATAAACGCGAAGGCCTGGTTTTGAAATACGTTTCAAGCCAGTAATAACGCGTTCTTGGTTAGGGCCGTATTTCAAGAAAATACGGATAATCCCTTGTTTGTTGTCTTCGATATATTCAGCGTCGCGGATAAAACCCTCGCGCTTCAAAATCTCAGCGATTTGCTTCTTCATTTTCGAAGCGGGCATTTCCACGGTCTCGTGACGAACAACATTCGCATTACGAATGCGTGTCAACATATCTGCAACCGGATCAGACATAACCATTGTGTTAACCTCCTTCCCAAACTAGGCTGATTACCAGCTTGCTTTTTTAACGCCAGGAATCTGGCCCTTATGTGCTAACTCACGGAAACAAATCCGGCAAATTTTAAACTTTTGCAAAACAGAATGCGGACGGCCGCAACGCTCACAGCGCGTATATGCACGCACTTTAAATTTCGGAGTGCGTTGTTGCTTCACTTTCATCGAAGTTTTTGCCACTGGGTATTACACCTCCTAAAAGTGGATTACTTCGTAAACGGCATGCCCATTTGGGTCAGCAGTTCACGAGATTCTTCGTCCGTTTTTGCCGTCGTGACGATGACGATGTCCATACCGCGCACTTTATCGACTTTGTCGTACTCGATCTCTGGGAATATCAATTGCTCTTTCAAGCCAAGCGTATAGTTGCCACGGCCATCAAATGCTTTGTTCGATACACCGCGGAAGTCACGTACACGCGGTAGGGAAATATTAATTAGTTTATCAAGGAAGTGATACATACGCTCGCCGCGCAATGTAACCTTAACCCCGATTGGCATGTTCTCACGAAGCTTAAAGCCTGCAATAGACTTCTTCGCACGAGTAACGACTGGTTTTTGACCGGAAATGGTACGTAGCTCTTCAACTGCTACATCAAGGATTTTCGAATTGGAAACCGCTTCGCCTACCCCCATGTTGATAACTACCTTCTCAATTTTCGGCACTTGCATTACAGACGTATAGTTGAACTTCTGCATAAGAGCAGGAGTAATTTCGTTTAAGAAACGACCTTTTAATCTTGCTGCCATTGATCATGGACCTCCTTCCTACCGTAACGATTAGTCGATTACTTCTCCGGAACGTTTCGCGATCCGAACTTTCTTGCCGTTGTCTAGCACTTTATATCCGATACGTGTTACTTTACCGCTTTTCGGATCGATATGCATAACGTTTGATACGTGAATTGGCGCTTCTTGTTCGATAATACCGCCCTGTGGATTAGCTTGCGATGGACGAGTATGTTTCTTAACATTGTTGACACCTTCTACGAGAACGCGATTTTCACGCGGGTACGCAGCGATAACGCGGCCTTTCTTACCTTTGTCTTTACCGGTAATGACGATAACCACGTCGTCTTTTTTCACGTGCAATTTGTTGTTATGAGATTCGAGTACTTTTTTCAGCCTTGGCATGAGTTACACCTCCTGCACGCTTGTGCTTCAAGCTAATATATAGGTTTATTAGATTACTTCTGGTGCTAGCGATACGATTTTCATGAAATCTTTATCGCGAAGCTCGCGGGCAACTGGTCCAAAGATACGAGTACCACGTGGGCTTTTATCTTCTTTCACAATTACAGCTGCGTTTTCATCAAAAGCGATATACGAACCGTCTTTACGACGAACCGAACGCTTAGTACGAACGATAACCGCTTTAACAACGTCACCCTTTTTGACAACGCCGCCTGGTGTTGCTTGTTTTACTGAGCAAACGATCAAATCGCCGATGTGTCCAACGCGACGTCCCGTTCCACCAAGTACACGGATACACATCAATTGTTTTGCGCCAGAGTTGTCAGCAACTGCTAAGCGCGAAAATGGTTGAATCATTTCAACGTCCTCCTTTCGGAAAAATGCTCAGATACTGCATACGCTCATTAGATAATGACAGCAACTTCAACAACTTCTACAAGTCTGAAGCGTTTGTCTTTCGATAGCGGACGAGTCTCCATGATTTTCACGATGTCGCCAATTTTAGATTGGTTGTTTTCATCATGCGCTTTAAATTTTTTCGTAACTTTAATGCGTTTATGGTACAAATCGTGTTTTTTGTATGTTTCAATGGCAACTACGATTGTTTTGTCCATCTTGTCGCTTACCACTTTGCCAATTAAAACTTTACGGGCATTGCGTTCGCTCATGTTCTTCCTCCTTCCTCCAGCCGTGGTTATGCATTCTTGTAAGGGTTAATACTAGCTGCTAATTCCGAGTTCTCTTTCACGCAAAATCGTTTTAGCACGAGCAATTCCTTTACGCACATCACGGATTCGAGTCGGGTTATCTAATTGGCCAGTAGCCAGTTGGAAACGAAGATTGAAAAGCTCTTCTTTAAAACCAGCGACCTGTTGTTCAAGCTCAGCAGAGGTTAGGTTTCTAAATTCACTAGCTTTCATTTGCTTCACCACCCACTTCTTCACGCTTCACGAATTTAGTCTTGATTGGCAATTTATGAGCCGCAAGACGCATCGCTTCACGAGCGGTTTCTTCGGATACACCAGCAAGTTCAAACAGGATTTTACCTGGTTTAACTACGGCTACCCATTTCTCAACGTTACCTTTACCACTACCCATACGCACTTCAAGAGGCTTTTGAGTAATTGGTTTTGCAGGGAAAATTTTGATCCATACTTTACCACCACGTTTGATGTAGCGAGTCATTGCAATACGAGCCGCTTCGATCTGACGGTTAGTGATCCATGATGGTTCAAGAGCTTGTAGACCATATTCACCAAATGCTACAGTAGTGCCGCCTTTAGCGCGACCCTTCATATGACCGCGTTGTTGTTTACGGTGTTTAACACGTTTAGGTACCAACATGATTAGTTGCCTCCTTCCTGGGGAGCTTTCTTCTTAACCGGAAGGACTTCGCCGCGATAGATCCATACTTTCACGCCGATTAGGCCGTATGTTGTAGCCGCTTCAGCCGTGCCGTAATCGATATCAGCGCGTAGTGTATGAAGAGGTACTGTTCCTTCGCTATAGCCTTCCGAACGTGCGATTTCCGCGCCGCCGAGACGTCCGCTAACTGCGGTTTTGATCCCTTTAGCACCTGAACGCATGGAGCGTTGAATTGCTTGCTTCAATGCGCGACGGAAAGATACACGACGCTCAAGTTGTTGTGCGATGCTTTCAGCTACAAGAATAGCGTCAAGATCTGCGTATTTAATTTCAGAGATATTGATGTGTACTTTTTTACCTTTAGTGATTTTACCAAGCTCAGTACGAAGGTTTTCCACTTCGGAACCGCCTTTACCAATAACCATACCTGGTTTAGCAGTTTGAATCGTTACGTTCACGCGGTTAGCTGCACGTTCGATCTCGATGTGAGAAACAGCTGCGTCTTTCAGCTTGTTTTTCAAATATTCACGGATTCTAACGTCTTCCATAAGAAGATCGCCGAAATCTTTGCCCGCGAACCATTTGGACTCCCAATCACGGATAACTCCGACCCGGAAGCCTATTGGATTTACCTTTTGACCCACACGTAATCCCTCCTTATTTTTCAGATACCACCAAGGTAATGTGGCTGGTTCTTTTATTGATCCGGCTTGCGCGACCCATCGCACGAGGACGGAAACGTTTCATCGTTGGCCCTTGGTTTACGAAGGCTTGCGATATAACCAATTTATTTACGTCAAGCTGATAATTGTGCTCAGCATTAGCAATGGCAGAGTTTAGCAGCTTCTCCAAAATCGGAGATGCAGACTTAGGCGTGTGACGCAGAATAGCGATTGCTTCGCCAACTTGTTTACCGCGAATCAAATCCGCAACGAGTTGTGCTTTACGAGGAGCAATACGAATATATCTAGCGTGCGCTTTAGCTTCTGGCATGTAGGAACCTCCTCTCATTCACATAAAGATGTTTAAGGGCAAATTAACGTCTGCCCGTTTTTTTGTCTTCACCAGCATGGCCTTTATACGTACGAGTTGGCGCGAATTCACCAAGCTTGTGTCCAACCATATCTTCCGTTACATATACCGGCACGTGCTTACGACCGTCATATACCCCAAACGTGTGACCGATGAATTGTGGAAAAATGGTCGAGCGGCGGGACCAGGTTTTGATAACGACTTTTTTCTCAGTCTCGTTCAATACCTCGACTTTTTTAAGCAGGTAACCGTCGATAAACGGACCTTTCTTTAAACTGCGACCCATTTGTGTTCCTCCCTTCAAATAAGCGGTAGCGATACTTTCGTATCACGCAGGTTGTATCAAGCAGCTATTATTTCGTGCGACGACGAATAATGTATTGGCTCGATGCTTTTTTCTTTTTGCGCGTTTTGAATCCAAGTGTTGGTTTACCCCAAGGAGACATAGGCGATTTGCGTCCGATTGGAGCACGGCCTTCACCACCACCGTGTGGGTGATCGTTAGGGTTCATGACAACACCACGTACAGTTGGACGATTGCCTAACCAACGGTTACGGCCGGCTTTACCGATTTTCACAAGTTCGTGATCCTCGTTACCAACAGAACCGATTGTTGCGCGGCAAGTGTTCAAAATACGACGAACTTCACCAGAGTTCAAACGAACGGATACATAGTTCTCTTCTTTACCAAGAAGTTGTGCACTTGTACCAGCTGCACGAACAAGTTGTCCGCCTTTGCCTGGTTTCAATTCGATGTTGTGGATAACTGTACCGACAGGGATATTCACAAGCGGCAACGCGTTACCAGTTTTAATATCGGATCCAACACCAGAAGTGATTTTGTCTCCAACTTTCAAACCTTTTGGAGCAATGATGTATGCTTTCTCACCATCTAAGTAATGGATCAAAGCGATGTTGGATGAACGGTTCGGATCGTATTCGATCGTCGCTACGTTACCAACGATACCATCTTTAGTACGTTTGAAGTCAATAATACGGTATTTACGTTTGTGTCCGCCGCCGTGGTGACGAACCGTAATTTTACCTTGGTTGTTACGTCCAGCTTTTTTGAAAAGCGGAGCAAGCAACGATTTCTCCGGTGTGCTTGTCGTGATCTCTTCGAAAGTCGAGACGGACATGTTACGACGAGCTGGAGATGTCGGTTTGTACTTTTTAATTGGCACTTCGATTTCCTCCTTTTCTAAACAGACGTTTCAAAGAATTCAAGTTCTTTGCTGTCAGCGCTCAATTGAACGATCGCTTTTTTCCAATCCGGTCTGTATCCGCTATGTTTACCATAACGTTTTGGTTTACCCGCAACACGCATTGTGTTAACGCCGGTTACTTTTACTTTAAAGATTTGCTCAATTGCAAGTTTGATTTCAGTTTTGTTTGAACGAAGATCAACTTCGAACACATACTTCTTATCAACCATGTAATCGGACGTACGTTCCGTGATAACCGGGCGCTTGATAATATCGCGTGGATTTTTCATTACGCAAGCACCTCCTGTACTTTCTCTACTGCTTCTTTAGTGATGATAAGATTGTCATGCACCAATACATCCAGAACATTAATGCCGTCAGCTGCAACGAACTTCACACCTGGGATGTTACGAGCAGACAAAGCTACATTATCTTCATAATTAGCCGTTACTACAAGAGCTTTGCGGCCAACTTTAAGGTTGCTAAGGATTGCTGCAAATTCTTTCGTCTTAGGCGTTGCTAGTGTCAGTTGATCCAAAACGATAATCTCGTTTGCAATCACTTTCGAAGACAATGCCGATTTAATAGCTAGACGACGAACTTTCTTAGGAAGCTTGAATCCGTAAGAGCGTGGAGTCGGTCCAAATACTGTACCGCCGCCAACCCATTGCGGGGAGCGAATGCTACCTTGACGAGCACGGCCAGTACCTTTTTGTTTCCAAGGTTTACGACCGCCACCGCGTACTTCGGAGCGTCCTTTAGTTTTGTGATTACCGAAGCGTTCAGATGCTTGTTGATTAACAACAGCACTGTGCAGGACATGAACATTTGGTTGAATACCGAATACCGTTTCAGCCAGTTCAAGCTCGCCCACTTGCGCGCCGCTCACGTTATATACTGTTACTTTAGGCATTTCCTGTTCCTCCTTTCTTAAAAAGCGATTAGTTCTTAACGGTTTGTTTCACTTTTACAAATCCGTTTTTAGGGCCCGGAATCGAACCTTTTATTAGAAGAACGTTACGTTCTACATCTACACGGATAACTTCAAGTTTTTGAATCGTAATGGTTTCGTGACCCATATGTCCTGGAAGGCGTTTGCCTTTCGGTACACGGTTCGCTTGGATAGAACCCATCGAACCTGGTCCACGGTGGTAACGGGAACCGTGAGACATAGGACCCGTGCTTTGTCCCCAACGTTTGATAACGCCGGCAAAGCCTTTACCTTTTGAAATACCTGTTACGTCAACGAATTCGCCCTCTGTGAATAGGTCAGCTTTAACTTCTTGGCCAACTTCATAATCACCTAGATTAATTCCGCGAATTTCACGAACGTAGCGCTTAGGTGTTGCATTTGCTTTTTTAGCATGACCAGCTTCTGGCTTGTTCGATCTGCTCTCCTTCTTATCGGAGAAACCGAATTGAACAGCTTCGTAACCGTCATTCTCTTGGTCTTTCTTCTGTAGTACTACGCAAGGTCCAGCTTCGATAACAGTTACCGGAATAACGTTACCTTCAGCAGTAAACACTTGAGTCATACCAAGTTTTTTTCCTAAGATACCTTTCATGTTGACACCTCATTTCCTTCCTATAATCGCATATGCTTGTATTACAGTTTGATTTCGATATCTACACCGGATGGTAAATCCAAGCGCATCAACGCATCAACCGTTTGCGGCGTTGGGTTAACAATATCGATTAGACGCTTATGAGTGCGTTGTTCGAATTGCTCCCTGGAATCCTTGTACTTGTGTACCGCACGGAGAACGGTGATGATTTGCTTTTCCGTAGGTAACGGAATCGGCCCGGACACGCTTGCACCCGAACGTTTTGCAGTTTCAACAATTTTCTCAGCGGATTGATCAAGAATTCTATGATCGTATGCTTTTAAGCGGATACGAATCTTTTGCTTTGCCATATAAGTCCCTCCTTCTATCGCCCAATTTATTATCGGACATACTCCGTGAGAAAACCCTGGCACATGCCCCATGGCAAAGGGGCCGGGTGTGTCGGCAACCTCTCACATCATCGCAACGTCAGACCAACAGTCAATATTATACCTAAGATTATAGGCAATTGCAACATATTATTTACGTTCTTTTAAAATAGCATTTTTCGCGCGAAATGTATCTATGGATTGCCTTGTCCAGCCCAATTTGCGCATAGCACCCATTATGTCCCTTATTACAAGCTTTCATTACTTACCGATTATAATAACGGATAAAATGGGCACTTCATGATTATAAACAAATGATTGCTGAAAGAATACCACCAAATAACGCCAAACAAAAGTAATGTTTTTTTCGCAAGTAACGCTCGATAGAATAAACGAATTAATCTCCATCCTATACGACGATAAGAAAGAACCATCATCACCGCATGAAGACGGAAATGATGGTTCTTGTTTTAGCCGAGCACTATCCGATCATCAGCTAGCTTTTTCCCACTAATAAGTTCAAACTCACCAAGAAGCTGTGCGACAGTTAGATCCTTCTTGCGTTCTTCCGGCACATCAAGAATAATTCGTCCCTTATCCATCATGATGAGTCGATTGCCCAGTCGGATCGCCTGCTCCATGTTATGAGTGACCATTAACGTTGTTAAATTCATTTCTCTAACGAGTGTTTCAGTTAAAGCTGTTATTAATTCCGCTCTTGCAGGATCAAGTGCAGCCGTATGCTCATCAAGCAGCAAAATTTGCGGTCTCGTAAAGGTTGCCATAAGCAAGCTAAGCGCTTGTCTCTCTCCGCCTGACAGCATACCGACCTTCGCGCTTAAACGGTTCTCAAGGCCGATACCCAAGCGCTGAAGCTCATTTTTAAAAATAGAACGTTTAGCACGTGTTACGCCTAAGGAGAAGCCGCGTTTTTTTCCGCGTGAATAAGCTATCGCTAAATTCTCCTCTATCGACATCCTCGGCGCTGTACCAGCCATAGGGTCCTGAAACACACGACCAATCCAACGACTGCGCTCATATTCGGTAAGATTGCTTATATTTTGCCCATCAATCCGAACTTCACCCGCATCTGGCTTCATTACGCCAGAAATAATATTCATTAAGGTAGATTTACCAGCACCGTTGCTTCCGATCACCGTAATAAAATCGCCTGGCTTCATGATAAGATTTGCTCCCACAAGAGCTGTTTTCTCATCCACAGTGCCTGGATTAAACAGCTTGGACACCTTGGCAATTTCCAACATCAGCGTCCACCTCCTGTATGAGCCTTATCTAGAGTTGCCAGCATTTCAGCTGTACGCTTGCGTGCCGTATTCTTCTGTTTCCAAGCTCTACGCGTAGAAGGAACGACTAATGCGAAAATAATAATAACAGCTGTAATCAGCTTCATATCTGAAGCATCGAGCCATTCTATTCGCAGCGCAAATGCATAAATAATACGATATATAATTGAGCCAAGAATAACTGCTAAAGTAGCTCTGAAAATCGAACGCGAACCAAAAATAGCTTCTCCAATAATAACGGATGCCAAGCCGATAACGATCATCCCGATGCCCATGCTGTTATCTGCATATTTCTGATAATGAGCAATGAGTGCTCCTGACGTCGCCACCAGCGCATTAGATAAAGCAATTCCAAAGATCGTCGTAATATCGGTATTCGCACCAAAGCTGCGAATCATACGCGAGTTATCACCTGTAGCCCGAAGGCTCAAGCCCATATCTGTCCTGAAAAATAAATCGAGAATCAGTTTAACAATGATGACGAAGATAATCATCATCACGAGAGTTGAAACATTATCGAACAAGTTTTCCTTGCCTCTTAAGGACACGTTCGGTTTTCCCATAATTCTTAAGTTTATGGAATACAGAGCAATCATCATGATGATACCCGAGAGGAGACCATTGATTTTCCCCTTCGTATGAAGTAAGCCCGTACAAGTACCAGCTATCGCCCCGCCTGCAAATGCACATAACACGGCAAGCCAAGGTGCCGTACCGTTCACCGTCAGTACAGAACCAATTGCAGCACCTGTAGTGAAGCTGCCGTCGACAGTTAAATCCGGAAAATCAAGTATTCGGAACGTGATGTATACTCCAAGTGCCATCAGAGCATACAACAATCCGCTTTCTACAGCTCCTTGCATCGATACGAGCATATGACATACCTCCTTTTCACAGCAAGAGGGTGAACCAGTTGCCTGATCCCCCTCATTTATGCTTAATTCCTATAGTTTTAAACGATCTAACCAAAAGTTACTCAATAATATTGTTTGCTTGGTCTTTAACAAAAGCTTTCATGTCATCTGTTACTGTAATGCCTTGTTCAGCAGCTGCTTTCATATTAAAAATGAAATCAAGCTTCTGAGGAACGGTTACATCCATCTCGCCTGGATTTTTTCCATTTTTCAATATTTCTACCGCCATTTGGCCAACTTCATAGCCATGATCATAATATTTAAAGCCGACTGCTGCAAATGCCCCTTTTTCTACTGTATCACGATCAGCTGAGAAAAAAGGAATATCGTTAGCATTAGCTACTTCAATGATTGCATCCGCACCTGTAACGACCATATTGTCCAAAGTAATATAAATAGCATCTACACGGCCTACCAAAGAATCAGCAGCTTGTTTAACATCCGAAGAATTGGCGATAGAAGCTTTGATCAGCTTAATGCCATGTTTCTCTAATGCTGTCTCAGCAATATCACCCATAACTACTGCATTTTGTTCGCCTTCATTAATAATCAGACCTACATTTTTCACATTAGGAATTTGAGTTGCGATAAAATCCATCGTTTGCTTAATCGCATCCGGGTTTGTATCTGAAGCACCTGTAATATTGCCGCCTGGCGCTTCCAATTGCGTTACGATTCCTGCATCAATTGGATCTGTTACAGCTGCAAACAATACCGGTATGTTCTTTACATCATCTGCAAGTGCCTGAGCTGTTGGAGTAGCAATACCTAGAGCGAGATCGCTTTTACTGTTAGCAATTTTTTGAGAAATAGTTTTGATATTGGTAGCATCGCCTTGTGCATTGTTAAAATCAATTTTTAGGTTTTTTCCTTCTTCAATACCTGCATCATTAAGAGCAGCGATAAAGCCTTCTCGCGTGGCATCCAAGGATGGATGCTCAACAATTTGTGAAATAGCTATCGTATACGACTTCTCAGTCTCTCCGCTAGCATTTGATGCATCTGAACCTGAGTTCGTATTCGCTTTCCCCGTATTGGCACCACACGCTGCCGTTACAACCATAACTGAAGCTAAAGCAATACTGATCCATAATTTCTTACTCATCTTTCTAACCCCTCTTTTCTTGTAAGTTGTCATGCTGATCTTGAGATAGTTCTTTTCCAGAAGAGCATCATCACTATTTTCTAGTAAAGCCGGCGTCTATATGGGAGCAGTATGATCCTAGGAGACATGGACAACCATCTATTTACTATTCCCTAATATTAAAGGCGCTTGCCGCGTACAGTCAATGATTAGTTATTTGTAAAATGAAGTAAATAGCTCTATTCATTATTTAGCTCCTAAAATATGAAAAGCCCCCACCTAAGTGAGGGCTTCTTATATAACAGCGGCATATGCCGCCATTAATTATTTTTGGATAGATGCTACAGCGCCAGCGCCTACAGTACGGCCGCCTTCACGAATAGAGAAACGAGTTCCCTCTTCAACAGCGATTGGAGCGATAAGCTCAACCGTTACAGTGATGTTGTCGCCAGGCATAACCATTTCAGTACCTTCTGGAAGGTTGATGATACCTGTTACGTCAGTTGTACGGAAGTAGAACTGTGGACGGTAGCCAGTAAAGAAAGGCTTGTGACGGCCACCCTCTTCTTTAGTTAGAACGTAGATTTGTGCAGTGAAGTTAGTGTGTGGTTTAACCGAACCCGGTTTAGCCAAAACTTGTCCACGCTCAATGTTGTTACGGTCTACACCACGAAGCAATGCGCCTACGTTGTCGCCAGCTTGAGCGGAGTCAAGCAATTTGCGGAACATTTCAACGCCAGTTACTACGGATTTACGGGATTCTTCAGCAAGACCGATAATTTCGATCTCGTCGCCCACTTTGATAATACCACGCTCAACACGACCTGTAGCAACTGTACCACGGCCAGTGATTGTGAATACGTCCTCGACAGGCATAAGGAAAGGCTTAGCAGTATCGCGCTCAGGAGTTGGGATATAAGTATCCACTTGCTCGAAAAGCTCGATAATTTTGTCAGCCCACTCGCCATCAGGGTTAGCAAGTGCTTCACGAGCTGAACCACGGATGATTGGAGTGTCGTCGCCTGGGAACTCATACTCAGCAAGAAGGTCACGAACTTCCATTTCTACCAATTCAAGAAGCTCTTCGTCTTCAACCATGTCGCATTTGTTCAAGAAAACAACGATGTAAGGTACGCCTACTTGTTTCGAAAGCAAGATATGCTCACGAGTTTGTGGCATAGGACCGTCAGTAGCGGAAACTACAAGAATAGCTCCGTCCATTTGAGCAGCACCAGTAATCATGTTTTTTACATAGTCGGCGTGACCTGGGCAGTCAACGTGTGCATAGTGACGAGCTGGAGTTTCATACTCAACGTGTGATGTTGAGATTGTGATACCGCGCTCGCGCTCTTCTGGAGCTTTATCGATTTGGTCGAATGCAATTGCTGCACCGCCGTATCTTTTAGAAAGAACTGTTGTGATAGCTGCAGTCAAAGTCGTTTTACCGTGATCGACGTGACCAATTGTACCGATATTAACGTGCGGTTTGTTACGTTCAAATTTAGCCTTAGCCATTGAACTTGAGCCTCCTCAATATATCATGGAATTTTTTATGTGTGGGCCGGCATCCCATTTGCAAGCAAACTTTAATGACGGCCAAAAGCATATATTAAATGCATTGCCTAAAAGCGATTACTCGCCTTTGTGCTTAGCAATGATCTCTTCAGAGATCGATTTTGGAACTTCTTCATAGTGAGAAAGCTCCATAGAGAATACGCCACGTCCTTGTGTACCGGAACGTAGTGTTGTGGAATATCCAAACATCTCGGAGAGAGGTACCTTGGAGCGGATAATTTGTGCACCTGCACGAGAATCCATACCTTCGATACGACCACGACGGGAGTTCAACATACCCATAACATCGCCCATGTACTCTTCAGGAACAGTAACTTCAACCTTCATGATTGGCTCAAGAAGAACTGGCTTACATTTTTCTTTGGCAGCTTTAAGCGCCATCGAACCTGCAATTTTAAACGCCATCTCCGAGGAGTCAACATCATGATAGGATCCGTCAACAACAACAGCTTTGACATCAACGAGCGGGAAGCCGGCTACTACACCGTTCTTCATTGACTCTTCAATACCAGCCTGGATAGGAGCGATAAATTCACGAGGAATTGAACCGCCGACTGTTTTGTTTTCGAATATAAAGCCTGAACCTGGCTCAAGTGGTGAAAACTCAACCCAACAATGTCCGAATTGACCTTTACCACCGGATTGACGAACGAACTTACCTTCAACCTTCGCAGCTTGACGGAACGTTTCACGGTAAGCAACTTGTGGTTTACCAACGTTTGTCTCAACTTTGAATTCACGGAACATACGGTCAACGAGGATTTCAAGGTGAAGCTCACCCATACCAGAAATGATCGTTTGGTTTGTTTCTTCGTCCGTATGAGCACGGAAAGTTGGATCTTCCTCAGCAAGTTTGGAGATCGCGATACCTAGTTTGTCTTGGTCAGCTTTCGTTTTTGGTTCGATAGCAACCGAGATAACTGGCTCAGGGAAGTTCATGGACTCAAGAATAATCACATTTTTCTCTTCGCATAGAGTATCGCCTGTAGTTGTATCTTTAAGACCAACTGCTGCAGCGATATCGCCGGAAAAAACTTCTGTGATTTCTTGACGGCTGTTCGCGTGCATTTGTAGAATACGTCCAATACGCTCACGTTTGCCCTTAGTTGAGTTAAGAACATACGAACCGGATTTTAGTACGCCTGAATACACACGGAAGAAAGTCAATCTACCAACATAAGGGTCAGTCATGATTTTGAAAGCAAGTGCTGCGAATGGTGCATCATCCGAAGATGGACGCGAACCTTCTTCGCCATCTTCAAGAGTACCTTTAATAGCTGGTACATCTAGAGGTGATGGCAAGTAATCAACAACTGCATTCAGCATCGGTTGAACACCTTTGTTACGGTATGATGAGCCTGCAACAACTGGGAAGATTTTAACTTCGCAAACACCTTTACGGAGTGCTGCTTTAATTTCTGGAATAGTGATTTCTTCACCTTCCAAATATTTCATCGTTAAGTCTTCATCCAATTCTGCTACTTTCTCAATCAATTCCGTACGAAGCTCTTCGACTTGGTCGGCGTACTCCGCAGGAACTGGAAGCTCTTGAGGGTCTTTACCGCTATCATCTTGGTATACATATGCTACACGTTCGATGATATCGATAACGCCTTTAAAGTCGCCTTCAGCACCGATAGGAATTTGAATTGCTACAGCATTGGCACCTAGACGCTCACGCATGTCTTTAATAACATTCAGATAGTCTGCACCAATGATATCCATTTTATTTACATATGCAATCCGAGGTACGTTGTATCTGTCAGCCTGACGCCATACAGTTTCAGACTGCGGCTCAACGCCTTCTTTTGCACTGAAAACCCCAACGGCCCCGTCCAATACGCGTAGGGAACGTTCAACTTCAACAGTGAAGTCAACGTGTCCCGGGGTGTCGATAATATTAATGCGGTGTCCATGCCATTGAGCGGTAGTCGCGGCAGACGTAATCGTAATACCGCGCTCTTGTTCTTGTTCCATCCAGTCCATCGTAGCTGCACCTTCGTGCACCTCGCCGATTTTGTGGGTACGGCCTGTAAAGAACAAGATCCGTTCAGTTGTAGTGGTTTTACCGGCATCGATATGCGCCATAATCCCGATGTTACGTGTATTATACAAGGAGAACTCTCTTGACATAAAATTGTCTCCTTTCGAATGTGAAAATTCTACCAGCGGTAGTGAGCAAACGCTTTGTTTGCTTCAGCCATTTTGTGAGTGTCTTCGCGCTTCTTAACAGCTGCGCCAGTGTTATTGGATGCATCTGTGATTTCAGCAGCTAAACGCTCTTCCATCGTTTTCTCACCGCGGTTACGTGAGTAGTTCACGAGCCAACGAAGACCAAGTGCCGTACGGCGCTCTGGTTTAACTTCGATAGGCACTTGATAGTTTGCACCGCCGACACGGCGTGCTTTAACCTCAAGTACTGGCATAATATTTTTCAAAGCTGCTTCGAACACTTCCATCGGATCTTTACCCGTGCGTTCTTGAATCAGTTTGAAAGCATCATACAATAGCGTTTGTGCAACGCCTCTTTTACCATCAAGCATAATGCGGTTAATTAGACGAGTTACCAGTTTGCTGTTATACAGCGGATCTGGAAGTACATCGCGTTTTGTTACAGGACCTTTGCGTGGCATGAGAAAGTCCCCCTTTCTTCTAATAGTCGCTATTTCTAGCATTTCAATGACCCGTTAGGGTTATACTTATGATTTTTTAGCTTTAGGACGTTTTGTACCGTATTTCGAACGAGCTTGCATACGGTTGTTAACACCCGCAGTATCAAGTGCGCCGCGAACGATATGATAACGTACTCCTGCTAAGTCTTTTACTTTACCACCACGGATCAAAACAACGCTATGCTCTTGCAAGTTGTGTCCGATACCCGGAATGTAAGCCGTAACCTCTAAACGGTTCGTTAAACGAACACGAGCATATTTACGAAGTGCGGAGTTCGGTTTCCTTGGAGTCATAGTACCTACACGAGTGCACACACCACGTTTTTGAGGAGCGCTCATGTTTGTAGCTTCACGTTTCAATGCGTTGAAACCTTTTTGCAATGCCGGCGATTTCGATTTAACGACTTTCGCTTGGCGTCCTTTACGGACTAGTTGGTTAATTGTTGGCATGTTGCCACCCCCTTCCCTATATTCATGTCTTTTGAAAATACAAGAATTTATAAAGCTTCGTTTATAAATCTGCTCGTATTTATTCGCGTAAACGAACTCTTTCCACCAAAGGTCGGCAACAGCCGTATACGCATGTATGGTAGACATTTTACCTAATTTTAAGCCCACAGATCCAGGCGGTTCATTAAAGAACAAACAAAAATTCTCGCCAGTTAATCATCGTTAAACAATCAACCAACAAAAACAGTTATTGCATTATTCTTCTTCGTTTACGAGTGCTGCCATTGCGGCCCCGATATCGATTCCACAGGTTTCCCCTAGTTCTTCCATCGTATCGATCCATTTTATTGGAACTCCCGCCCGCTCACATAGATGAATAATCTTATCCTTCATCTGCGGATCTGCATCACGTGCAACATAGACTTCAATCGCTCTTTGGTGCTCGAGCATCTTGGCTGTCTGCTTTGCGCCGACTCTGAATTGCATGAAAATCACCTTCAATTCTTCCATTCAGTGATCACACAACTAGGCACACTTCGATATATTAACACCTACACTGTGCTTGTGTCAAGAAACTTCTATGATTATCATTTGTAAAACTTTCTCAAAAGACAATCGTGCTTTAAACATACAAAAGAGCGATCATCCTCCGCTTCCAAAAGAAAACGGAAGATGGAACGCTCCTGCAATATATGCTAGCATCGGGCTATCGATCCAAAGTATACATCAACAATTAGTCGACAGTTACAGCTTCGGTCTCTAATTCGCCTTCAACTTTAGTAATAGCTTCATCTTCTAGACCAGCAAGTCGAATGTTACGATAGCGCGCCATTCCAGTACCAGCTGGAATCAACTTACCTATGATAACATTTTCTTTGAGTCCAAGCAACTGGTCAACTTTGCCTTTAATAGCCGCATCAGTCAATACGCGAGTTGTTTCTTGGAAAGAAGCTGCTGACAAGAAGGAATCTGTTTCAAGCGATGCCTTCGTAATACCGAGTAGAACTGGTTTTGCAACGGCAGGCTCGAGATCTGCAAAAATCGCAGCGCGGTTTTGTGATTCATATTCATGAATATCAACAAACGCACCAGGAAGCAGAGTCGTACCGCCAGCGTCTACGATACGGATTTTACGGAGCATTTGTTTAATCATGACCTCAACGTGCTTGTCATTGATTTCTACCCCTTGGTTCCGATAAACGCGCTGTACTTCTTGCAAAATATAGTTCTGAACTCCGCGGATACCTTTGATGCGCAGCATGTCTTTAGGGTCAATAGAACCGTCAGTCAGCTCATCGCCGGCTTCGATTTGTTGGCCTTGGGTTACACGAATACGCGAGCCATAAGTAACGGCATACACTTTGGATTCCGCTTCGCCTTGAACTTCGATTTCACGACGGTCCTTAGCTTCACGGATTTCTTTAATTACACCGTCAAGCTCAGAAATGATCGCTTGACCTTTCGGATTACGCGCCTCAAACAACTCTTGGATACGCGGCAAACCTTGTGTAATATCATCGCCGGCTACGCCACCCGTATGGAACGTACGCATCGTCAGCTGTGTTCCTGGCTCTCCGATCGATTGAGCCGCGATAATACCTACCGCTTCACCAATCTCAACGTGCTTACCAGTTGCAAGGTTGCGGCCGTAACAGATCTTACATACGCCATGACGCGCACGGCAGCTCAGTACGGAACGAATTTGCAGTTTTTCAACGCCAGCATCAATAATGGCATCGGCTTTATTAGAATCAATAAGCTCGCTGCGATTAACGATAATTTCGCCTGTTTTTGGATTACGAACGGTTTCAAACGCATAACGTCCTTCAATACGGTCATAAAGGTCTTCAATAACCTCTTTACCATCTTGAATTTTGCTTACGGAGAAGCCTTTGTCCGTGCCACAGTCATCTTCACGCACGATTACGTCTTGTGCAACGTCAACGAGTCGACGAGTCAAGTAACCGGAATCGGCTGTCCGAAGTGCAGTATCCGCCAAACCTTTTCGCGCTCCGTGAGTCGAGATAAAGTACTCGAGTACGGTCAGACCTTCGCGGAAGTTTGATTTAATTGGCAACTCAATGATACGACCGGATGGATTGGCCATCAGACCACGCATACCGCCAAGCTGAGTAATTTGAGATTTGTTACCCCGTGCCTTGGAGTCCACCATAAGCATGATGTTGTTATAACGATCCATCGATTTCATAAGAACCTCGGTGATCTCGTCTTTACATTTACCCCAAATCGTGATAATTCGGTCATAGCGCTCTTCGTTTGTAATCAAACCACGACGGTATTGATTCATAACGGTAGCAACCTTATCATCGGAGCGCTTCATGATTTCGTCTTTCTCTTTCGGGATGATAACGTCGGACACGCCGATCGTAATACCAGCCTTAGTCGAGTAAGTGAAACCAAGCTGTTTAATGCGGTCAAGAAGCATCGCAGTAAGCGTAGTGTGGTATTGACGGAAACATTCCGCAATAACTAATGCGAGATAATCCTTACCTACAGCGCCTGGCGTTTCGATCGCGTCCAAAAACTTCGGAAGATCGGCGCCTTTTTCGTATACAAAGTATTTATCAGGTGTACCTTGCAATAGGTTCGTTTTCGTTGCCTCGTTGATATAAGGGAAATCCTCTGGGAAAATTTCGTTGAAGATTACTTTACCAACTGTAGTAACGAGTAACGATGCTTGCTGCTGCTCGGTAAAATTAACTTTCTTAAGCACACGCACTGGAATGAATATTCTAGCGTGCAAGGAAACAATACCACGTTGATAAGCAGAGATTGCTTCGTTAATGGTGCCGAATACAGAACCACTACCTTTAGCCTCTTTGTTATCCATCGTCAAGTAGAAGCTTCCTAGAACCATATCCTGTGAAGGAGTAACGACTGGCTTGCCGTCTTTCGGGTTAAGGATGTTGCCTGATGCAAGCATAAGCAAACGAGCTTCAGCTTGTGCTTCCGCAGACAACGGAACGTGTACCGCCATTTGGTCACCATCGAAGTCAGCATTATATGCTGTACATACGAGCGGATGAAGCTTAATCGCGCGGCCTTCAACCAAAATAGGCTCAAATGCTTGAATACCTAGTCTGTGAAGCGTCGGGGCACGGTTCAGCAATACTGGATGTTCTTTAATAACTTCCTCAAGTACATCCCATACCTCTGGGCTTACGCGTTCAACCTTGCGCTTCGCACTTTTAATATTATGTGCTAAGCCTTTATTTACAAGCTCTTTCATAACGAAAGGCTTGAACAATTCAAGTGCCATTTCCTTCGGAAGACCGCACTGGAACATTTTTAGATTTGGACCTACAACGATAACCGAACGACCAGAGTAGTCAACCCGTTTACCTAGCAAGTTCTGACGGAAACGTCCTTGCTTACCTTTAAGCATGTGGCTTAGAGATTTAAGCGGACGATTACCAGGACCTGTTACAGGACGACCGCGACGACCGTTATCGATCAAAGCATCAACCGCTTCCTGCAGCATCCGTTTTTCATTTTGCACGATAATATCAGGAGCACCCAAATCTAGTAGACGCTTCAGACGATTATTCCGATTAATAACACGACGATACAGATCATTAAGGTCAGACGTAGCGAAACGTCCTCCATCGAGCTGAACCATCGGACGAAGCTCCGGAGGAATAACAGGAAGCACGTCAAGAATCATCCAATCCGGTTTGTTGCCGGAGTTACGGAATGCTTCAACAACTTCAAGCCGTTTAATTGCACGGTTACGGCGCTGCCCTTGAGCAGTGCGTAATTCTTCCTTCAATTGCTCTAATTCTTTCTCCACATCGATGTCTTGAAGAAGCTTCTTAACCGCTTCAGCACCCATACCTGCGTGGAAACCGTAGCCGTATTTCTCACGATAGCTGCGGTATTCTTTCTCAGACAGCAGTTGTTTTCTCTCAAGCGGGGTATCACCTGGATCTGTAACTACATAAGATGCAAAATAGATAATCTCCTCGAGCGAGCGAGGGGACATATCTAGTGCAAGACCCATGCGGCTTGGAATCCCTTTGAAATACCAAATATGAGATACTGGCGCAGCAAGCTCGATATGACCCATACGTTCACGACGAACTTTAGCCCGAGTTACTTCAACACCACAACGATCACAAACAACACCTTTATAGCGTACACGTTTGTATTTACCGCAATGACATTCCCAGTCTTTCGTAGGTCCAAAAATTTTCTCGCAGAAGAGACCTTCCTTCTCCGGCTTTAAGGTCCTATAGTTGATCGTCTCCGGCTTTTTAACTTCTCCGCGGGACCACGAGCGAATTTTATCCGGCGAAGCCAGACCGATTTTCATATACTCGAAGTTGTTCACGTCCAACAAGGAGCAACCCTCCTCCGTCATGTATGACAATGTCTATCTAATCAGCTAGATTCCGTCACAGGCGCGTGACCATGCGACGGAATCCAGCAACTAGTTTATTCAGCAGCGCTGATCTCAGCACCTTCTATATTGAGGTTGAGCTTGTCACCCGTTGCCTCGTCTTCATCGTCCATTTCCTTCATTTCGATCTCTTCTTCATTCTCAGATAGAATTTTAACATCCATACCTAAGCTTTGAAGCTCTTTGATCAAAACTTTAAACGATTCCGGAACACCAGGCTCTGGAACGTTTTCGCCCTTGACGATAGATTCGTATGTTTTCACACGACCAACAACGTCATCGGATTTAACTGTCAAAATTTCTTGAAGCGTGTACGCAGCGCCATATGCCTCAAGCGCCCATACTTCCATCTCCCCGAAACGTTGACCACCGAACTGTGCTTTACCACCGAGCGGCTGCTGTGTAACAAGTGAGTAAGGACCAGTGGAACGGGCATGGATTTTATCATCGACCATGTGCGCCAGCTTGATCATATACATGACACCAACTGTAACCTCACGCTCGAAGTTCTCGCCTGTCCGTCCATCATACAGTACGGTTTTACCGTTACGCTGCATGCCAGCTTCTTCCATTGTATCGAAAACGTCATTCTCGCGAGCGCCGTCAAATACTGGCGTTGCAGCGTGAATGCCAAGATGTTTACAGGCCATGCCGAGGTGAACCTCAAGCGCTTGACCAATGTTCATCCGTGAAGGAACGCCCAGCGGGTTAAGTACAACCTCAACCGGTGTACCATCAGGCAGGAACGGCATATCTTCTTCAGGCATGATACGGGCGATAACCCCTTTGTTACCATGACGGCCGGCCATTTTGTCGCCTTCGGAAATTTTCCGTTTTTGAGCAATATAAGCACGAACCAATTGGTTAACTCCAGGCGGCAACTCGTCGCCGTTCTCACGTGTAAATACTTTAACATCCACTACGATACCATCGGTACCATGCGGTACACGCAGCGATGTATCACGAACTTCACGAGCCTTCTCACCGAAGATCGCATGAAGCAATCTTTCTTCCGCTGTCAACTCCGTCACACCTTTAGGTGTTACTTTACCAACAAGGATGTCGCCAGCGCCAATTTCAGCACCAACACGAATGATACCGCGCTCATCTAGATTACGAAGAGCCTCTTCGCCGACATTCGGAATGTCACGAGTGATTTCTTCAGGTCCAAGCTTCGTATCACGAGCTTCTGACTCGTATTCTTCGATGTGAATGGATGTATAAACATCTTCTTTCACAAGCTTCTCACTAAGCAGGATCGCATCCTCATAGTTGTAGCCTTCCCACGTCATGAATGCAACGACTACGTTGCGCCCAAGAGCCAATTCGCCCATTTCAGTGGAAGGACCATCTGCAAGAATATCACCTTTCTTAATAACATCACCTTTACGTACAAGTGGACGTTGGTTGATGCACGTTCCTTGGTTGGAACGCATAAACTTGTGCAGCTTATGCTTTATCAAATCGCCAGCAACTGGCTTGCCATCAATTTGTTCAACGCGACGCAGCAAGATTTCATTAGCAGAAGCGCGCTCGATTATACCGTCATACTTCGCAACGATACAAACTCCGGAATCTTTTGCTGCTTTATGCTCCATTCCAGTTCCAACAAGCGGCGATCTAGGAATAAGAAGCGGCACTGCTTGACGCTGCATGTTCGATCCCATTAGGGCACGGTTGGAGTCATCGTTTTCCAAGAATGGAATTAACGCTGTCGCAACAGATACTACCTGTTTCGGAGATACGTCCATATAATCAACGCGATCGCTTGGCATAGTCAAAATGTTATCAGCTTGTTTGTTGTAACGAACAATCGTATTTTCTTCTGCGAATTTATCCTCAGGGGTCAACATAGCATTTGCTTGCGCAATGACATAGTTATCTTCCTCATCAGCAGTCAAGTACGCGATTTGTTCTGTTACAATTCCAGTCTTCGGATCTACCCAACGGTACGGAGCTTCAATGAAGCCATACTCATTAATACGAGCAAACGAAGACAAGGAGTTGATCAAACCGATGTTTGGTCCCTCTGGCGTCTCGATCGGACACATCCGCCCATAGTGGGAGTGATGGACGTCACGAACTTCAAAGCCAGCGCGTTCCCGAGTCAAACCACCGGGCCCGAGTGCGGATAGACGACGCTTATGCGTCAGCTCAGCAAGCGGATTCGTTTGGTCCATAAACTGGGAAAGCTGCGAGGATCCGAAAAACTCTTTTATTGAAGCAATAACCGGTCGAATGTTAATCAACGCTTGTGGCGTAATTGCATTCGCATCTTGAATGGACATTCTCTCGCGTACAACGCGCTCCATCCGAGACAAACCGATACGGAATTGATTTTGAAGCAGCTCTCCTACTGAACGCAGACGACGGTTACCGAGATGATCGATATCATCCGTGCTGCCTACACCATGAAGCAAGTTGATAAAGTAGTTAATGGAAGAAATAATATCCGCAGGCGTGATGTGCTTAACGGATTTATCAATCGTGCCATTAGCAATTACTTTAATAACCTTGGTTTCATCATATGGAGAGAATACACTTATCGTTTGTAGTGGAATACTATCAGCATCCAATACGCCGTTAGCCACGTGATAAGTTTTGAAGCCAACATCCTTCTCGAGTTTTTCGAGGATTTCATCAAGCAAACGACGGTCAATCATTTGTCCGGCTTCAGCGATGATTTCGCCAGTGGTAGGATCAATTAAATTTTCCGCCAGTCGTTGGTTGAACAACCGATTCTTGATGTGGAGTTTTTTATTTATTTTGTATCGGCCTACGTTGGCCAAATCATAACGTTTTGGATCAAAGAAACGAGCGACCAGCAAGCTCTTCGCATTATCCAAAGTCGGCGGTTCACCTGGACGAAGACGCTCATAAATTTCAATCAGCGCTTTCTCAGTTGAATCCGTATTGTCCTTGTCTAATGTGTTGCGAATATACTCGTCATGGCCAAGCAGCTCAAGAATCTCAGCATCCGTACCGAATCCAAGCGAACGCAAAAGCACCGTTACCGGTATTTTACGAGTCCGATCAATACGCACGTAGATGATATCTTTAGCATCCGTTTCAAGCTCTAGCCACGCGCCGCGGTTAGGAATAACCGTCGCCGTGTAGTTTTTCTTCCCGTTCTTATCGACCTTCGTGCTGAAGTACACACTCGGGGATCGAACCAATTGGCTGACTATGACACGCTCGGCTCCGTTAATAATAAACGTTCCGGTGTCTGTCATAAGCGGGAAATCACCCATGAAAACTTCTTGTTCCTTTACTTCGCCGGTTTCTTTGTTAAAAAGACGTACCTTAACACGTAAAGGAGCTGCATACGTCACGTCGCGCTCTTTAGATTCATCGACCGAATATTTCGGTTCACCTAAGCTATAGTCGATAAACTCAAGCGATAGATTGCCCGTAAAGTCCGAAATCGGAGAAATGTCTTGGAACAATTCAATTAAGTCACTGTCCAAAAACTTCTCATACGATTTTTGTTGGATTTCAATCAGGTTCGGGACTTCCAGCACCTCGTTGATCCTGGCGTAGCTTCTTCGCGCGCGCCGACCATACTGAACAAGTTGTCCTGCCAACTTAACCTCACCCCTCATGTCTGTATCACAGCATCGATACCACTGCGTCACTCTAGACGGACCAGCCGCCTATATAGTCAAATAAAGAAAAGCCCTTATCGAATAGGTTCGAAAAAAGAGCATGTTCCGGCAATTAACCAATCACAGCGCGGATCGCGATAGTCTCATATCAAATAATTTTGCCCAAAACGTAAACATTATACGTCAATTGTGTAAAAGTTATGCATTCCGCGCTCTAAATTTACACTTGACATTTTAGTTAACTAAAGAGATAGAGCCCAATTTAATGCTGACATTTTATAATTTTACCATATCTAAAAAGTCAAGTCAATAAATTTAACTTGATTTTCAAAACTATTTTACAAACAACAATTGCATCATTTAACTAGCCTTTTACAGCTCGAAAAATTCGATAGCCCTTGTCCTTCGTCACTTCCTCTACTTCATCAAACAAAGACTCTAGTTTCACTTTCGCCGAAGGCGCTCCTTGCTTCTTCTGAATGACAACCCACATGCTGCCGCCATCCTCGAGCAATTCATAGCCTTCTTCAAATATCTGATGAACAACCGCTTTACCCGCCCGAATAGGAGGGTTCGTTACGATGGCATCATATTTCAGATGCTTAACCGCTTGGAACAGATCACTCTGCAAAACAGTTACATTGGACAGTTGATTGAGCTTTGCATTCTCACGCGATAACTCCACTGCTCTTTCATTAATATCAATCATTGTTACTTGCCCATTCTCAGCAAGCTTCGCTGCTGTCAGACCAATTGGCCCGTAACCACAACCAACATCCAGCACCTTTGCATTAGCGTCCAGTTCTAATGCATCAATTAATACTCGGCTCCCATAATCGACACCCGACTTTGAGAATACGCCAGCATCCGTCATTAATTTAAAAGAAAAGTCTCGAAGAGACACTTCATGAACTTGACGATTATGCTTCACATCTGGGCTCTGTGAGTAATAGTGATTCGACATCATTCATCTCCTCCGTTGTTGCATAGCATCCATCGCTAACAGCTATCACCAGCCGCAGCGGCAATGGCTCGTTTCGCGTTGAAAGATAAGAATGTATAAGTATGCTAACTTATACATTCTTATCTTTTAACATACAACGAACCCCTTGAATCCTTACGGTTCAAGGGGCTCGTCAGCCGATTCAACGTTCAATCGCATGATCAGCTTATTTTGTCAAAGCAATACTATTTAACTTCTACGGAAGCGCCAGCTTCGGAAAGCTTAGCTGCAACTGCTTCTGCATCTTCTTTAGAAACTTTTTCTTTAACAGCTTTAGGAGCGCTGTCAACCAAGTCTTTCGCTTCTTTCAGGCCAAGACCTGTAATTTCGCGAACAACTTTGATTACGTTGATTTTCGATGCGCCAGCACCGTTAAGAATTACGTCGAATTCAGTTTGCTCAGCTGCAACAGCTGCGCCAGCACCTGCTGCTGCTACTGGAGCTGCTGCAGTTACGCCGAATTCTTCTTCAATTGCTTTAACAAGATCGTTCAGTTCAAGAACGTTCATTACTTTAATCGCTTCTAAGATTTGATCTTTAGACATGATTATACCTCCGGGAATATGGTTTATTTTTTTTGGTTTATCACACAGCCAACTTTCGTCGGCTTAACGCTGTAGCTAGTTGAATATTAAGCTTGTGCTTCTTGTTTCTCGCCGACTGCTTTAACCGCAAGCGCGAAGTTGCGCATTGGAGCTTGCAATACGCTGAGTAGCATAGAAAGCAAACCTTCGCGGGACGGAAGTTCCGCAAGAGCTTTGATTTCTTCTTCTGATACGACTTTACCTTCAACAATGCCGCCTTTAAGTTTCAAAGCTTCATTTTTCTTAGCGAAATCGTTCAAAATTTTTGCTGGAGCAATAGCGTCTTCTGTACCGAATGCAATGGCTGTAGGACCTGTAAGAATATTGTTCAATTCTACATAATCCGTACCTTCAGTTGCACGACGAACGAGCGAGTTTTTAAGAACTTGGAATTCGATCCCTGCTTCACGAAGTTGTTTCCGAAGTTCAGTTACTTGCGCAACGTTCAATCCACGATAATCAGCTACTACTGTGCTGGAGCTAGCAGCGATCTTTGCCGCGATTACGGCAACTGCCTCTTGTTTCTCTTGGATGATATTTGCGTTAGCCAAACTGTACACCTCCCGTAATAGTATACATTCCGTTAATTACGACGGGCTTTCCACGCCTCGATGCATGAGAAAGGCCTTCGCAGAGACTGCGAAGGCCATGATGTCGTTATCGCGCATCAATCCGAAAGGATCGAATATTGCTTACAAACGTTTTATCATAACACCTCGGTAGGAAATTAAGCCTAATGGCACCTACTGTCTACGGTATGCGTATTCGAATTTAGTTCCGTTCTTCTTAGCGATATACCGCTGTGGAAACACGAGCGCCAGGGCCCATTGTCGAAGAAACGGCGATGTTTTTCAGGTAAATACCTTTTGCTGCTGCTGGCTTAGCGCGGTTAAGCGCGTCGATCAATGCTTTGAGGTTCTCGTTGAGTTTCTCAGCATCAAAAGATACTTTACCGATAGGAGCATGGATTTGACCTGCTTTATCAAGACGGTATTCAATCTTACCGGCTTTAATTTCTTGAACGGCTTTAGCAACGTCAAACGTTACTGTTCCTGCTTTAGGGTTAGGCATCAAACCTTTACCACCGAGGATACGTCCAAGTTTACCAACTTCAGCCATCATGTCCGGCGTTGCTACGCAAACGTCGAATTCGAACCAGCCTTGTTGGATTTTGTTGATCATATCTGCATCGCCAACAAAGTCAGCACCCGCAGCTTCCGCTTCTTTCACTTTTTCGCCTTTTGCGAAAACGAGAACGCGTTTTGTTTTACCTGTACCGTGTGGCAGTACAACTACACCACGAACAGCTTGATCTTGTTTACGCGGGTCTACACCCAAACGTACTGCTACTTCAACGGATTCGTCAAATTTAGCTGTAGCTGCCTTTTTCACAAGCTCGATCGCTTCTGAAGGCTCGTAAGTTGCTTCGCTGTCAATAAGCTTAGCAGCTTCTAAATATTTTTTACCTTGTTTAGCCATTGTAATTTCCTCCTTATGTGGTTGTAGCGGAAAATCCTCCTAAGGATGATCCTCCCACTCGCGAAAGCCGAAGCCTCGCAAAGCAAGCTACCTCGCGGTATTAGTCAACAATAGTTACGCCCATGCTGCGAGCAGTACCTTCAACCATACGCATTGCTGCTTCAACTGAAGCTGCGTTTAGATCGGGCATTTTTTGCTCAGCGATTTCGCGAACTTTGTCACGTTTTACAGTAGCGACCTTTTTCTTGTTAGGCTCGCCTGAACCCTTTTCAATTCCAGCTGCAACGCGTAGCAATACTGCTGCCGGCGGCGTTTTAGTTTCGAATGTAAAGGAACGGTCTTCGAATACTGTAATAACGACTGGAATAATCAAGCCTGCTTGATCTGCTGTACGAGCGTTAAACTCTTTACAAAACGCCATAATGTTAACGCCTGCTTGACCTAGTGCTGGACCGATCGGCGGCGCTGGGTTTGCTTTACCAGCAGGAACTTGCAATTTGACCAATTTGATGACCTTTTTTGCCATGCCTGACACACCTCCTAACCCTTTATTCCATGCGTAAGCAACATTTACTTCTCAAAGAAGCAATGTCACTTCGCTCCAAATCCCCACCCATTCATTCCGGGTGGGTACGGGAACCAGATATTATATCTTTTCCACTTGAGTGTAATCCAGCTCTAGCGGGGTCTCCCTGCCAAACATGTTAACATGAACTTTCAACTTCGCTTTGTCCAATAAAATTTCTTCCACTGTACCGACAAAATCTGCGAAAGGACCTACTTTAACGCGTACGGTTTCCTTCAGATCGAACTCGATTTTCGGTTTCGGCTCATCCATGCCCATGTGCTTGAGTATTTGCTCAACCTCATGAGGCAATAGAGGAATCGGTTTTGAACCGGCACCTGTTGATCCTACAAATCCAGTTACGCCAGGCGTATTACGAACAACGTACCATGAATCATCGGTTTGAACCATTTCCACAAGAACATATCCGGGATAGACTTTACGTTGGACGGTTTTTTTCTTGCCATCCTTCTCTACCACTTCTTCTTCCATAGGAACGAGCACGCGGAAGATCTTATCTTCCATGCCCATTGATTCAACACGGCGCTCCAAATTGGCTTTCACCTTGTTCTCATAGCCTGAATAGGTATGCACGACGTACCATCTTTTTTCCATCACAAATCCACCTTTGGACCCTTCTTAAACAATGAGTTCAACCAGAGACGAGATCCCGATGTCAAGAAGCCAGAAATAAATCGTTACAAGCGTGATCGTAAGCAAAACTACGATTGAATAGCTTGTCAACTCTTTACGACTTGGCCAGCGAACCTTCTTAAGCTCCGCCCAGCTGTCGGCAAAAAAACTAAACGTTGTCCCAAAGCTTTGCTTTAGTTTAGCCAAAAATGCCACGTTCACACCTCCATTTGACTATCTCGTCTCGCGATGAGGAGTCTGCTCGTTACAGAACTTGCAAAACTTCTTCAACTCGATGCGGTCGGGGTGATTGCGTTTGTTCTTGCTGCTCGCATAGTTTCTCTGTTTGCAGTTTGTGCATGCCAACGTGATAATTACCCGCATTGAATTACACCTCCCGAACTGCTACAAAATACGAATCATGAAGCTCTATATGAAAGTTCATTGATTCCGACGCCAATACGAAAAAAAACCTCGAATTTAGGCCTACCTAAACACTTTATCATACCGTAATTTTGATGTCAACGTAAAAGATAGCTGTGCGGCCTACGAATAATTGGTAACTACCTTGACATCAGGCTCGTTTCTATCAGTATACTCTACTTCAAGCCATTTAAAACAATTAAGACTATCTCTCATCTAGAAACCGCCAGATGGAAGACAGTCTTCACCTTGAACGATATACAAATCATTGTGTTTAACCGCTTATGTCTCTGACTTCCAAGTAACGTTCAAGCTTACGCTTTACGCGCTGAAGAGCATTATCAATCGATTTGACGTGACGATCCAAGTCAACCGCGATTTCCTGATACGATCTTCCGTCCAAATAAAGCATTAATACCTTACGCTCAAGGTCGCTTAATATTTCAGACATCTTATCTTCCAGGCCTATAAACTCTTCTTGGTTTATGATTAATTCTTCAGGATTAGAAACTCGCGTGCCGCAAATAACATCGAGCAGCGTACGATCCGAGTCTTCATCATAAATGGGCTTATCGAGTGATACGTAGGAATTAAGCGGGATATGCTTCTGACGCGTGGCTGTTTTGATGGCGGTAATAATTTGTCTGGTTATACACAATTCCGCAAAGGCTTTAAAGCTTGCAAGCTTATCACCTTTAAAATCACGAATTGCCTTATAAAGACCAATCATACCCTCCTGTACGATATCTTCCCGATCCGCACCGATAAGAAAATACGAGCGCGCTTTGGCTCTCACAAAGTTCCTATACTTATTTATCAAATATTCCAACGCTATGCTGTCGCCATTGCGGACCGCTTCTACGATATCCTCGTCCGTACTGCTGTCATACTCAAGCGTACTCCATTCTTTGAGGTCGATACTCACGAACTATCCCTCCGGCCTGCAAGGCGTACATCGCTAGATTCATATTCACGCTAACCGATCTAGCTTTATCCATAAGTATGAATTAAGCAGTGGTCAACGCCGAAAGATAAGAATGTATACCAAGCAAAATCCACTCGTTCTTATCGCTAATATTAGAGCTAGTATACATTATGTAACCTTACACCGTCAACCAATCAGACTTCCAAATATAATCTATTAATTAGCATTTTTGTAACCTTGTGGATCAATGAACCTTTTCTTATCATCCTTATTCATCTAATTTCTTTTATTTCTCACCGCGTCGAAGCTTTTCCAGCTTGCTGCGAATCTCAAGGCTCACGATACCGTCTACCGAATTGCGTGTTCCGGGCTTATCCTCACGGAGCGATTGTTTAATATTTTTTTTGTTTTGCTCGATATCAATAAGCAGCTCGCGAGCGGATACACGCAGCGCTCCTTTGCCAAAAGCCACATGCTGCTCTACTAAATCGGACGTAGCAACATAAATGTTCCTTCGTCTCACAAATAGTTCTGAGCAAAGACGCTCGATACATTCATCAGCCGTTTCTTTCTCTTTTGTATAGACGATCGTTAGCTTGTGCTTGCGATATGTGGCTCCTATCCCAGGTACCTGATGCGCGTCGAACACCACATAAACCTGCATGCCGGTGAAGCCTTGATAATCCGCAAGCATGCCAAGCAGATTATCACGAGCCTCCTCAAGGTCATATTCCTTCAGTTTCTCAAGCACCGGCCAAGCCCCAATCATGTTATACCCGTCGACTAACAAAATATCGTCGCGCCGGTTCATGATCTAAGTACTCCGGCGCTGTCGAACGACCTCATACATCAGAACACCAGCTGCAACAGATGCATTCAACGAATTCAATTGGCCAAGCATCGGCAGCTTAACGAGGAAATCACATTTTTCCTTAATTAGTCTTCCCATTCCTTTGCTCTCATTGCCAATGACAACAACCAGCGGCATATCAAACTTCATCTTGTATACGTCCTGCGAAGCTGCCAGGTCAGTTCCCGCTACCCATACTCCCGCTTCCTTCAACCTATCAATGGTCTGAGCCAAGTTCGTTACACGAGCGACAGGCACATGCTCGGCGGCGCCTGCAGACGTTTTTAGGACAGTAGCCGTCAAGGATGCCGAGCGGCGCTTAGGAATAATAACGCCATGTACACCCGTACACTCTGCTGTCCTCAGAATGGAGCCGAGATTATGCGGGTCTTCAATCTCATCCAGAAGCAATATAAATGGAACTTCATCCCTCTGCTTCGCACGCTCAAGAATCTCCTCTACCTCCACATAAGCAAAGGCGGCAGCTTGTGCGACAACGCCTTGATGAGTTACGCCCGGTGTTAAGCTATCAAGCTTCCGTTTGTCGACAAACTGAACAACGATTCCAAACTTTTTAGCTTCAGCAACGATCGGCTGCGTTAATGTTTTCTGCGCACCGTCGGCAATCCATATTTTATTAATTTCACGACCCGAGCGCAGCGCCTCAAGTACAGGGTGCTTACCGGCAATCATTTCGTCCTGGATAATTTCTTCAGTCATCGGTATCCCTCCTCGTATCTTCTTATTGTTTTTCACGGTTGCTGCTGTTTATTGTTTCTCTGGATCTCCAATTGCAATCGCGATCAATTCATTCAGCCTAGTTATACGGCCTTCATAATATAGATAACCAACTAAGCTCTCCAAAGCTGTAGCGAGACGATAGTCAGCAAGATCAGCATTTTTGGGCGGTGTGCCCGACTTTGCATTTCGACCGCGGCGGACAATATCCGCCTCTTCCTCAGTCAGATGCGGCTGCCAGCGATCCAATATTTTTTTCTGTCCCTTTGCGGATACAAACTTGGTTGCTTCCCGATGAATATGATGCGATTTCTGGTTCGGGAGCGAAATTAAATATTGTCTGATAAGCAGCTCGAAGACCGCATCTCCTACATAAGCGAGAATAATTGGATTCATTAGCTGCGGTTTTTTGGATGGGGGATGAAATAGCAGCATGTTTGTTGCATTATCCCCGCTCATTTGCGCCGCCAACGGATACCTTGCGGAGTATCCTCGAGTATAATATTTTTCTCAGTCAGCAGTATGCGTATTTCATCAGCTCTCGCCCAGTTCTTGGCAAGACGGGCTTCTGTCCGCTCGATGATCAGCTGTTCAATGTCCTCGTCAAGCAGCTCTGCGTCCGCCTCTTGCTGAGGGAGCAGTCCAAGCACAGCATCCATTCGTTCCAGCAACACTAACAGCGCTTGGATTGCCTTGGATGAAGCATCCGCTCGATTCAAATATTGATTCGCCTCTCCCACTAAATCAAATATAGAGGTGATGGCGTCAGGCGTATTGAAATCATCACTCATTTTGGCATGGAATTGTTCATGTATTAACTTAAGCTTGGCATCTAGAGCATCATCTCCAGATGGAACTAGTCCATTAACTGTAGCTGCCGCTTGAAGCGACTCTTCTTTAAACGCTGACAGTCTATGCTTAAGATTCGCTGCGCAGTTGGCAATCCGCTCCACGCTATTCTCCGCTTGCGATACCGTATCATCGCTAAAATTGAGCGGACTGCGATAGTGAGTGGATAGCATAAAATAACGAATTGCATGTGGTTTTACCCGCTTCACCAGTTCATGGACTGTAATGCCATTGCCGAGTGATTTGGACATTTTTTCATTGTTAATGTGGATATAACCGTTATGCATCCAGTAGTTGGAGAGCGGCTTGCCTGTCAACGCCTCTGATTGTGCGCACTCACACTCATGATGCGGGAATTGAAGGTCATGTCCGCCGCCATGAATATCCAGCGTATCGCCAAGATACTCACGAGCCATTGCTGAGCATTCAATATGCCAGCCTGGACGTCCGGCGCCGAATGGGCTATCCCATTTGATCTCTCCTGGCTTAGCGCCTTTCCAAAGCACGAAATCCTGCTGGTTCTCCTTGCGGTCGCCAATTTCAACCCGGATGCCGAACTGAAGCTCATCAATATTTTGATGGGACAGCTTACCATAATCCGCGAATGCAGCTGTGCGATAATATACATCGCCTTCGCTCATATAGGCATAGCCTTTGTCTATCAACCCTTGTATAAACGTAATGATCTGAGGAATATGCTCAGTTACACGCGGATTAAGTGTAGCCCTATGAACGCCTAAAGATTCAATATCTGCATAAAATGCTGCAATAAACGTCTCCGCTACTTCCGGAACAGTCGTACCCAGCTGCTCCGCTTTACGAATAAGCTTATCGTCAACGTCTGTAAAATTCACAACGTACTGCACTTCATTTCCGATATCCTCCAAATAACGACGAGCTACATCAAAGAAAATAACGGGTCTTGCATTACCAATATGGATATAATCGTAAACGGTTGGACCGCAAACATACATTTTGACTTTCCCAGGCTCTTGCGGCACAAAGGTCTCTTTCAGCCGTGATGCCGTGTTATAAATCGTTACTGTCATTTTCTTATGTCTCCTCCAGCTACAGGTTTCCGAAGCTCCTTTAGTTCGGTTTTCAGCCCATCTATTTCCTTCTGCATCGTACGGAACATTTCTATGACCGGATCTGGAAGCTGTGTGTGGTCTAATCGATCGCCTACACGCTGTCCATTCCGTTTTACTACGCGTCCGGGATTTCCCACCACCGTACAATTGGCAGGTACCTCTCTCAGAACGACCGCATTCGACCCAATATTGGAAAATTCGCCAACCTCGAACGAGCCGAGCACCTTAGCACCTGAGCCTATAACGACATTATTGCCAATAGTCGGATGCCGCTTACCTTTTTCTTTGCCTGTTCCGCCTAGGGTGACACCTTGATAGATGACGACATCATCACCTATTTCGCAGGTTTCCCCTATGACCACTCCCATACCGTGATCGATAAACAAACGATCTCCGATTGTAGCCCCAGGGTGGATCTCTATCCCTGTCATAAAGCGACTGATCTGCGAGATCACTCGCGCTATCGTAAAAAAGCCTTTGCGATATAAGGGATGGGCGATACGATGTGCCCATATGGCGTGTAAACCCGAATAGGTGAAAACAACCTCAAAGCGGCTGCGGGCAGCCGGATCATTTTCGAAAACCGCCAATATGTCCGATCGGAAATGACGAAACATAAGCAATGCTCCTTTTTCAAACACTCATAAAATTCAAATAAAAAAGCCCCCGCAGCATATTATGCTGCAGAGGCGTGTTATCTCGCGGTCCCACTCTGCTCAAACAAAGAAACAGCCTGTGCTGTGTCTTGTTCATCTTAAGGTCTTTAACGCAGACGTTACGTTGTTGCCTACCCTGCCTAGCCCAATGTACATTCTCAAAAACGATAAAACATGCTCGCTTTATCCTTATGATCGTACATCTCCTGCTGCAGCAGCTCAGAACAAAGCTCCCAGGTGCATATTTCCGTTCGGCGGACCAGACAACTTGCAGCCCCATTCTGCTTTCCCTTTGTCACATCACATGCGACGCCGATTCGAATGACGGTTGTCCTCTCTGCGAATCCACAAGCAAACGTACTTCTCCTGTTCATGGCCGTTCAATTCATTCATTTATTAGTCATAGTATACCGAATACCCAAAAATGTGACAAGGACATTCTGTTCACTCTACTATATTAACCGTTTATCGCTCCTATAGACCGTATCCAGTTAGACGCCCACGCAGTCGACCAATAACCTTCTCTTTTCCTAATAAAGCAATCGATTGATTGAGGTCAGGCCCGTGAGTCTGCCCGGTAAGCGCAGCACGAATCGGCATAAATAGCTGCTTTCCTTTGAAGCCTGTTCCCTTCTGAACAGCCTTAATCATTTCTTTGATGCCATCCACCTGGAACGAGGATTCTCCCGCTTCGATCAGTGCCAGGAAGGCTTGAAGCACTGTAGGCACCTGCTCCTCAGCCAGCACCGCTAGCGCTTCCTCTTCATCCTCTACCGTATCACGGAAGAACAGCTCTGTCATTGGCACGATTTCCGATGCATAGCGAAGTTTGTCCTGATGGAGTGCTACCAGATCAGTAGCCCATGCACGGCCTTCCGCATCAAGCTCGCTAGCTACAAGGCCTGCTTTCTGCAAGTGCGGCAAGCAAAGATCTACAACGCGCGCTAGATCCGCTTTCTTCAAATATTCATTGTTCATCCAGCTTAGCTTTTGCGTATCGAATACCGCAGGGCTTTTGCTTAAGCGTTCCGGGTTAAAGACAGACACCAGTTCGTCCCGAGTATAGATCTCCTGCTCACCCTCCGGCGACCAGCCGAGCAAGGTAATGAAGTTGAACATTGCCTCCGGCAAATAACCGAGATCATCGTACTGTGAAATAAACTGAATAATCGACTCATCACGTTTGCTCAGCTTCTTGCGCTGCTCATTTACAATTAGCGTCATATGTCCAAATAGCGGAGGCTCCCAGCCAAAAGCTTCATAGATCATCAATTGACGCGGCGTATTGGAAATATGATCCTCACCGCGAAGAACATGGCTTATTTTCATCAAATAGTCATCCAGCACTACCGCAAAGTTATAGGTCGGTATTCCATCCTTCTTCACAATGACGAAATCGCCCATTTCTACAGTATCGAAGCTAATTGAGCCTTTTACGATATCGTTAAACGCATAGGTCCGATTCTCAGGCACACGGAAACGAATACTCGGAACACGACCCTCAGCTTCAAAAGCCTGTATTTGCTCCTCCGTCAAATGGCGATGCTGTCCTGAATAACGAGGCGTTTCACCGCGCGCTGTTTGCTCATCCCGCTCCTTCTCAAGCTCTTCCTCAGAGCAGTAGCAGCGATATGCTAAACCGCGATCGATAAGCTGCTGCCAGTACTCATTGTAGATATCAAGACGCTCCGTCTGGCGATAAGGGCCATAGCCGCCCCCAATATCAATACTCTCGTCCCAATCTATACCGAGCCATTTCAAATACTGTAGCTGACTTTCTTCCCCGCCTGCTACATTGCGCTTCACATCCGTATCCTCAATACGAATGATAAGCTTTCCACCTTGATTTCTAGCAAATAAATAATTAAATAAGGCCGTTCTTGCATTGCCAATATGTAAATGTCCCGTCGGAGATGGGGCATAACGAACTCTAACCTCTGCTGTCATTTCAAATACCTCCTCTAAATTTTGCTCACTCGAAAACATTCGCTAACGCTGAATATTTCCGATCATAGCACATCCTTAATTAGACAGACAACGGATTGTGCAGCAATCCCTTCGCCGCGTCCTGCGAATCCCAGCTGCTCCGTGGTCGTAGCCTTCACATTCACCTGGGTTACATCTGCCTCGAGCGCCTTTGCAATAATTTCTGTCATTTGGGGAATGTAAGGAAGCATTTTGGGCCGCTGTGCAATAATAGTGGAATCAATATTGCCTAGCTTATAGCCGCGCTCACGCACAAGCTTCCATACCTCCTCGAGCAATTTCAAGCTGTCGGCATCTTTAAATGCAGCGTCGGTATCAGGAAAATGCTTGCCGATATCGCCAAGCGCAAGTGCGCCTAAAATAGCGTCCGTTATCGTGTGCAGCAGCACGTCGGCATCCGAATGCCCGAGCAATCCCTTCTCATACGGAATGGTTACTCCCCCAATGATACAGGGACGCCCTTCTACCAATTGGTGCACGTCAAATCCTTGTCCTACTCGAATCATTCTTGCTCACCGTTCCTCTCTGCCTGATCGGCACGACGCTTTGCGAGCAAAAATTCCGCCCACGGCAAATCTTCAGGCGTCGTAATTTTTATATTTGTGTATTCGCCTTCCGCAACAGTTACACTAGCGCCCATACGCTCAACCACCATCGCATCATCTGTCCCGATAAATTGCTCTGCCATTGCACGCTCATGCGCGTCCAGCAGCTGGACACGCCGAAAAGCTTGCGGCGTTTGAATCGCCCACAAGCTTCGGCGGTCAGGTGTTGAAACGATCATTCCCGCTTCATTCACTTGCTTTATCGTATCTTTAACCGGGACAGCGAGCACAGCAGCACCGCTTCGCTCAGCCTGCGTGCAGCACGCACGAACCGCAGCCGCCGTTACAAGCGGACGCACGCCGTCATGCACCATAACCCAGTCCGTCGACAGCTCCTTCAAGCCGCAATAAACAGAATGCTGGCGTTCAGCTCCCCCGGCAACAATGCTCTTCACCTTTGTTACTGCATATTGCGAGGCCCAGTCCCGGCAGCGCTCTACGTCCTCGCTTCCAACTACGAGCACAATTTCCTTCACCGTATCCATCGACTCGAACAGCTCTAGCGTATGGACGAGAATAGGCTTGTCCCCTAGCTGCAAATACTGCTTGCTCTCCTTAGTTCCCATCCTTGTGCCTCTTCCAGCTGCAACAACGATAACTCCCCAATCTGCTCCCATGACTCAACCCGCCTCACACTGTGTTAAAGCATATGCGTCTATAAGACTCGCATCTATAAACCCATTTATGCTTCACTGCGAAACGAGCTTTTTCCGCCATCCGGCGGCGTTAGCCGTTTGCGCTTAAACAATAGTACTATCATACCTTGTTACAGCGCTTTTTCCAACAGCTTAGGCTTAGCGAATATCATTCGGCCTGCTGACGTTTGCAGCACGCTCGTCACGAGCACTTCCATCGTGTTGCCGATATATTCACGTCCGCCTTCCACTACGATCATCGTGCCGTCATCCAAATAAGCGACGCCTTGTCCATGCTCTTTGCCGTCTTTTATCACTTGAACAATGATTTCTTCTCCCGGCAGGACTACAGGCTTCACTGCATTAGCCAAATCATTAATATTAAGTACCGATACGCCTTGCAGCTCGCAAACTTTATTTAAATTAAAATCATTCGTAACAACCTTGCCATGAAGCGCCTTAGCCAGCTTTACAAGCTTGCTGTCCACTTCACCGATTTCCTCGAAGTCTCCCTCGTAAATAAGAACCTTCACATCGAGCTCTTTCTGAATCTTGTTCAAAATATCAAGCCCGCGCCGTCCCCTATTCCTCTTCAACAGATCTGAAGAATCAGCAATATGCTGAAGCTCCTCGAGCACAAATTCTGGAATAACAAGAGTGCCTTCAATAAAGCCTGTCTTGCAGATGTCTGCAATACGACCATCAATGATTACGCTTGTATCAAGTATCTTATGTTCCTCATAGCCGCCAGCCTCATCTACAGGAGATACGCTTCTGCGTCTCTCAAGCAAAGCTGCAAATCCCTCTGCAAGCTCCTCCTGTTTGTGCAAACCGATATGCATGCCCAAATAACCGAAGCCTATCATCATAACCGCAGGAATAAGCCTCCCCATTCCCTCCAGAGCGGATACTGCCGGATAAATCAATACAGTCAATAACAGCCCTGCGAGCAGCCCTCCTGCGCCTGCAATCAGCTTTGGCATCGGTAGTGCTGCTGCCTGCTCTGCGCCCTTGTGCATATAGCGAATGATTTGTCCTGCTAGCATCGTTGCCAAAACCACACCAAAAACCGCGCCAATGGCTACATTCATGTAATAAGTGCCGGATCGCTGCATCATTCCAAAGGATGAGCCTGACCATACGGCCGCTCCGTTGATCCATCCGTATACTTCACCGCCAGCCATACCACCAAACAACATACCCATTATTTGAATTATTCGTCTAACCATTATGGTTCACCTCCATTACAATTATGTTCCAATAATTGCCTTGTTAACCCTAGGGGCGGCTACAAATTACAAAGATTTATAATTTTTAATAATTCATATTTTGAAAAGACGGCATAAGAAGCTTATAATGTAAATTAAGATCGCATCCTAAGAGGGTGGTGAAAGAGGTGAAACCAATGAGTGCTCCTACACTGGATCAATTTCAACAGCAAGTATCCGAATTGCTTCTCCGGCACCGCAGCTTACTAGATGTTATGTCAAAATTCGGTCAATCAGGCGCTACTGTTAACCGGGCGGTCACGAAAGCTGTAACAGACTGCGGCTGTATCGAGTTAAACGCTAAGAAACAGCAGTATTCCAACGATTCTGATCTTGAAAATGCCAAGGAAACACTGCAAAGTCATCTCTCCGGAGCCGTCTGCGAGAACTGCCGCGACGTACTGAAGGCCGATTTAGGCCGCAACTTATTTTATATGACTGCTTTATGTAATCTGCTCGATATTCAGCTCGATGAGGTTATCGCTGATGAATACGACAAATGCACTACATTAGGGCTGTTTAATTTAACGTAAATAGAAACAAACAAGAAGCTTGAGGATATTTTCTCCTCAAAGCTTCTTGTTTTGTATGGATAGAGTTTATTAACTTATATGAAAATAAAAATAGCGCTCCTAACCACAAAACATTGTGATTAGAAACGCTATGCTCTTCGTAATCGTAAAGGCTTAAGCTGGCTTCTCTGATTTAACAGAATCGTCAGCAGCTTCATCCTTTTTTTTTCGTTTGCGATTTTTCTTGGGCAAACGTCGTTCAACGTTTTTTTTTAGGCCGTACAGCGCGTAAAGCAGCAGCGGTACGAATAATATTTTAGATAGGTCATTTTTAAACACTAAGCCTAAAATAACAGATACCACAATAATAATCGGCACTACCCATACTGCGCTCTTTGGAATGCCTACCTTCTTGAAATTCGGATATTTAATGGTGCTGACCATTAGCAAAGCAAGCACGAGCGTGCTCGTAAGCAGCACAGAAACGTAAATGTCATTCTTGAATAAAGCTAATGTAGCAAGCACACCGCCTGCCGCTGGAATCGGAAGTCCGATAAAGTAACCAGGCGCACTTGAAATGACATTGAAGCGAGCAAGCCGGAGCGCGCCGCAAATCGGAAACAATGCCGTTATAATCCATGCAAGCGCTGGATTCAAATCTTGAAACGCAACTACATACATAATAAATGCAGGAGCTACACCAAATGAAATCACATCGGATAAAGAATCAAGCTCTTTACCAAATTCACTTTGAACGTTTAGCGCCCGAGCAACGCGTCCGTCTACACCGTCGAGCAGCATCGCGATCAATACCATCATGGCTGCCGTATCTGGTTTTTCATTAAATACAAGAATGATGGCGATTACCCCTAGAAAAAGGTTCCCCACCGTGAGAAGGCTCGGTATCGATTTTACGATCATCTTTTCCACCTCTTCTCTACTATGCCCCAAAACCTTAGCGAATGTACCTTAGGCTGCAGAATCACATTCAATCCATTGTATGGGATTTAAATTTGCCTGTCAATGAACATCTGCTCTTGTATGCGCTTCAAACCGTCCTTGATCGCACGTGCCCGCACCTCGCCGATGCCCTCTACCTCGTCTAATTCTTCAATCGTTGCCATCAAAATATGAGGCAGCCGTCCAAAGCGTTCAATCAGATTGTTCATAATAATGAGCGGCAATCTAGGGATCTTGTTCAGGAGGCGATAGCCTCGCGGAGAGACCGACTCGTCGTTTATGTTGTTCGTATGTGTATAGCCAATCAACCTTATAATTGGAGGAGCATCCAGCAGCTCATCTGAGCTTAGCTTCTTTAGGCCAGCACGTATTTCCCTAATCTTCTCATCCGAGTTTTCTTTGGCGTAATCCCTAAGCAGGTACCACGCATCCTCTTCTACTCCGCCGACAAGCTCATCCATTTGCATGCTGATGAGACGGCCTTCCGTTCCCAGCTCATTGACGTATCGTTTGATTTCCAGCTTAATTCGCAGTACCATCTCCACACGTTGAATAACATGTGCAACCTCCTGCAAGGTGACAAGCTCCTCAAACTCCAGCGCAGATAAATTAGTAAAGGATTGGCTAAGCACCGCTTTATATTTCTCGAGTGTCTGAATGGCTTGGTTCGCCTTAGTCAAAATAACGCCCATATCCTTCAGTGAATAACGAAGATTCCCTTGATACAAAGTAATAATGTTACGCCGCTGAGAAATCGACACAACGAGTTTCCCCGTTTGTTTCGCTACACGTTCAGCCGTTCGGTGACGTATTCCCGTTTCGATTGACGGAATTGAGCTGTTCGGTATAAGCTGCGTATTCGCATATAAAATGCGGCGCATATCCTCGCTTAAAATAATCGCGCCATCCATTTTGGCAAGCTCATATAAGTAGTTTGGCGAAAAATCGCAGTTAATGGAGAAGCCTCCATCAACGACCTCCATAACCTCCGGACTGTACCCTACAACTAGCAACGCCCCTGTTTTCGCCCGAAGCACATTCTCAAGCCCATCACGAAAAGGGGTGCCTGGTGCGACTAGTTGCAACAATTGATTCATAACTTCAAGCTGAGTTGGTTCCTTCATCATCTGCCCCCTATCCAAGCGCTGCCTTAAGTGCTTCTGACACTGTGCTTACGCCAATAATTTCGATGCCTGTGGGCGGCTTCCAGCCCTTTAAGCTTTTCTCAGGCATAATAACACGTTTAAAGCCAAGCTTCTCTGCTTCCTTGACCCGCTGCTCTGCACGCGATACGCCACGCACCTCACCTGTTAGCCCGATCTCGCCAAAAATGACATCATAAGGCTTTGTCGGAGCATCCCGAAAGCTCGAGGCTATGCTGACTGCAGCTGCAAGATCGACTGCCGGCTCATCCAGCTTTACTCCGCCCGCAACGTTCAAATAGGCATCCTGCGTTTGTAGAAACATCCCGTTTCGCTTCTCGAGCACCGCAATAATAAGTGCCATGCGATTATGGTCAATGCCTGTGGACATTCTTCGCGGAGAAGGAAAATTAGTTGTTGCCACAAGCGCCTGCAGCTCTACCAGCACAGGTCTTGTTCCTTCCATGCTCGCTACTACCGTTGATCCTGATACACCTAGCGGACGCTCCGACAAAAACAATTCCGATGGGTTGGAAACCTCTCTTAGTCCTTCCTCACCCATTTCGAAAATGCCAATCTCGTTTGTCGAGCCGAAGCGATTTTTTACAGCCCGCAAAATGCGATACGTATGATGACGCTCCCCTTCAAAATAAAGGACACAATCGACCATATGCTCCAGCAGCCGCGGCCCTGCAATAGCGCCTTCCTTCGTAACATGACCTACAAGCACCGTTGCAATTCCTTTAATTTTGGCTACCCTCATAAAATGCGCTGCGCATTCGCGCACTTGTGACACACTTCCAGGGGCCGATTGCACATTCGGATCATAAACCGTTTGAATCGAATCAATGACGAGGAAATCAGGCTGAACCGACTCAATCGCATCATTAATTTGCTCCATATTGGTCTCGCATAATACATACAGCGATTCCGTCAGCGCGCCTAGTCGATCAGCTCTAAGTCTCGTTTGGCGCACTGATTCCTCCCCAGAAATATAGAGAACCTTAAGTCCCTTCACTGCAAGAGCATGAGAGGTTTGCAGCAGCAGCGTTGATTTTCCGATACCGGGGTCCCCTCCCACAAGAATAAGAGAGCCTGGAACAACGCCCCCGCCAAGCACACGGTTAAGCTCAAGCATCTTTGTTTCAATACGAGGCTCTTGCCCACTTTCTATATGTATGATGGACTGCGGCTTTTCTTTCGCATGAAACGATGACATTCCGACGCCCTTCGTCTTCACAACGGTTTCTTTCTCTTCTACCATCGAGTTCCAAGCGTGGCAGCCTGGGCATTTTCCTAGCCATTTCGCCGCTTCGGTGCCACATTCAGTACAAACAAACTTTGTTTTAATTTTGGCCATTCTGTACTCCTTAAACGTTATGGGGCTGCGTTGCCTTCTAAAGCCGTCCCTCACGATCTTCTTATCAATGACACTAAGTAAAGTTTAACATTTAATCAGTTAGGTATAAACCCACATTGTTGATAAATAACTGGATCAGCGCTCCTATTATTCGTTTTCCACAATTAATCTAGTCCCTTATTAGAAATAAAAATTATATCCACAGACTTATTAACATTTAATCAACATTATCCACAGGTCTTCAACATAAAATAGACATAAAAAAGCTCCCGTTATCCACAGTGGATAAGGAAGCAATTTAAGATGCCCGTTTATAAGGATGATTAGTCTAATCAAATCCCAATTACAGCTCCAGCTTGTCTCGCAACCAGTACGCGATGAATCGTCAGCTGCGAGCCCAGCATGACGCTTTCCGCTGGTTTGCCATCTTCACCATGCTGCTGGCTTCCCTTATGCGCATGGGCTTGACGGAATGATTCGCTGTTTACCCAGCCCTCGAAGGACGCTTTATTTTCCCAGGTCGTACTGACTTTAAGCTCGTCGTGTTCCTCTAAGCCCTCCGTCAGCAATACCTCCATACGTACAAATCCAGCAGACGAATCAATTCCTTTTGAGTTTTGAAAACGTTTGGCGACCGACTCGCCATGACCTGATTTTACTTTTATCGTATTGGTAACAACGATCATTGTTGTTCCTCCTATTCACTTTTAATCCTTAATTTCATTATACGATAATGATTCTCATTGTCAATTATTCATATAAATTTAAACAGCCCCGCCAGCTATATTTCAAGCTGCGGGACTGTTAGTCATTCTATTTTATTTTGCTGTGGTCTCTTCAGGCTCTTGCTCCGGAATGGATTTCGTAACCGTTAAGCCGCCGTCTTTCTCATCAATGGTGAACGTATCGCCTTTTTGGATTTTGCCCATTAGCAAATCTTCAGACAGGCGATCCTCAATATGCTTCTGAATAGCTCGGCGAAGCGGACGTGCTCCGTATTGCGGATCGTAGCCTTCTTTGGCAAGAAAAGCTTTTGCAGCATCCGTCAGTACAAAATCAACCTCCTGCTCACGAAGCCGCTTGCGCAGCTCCTCCGACATGAGCGTAACGATCTGAGCAATATGCTCCTCGCCAAGCGAGTGGAATACAATGCTCTCATCAATACGGTTCAAGAACTCCGGACGGAAGCTTTTCTTAAGCTCGGCTAGAACTTTATCCTTCATTTGCTGGAAGTCGCGTCCCGCATCCTGAACGGCTGTAAAACCAAGCGATGAATTGCGCTTAATTTGATCCGCGCCTATGTTAGACGTCATAATGATCAAGGTGTTCCGGAAATCAACAACGCGGCCTTTCGAATCCGTCAAACGTCCATCCTCCAGCACTTGCAGCAGGATGTTGAACACCTCAGGATGAGCCTTCTCGATCTCATCTAGAAGAACGACCGAATACGGCTTGCGGCGAACCTTCTCCGTCAGTTGTCCGCCTTCCTCGTAGCCCACATAGCCTGGAGGCGCTCCGACTAGTCTTGATGTCGAATGCTTCTCCATGTACTCGGACATATCGATGCGGATAACGGCATTCTCATCGCCGAACATGGCTTCCGCGAGCGCTCTTGCCAGCTCTGTTTTACCGACACCAGTTGGCCCTAAGAAGATGAAGGAGCCGATTGGACGCTTCGGATCCTTCAGCCCTGCACGAGCACGGCGAATCGCTCTAGATACGGATCTAACCGCCTCATCTTGACCAATGATGCGATCATGGAGAATTTCTTCCATTTTCAGAAGCCGCTCCGTTTCGCCCTCTGCCAGCTTGCTCACCGGAATACCCGTCCAGCTTGCGACAACCTGTGCAATATCCTCAGGCGTTACTTCGGAGTCTGTGCGGCCTTGCTTTTCTTTCCACTGGTTTTTCGTAATATCAAGCTCTTCACGAATTTTTTGCTCCGTATCGCGCAGTGCTGCTGCCTTCTCAAATTCTTGGCTCTGTACCGCAGCATCCTTCTCCTTGCGAATATCCTCCAAGCGATTCTCAAGCTGCTTCAAATTCGGCGGTACCGTGTAAGAATGCAGCCTTACTTTGGAGCCAGCTTCATCGATAAGATCGATCGCTTTATCCGGCAAAAACCGATCTGGAATATAACGATCAGACAGCTTCACCGCTTGCACGATTGCTTCGTCTGTAATTTTCACGCGGTGGTGAGCCTCGTAGCGGTCACGAAGACCGTATAAAATTTGAATCGCTTCTTCGGGAGACGGCTGATCCACAGTAATCGGTTGGAAACGACGCTCTAGCGCTGCATCCTTCTCAATATATTTGCGGTATTCATCGAGTGTAGTTGCACCGATACATTGCAGCTCGCCTCTTGCCAGCGCCGGTTTCAAAATATTAGAAGCGTCGATAGCGCCTTCTGCTCCGCCTGCGCCGATCAACGTATGAAGCTCATCAATAAATAGAATAATATTGCCTGCTTGACGAATCTCATCCATAATTTTTTTCAAGCGGTCTTCGAACTCACCGCGGTATTTGGTACCTGCAACTACAGAGCCCATATCCAGCGTCATTACACGTTTATCGCGTAATGTTTCTGGAATTTCGTTCTCGATAATTTTTTGTGCGAGTCCTTCCGCAATAGCTGTTTTACCAACACCAGGCTCACCGATTAGCACTGGATTGTTTTTTGTGCGACGGCTAAGCACTTGAATCACACGCTCAATTTCTTTGCTCCGTCCAATAACAGGATCCAGGTTTCCTTCCTTCGCATAAGCGGTCAGATCTCTCGCGAGACCATCCAGCGTAGGCGTGCTCACATTGGCTGGCGAGCCATGGTTGCTCGATACCGCTTCACTGCTTCCAAGCAGCTGCAGCACCTGTTGACGCGCCTTATTTAGGCTAATGCCGAGGTTGTTCAGCACTCGTGCCGCCACACCTTCTCCTTCGCGAATAAGACCAAGCAAAATATGCTCTGTCCCCACGTAGGTGTGTCCTAGCTTTCTCGCTTCATCCATGGAAAGCTCAATTACTTTTTTCGCGCGCGGCGTATAAGCGATGTTGTTAGGCTGCTCTTGCCCGCGTCCGATTAGCGCTTCAACCTCATCTTGAATCTTCTCAAGTCCAAGACCGAGCCCAATAAGAGCCTTAGCCGCTATTCCTTCACCTTCACGAATAAGACCAAGTAAAATATGCTCCGTACCAATGTTATTATGTCCAAGGCGTACTGCTTCCTCTTGCGCCAATGCCAGCACCTTCTGTGCTCGCTCCGTAAATCTTCCAAACATCATATTCATGCACCCCCATGGCCTTTTTCACCACGCAATTGTTTGCGTATGAGTTCTGCTCTTCTTAGATCTCTCTGCTCCGGGCTCATCTTCTCATTGAAGGTTTGCTGCAAAAATCCGGGCTGAGTCATGACCAAAAGCTCATTCAACATTTGTGGTGTTACATTCGTTAAAATACCGAGATCCGCACCAAGCCGCACATCCGACAATCGCTGTGCCGATTCCTTGGAATCCATAATTGAAGCATAGGATAAAATACCATAAGATCGTTTCACACGATCCTCCGTCCTCAGTGGCGACTCTTGCATGAGCCGCTTGCGAGCCGCTTTCTCATGTTCGATGATTTGCCTGGCAACACTATAAAGATTGTCAATAATTTCGTTTTCAGACTGGCCTAATGTAATTTGGTTAGACACTTGAAATAAATTTCCAAGCGCCTCACTGCCTTCTCCGTACAGCCCTCTTACCGCTAAGCCAACCTGTGTTACTGCCGATAAAATACGATTAATTTGTGAAGTGAGTACGAGTGCCGGCAAATGCATCATGACAGAAGCTCGAATACCTGTTCCAACATTAGTCGGACATGTGGTTAAATAACCACGCTTCTCATCAAAAGCATAATCTGCTGCTTCCTCAAAAATATCGTCGATTCCGCTGGCCAACGTCCATGCCTCCTGGATTTGAAAACCGGGATATAGACATTGAATGCGCAAATGATCTTCTTCGTTAATCATTATGCTTACAGATTCATTATTGCTTAAAATAACAGCCCCGCACTCGGATTCATTCGCTAAGCTGGGACTGATTAAATGTTTTTCTACTAGTACCCTTTTATCAAGCTCGCTCAAATCCGACAATATAATGGTTTCAAATGAACCAATCGACTGCAGCTTGCCGCTTTGGCTAACCTCAGTCAGCTGATCCATCACATCCTTGGATTGCTGATTCGTCGCAAGCAATGGAAAAGGCTGATGACGTAAATTACGAGCAACGCGTACTCTGCTGCTAATGACGATTTCAGATTCTGGACCGAGATCCTTCATCCATTCGCTAAGCGCGTGCTGTGAGAATCGATGCTTAGTCAAGAGGTTTACTCACTCCTTCTATGCCAGCCTAGAGGTCTGCAATTTGGCGCTCCAGCTCACGTATTCGATCACGCAGCTGAGCTGCGCTCTCAAACTCTTCATGCTCTATTTTGGCTTGCAAATCCCGCCTCAGCTGTTCGATCTCACGCTTGCACTGAATTTGTCCGCCTGAGCGTTTAGGTATTTTACCACTGTGTACGGTGCTGCTATGGACACGTTTGAGAAGTGGATCAAGCTTTTCCGCAAAAGCCTGATAGCAGGTGCTGCAGCCAAAGCGTCCAATCTTGCTGAACTGCGTATAGGTTAACCCGCATTCCTCACATTGCAGCACTGGTTGTTTTTTACCGCCCACAGCTCCTGAGTTCCCTAAATGCTCAAAATCTAGAAGCCCTGATAATAAGCTATGGATCGAGAAGCTGTTTGGCGCGCCTGGTATGCCTTCGCCCTTCTCACGAGCGCAGGATTCACATATATGAAATTCAGTTTTATCACCGTTAATAATTTTTGTGAAGTGCAGCGTTGCTGGTTTCTTACCACATTCCTGGCAATACAAAAGCAGGATCCCTCCTCTCGGTATCACGGCATCGCTTTATTTGACCAGTAAAGAGATCAGCATAGCTCTTAGAAGCCTAGCCCTCATTTCATCCCGCAGCGGAAGCTTGAGCGCGATTGTATCACGATGAACCGCTGCTCGAAGTAAATTTCCTTCACGCTTCGAAATAAGATTTGCTTCCTCCAACTGATAAATAAGTCCTTCCGCCGCACTTTGATCGACACATTCCCCAACCGTTTCCTCGATATGGAATTGAATCGCCTTCAGAGCCGGAAGTTCAATCCGTTGTATTCGGATATAGCCTCCGCCGCCGCGCTTACTTTCAACCATGTATCCTTTCTCCATTGTAAAGCGAGTACTAATTACATAATTAATTTGCGACGGTACACAAGAAAATTTGTCAGCTAAGTCATTGCGTTGAATTTCGACTGCGCCCTCTGTGCTATCTTGGAGCATCATCTTTAAATACTGTTCGATGAGATCGGAAATGTTTCGCAAACCACCAACCTCCCTGAGAAATAACCAATAAAGCTAAGGATGAAGCATAATAATCATTAATTTCTTCTCAGTCAATTTTGTCATACACCGAATATTCGGACAACTGACTTTGACTTTCTTTGACCTTGATTTTATTATATGCAATTTTCAAAAAAGGTCAAGTGCTCACTTCAATTCATTTTTTGTATTAGCTTGGTGCGGATACTCTCAGTTTATACATAGAGAGTCACAAAAAAGCAGAAAAACGCTCTATCCGTTGCCTTACAGGCATTACGAACGAGCGTCGAAACCATATTGAAAATAAACTTACATTCGAATTATATAAGTTGAACCTCACATTTATAAATGCAATGAATATTAGATGGAATTTGTCCCGCTAAAATTACGTTGTTCACTTTCCAGTATGAAATAGATGGAGGAATTCCATCTATAGTAGTTGAACCAAGTTGAAGGAACAAAATCACCCTTACAGGTGATTGCACATCGCAGACGCGTCAGCTCGGACTTCTAACGGAAACCAGAGACGCTAAATCGCCTATATATGTCGTTTCAAGATTGTAACGGAAACACGGGCCTCTATTTGTACAAAATATACACGATATCGCTTCATTTCTGCGTAATAGCGTCTCCCACTTCCGTTAAAATGTGACGCTAACCAAAAATGGCACTTTAGCGTCTCTGGTTTCCGTTAGCTTTCGATATCCCCTCACTGGCTGCTCATGCAGCATCGTTATCAACAGGTTTGGAGAATCCATAGTTTCCTATACATCGAGAAAATCGTTCTGGAGAAACGAAGTATTCTCCTTTGCAGCCCAATTCTTACCTTTGAATGTCTAAGGAGATCAAAGAATCTGGCTGCAGCAGCGACCCGTTAGAACGATCTACTCGTACAGCACCCAAAAAGTAATATTCTGGTTCAACTTATATACACATTCATTATTAATATTTGGAATTATAGAAAACAAAAAACCTATCGCATCACATGCGATAGGTCTCTCGTGCTTGGCGACGTCCTACTCTCCCAAGACCCTGCGGTCTAAGTACCATTGGCGCTGGAGGGCTTAACGGTCGTGTTCGGTATGGGAACGCGTGGTTCCCCTCCGCCATCGCCACCAAACTGGATTTTTCGTTGAATGACCTTCCTGAGCTTCCTCAGAAAAGATCCAACCAAAGTCCTTCAAGGTGTTTGCGCCCTGAAAACTGGATACGAAAGTTAGGTTTGCTGAACCTTTATGCTGCTGTCTACTGGATGTATGGGTCACAGTAAACGTGTTTAGGATAAGCCCTCGACCGATTAGTATTCGTCAGCTACACACATTGCTGTGCTTCCACCCCGAACCTATCAACCTCGTCGTCTTCAAGGGGTCTTACATACTGGGAAATCTCATCTTGAGGGGGGCTTCGCGCTTAGATGCTTTCAGCGCTTATCCCGTCCGTACTTGGCTACCCAGCGGTGCTCCTGGCGGAACAACTGGTACACCAGCGGTACGTCCATCCCGGTCCTCTCGTACTAAGGACAGCTCCTCTCAAATTTCCTGCGCCCGCGACAGATAGGGACCGAACTGTCTCACGACGTTCTGAACCCAGCTCGCGTACCGCTTTAATGGGCGAACAGCCCAACCCTTGGGACCTACTTCAGCCCCAGGATGCGATGAGCCGACATCGAGGTGCCAAACCTCCCCGTCGATGTGGACTCTTGGGGGAGATAAGCCTGTTATCCCCAGGGTAGCTTTTATCCGTTGAGCGATGGCCCTTCCATTCGGTACCACCGGATCACTAAGCCCGACTTTCGTCCCTGCTCGACTTGTAGGTCTCGCAGTCAAGCTCCCTTATGCCTTTGCACTCTGCGAATGATTTCCAACCATTCTGAGGGAACCTTTGGGCGCCTCCGTTACATTTTAGGAGGCGACCGCCCCAGTCAAACTGTCCACCTGACACGGTCCCCGAACCGGTTTCACGGTTCTAGGTTAGAACTCCGATACGATCAGGGTGGTATCCCAACGGTGCCTCCACACAAGCTGGCGCTCATGCTTCGTAGGCTCCCACCTATCCTGTACAGATCGTACCAAAGTTCAATATCAAGTTACAGTAAAGCTCCATGGGGTCTTTCCGTCTTGTCGCGGGTAACCTGCATCTTCACAGGTATTAAAATTTCACCGGATCTCTCGTTGAGACAGCGCCCAAGTCGTTACGCCATTCGTGCGGGTCAGAATTTACCTGACAAGGAATTTCGCTACCTTAGGACCGTTATAGTTACGGCCGCCGTTTACTGGGGCTTCGGTTCACAGCTTCGGGTTACCCCTAACCGCTCCCCTTAACCTTCCAGCACCGGGCAGGCGTCAGCCCGTATACTTCGCCTTACGGCTTCGCACAGACCTGTGTTTTTGCTAAACAGTCGCTTGGGCCTTTTCACTGCGGCCCCCTCGGGCTATAAACCCTACCGAGGCACCTCTTCTCCCGAAGTTACGAGGTCATTTTGCCGAGTTCCTTAACGAGAGTTCTTCCGCGCGCCTTAGCATACTCTGCTCGCCTACCTGTGTCGGTTTGCGGTACGGGCACCTAGATCTCACTAGAGGCTTTTCTTGACAGCCGGAGTACATGACCTTCGCTACTGTAATTTTCGCTCCCCATCACAGCCCAGCCTTATGATCGACGGATTTGCCTATCGATCAGCCTCACTGCTTAGACGGACTATTCCATCAGTCCGCGTCACTGCCCTTCTGTGTCACCCCATTGCTCAAACAATCTTCGGTGGTACAGGAATTTCAACCTGTTGTCCATCCACTACGCCTTTCGGCCTCGCGTTAGGTCCCGACTTACCCTGAGAGGACGAGCCTTCCTCAGGAACCCTTAGGCTTTCGGCGGACAAGATTCTCACTTGTCTTTTCGTTACTCATACCGGCATTCTCACTTGAATACAGTCCACCAGTCCTCACGGTCCAACTTCAATCCGTATTCAACGCTCCCCTACCCAAGTACCCTAAGGTACATGTCATAGCTTCGGTGGTGTGTTTAGCCCCGTTACATTTTCGGCGCAGAGTCACTCGACCAGTGAGCTATTACGCACTCTTTAAATGATGGCTGCTTCTAAGCCAACATCCTGGTTGTCTTTGCAACTCCACATCCTTTCCCACTTAACACACACTTGGGGACCTTAGCTGATGATCTGGGCTGTTTCCCTCTTGACAATGGATCTTAGCACTCACTGTCTGACTCCCGAGTAGCACGTCTATGGCATTCGGAGTTTGACTGGACTTGGTAACCCTTGGCGGGCCCCGCACCCAATCAGTGCTCTACCTCCACGACGCTCATTCCTCGAGGCTAGCCCTAAAGCTATTTCGGGGAGAACCAGCTATCTCCGAGTTCGATTGGAATTTCTCCGCTACCCCCACCTCATCCCCGCACTTTTCAACGTGCGTGGGTTCGGGCCTCCAGTGCGTGTTACCGCACCTTCACCCTGGACAGGGGTAGATCACACGGTTTCGGGTCTACGACCACGTACTTATTCGCCCTATTCAGACTCGCTTTCGCTACGGCTCCGTCTTCCCGACTTAACCTTGCACGTGATCGTAACTCGCCGGTTCATTCTACAAAAGGCACGCCATCACCCATTTAACGGGCTCTGACTTTTTGTAAGCGCACGGTTTCAGGTTCTTTTTCACTCCGCTTCCGCGGTGCTTTTCACCTTTCCCTCACGGTACTGCTTCACTATCGGTCACCAGGGAGTATTTAGCCTTGGCAGATGGTCCTGCCGGATTCCGACGGGGTTTCTCGTGTCCCGCCGTACTCAGGATCCGTCTCGGAGAGTGCTTGCTTTCGGTTACAGGGCTTTTACCTGCTCTGGCGGGCCTTTCCAGACCTCTTCGCCTACCAAACACCTTTGTAACTCCATGTGAGACGTCCTACAACCCCAAGGAGCAAGCTCCTTGGTTTGGGCTAATCCGCGTTCGCTCGCCGCTACTGACGGAATCACTATTGTTTTCTCTTCCTCAGGGTACTTAGATGTTTCAGTTCCCCTGGTATGCCTCTACCCAACCTATGTATTCAGTTGAGAGTAACTGCCCATTACGGCAGCTGGGTTTCCCCATTCGGAAATCCTCGGATCAATGCCTGCTTACGGCTCCCCGGGGCGGTATCGTTGTTCGCCACGTCCTTCTTCGGCTCCTGGTGCCTAGGCATCCTCCGTGCGCTCTTACTAGCTTAACCATATGCTCAGGTGATTCGGCTTGCCCGCCGTTTTCCTTTTGTTTCTCTGATCTCCTAAGACATCAAATGGTTGAAACAAAACAAAAAGAAGTCGGAACAATCTCGAACACCTTTCGCTTACAATAAAAACAGCTTAAAGGATGTTTCAGCAATTCTTTTCTTTCGTTATCCAGTTTTCAAGGTGCAATTGATAAAAGTTGTTGGTGGAGCCAAGCGGGATCGAACCGCTGACCTCCTGCTTGCAAGGCAGGCGCTCTCCCAGCTGAGCTATGGCCCCATACAAATTCCATCAAAGCTGAACAAATGGTTTTCACGTCTTACGCTCAAAGCGTCATATACCGATAATTTGTATCCGAACCTCAACGGGTCCGGGTATTTCCTTAGAAAGGAGGTGATCCAGCCGCACCTTCCGATACGGCTACCTTGTTACGACTTCACCCCAATCATCTACCCCACCTTCGACGGCTAGCTCCCTTGCGGGTTACCCCACCGGCTTCGGGTGTTGTAAACTCTCGTGGTGTGACGGGCGGTGTGTACAAGACCCGGGAACGTATTCACCGCGGCATGCTGATCCGCGATTACTAGCAATTCCGACTTCATGCAGGCGAGTTGCAGCCTGCAATCCGAACTGAGACCGACTTTGATAGGATTGGCTCCACCTCGCGGTTTCGCTTCCCGTTGTATCGGCCATTGTAGTACGTGTGTAGCCCAGGTCATAAGGGGCATGATGATTTGACGTCATCCCCACCTTCCTCCGGTTTGTCACCGGCAGTCATCCTAGAGTGCCCACCCAAAGTGCTGGCAACTAAGATCAAGGGTTGCGCTCGTTGCGGGACTTAACCCAACATCTCACGACACGAGCTGACGACAACCATGCACCACCTGTCTCCTCTGTCCCGAAGGAAAGCCCTATCTCTAGAGCGGTCAGAGGGATGTCAAGACCTGGTAAGGTTCTTCGCGTTGCTTCGAATTAAACCACATACTCCACTGCTTGTGCGGGTCCCCGTCAATTCCTTTGAGTTTCAGTCTTGCGACCGTACTCCCCAGGCGGAATGCTTAATGTGTTAACTTCGGCACCAAGGGTATTGAAACCCCTAACACCTAGCATTCATCGTTTACGGCGTGGACTACCAGGGTATCTAATCCTGTTTGCTCCCCACGCTTTCGCGCCTCAGCGTCAGTTACAGCCCAGAAAGTCGCCTTCGCCACTGGTGTTCCTCCACATCTCTACGCATTTCACCGCTACACGTGGAATTCCACTTTCCTCTTCTGTACTCAAGCTTTGCAGTTTCCATTGCGACTTGGGGTTGAGCCCCAAGTTTAAACAACAGACTTACAAGGCCGCCTGCGCGCGCTTTACGCCCAATAATTCCGGACAACGCTTGCCCCCTACGTATTACCGCGGCTGCTGGCACGTAGTTAGCCGGGGCTTTCTTCTCAGGTACCGTCACCTTGGGAGCAGTTACTATCCCAAGCGTTCTTCCCTGGCAACAGAGCTTTACGATCCGAAAACCTTCATCACTCACGCGGCGTTGCTCCGTCAGACTTTCGTCCATTGCGGAAGATTCCCTACTGCTGCCTCCCGTAGGAGTCTGGGCCGTGTCTCAGTCCCAGTGTGGCCGATCACCCTCTCAGGTCGGCTACGCATCGTCGCCTTGGTGAGCCGTTACCTCACCAACTAGCTAATGCGCCGCGGGTCCATCTTTAAGTGATAGATTGCTCCATCTTTCCCGGCTCGATCATGCGATCAAGCCGCGTATCCGGTATTAGCATTCGTTTCCGAATGTTATCCCAGTCTTAAAGGCAGGTTACCCACGTGTTACTCACCCGTCCGCCGCTAAGTATCAAAGATGCAAGCATCTCATCAACTCCGCTCGACTTGCATGTATTAGGCACGCCGCCAGCGTTCGTCCTGAGCCAGGATCAAACTCTCCATTTTGGTGTTTGACTTGCTCAATACTAAACTAGCTATTTAAAACATTATCGGATCGACGTGATCCATTTGTTCAGTTTTCAAAGAACTTGTTTGTCACATTTTGTCGGTGACAAGAAACTATATTATCATCTTCATTCGACACTGTCAAGCATTCGTTTCACATTTGTTTGTGTTGCTTATGCTTGTTTTGGTATGCCTCAGAAGCGACAAGAAATAATATATCACTTTCAAAACCATAATACAAGTTGTAATTTTTTACATTTTGTCGAACTTTCTCTTTTCACGTCAACTTACATACTACCGTTTTAATTGACAATCATTCTCAATGAATTTAACATGATGAATAATATCTCTACTTGCAAGTAAGTAATCCCAGAACATCAAAACTAACGAGGGAGTGTGTCCATATTGTTTTACATTCATCATGCGGCACTTTTGCCCCTCTGGCTCCCGGGTTCCCACTGGGATAATTATATCGTTATTGCCCCGTCTGCCGGTTTACTGGTTTTCATTATTCTTTACTATATTAGAAAGAAGTTTTGCAGCAAGCTATATCATCCAAGCAGTAAGCTTCTATTTAATCATATGGATGAGGGGATTGTCATCTTTGGACTGGATGGGCAGCTTGTCCAGCATAATGAGGCCGCAGCCAAATACGGCTACCAAATGAGTAGTGGAAGCAAGAATGGAAGCTCGCCTGCTTTTTTTCACGTAAATGGTGTTACAAAACTCCCATTCAATAACGAACCATTGCAGCAGCTTTTGCAAGGAGCGCATCTTATTACTCAGGAGCTTTGGCTAGTGCCGAACGAAGGCAAGGCTGGCAGCATCGTCCAGATAACCGGAAAGCCTATTCATATTTTACAAACCCTAGAGGGTTATATGCTGGTTATCCATGATATTACACAAAGCAAATGGGCAGAGAAACGGCTTGAAGTAAGCGAGCAGCGTTTTAAATCTTTGTATGAGCATAATCCGGATATTGTCTTTTGGTTCAATCTCGATGGACAGCTCCTGAGCGTGAATCCCGCAATGGAGAGAATTACCGGCTTTATCTGGCTTGAGCTCAAAGGAAAAACCTTCGATGATTTAATAAGCCACTCGTTAAAGAAGTCTTCTCGCGATTCGTTCTCTGAGCTTAAAGCAGGCAATACGCTGCACGGAGAAACTACTATCGCCCATAAGTCTGGAGCCGCTGTCTATCTGCAAACTACCATTATACCGATCACTGTCGATCAACAGCTGGTAGGCGTCTATGTTATTGCGCAAGACATTACTGCAAAAAAACAGTCTATGGATACAATTCGGCACATTGCCTATTTCGATACCTTGACCGGTCTTCCCAATCGTCATCATTTTTTCGAAACCTTGACTGAAACTATACATAGCTACTCTAATACAGAAATTAAACAATCCTTCGCTCTCTTGTTTGTTGATTTGGACCGCTTCAAGCTCATCAATGATTCACTGGGTCATCAGGCGGGAGATTGGCTCCTTAAACAAACCGCAATAAGAATACAAAATTGTATCGGCAGCAAGGGGATTATTTCTAGACTTAGCGGCGATGAGTTCATCATCTTGCTTTCCGATTCGGACGCGGAAGAAGCAGAGCAGCTAGCGCTTCACGTTCAGGAAACCGTCACCGAGCCAGTCATTTATGAAAATCATATTATCCATGCTACGGTCAGCATAGGGATCAGCTTATACCCAGACCATGGAACTGAGCTTGAGCAGCTCGTTCAATATGCGGATATTGCCATGTACCGGGTAAAGGAGCAAGGCAAGAACGGTACACTACTTTTCAATTCCGAGATGAATGATGCCATTATTAGAAGAACTACGATGGAAAAAGAACTAAGAGAGGCATTAACGAACAAAGAGTTTACCCTGCACTATCAGCCACAAATTGACGCTGCCACAGGCAGGATCACAGGGCTGGAAGCGCTTGTGAGGTGGGAACATCCTGAACGTGGACTCATATCGCCAACTGAGTTCATCCCGCTTGCCGAGGAAACGGGCATGATTACGAAGCTAGGTGAATGGGTCTTACGGGAGGCCTGCTTTCAAACAAAAAGCTGGATAGATGAAGGATTGGCTTCTGTTACGGTTGCCGTCAACATCTCTATGAAGCAATTCCAGGATGATCGCTTATTTGAGACGATCCGATTGATTCTAGAGGAAAGCAAGCTTCCTCCTTCCCTGCTTGAGCTGGAGATTACCGAGAGCATCGGCTTGCAAGGCACCGAGCAAGTGATACATAAGCTGCACAAGCTAAAAACGTTGGGCGTTCGCATCGCAATTGATGATTTTGGAACGGGCTATAGCTCGCTTCATTATTTGCAGAAGCTTCCGCTTGATACGCTGAAGATAGATAAGTCATTTATTCGAGAAATGTCGAAAGAAACGACCGGAGGCTCCATCGTTCATTCTATTATTGAGCTGGCTCACAGCCTTAAGCTAGACGTACTTGCCGAAGGCGTAGAGCAAGTCTCCCAACACGCACAATTGGCCGCTTTTGGCTGTGATCGACTGCAGGGCTATCTCTTCTCGCGTCCTGTTCCTGCCGAACAGACAAGGGCACTGTTAGCACTAGAATTCCCTAGCCTTGATGCCGTTGAACAGCATTAAGCGTGACAAGGGCAGCGATAGGTATGGGAACCCAATACGAAAAAAGCGTCAGGCTGGACTCCGGCCTGACGCTTTATGGTTATAGATCGACCGTCTCACTTAACAAGCGCATGAGCTCGGCTTCTTCTTCTATTACGGTAATGCCAAGCTCACGAGCCTTCGTCAGCTTGCTTCCAGCGCTCTCACCTGCAACGACAAAGTCCGTTTTCTTAGATACGCTGCCTGAAATTTTGGCACCGCAGGCTTCTAGAAGCTTCGCCGCCTCATCTCGTGACATCGTCGGCAATGTTCCAGTGAGCACGACGGTTTTTCCACTGAACACACTATCATTTCTTGTTGCCAGCTGCTGCTCCGCTTCTGCCTTCACACCTAGCTCCCGCATTTTAGCAATGCTTGCAAGAATAATGGGATCTCTAAAATATCCGACAATGCTCTCGGCGACAATACCGCCGATATCGGGAAGCGCCACAAGCTCCTCAGCTTCCGCCTTCATAATCGCATCCAGGCTGCCATAGTGATCAGCCAGCATTTTTGTAGTCGCCTTGCCCGTATTCGGAATGCCTAGTGCAAACAAGAAGGAGGACAGCTCCCGGTCCTTTGATTTCTCAAAGGCTGCAAGCAGCTTAAGCGCCTTTTTCTCCCCAAAGCGCTCTAGTTTAATCAGATCATCATAGGTCAGCGCATATAAATCTGCAGGATCATGAACGTCGCAATCCTTGTATAATTGGTCTGCCGTCATGACGCTGAACGTGTCAATGTCCATCGCATCACGCGAGGCAAAATGCGTAATCCGCCCAATAATTTGCGGCTGGCAGCCTAGTTTATTGTAACAGAATAAATGGGCGCCACGCTGCTCAAGCACCGTTCCACAGGATGGACATGACGCCGGGAATACAATTTCCTCACCAGGCTCTTCTTCGGCTTTCCCCAGAATCTCCGGAATAACGTCATTCGAGCGGCGGATCGTCACAAGTGTGCCAAGCGCGAACTTCAGATTTTTGCGTTCAATGTCGCCGATATTGTTGAGTGTGCAATTTTGAACGGTCACACCTGCCAGCTCGACCGCCTCCACGCGAGCAACCGGCGTTATTTTGCCTGTACGGCCGACCTCCCAGGATACAGACTCCAATACCGTTGTTGTCTCTTCTGCTTCGAACTTAAAAGCAACGGCCCAGCGCGGAAACTTATCCGTATACCCAAGCGCTTCCCTTGTCCGAATATCCGTAACCTTGACGACAGCGCCATCGATTAGAAAATCCAGCTGCTCGCGCTGCTCGGTTACCCGAAGCAACTCTTCCTGAACCTCTTCAATTGTGCTCTGATAGGTCACATACGGATTAACCTTAAAGCGGTTGTCCTTAAGAAACTGCTGCATTTCCTGATGATTCTCAAATGCGATCCCGTCGGTATAACCGATATTATAGAAGAAAGCATTCAGCTTTCGCTCTGCCGTCACCTTGGGATTAAGGTTGCGAAGCGCTCCTGCAGCCGCATTGCGAGCATTTTTGAGCGGCTCAATCGCCGTTTCGTTATATTTCGCAAGCACCGACAGCTGCATAATGCCCTCGCCCTGTACCTCGATAATACCGTTGGTGAAAGGAATCGTGAGCGGTACGGAACGAATCGTGCGAACCTGCTGCAAAATGCCTTCGCCTACCGTACCGTTGCCGCGTGTTGCCGCTTGTACCAGCTGGCCATCCTCGTACGTCAAATTAAGCGTGAGTCCATCAAACTTCAGCTCAACAGCATAAGTCGGCTGCGGCAGCGGCTCAATTTCGGGATTTTTGGCATTATAGTCAGCAATCGCTTTGAGAAGCCTTGTATTCCAAGTCATTATGCCTTCGGCATTTTGCGCCTTATCCAGACTCCATAGACGAGCGCGATGCTTGTAAGGCTCAAAGCCTTTAAGCAGCTCTCCGCCTACTCGCTGAGTAGGCGATTCCGGCAAAACAACACCAGCTGCCGCTTCCAGCGCCACCAGCTCGTCATACAGCATGTCATAATCAGCATCGCTTATCGCTGGCTGATCCAAGGTGTAATAGTTGTAATTATGCTCCGTTATAATCGCAACGAGCTGCTGCATTCTCTCTAATTGAGCGTTCACGGGCGGCTCCTCCTTCTAATCGTCCAAAATAGCTGATAACCCCTATACCTTCGTTATCGGTGCAAAGCCTGCAAGCAATCGCTTAATGCCGACAGGGGCAGGGAATGCGATATTAAGCTCCATGTCCTTGCCCGTTCCTTTGACGGAGACGATAACGCCAATTCCCCACTTGCCATGTGACACTCGCTCACCCGCAGCAAAGCCTCCAGCAGCGGCATCACCCGCTGCACCGCTTCCCTGAGCCGCCCGTGCGGCGTCCTGAAGCGGCGTGCTAACCCGCACGCCGCCTCTGCCGCTCGTCGCGGCTGGGCCCGTTCCCCCGAATCCCGGGGAACGGCCTCCTGAGCCAGGCGCGCCGCTCGCCGGCGCGCGCCCTGCCATACCGCGGCCAGCTCCGCCCTGCGCCGCCGCACCCATACCGCCAGTGACGCTGACGCCGCCACCGCTTCGAGCACTGCCGCCGCGCGAGTAACCGCCGCTGCCGCTTGAAGCCCCTTCTCTCACGCTCTCCGGTATTTCCTGCAGAAAGCGTGAGGGCATATTGCTGTTCGTGCGGCCAAACAACGTCCGCATACGCGCGCAGGTCAAATACAGCCGCTTCTCAGCGCGGGTAATTCCAACGTAAGCAAGTCTCCGCTCCTCTTCCAGCTCCTCATTGTCAGCAAGCGCCCTGCTGTGCGGAAATACACTTTCCTCCATGCCAATAATGAAGACAATCGGAAACTCAAGCCCTTTCGCGCTATGCATTGTCATCAGCGTAATGGCATTCTTATTCTTCTCAGCTTCTTCCTCGTCTTTATTCAATGAATCAATATCCGCGATGAGAGCCAAATCCGTTAGAAAAGCGACGAGTGTCCGATCTTCATTGCGTTTCTCGAAATCCATCGTAACGGACAGAAACTCGTCAATATTTTCAAGACGCGCCTTGGATTCAAGTGTATTCTCCTGATGGAGTTCCATCCGGTATTGGGACAGCTCAAGCACCTTCTCCGTCAGCTCTGTCACCGATAAATATTCAACCATACGCGTCAAGTTGTCGATAATATCATAAAACTCGCGCAGCAGTGTTCTTGTGCGGCCATTCACCTCGACCTCGCCTAAATTGTTCAATACCCGATAAATCGACGTCCCGCGCCTTGCCGCCTCATCCGCAAGCTTCCCCACGGTCGTATCACCTATTCCACGTTTCGGCACATTAATGATACGCACCAAGCTGATATCATCATCCGGATTAGAAACCAACTTCAAATAACCGAGCAGATCTTTAATTTCTTTGCGATCGTAGAACTTAATTCCGCCGACGATTTGATATGGAATGTCCGATTTGATTAAAATTTCCTCTATTACCCGTGACTGAGCATTCGTCCGATAAAGAATCGCATGATCGGCAAACTTCTGACCATTATGCACATTTTTGCGAATCTCGCCAGTTACAAAATAACCCTCATCATGCTCCGTATCCGCTTGATAAAGTGCAATGAGGTCGCCCGCGCCTTGATCCGTCCATAGCTTCTTCGGCTTGCGGCCGCTGTTTAGCTTAATGACTGCATTCGCTGCATCCAAAATATTCGCCGTAGAGCGATAATTCTGCTCCAGCATAATCGTCCGCGCCTCAGGATAATCGCCCTCGAAATTCAAAATATTCGTAATATCAGCACCGCGCCACCGATAAATCGATTGATCGCTGTCGCCGACTACGCAAATATTATGATGCTTATCGGCAAGCATACGAGTCAACATATATTGCGCTCTGTTCGTATCCTGATACTCATCCACATGAATGTAGCGGAACTTATTTTGATAAAAATCAAGCACCTCAGGTACATCCTTAAACAGCTGAATCGTCATCATGATCAAATCGTCAAAGTCGAGCGAGTTGTTGCTTCTAAGCTTCTTCTGATATTTCGTGAACACCTGAGCAACGATGCCGTCAAAATAATCGCCAACCTTTTGCTCAAATTGCTCCGCTGAAATCAGTTCATTTTTCGCTCCGCTAATTGCCGCTTGAACTGCCTTTGGCTCAACCTTCTTCGTGTCAATGTTCATATCCTTCATACAGCCGCGAATAACCGATAGCTGATCGGAGGAATCCAATATAGAAAAGCTTGAGGTAAAGCCGATCCGGTCAATATCTCTGCGCAAAATTCGTACGCACATGGAGTGAAAGGTGGATACCCAAATATCTCGTCCCGATGGCCCTACGAGTGCACTGACCCGATCCTGCATTTCACGTGATGCTTTATTCGTAAAGGTAATCGCCAAAATGCTCCAAGGCGCTACACGTTTCTTTTCTATTAAGTATGCAATCCGATGCGTCAGCACACGTGTCTTGCCGCTGCCCGCTCCAGCCATAATAAGAAGTGGCCCATCCGTTGCCTGCACAGCCTCTCGCTGCGGCGGATTCAACTTCTGCACTGCTTGCTCAATGCTAATATAATTCAACATGCTCCGACTCCTTTGTTCCCATTTGTTCGCCTCTTCCCAGTGTAGACAACGCCCTCCCCTGTGTCAATTTGAGATTAAAGGAATTTGAATGCTTATCTTCAATTTAGCCGTTTCTGTATCTGCTCATACAGCTCCTTAATTTGCACAGTCGGCTCAATTTTGAGCTCATTGCGAATTAAAGCTTCATAAGTCTCGTAATAACGCTGCAAAGCCGCAATGTCTTTTAAATTTCCATATGCGATTAACATCGCTTGGCAAATTTCATCAGAGTAAGGCTCTCTTTCCTGAAGCACATTCAATCGAGATATCGCTTTGAGATCTCTTCCGTTAGCTAATTCGAATGCAACGATAGTCATAACCAGCTGGGTGTACAGTCTACGAAGCCGCTCCCGCCTTGCAACTGCCCAGAAGCAATCCAGCTCCTCCAGAAAATCACCGCGATACAAGGAGAGCAGGTCTTCGTAGTGCTTCAAATTTTGCTGCGTAATTACAGGCTGCTCCGTCACTTGCTCTAAGAGCTCCGCATCAATCAAAATATTGTTTTCCATCGACAGACGATAGCTGTTGCGATCATATTCAACTTTAATGCTTGGCTTCCAATTGCTCAGCAGCTTGCGGACCTGATAAATCGATGTATGCAGATGATTGATTCCCTTTTCCTGTGAATAATCCGACCAAAGCGTTTCAATAATCTGATTTTTATCAAGCCATTTTCCTTTGTAATGCAGCAGATATGCGAAGAGCTCCTGCGTTTTTAAGGTCCTCCATTTAAAGGCCTCCAGAACATCGGGCGCGCTGCGCAGCATCAATCTTCCTAGACACAGAATTTGGACCTCGCTTCCTTGCATGGATGGCTCCGCTATTTCCTTACCCCGAGCATAGCCTGCCTCAATCCGGCTGATGGTCTTTGCTAAGCGGGCTGGATATACCGGTTTCAGCAAATAATCAAAAGCCTGCAGTTCAAACGCCTCTACTGCGTATTCAGAGAAAGCCGTCACAAACACAATAGTAATATCGCTATCCAACTGCTGGATCAATTCGGAAGCCTCCAGTCCATTGACCTCCGGCATTTCAATATCTAAAAAAACAACATCCGTCTTTTCTCCCCCTATATGCCGCAGCCCATCTGCAAGCGATGTGAATTTGCCGCTCACCTCCAATCTGCCATCCGCCAGCAGCAGCCGCTCCATTTGAAGCAAGGCCGGATTTTCATCATCTATTAGAATCGCTTTCACCTTAATCTCCCCTTGCTCCTGCCGATGCTGAACCAGCGATTTTCGTTCTAGTTATTGTAAAGCTCACCGTCGTACCTTCCTTTTCGCGGCTGCTCACTTCCAGCCCCTTACCGTATAAGCCGATCAGCCGTTGATGAATGTTCCGAAGCCCTACCCCAATTCTGCCTTCAGCCTTGCCGGCCAGCAGCTGTGCTGCCCATTCCTCCGACATGCCAACACCGTTGTCCGACACCGAAACAGATATTCCATGTTCAATTTCCGTTACTCTAATCGTTACGGTGCCGCCGTATGATTTACGCATAATTCCATGCCTTATCGCATTTTCGACGAGCGGTTGAATGCTAAGCGGAGGAATTAGGGTAGCCAGCTCTTCATTCACTTCATACTTGACCTGCAGTCGATCCTCAAATCTAGCTTGCTCCAGCATCACATAGGATTTGACGAGCTCAATCTCCTTTTGTACGGAGACTAATCTATCCCGGTGTTGAAAATCAAAGCTTCCACGCAAATATTGACTAAGCTCCATTAACAGCTGCGCTGCCTTATCGGGATTTCCAGGGCAAATTGAAATCACGGTATTAAGTGCGTTATACAAAAAATGCGGCTTGATTTGCGCCTGCAAAAAAGCGATTTCGGACCGAACAGCCTGCTGTACCGATTGCCTTAGCTGTATGAGTGTTCGCACGCGTGCGCGCAGCTCCTTCGATTCCATTGGCTTGCTTAAGAAATCATTGATACCAGCCTGGAATGCCTTCTCCATATCGTCCGGATAGCTTCTGGAGGTTAACAGCAGAACCGGCAATTCCGACATTAGAAACCTCTCCCGTATGAAACGGGTCAGCTCTAGGCCAGACATGCCCGGCATCATCCAGTCCGCTATAACGAGATCAATATTCAAATTTTGCTGGAGCTCGTTCAGCGCTTCTGCTCCTTGCGTTGCCGCAATGACAGTATAACGCTCAACCGACAGCAGGTTCCGCAGCACCTGCAGGTTAACAGGATCATCATCCACGATCAAAATTGTGCCAGCGCTTGCCCGTTCCTCATGAAGCGCCTCGATCTCCATCCCTGCAGCAGCCTCGCTGCTGCTGTGCGCCTCCGTCAGCAGCATAGTCTTGTATGCTGATGTATCAGTTATGTGTAAAACATCGGATATAGGAGAAGTGAAATGGATAGCTGTACCCACTTGTCTCTCCGGCTCCAGCCAAATGCGGCCTCCTCCGAGCTCTACCAGCTTCTTCGTAATGCCGAGTCCAAAGCCTGAACCCTTATAGGCAGGATCGTAGCCTTCCGCGCTCTTGTAATTGCTGTGGAATACATCCTCCAAACGCTCCGTATTCATACCGATTCCGGTATCAGCCACCGTTACCATCACTCTTTCACCCAATAACGCTGCAGAAATGCTGATTTCACCTTCATGCGTGAACTTCACGGCATTGCCGAGAAGATTGTAGAGCACCTGAACAAGTCGATCCTCATCGGCATGGAGCAAAGGCATATGCTCAGGCCAGCTCTGTATAAATCGTATATTTTTGCTGCCAGCTGTATGCCGAACCACCTCGATAACGGACTCGGCAACGGTCGGAAGATGTACCGGCCGGAAATGCAGCTGAATATTGCCGTTTTTGAGACTAGAGAAATCAAGAATATCATGAATAAGGACAGAAAGACGTTTGCCTGTCGCGGCAATCATGGCAATGTGGCGCGACTGTTCTTCCGTAATGCTCCCAGCCGCCCCTTCCACGAGTGAATCCGCCATATTAATAATGCCATGAAGCGGCGTTCTCAGCTCATGCGAGGTGTTCGCTAAAAATTCATCCTTCAATACATCTAAGGTAAGCAGCCTCTGCGACAGCTGTTCAACCTCTGTATACGAGTTTGCAAATCGACTCGCTATCATCATGGCCTGTGCAATGACAAAAAACAGCATTTCATAGGATACGACCGCTAAGGTGTCAAAAATACCGAGCAGAAGCAAGGATTGCAGCACGATAATAATAAAAATGCTTAAAATACTTAGCGATTCAAAAAAAATATGGTTAGATCTTTGCAGCAAGCTTCTCAGCATAATGAATAATACAAACATCATTGTGCTGAAAGCTGTTGCAACAACTAGAGCTTCCAACTCTGAATATAAGCTGGTTGGCAGAAGAAGCGTACAAGCGATCTGCGTAATCGTCACGATTTTAAACCAGCGCAGCAGCTTGGGTGAAGTGGTTGGAAGCGACACAGTTGACGCATATAAAAGTAAAAAATAATAAATAGATGCTGCCGAGGTTGCTTGAATTTTGAGAATAACCGTATAGGACATCCATGGAACCGCCTCAGCAAGCAGCTTTTCTCCATGTGTCAGCACATATAAACAGCTAGCGAGGCATACTAAGCCTAGATAAAGCAGTGACCGCTCCTTCCTCAGCTTTCGATAGAAAAGCAGCAGGAATATAGCAGGCACAACAGAGGCTACAGCCGAAATCAGTTCCTGAAGGACTCTCCACTCCCGATTTTGAAGCACGCTCTTCTGATCGCCAAAAGAAACAGGTATGAAGATTCCCCCGGAGCTATACACATAATTAGCGACCTGAATAATAATTTCTACGGTATTTCCCTCAACAAATGTAAAGCCAACGTAAGGCACATTATTGTGCTTCGTCGTCTGAGGAACAGCCGTTGGCATTCCGCTCGCGCCTATCTCGCGGCCGTTCATGAATACCCGATTCGCCATCCGAATGTTGCCTGTATGTATGCCAAATATGTTGTCCGAAGCATTGCTTAGATGGACCACTAAACGGTAAGTACCGTAGCCATAAGGCTCTTTCGAATCCTTGGTCCCCATATATTTGTTCCATAACCCCGGTACCTCTACATAAATGGCCGACTCGTTTAATTGCCCAGCCTCCGCCTGCGCAAACGCCTCAGATGTCAGCAGCTGGTTCTGGTAAAATTCCCATTCTCCTTTTAAAGAAACAATGCCATCCTTGGAAAAATTCCAATCTCGCAAATCGATAATGCCGCCCTTGGCTACGGGCATGCCCATGCTGGAATATATCATTGAAACAATAAAGCATGCAGGCAGTACAAAGCCCAGCAGTATACTGGCTGCAATAGGCAGCTTAAGCCGATTCATCCTCTTCTCCCCATTCCTCTTCGAATGCCAGATAACTTCATCATAACTGCTGTCGCCTGAGCCCGGCAATCATTTCCTTGCTTCTGGCTCAGGCAGAAGTAAGCAGGAATGAAAAAAAAAGATGAATGCCGTTTGCGCACATTCATCTTCCTAATTCTTCTTTCAGCCATTCTCTATTCTTTCATTAATGAACGCAAATCACTGGTATCAATAACGAGATGAATATTGTTCATCGTGCGAAGCGAGCCGGAGATAATTCCCGCAAGACGCCCCTGCTCATCGAGCAGCGGTCCGCCTGACATGCCGCTTGCAATTTGGGCTGATGTGAGTATGCGGGGTCTGCCATTGATTTCTGCTTGCGGATTATTAACAATCCCCTCAGTAATAATGGGCGTGTTGCGCAGCGGATAACCGATAGCAAATACTTTCTCGCCATACTTTACAGCAGCACCTCTTATCGAAAGCTTATTATAGGGTGTTATTTTCCCTTTAGCGTCTTTGCGCTCAGGAAGCTTCAGCAGCGCCGCATCCGTAAGCTCATCATATTTAAGCAGCTTAATCGACTTGACGACACTGCCATCAGACAGGACAGCCTCGAGCAGCTCCGCACCTTTCACAACGTGATAGGCGGTTGCCGCTTGACCATCCGAGGAGATAAGCACTCCGCTGCCAACCGCAAGTACGGTGCCGTCACTGCGCAGCGCCCGCACATAAATGACAGCTTCGTTTGCCTTGCTATAAATTTGCTCTGCGTTTTGTACCGCTGGCGTCTCCGCTTCAGCACCTGTATACGAAACGATGGAAGAAATCAGGAATAGGATCAAGCACGCTACAGCCAATTTCCGATTAATGGTTAGCTTCATTTCTTATCTCCTCTTCCCCTACTTAATAACAGCTGACATAATTTCTTCATATGCCCAGTGCGATGCTGGCAAATCTTCATATGAAACAGCTATCTGTCCTTGCTTTTGCGCTCCGATGACCCGATTAATAAGAACTACCGCCTGCGCTCTTGAAATTTCATCATTTGGCCGGAACGTTCCGTTAGGGAATCCTTGTACATAACCTGCTGAGGTAAAGGCATTAACATATTTCTCTGACCAATGTCCCTTCACATCGGAGAGCGACGCCACTCCTGGCTGTGCTACAGAAAGCTTCAGCACTCTCGACATAATGACAACGAACTCGGCTCTTGTAAGGCCACGATCGCTTCTAAAGGTTCCATTCGGATAGCCTTCCACGATCCCTGCTGAAGTAAAGAAGGAAACCAACCCTTCTTCTCCCTCGCTTACGTCGCTAAACAAACTGCCTACGCTCACTTGCTCCATATCGAGCAGCAGCGAGAGCGATTTGATTAGCTCATACCGAGTCAGCGCTGCGTTTGGCTGAAATAAACCGTTCGTATAGCCTGAAATATATGGAGTTTGACTGGCATTGCTCTTCAGCTCATAATTTGCATTTGCTACCGTATAAGCAATGGTGACTACTTCATCATTTTTATTGGTCATCGCTTTAATGGTCATATTGCCAGTAATGAGAATTGGACCTATATATTGAAGACTGTTTGTTGTTGGAGCAGATCCATCGGTCGTATAATAAATGATTTGACCCTCTGGCGCAGACAAGACGAGCTTGCTGTTGCGCGCTACTGCAACTGGAGCTCCCGCACCTGCATCGATTGCCTGCTTGCCAATGACGGCTTGAATTGCCGGCTCCGTAGCAGCCGGAGGCACAAACCCTCCTCCACCGCCTGAAATGATCTGCTTCGTCCATACGCCTGATAGAATCGCACTGTTCTCTTTTTCATTTACTGCTGCGAATGCCTTTATCGTTGTCGTAGCTTTCAGCTCAATTGGACTTGTGTATAAACTTGAATACTCATCAGGCTCAGTCCCGTCAAGCGTGAAATAAATAACGCCGCCAGGCTCGTCCGTAGCCAGCTCGACCGATACCTTATCCATAAAGCTTGTTTCACCTGAAACAACCTTTGGAGCAAGCGTCGTTTCAGCAAATGGAACTGCTGGCGCATTCAGTACAATAGAGCGCTGCTTTCCATTGACGGTCAAAGTCAATTCGACGTTCCCTGCCTTGAGCAGATTGCCCTTCAGCTTGCCTGAGACTGTACTGATAGCTGCTTCACCTGATTTCACCGTCCACTGCACCGCTTCATCCGTTGTCAATTCAAAGGCTGACTTGATGCGGTTGATCGAATCGCGCTCAACTAGAATGACTGCTGCCGTTCCAAGCACAGCTGTATCCGAACCGCCAAATGCCTGAAGCCGTGGGTAGAAGCCCTGTACAGCCTGCCATATCGACGAGTCAAGCTGTTTCGGCAGTACGCCCTTCACAAGCTCCTGAGCCAATAAGCCTGCAGCTTCTGCTGTTTGTCCTGTAGAACGATTGCCCGCTCCATCATGATAAGCTGCATTTAATTTCAGCATTTGCATATTAAACACATTCTGGGAGAGTAATGCGCCATTCTCCTTCTGTCCAGCGATACCGCCAAAGAAGGTTTCCCCTTTACTCAGCTTGCTATCTACAGAAGCCGTGATTTCACCTGTATTCAAGGAATGGCTGATTGTGCCTGCTTCCGCATGGCCGGCTATGCCGCCTGCCCAAGCTTTCTCCGTTCCTTCCGAGACAATACGGCCTGAATTATAGGCATTGTCGATCAGGCCCTGTTGAATGCCTGCTATGCCGCCCGCTGCCGATTGAGCTGAAGCGGTATGGATGTCAGCAAGCGAGAAGGCTTCTGTTATGACTGCGCCTGTCTTGTTTTGACCAGCGATACCGCCAAGGGCGGTCTTAGGTTCAGAAGCTAAGCTGCTGATATTTCCGCTCATAATTGTTTTGTTGATGCTGCCTTCGTTCACGCCTGCCGCTCCGCCAACATTAGCTTTGCCGCGAACAGCTCCACTTACGGAAACGTTCTGAATCGTACCGCCGCTGCGATTGATCCCTGCGACAATCCCTGTATGATCGCCGCCCTCAACTATCGCGCCTTCGATCGCTAGATCATGAATAAAGCCTTTATTCTCCACAATGAAGCCGATTGCGGCTGCATTTCCTGCTGTGAGCATCAAGCCCTTGATCGTATGGCCTTGACCATCCAGCTCAATGCCAAAGCGGGTGATCGGCGTCCATTGCTTGCCGCCAAGATCAAGGTCTGCTGCGAGCGTTATTTTTGAAATATAAAGCTTCTCTAATGCAGCTCTGTTGTATAAACGATAGTAATCTAGGCCCGTGTCATTATAAAGCAGAACGAAGCCTTGCAGCTGCTTCACCGTTCTAATGACAGCTTCGCCTGTCGATTTCTCGCTGAGGAACGTCGTGTCCACCTCAAAATCCCAATCGCCAAGTCCAAGCCCGGCTGTCAGATCATTCTGCTGGAGTACAGCTTCCCCCAGATTGCGGCCAATTGCAGCTAGTGCGCCTTTGTAGGACGACTGCTCCACCTTGCCGTCTCTGAAGTTATAGCCGATAAATGCACCTGTATGAACATTCGCTCCACTTGCATGGACAGTAATGTCGGCAACGTCAGCATAGGCTTGCTTGATCGTTCCATCATTGTAACCAGCGAAGCCGCCTGTATAGGATCTTGTCGCACCGTTCGTTCCTGTAGTCTGTATGCTAGGAGCAACGGCATACGCGTTGCTGATCGTCGCGTTTCTCTCTACAGCAGCCGCAAAGCCGCCGCTCCGGGTATCAAAGCCAGAGCCCTGAACGCTGCCTGCTGCATAGGCATCTGTAATGAGATAATGATCCACTGAACCGGCAAAGCCGCCAGCGTAAGCTCCTGTCCAGCCCTTAACATCCACGTTTCCTTTCGCATAAGCCCACTGAATAAGCGCCTCACGTGTGTCGGAATCACCCAAAAGTCCAGCAAAGCCGCCAGCATAAATGGTATTGTCCGGGTTCGTGCAAAGAACAACAATCGATACGTTTGTTGTGGAATTTGTAATGCGGGTATAATCCGCCATCCCTACAAACCCGCCTACATGCGCCGATGGCACAACGTTCTGCTGTGTAACCGCAGTGCCTAGCATAATTTTTTCACCATTTGGAGCTACAGCCTTTGTATAATGAATTTCACCGCCGGCAGAGACTCCTGCAACACCGCCGATCGAATAGATGCTGCCCGCTTTAGCTTGAATGCTGCTTTGTGCTTCCGAGCTTACGATGATCCCATCATTAAAGCCCGTTAAACCGCCAATCGCAACACTTTTGCCGCCATGCACAGCGATATCCGAGATGACCTTCGATTGATAGATGGAAGCTGTGCTGTTCTTGCCGGCGATACCGCCTACAAACAAATCAGCGCCGTGCTCACCCTCAACTGCCATAGGCTTGCCACCCTGAACCTTGGCATCATAGATCCCATAATAGAAAGGAATTAAGCTGCCAAAGTCAAACGGCCGATCACGATCCGAGGACGCTAAAATGCCAGCTACCCCGCCAATCGCGCTTTCCCCTGAGCTTGCCGTAATCGTAAAGTCTGAAATGACTTCCGCCTTATAAAGGATTGCATTTTGCGCAAGACCAGCAATGCCCCCAGCTGTCACGCTCTCTCCCGCCGCTTCAATAACCGCGCGGAAGCTTGGGCGAGCCATAGCAGTATCCGTCAGCTTGCCAGCAATTCCGCCAACTACAACGGCTTCGGAATTCGCTGTTATTTTTATTCGAACCTTCTCAATGACTGCATCCTCGATATCGAAGCTGCTGCTTCCGCTGCCTGTCTTCGTACCAATGACGCCGCCCACCGTGCTGAGGCCTGTGAGATGAGGACCCTCGCCACTGCCAATAACCTTCAATTGACGAAGCTGGCTGCCCGCATCAGAGCGTCCGATCACACCACCCAAAATCGACTGCTTGCCTGTCGCTTCGAGCTTTCCATCCGATATGTTTAATGTGATATGCTCAGCAATGCCCGATACATGATTTCCGATAACACCGCCCACAATGCTGCGTTCACCCGTCACAAAAATACGTGATTCCGCTTTAATGGACAGCTCCTGCTTGCCGACATTTCCTGTCTGTCTTCCAATCATGCCGCCCACAATAGCATCATTTTCCGAGCTGCTGATGGTTCCTCCTTGCAGATCCAGCAGCTGTGCTTCATACGGCGCAGCGTTGTCTCCGATTATACCGCCAGCAATAGGCTGCGCTCCTGTTCCTTCAATAAAGCTTGCATCCTTAAGCGCAACCGTCAAGCCAGTGAAAGCACCAGTATTGCTACCAATCACACCGCCTACAATGCCGCCTGTTACGCTCGCATGATCCAGAAGCGTTATATTGATGTTCGACACACTGCCTTTATTAAGTCCAGCGAGAGCACCTGTATATCTGGTGCCCGCAACGCCGGAAGGCTCCATAGTTACGTTCTCAGCTTTTCCATTTGTACCAATAACCCCGAGCAATCCCGCATAATCCTGAGAGGAAGCGACTGTAAGTCCATCGATCAAGTGATTTCCACCCTCGAGTGTCCCCTCAAAGGCATGGTCCTCATCCTTACCGATAGGAGTCCATTGCTTGGATTGAATATGGATCGGATTTAATAAACGAATCGTTCTGTCCGCAAAATCAAACTTCTCTAGTCCTGGAATGGTTCCGTTGACGATAGCCGCAAGTCCTGCCAGCTCCGCTTCCGTTCCGATATCGAAATAAACAGCATCTTTATCCAGCATATACCAGCGAATATTCGCATTAACATCGTTGCTGCCGCCGCCGTCATTGTTCGCGCTGCGATTCAGCTCCGGATATTTGTAGCTGGCATTGATTGAGCCGTATTTCCAGGATTCATTGAAGTCCCAGCCTGACAGCGCCGGGAATACCGCCCGATCGCGAAGCGTTGCTTCCAATATCGTGCTCAGCCTTGCATGCACGTTCAAGAAACGATGGTTGCCATCAGCAAAATCCGGCAGATCCTTATTAATATTGTGATCCTCATCCTTCACGTAGAAGGATTTATAAAGCAATTCTTTGCTTGCATTGTCATATCGTCCTGCAAAGCCGCCCGCAAAAGCGCCATTCGATGCTGTTACCTTCACAGCAGAATAGCTTGTCGAAACCTTGCCTCCGGTAATGCGTCCAATAAAGCCCCCTGCGAAAGAATTGGCATTAACCGCCTTTACATCCCTGGCTGTATAGGAATCGGTTATATATCCCGCAGCGTGCTCCCCGACAAGGCCGCCTGCATAGCTATAAGCTCCGTTTGCCGTGACATTGGCTACGCTGTAGGACTTCGCAATCTCACCTGTATTACGGCCAACCAAGCCGCCTAGAGCAAGAGAGCGCACTGCGGTTCCGTGCGCAAGAGAGGAAACCTCCGTATCCACGTAAGAGGCTAGAATACTTCCTGCGTTCTCGCCGACCAAACCGCCGACCAACGCATTTTCACCTTCTATTTTAAGATTGGCATTGGAATACGTATAATATAAAGTTCCGCTTGCATGGTTCAAGCCTACTAATCCGCCTACAACTCCGTTATTCGCTTTGAAGTTTACCGGAATTTTGTCAGCGATGCTGTTGTTCGCAATGAGGCTGCGATTCTCGCCCACCCAGCCGCCGGTTACAGTGGCTGGAGCCGTGATGCTGACGACGCCAACAAAGCGGCTTTTTTGTATCGTGCTTGCCGCTGTCGCTGGATCCATGTCAGCATCAGTGGCGCGTGCGTCATTTAGCCCAACAAAGCCGCCTGCTATCGAAGCTGCTGCTGTCGCATTCACTTTTAAATTCATATCTTCCGCATAAACATTTGAAATGATTGCTGTATCCGTGCTTCGGTTATAGCCGGCAACGCCGCCTGCAACCGCGTGATCACCATTAATCGTTAAATTGATTTTGCTCGCTACAAGACTATCCAGCAGCGTATCTTTCGAGAAGCCTGCGATACCGCCAAAATAGCCATTAACCGCAGCAGCTGTCGTAGATACAACTAAATTTTCTATATTCGTTTGTACCGCATCGCCTTTAATTTCGCCAAGCTCGATTCGGCCCGCGATTCCTCCCGCTGCAACTCCGCTCGCTTTAATAGAAAGCATCGCATACTGCGGCACCTCGGAGCCCACCGTTGCATTCACGATCTTCGAATGGCTTGCAAGCCCGACGATTCCTCCGATATGGCTGTTAGCACCCGAAGCCGTAATCATTGGTTCGCCTTCTGCATGAACCGATCCATAGGAAATGACGGCTGCCCCGCCGTTCTCATCTCCTATCGAATGTCCTGCGATACCACCGGCGGCTGCATTTGCTCCGTTAGCATGAACAACGAGGTTTATTACTCCATTGTCAATTAAAGCTCCCGTGTTTCTTCCTGCAATTCCACCAAGCTCATTGGCTGTCCCATTTGCCGTGATCGTTATATTCACTGACCGCCCAAGAGGAACATAACCCGCATTTTCACCATACAAACCACCCAAATGCACCTCATTGCCCTGAGCAGCCAGTTCGATGTCACTCGCCCACAGAATGCTTGCCAGCGGATCAATAGCCGCATAGTTCACGCCGATGATCGCTCCTGCATTGACGGAGCTCGCTGGCACAACGATTTTGGCGTTGTCTACCTTCACGCTCACGTTAGGCGAATGATTCACACCGATCGCTCCGCCGGCATTGCTGTTCTCCGCTTGAATGTTGAGCTGCATATGTTCAACCACAACTGGATTATCGTGCTCGCCAACAGCTGCTTCTGCTGTCAATAAGCCAGCTACCGCTCCGAGTGTGTAGTTGCTTCTGCCTGCCTCGCTGATCAAACCGATTTGAGCCGCGCTGCTTTTCACGACGGACAAGAGACCCGTGTTCATTCCCACGATACCGCCAACCGTTACGTTACTGGCAGCAGCCTCGATGACGACGTTATCTTCCATCTGCTCGTCAACAAAACCTACGATCGCTCCAGTGATCACTCCCTGTGCTTTGCCGGCTACCCCGCCAGCCGTACTGCCGGCTGTTTTCACTTTAAGTGCGGCCATTCTCACGGTAGCACCGTCAATCGTACCCTTCAGCTCGCCCGCGATGCCGCCAGCGATGCCATCCGATGAAACCTGTGCAAAGCTGCTTAGTCCATTTCCTGCATAGACCTCCGTCAAGCTTCCGCCATGAACTGAACCGACGATTCCTCCCGTATAGACTTCGTCGCCGCCTGTAACGTCCAGTTTCCCTTGGAAGGCGCTATTGCTTATTGCACCATTAACCAAATACCCGATAATTCCACCGGTTCGCACAACTTGTTCGGTGCTTGACGATGCCGCCGTTACCTTCAACTCCTGCGCAAACGAAGCATCTGTTAACGTTCTATCGCTTCCTTCCGCGACCATTCCGACAAAACCGCCTGTATAAAGCGCTGCTTGTCCATTAACCTCAATATTCGCTAAGCTTAGCACGTTGCTGCTTGGCTCTCCGGAAACTTTCGCATACGCCCGATTGGAAATAATTCCTCCCGTATATACGCCGCTTCCGCCATGAACGGTTATTTTCCCGTTATTCGAATAGCTGTCTTCGACTGCACTCGCAAGCATTACGCGATTGCTGGCGAAGCCAACAAGCCCGCCGGTATAAGCCTCATTCGGCTCACCGGATACTATGACCTCTGCCGTATTGTGAGCTGCGTTATTAAAACGAAGAGCGCCCGATATGTTGCCGATTAAACCGCCGGTATAAACATTCGCAGCTCCACTTGCCGTAATAGCCGCCACATTCGTGAAGCTCTTGTTCCAGGTAAGTGAGCTGTTGACATATCCTGCAATGCCGCCTGTGTAAACATTAGTGCCGCCCTCATTAAGGACGGGCGCGCTGTTCTCGAAAGCAACATCGAATACGATGCTGCTTTGCTGCGCGGTTATAGCCCCTATCAGACCGCCAGCATAAGCACCTCTAGCATCTTTAGAATCAACCTTAACTGCTCCGCTGTTCACTGTCGCATTGGAGAAGCTGATTTCCGCTTCAGCCTTGCCGACAATTCCCCCTGCAAAGCTGACATCACCAAAGGCAGCTGTTACAGCTGCTGTATTATGGATTGGTGTAGCTTGATCCTCCATCAGCAAGGCCCCGGAAGCATGTCCAGCAATACCTCCAGCATAAACTTCATAAGCGTCAGTGTTTCCTGCACTGATCGCTCCTTCATTCGTGGTTTTTTTAATAATAAGACCATTGTTAGACGCACTGCCCGTAATACCGCCAGCGTAAGCATAGGCACCTGACGCCTCTACTGAATTGAGATTCGTAGAATTAGAAATCGAGCCTTCGCCTTCGCCTACGATTCCTCCAGCGTAAGCATGCTGTCCCTCAGCGCTTAAATAGATAGGAATGGCGTTCGTAATGTTGTAGACCGTACTGTTGTTCACCATTTTACCTACAGCTGCTCCAGAGTAAGTAGACTGCGTAACCGAATTGATGTTCATTTGGCCGTTTAAGAAATGAAAACCACCCACGGTAGCGCCATCCATATAACCGACAAGACCAGCATATACGCTGCTCGTATCCACACTCATGCCTTCAATTGCAAAAATATTAGCACTTTCCGCTACGAGCGTGCCTCTGAATGGGTTCTCATCCGTTCCGATCGGCACCCAGGTATATCCAGCCAGATTAAGATTGCCTGTAACCGTCAATATTTTCCCTCTAAAGCCATCGATAAGCTTTCCGTCTGCCTTAGCTCCGTCATTCACCAGCTTCGCGATTCCCGCAAGCTTCTCTACGGTATCAATCGTGAAGGTGTTGTAATCCTCATCGTACCAATCCACCTCTGCATGCTCTGTCCAATGATCCGAGCTTGCGGTCAGAATCGATACGCCGGCAAATACGGCTATCGCTGCGCCGAGTAGAGCAATGACAATCCGGAAGATCAGTTTTTGCTTCAATACCATTTCCACACCGCCTCTAATTAGTATCTGAACCCTCCACAGCTCCGGGCATTATCGACCGGAGGCTGGCGCAAATGTGCCCACATAGGTCTATGCGACTTATGTGGGCAGCACCAGCTATTAACGATTGGTAATAAATTGGTCGAGTCTTGTCGCAATTGCAGCCGCCTGCGCTCTAGTCAGCGACTTGTCCGGATTCACATTATTATTGTCTCCGAGGATAATGCCATGTTTAATCGTCAATGCCACCGACAATTTGGCCCATTCGGGAATGGAATCCTTATCATTGAACGCTTGCAGGATTTGATCTGCCTCTTCAGCGCTTATATCTCCGCCTCGTCCAAGCGATGTCAGCAGCCTGCCTACCATCGCCATGGCTTCCATTCGATTCAGCGCAGCCGCCGGAGCAAAGCTGCCGTCCGCGAGGCCGTTGACAATGCCAAGCTTGGCTGCAATCGACACGCTTCGCTCATACCAAGCGCCGCTCTTCACATCCTTAAAGCTCTCCTGAGCTGTAAGGTTCATGAGTCCCGCTACCCGAAGCAATATCGTCGGATATTCCGCTCTCGTAACCGTGCTCTCCGGCTCAAAGCGTCCATTGCCCTTGCCGAGCACGAACAGCTTGGAGGCAGCTTCGTTTATATCCTTCTGGCCCCAATAGCCGTCTCGAACATCGCCGAACGCTTTCGTATTGCTAAGGAAGATCAGCTTTCCTTCACCTGTCAATTGGATGTCTAGCGACGGCGCTGCTGTCGTTCCGCCAAGCTTCCAAGGTACGGTCGTCCAGCTTCCGTCCGCGCTTTGCAGCACGACTGCCGTTATTTCCTTCGCTTGAATAGCTTCTGGAATCGCAACTTGTATCGGCAAGTAGCTGCTCCAGCTGCTTGCCGGAAGGTTAGCCGAGATGGTCACACCTTGACCATCACCGAGCAAGACTGCGCCCACTTGTTTGGCCAGACTGCCCGAAGCGCTTCGTCCCGCTTCACCGTTCGTACTAATGGTTAGTACGAAGTCCTCCTTCAAGTCAATCAGCATGTCTGGAGTAAGGACTAGCTGTCCCATTGGCAAGCTGATACTGATGCTTTTTTTCGCACTTACTGCCTTTTGAGCGGTAGACGCATCCATGCGGATGGTATAGCTCGCAATCGTACGATCCGTAGATGTAATCGTGATGTTTCCATCACCGGCTGCTTGAACCTCTGCCTGCGTAAGGTCGATGGATACGCCGCCTTGCTCCCGCTCTAATTCAACGGTTTTGCCGTTAATCATCATTTCGGTTTGTCCTTCTTGAGGCACTTCTCCAGGCAACACTATACCGCCTATTCCACCACCGCCGCCTGGTGACCAAATGTTTGCTGCTAATTTAGCAGAAACAGCCATAACTTTCTTTGTCGATGATGTTCTAGCTGCAATTACGATCATTTCCCCGGATTTTGCCGTAATTTGTCCATTTTGCGGGAAATGCGACCAGTCGCTAATATCTTCCCCAAAGGCTGGAAGCACGATTGCACTGCCTTGTGGATACACCTTATAGACCATTTGCTGCCCCGTCATGTCTCCCGCGGACCCAATCGTTGCCAATGTTTTCGCGGTATCTCCGCCAATAGGAGATAAGGCAGCCGAAATCGTTCTTAAGCTGGTCTGCTCCGGTAATTCTACTGTCGCCGCTGCCATCGCAGTCAGTGAAACATCATCCGATAGGTGATACTCCGCTTCTATGAGACTAGCGCCAACAGCAAGACCAGTGACAAGACCCGTCTCCGTTACATTAACCGAATCCCCCATACTTACAGTGAAGCTCAGACGGCCTAGATCAGCTGGCGGAATATCTTTTTCCGTAAACTTCGGCTTGCCCGCTCCGTCCTTCCCGTCTGCATATTTGAGCACCGCTTTAATTGCTGTGCTGTCGCCTGGCTTGATATCGCCAATCGGTTTCAGCACTAATGCAGCTGGCACTTGGAATGAAGAGTTGGTGACAACTACGGTTGCCGTATTTTCATTGCCCGCTTTGTCCTTGGCAACAAAGTGGAGTGGAGCGGTTGCCTCGCTGCCTTTGACAGGCACCATACCGCTAAACGTCCCGTCATCCGCAACCTCAAGCTTTGTGCCATTAACGGTTAAAAGCGTTTCTTTCGTAGTCGTTCCTGCTACTTGAATGAGTCCGCCGCCTGTTCTTGCTCCAGTGATTGGCTCATCAATATAGAGCACAGGCGCTAACGTATCTACGGTCAAATAAAGCATGGTCACCGATACATCCTGCGTGACCTTATTCGTTGCCACCAGCTCAATCGCATACGGGCCATCCGTCTTAAACTGATCGAAGGACAAGGTGCCGCTGCTGACCGAACCATTATTTTTCATGCTTGCCTTGCCAATCGATTGATCGGCATAGAAGGCCTCGATCTCAACATCGCTTTGATTCGCCGTAAGATTAATGCTTTGCTCTACCTCATTGGTGAGCAGCTCCAGATAAACCTTCGACGTATCTAATCCTCCGGCTGTCGAGCTCGCAGTAAGCTTCGGTTTCACAGGCACCGGAAGAAACTTCAGCGCGCTGTTCACATTGCCGGCAAAATGATAGTTTTCATTTTTATCTGCATTTTTCGTAGGCTTCGTCACTGCCGCTACGGAAATGACATAATCCTTGCCAACCTCAAGCCCTGTGTAGGTCACTGGAATCTCTGTGTTAACCAGTCCTGCGAGACTTTCCTTATTCACTTCATCCGATGTGGATGTCGCCGCCCAGCCCCCAACGAGAATCCCTTCATAGCTGCCTGACTTCTCATTCCAATAAGGGGCAAGCTCGGCTTCGGTAAACAAAATCTCGCCAAATTCCGGATAAGATTCAAGTGCTCCGCCGCGCTCTCTCAGCGCTTCTATCGCGTAGCTGTGCTCGAAGCTCTCATGCCCTGCCTTTTTCTTCGCCGGCTTAAAGGACAAGGCGAATAGTCCATTGCCGGCTGGCTTGATGATGACATCGCCAACCTGCTGCGGTGCAAGCGGATCAATAATTTCAAAGCGCTCAGCGGATGTTTTTGTACCGTAGGCACCCTCTGATTTCAGCTCCGCCCGCAAATAGTAATTGCCTTGCTGCAATAAGCCACGAATATCCTCGACATCGCCAAGCATCGATACTTTCGTGACGTCAAGCGTCATGCTGCCGCTCGTAGTATTTCCTGTTTTACTGCCATTTTGGTCCACCGGAATATCCTTCGCAATGAGAAGCCCCGGCTCTCCTGGCTCTAAAACCTGATCCGAGCCCGGCGAAACGGATTTCGCATCAGCCACAGCATCCTCTGTCAAGTACAAGCTGATCGTATCTCCTGCATGCGCGTTAGAAGCATTCCACGCTGCCGTAAAAGAGTTCGCGTCTGCAGTGTTCTTCTTCAAGCTGATATCCGTCAGCTCAGGCGTCGTTGGAATATTGAGCAATCTGCTCTCTACCGCAGATACAGAGGTTAACGTCCATGTGCCGCCTGCTGCTGCGCGGTCCTGTGGAATAATGATGTATGCTTTTCTTGAATCTACGCCATCCACGGATTGATCAGCCGTAATATGCTGAATGAACGCATTGGCGTTCGGGTTCGTATTCGTGTTATCGAAGATAACCGGATAGAGCTTGCCCTTGGAATCCTTAAGCGTAAAACTTGGGATATCCTTGGATGTGTATTCCATCTCGATCATGGCATTTCCAGATACGCCGCTTAACGGGATTTCATGCACTCTGCCGCTGTTTTTGACAGCGATGCCGCCAATGCCGATACCCATGGAGCCGGTATCCAATACACTTACGCCATCCGATACTTTGCGATACGTAATTCCCTGTGTATCCTTCTCTGTATCCAGCCATGAAGTAGCAAGCGTCTGTATGCCTTGTCCAATAACCATCAAGCGCGGACCTTTCTCTGGGTCCTCGATGATCATATGGATGAAGCCCTCTGGCAGATTTTCGCCGGAGGTTCCGAATTCAACACCACCGCCCCAATAGTAGGTAATGCCGATCGAAATGAACAGAATGCCTACGCTCCCCCACAGTTTGTCATTATTCACACCCAGGAACACGCTTGCCAGCGGCATGCCGCCAACGACTGGCACGCTGCTTGGAATTTGAACCCTCGCTCCGATAAAACCTTCGAAATCAATGCGGTTCTTCTCCAGGTTTTGGCCGACAAATATACCTACTTTGCCGATAATAACTTCCCAACCGCCAATATCAACCTCGGCTTCCATCCTTACAAACCATGGCGTGACCCATTGTGCTTCAATCATTGCTCTGGTCAGCATTGGAATGAGGTCGTCATCCTTCGGTTTAGGATTTGGAGAGTAATCCATCTTTCCTTCAACTTTGATTCCTGTCCGCTTCACGGTCAGGTCGATATCACCAAAGAAATAAGCTGGCGCGATGCCAAACTTCAAGCTAACGCCTGCCTGCACGACGAGCGGGAACGGGTCCTTCTTAGAGCCGCCGGCAATCGTATCGGCTAGCTCGCGCACCGCTCCTCTAATTTTTGTCAAATAAGTCGCGCCGGTAATAAGTACACCGGGGTCAGGCAAGCTTGTGCCAAAAGCGATGACATCAGGCAATATCCGACCATCCGCTACCTTCTTCAAGGACAGCTCAATCTCAACCTCGACCATATCCTTCAGGTCGGCCTTGAATTGCAAGCCATATTGGTTTTCAACATCCTCCACCGGCTGAACAAAATGCACGATATTGATTCTTCCACTCGCAGTGCTGGATTCATCATCACCCTTGTCATCCTTGGATGCTCCGAATAAACCAAGATCTTGATCCAGGTTGAACTTCAGCGCGGCATCAATCCCCACGAAGCCTTTATCATTAAATACAACGTTACGCATCTCAGCTTCGATTATTTTCAACGAAATGGAGCCGCCGAACGAAATGCCGCCCTGTCTCAAAATAAAATCGTTGAAGGAGAGCCCAAAGCCATCAATAGAGAAGCTCGGTGCCGCAAACAAGCTATGCTTGTTGAAGTAAACCGTCTCAATCATCAGCCTGCGAAGCGGGTTAATCGCATCTCCTAGTCCGCCAACTGCCCAGTCGAGCGATCCGTTTTCGCTATCATCCTCTTCATTATCTTCGCTGTCCGGCAATTCCTCGTCATTGACAAAGTAGCCTTCGCCCAGCGACTTATTGAATCCGTTATAGAAATCTAAAGTCCATTCCCCTTGATGAAAAACAAATCCGCTGTTCGCTACGCTCAAAATACCGTCGCCCTTAACGATAAGCGTATCGAAAAATGGAATATCCTTAACACTGTTGTTATTCGACTCCTTAGTGAACAAACCAAGTTCCAGCTTCCCTGGAACCAAAACGATGTTTTTGCCTGTATAAGCGACTGCTTCGTTAATGATTGCCGGCTCCGTCTTCGTATCAACAACAATCTGCTGCTCATCACCCGTACCGACCTGCTTGATCATACCCCGAATGACAACCAGCTGCTCGGGTCCATCCTCTTCACCGAAAAACTCTTCGAGTGCTTCCTCTGATTCAAAAAGCTGATACTGGTAAGCTGCTACTTCCTTCAATGATTCCGGGTCCAAATATTCTCCCAAATCAAACTCAGGGTCGCTTGCTTTACTCGCCATGCCCACAATCGTTTTCGCTTCTTTATACTTCGTTACTGCCGTATAAAGATCCGTTCCAGATTTAAAAGGTTCTCCCGGAAAAGCTTCATTGATAGAATCCAACAAAGCCCCGCTTACGTTAGGCGTTACGAAGCTCAAATCCACCTCTTGCTTAAAAATCGCCAAAATATTCGCTTCCCTGATACGTGTTTCTTCATTATCCGTTACAAGGAAGATTTGATTTGTCGTAATGTCGTACATCGCCGCAATTTCCTCATCGCCGCCTGTATCACCTTTAAAATCAATTTGAACCTGATATTCGCCGAGCGGCAGCTCAGGTCCCAAATCCGCTACTATTACATTGCCCTTATCATCTACAAGGTCGCCGCCCCGGTACGTAATACGCATATCCCCGGAGAATCCATCGGCTCCCGGCTGCAAAATGACCGAGTTTTTTGTATCCACCTTGTAGCGATTACCCGTAACTTTTTCTTTTAAATAAATATCAAAATTCGGAGCGATGGTCTCATTACCCGTATTGTAAGCCTCAATATTAGAGAGGTTTACAGTCATGTACTTCACATCCGTGCTGTACAGCTCGGAAGGCGAGATTGCATAGACATAAGTCGGCACCGCTTCGCCAATTGGGGGCAGCAAGATGAAGTTTTTCTTAGTAGACTCATATTGTGCCCGGAGGTCCTGATCTACATTTTCTTCCTTCTCTTTTCCGGTTTCATCTTTTTCAATGACTACACCTGTTTTTTCTTCGAGAGCTAGCTGAGTTTCCGGGCTTTTTACGTTCAGCATATACTCTCTCGTAGTTGGCCATGGTCTGCCTTTTGCCTGTACAACAAAAGTAACCGTCTCTGTATCACCTGGTTGATATTTAGGCTCTATACCTTCATCCGATTCTTCCGGCGTAGGCGTCTTTTTCATAGGCTCTTTCACAAATTTCCGTGAAGCTTCCGTTTTAATATTGTTGTTTTCATCCCGCATAATTTTCCCGAATTTATCGAGTTGCACAAAACTCAGTCCACTTTGCAGCGTCATCGAAGCTTCAATCTGAGTATGCTCCATGTTATACATCGCCAAATTCTCAATCTCAGCTGTTATTTCAAAAACACCTTCATCGACATAATTGCTTCCATCAGGCAGTGTAGCAAGCTGCTGCACAGGGTCCATGTAGCGAATCGAGAATACCTTATCCGGCGCTACGATTTCACCCAGTCCATATATTGTTTCGAAGGTTTGCGTTGCTTGCTTCGCCAGCTTCTTCGGATTCCAATAGAAAGCTAACGCCGAATCGGCCGTTCCGTAGTCATTCGTATCTCTTGTGAAATCTAGATTCGGATTCGGAGTGTAATCCCACTTTGTATTCGCCAGGTTGTTCCAATGTGCGACCGTCATTTCATCAACGATGTTGATATTGGCTTCCGCAATATTGTTAAAACCGTAAGCCATTACATTGGTTGCCAATGGGTTATCAAGCTCCAGCTTGTCCCTCATCACCCAATAGGCTGGTATTTTATAATAAGCTTGATCTTCCTCTGGAATACCGAGCTTCTCAGGATCATGCACAAGCTTTCTCTCTACTAACAGTGGCGATTTGTATGCCGTTCCGATCTGAAACTGTGGACCGTCATTGCCGCCCACCATCGTATCTAGCAAAATCCGGCTGCCGAGTGCGACTTCCGCACCGCTTTTGTTAACTACCTCATAACGAATGTTGACGTTACCGGCATTTTGTTTGTCGGCACTGTCCATATAAAGCATCAAAATTTGTTTAATCTCGACACCCTTGATTTTCCAAGTTGTTTCGATTTGCTTTGTACCGTTAATATTTTGAATAATCTTCGGCGTTGTCGTCTCCGAGAAGAAATTGGCAGCGAATTTATAAGGATTACCGAAAATATAATCCGTGCCGTCAATTTTGAACGTCGTAAACGAGGTTTCTGGATCATCGCCGCGGAAGAGCATGTCGACGTTTTGATCCTTCTTGCGCACCGGCTGTCCCTCTACCGTACGAATCCCGAAGCGACCAGTATTGTTATCTACCGTAATTTTAATGAAATCGTTCTGAAGCACTGTTGTGTTGGGACTGCTTACTGCAGCCGCAACAGCTTCCATGCCTAAATAGTTTGAAGCTATAAATAATAACAAGGCGAGCATGAATATGCCGCTTTTTCTAGCTACTCTCACCTAAATGCCTCCTGTCGTCTGACCAAATCTAGTACTCGCATTATTCCAATTCGCCAACAGAGAAGCAGGCCGAGAACCAGCCGTGCTAAACGCACGGCCGGTACTTGGTCTGCAGATCAATTACTGCGCCTTCGAAATGAAGAATGTAGCATATTCCCGCTCGCGCTCCTGGTTTCTAACAATAATGGTGTACCAGCCTGCTCCAGGGAAGGTCACTTTAAATTGACCGCTAATTAGTTCTTTATACGTAATCTTACTTGCAATATATTTCATTTGGCCTTCACGATAGAGACCCGGCTGATAGAGCAAATCATAGGTACCCAGCTCATTAACCTGATCTTTGCCGCCAACGTTCATGAGATTGTAACCGGAAATGCTGAAGGTCAGCGTGCTGCGATCAAACAAAGCAGTCTCCCCTGCAGATGAAGAAATCAGCATATCATTCGCAAAGATCAGTATTCCGCCATCTTTGACCACATACACGTCCTGCACGACAGAAACCGTATTGCCTACTTGATCCACAGCCGTGTAAGTAATTTGCTGACGCCCCGTTTTGGTTAGGTCCAGCTTACTGATTGATACCTTAATGTTTTCAGGCTTCGATACGTTGTCTGAAACGGTAAAACCGCCCAAATCAACTGCGAAATTGAAATCTTTTTTATTTTGCACCACAGCTGCTGAAGCTCGTTTCAATACAAGCTCAGGCGCTTTATTATCTATTCCATCAACAGTCACTGTTACTTTATTCACGTTGCCAAGCAGATCTGACACAGCGATCGTCGTAGAACCATTGGCCGTGTACGTTCTGGAATAAGTAAAATTGCCTTCGTCACCGCTGATTTGATTGGTGTAACTGCCATTTTGCGCGATCGGCACAACGCCCGAAAATACTTTATTCGGAGCAGTAGTATGACCGCTTAACGTTACCAGCATGTTTCCATTCGCATAAGACTTGCCGTCGATAGTGACAATTTTGTTTTGCGGCAAGGCTTGTCCGTCTTGATCAACATACGTATACGTAATGCTCTCCACTTGAGGCGGAGCTGCAATGATATTGTCAATATCCTCTGTCAATACCTTCGTATTGCCAAACAGATCGGAAACGACAAACGTTTGAATGCCATTGCTTTGCAGCGTGACTGTTTCTTTTCCTTTAACGATTTTGAATTCTTTTGTTTCCCCTGCCTCTGCCTGTACCACCAGCGTTACGCCGGAAGAGAATAGGACATTGCCATTCGCATCTTGAACCGTACCGAATGTCTTTTCTCCGTCTTTCCCATAGGCATAAGACCGAACTAGCCGCACTTTAGGGCTCTCTTTGTCAATATTTTGGACAATCGCTGTTGCTGTACCCGTATTGCCCGCTTCATCCTTAAACTCAAAGGTGAAGGAACCATTAGCCGTAAAGGTATAAGCGCCTCTTCCTTCATTATTTGTTACTTGTACAGGCTCAGAGGTATCCAGCCTTACCGTTACATTGCTGTTCGTTTGTGCGGTAATCAAATATTCGATACTACCTTCCGGCGGTGTTCCGTCTACATTATTAATCACGACATATAAGGTATCCTTGCGCTGTCCATCATTGATATCCGTCAGCTCGAAGGTATAGAAACCATTCTCTTTAACCTTAAATGTATTGCCTGTTCGCTCTGGTATAGAAGGGTTAACGTCTGTTGGAATGACCTTAATGCCAAGCGGCACTGAAACTTCAACATCCACGCCTGTCAACGGGCTGATCGGTCTCGTCGTACTAAGCGTAGTAAGCGCATAAACGGGCTCAATCGTAGATAGCGTCTCAATATTGATCTTCTGCGGATCGCTAATCGCTCCACCTGGGGTTCTGTATTTCACTTGAATCGGCAGCGCAGAAGCATTATCGGAATCTGCCTTCACGGAAACAAAGCTCGTAAACGTCCGCCATTTGTTCCAGCTGGATCCGTTGTCTGCAGAAATTGAATATTCATAGCCTTTCTTGTCTTCTGTGTCTAGAGTTAGCTTCAAAATCGCCGTATAACCATCTGTATCATCACCGTATAAATAGATTAAATCGGAATGGGACGGTGCGGGCGGAATTTCCGCGCCTCCGTTTTTGGAAACCTTGAATGTTCCTGCCGTGCTCTTGATCGTGCTGTTGCCGGCACCGTCAATCGCATACACATACAATCGGTAATCCGCAATTTCGCCATCCTCTAACTCCTTGCTGTCCAGTACAATAGCCCCGTCTTCCGGTAGCTCCTGCCAGTCTGGCGAATCTGCATCAGGAGCCGCCTTGCCTTGCTTGACCCATTGATATTGCTTCACTAGCCCATATACACTGTAAGGCTCACCTACCGATACCGTTACCTTGTGTGACTCCAGTGGATAGGTGACTCCGTTTTTGCTAAATCCGATCGTTGGAGCCTGATTGTCAAAATAATATGCTTTCGAGAAGTAGTAATAACGGTCTCCCGCTTTCGCCATCATATGGATATAACGGTGTCCGTTCACATCCGCGTTGACTGGTACAAGATAGTCGAAACCAGCGGTTATGCTTCCACCTCCAGATACATTCAATGCCGTGAAGTCAGCATTATTAACTGGGCGTGTTGCATTAGCACTTATAACATACCCAACGGCATCTGGCGTAACGCCGCTAATATTGAATATGACATCATGGCTTTTCACATAATTCGTATCTGCAGGAGGAGAAAATTCGGAGAGCACCTTCTCTTTCGAATTAATCGTTACCGGCGTTTCGGTAGAGGCAACGAGCTCATTCCCTGCTTGGTCAAGGACCTTAATGTACAAGTGGTAGACGCCGTCCTCTTCCACTTCATTTAAACTGGAAACACTAAGCTTGTCGCCTGTAAGTGCAGCGGTTTTCCAATTAATCTCTTTTGGCTGCTTGCCTTCCAACACCCATTGATAGGAGGTTTTCTTTACCCCACTATGAGCATCAGATATCGTGGCGCTAAGCTGAACATTAAAGGTGTTGTCTCCGTTAACTTCATTGACCAAAACGGTCGGCTTGCGGTTATCCAGCTTGATGAGTGTCGAATTATAGGTCCAGTTGGAATCGTCGTTATTGAAATCGCCTAACTTCCATGAAGCAACATTTCCGTAGTCGCCTACAGCCGCTAATGCTTTGTTATCTGCATAAAAAGTTCTGTCAGCATCCGATCCGCTAGTAAGCTCCTGCTTCCATGCCTCATACTCGCTCGCATTATCCAGCACATATTTCTTTTTCTTCTCATACTGCATCAGCTCTCTGGCAGTGTCCCATGTCATATCAGCTGTCCAGGTATGCAAATACCAATCACCGCTGTTTTCCGAAGTTAGTGCTTCAGGAGGAGGAGCGATCATGTTGGTTTTGTTATTAACGACCTGAAGGGACAGGTCCGTATACTTCCCTGGATATAACTCTTCACTCGGCTGCTTCGCTGATAAAGAGTAACGCTTGATCGCAGCGTATTGATCCGCAGCCTCCGCCGCGAAAGGATCATTTGGCGATTGAGTCCAAACGTAATAGACTAGTCCAACAGATGGCGAACCTGCACCTGTATTGTTCGATGGACGATAAATCCCGCGGCTCGGTCTTTCTAGACCGCGTTCTTCTACGACCGGATCAAGCTCCGGTATCAACACAGATGGATCGTTTGCATCAATCGTAATTTTCCCGTTTTTCTGGTACGTCTGATTAGTGGCTCCACCTACTTCGTAGTGGTAGTCGATAATCGGCGGTTTATTATCAATCGCAAGTCGTGCCCAATCAATCTTTGAATTGACTAGTGATTCATCGCCATCAATATGGATACCATCATAGTTAGCAGGCTGGATTAAAAGATTGCCCGCATAATCCTGAATGACATTGATATCGGAGTCATCTCCTTTAACATCATTCGAGACGGCTATTGCTTTCAATAACGGCGTCTCCATGAGGAGCTCTTCCGTAATATGGGCACGGAAAGTCCATTTTTTTGAATTGCTTCCCGAGACGTAATACGCCTTCATCCCCGTATTAAAAAGAATAAAGGTCTTATCTACATCCCAGTCTCTCTTCACGACCGCTTCTTCGGTCATTTGCATCGTGAAGTCAACCGTATCGTTTTTGTTCAGCGTAACGCCTGTCACGATTTCCGGTTGAATTCCGTTTCCGGTCTTCGTATATTTAGGTGCGACTCCGTCAACGATGACGCGATAGCCGCCATTGTTGTAATCAAAGGGATTTACAACTTTTCCGCGCAAATATTCATTGCTGGCGTTACTGGCTACATTCGGGAAATCAGTAATGGCGACGTTCCCCGCAGTATCTGCCAGTACAGCCCCTCTAATTTTCTCTTCCATCGTCTGGTTAAGTGGTACACCGCTTGCTGAAGTACCGGTAATCAGCGGCTCTAGCGGCAAATTCCCGCTGTTATGATATTTAACGCCTGTATATTCATATTTAATATGGTCTTGATAAGTATTTAGGTTATTAGCTGTGTATGTTTTATTTTCTAAATATTGCGTCTGCCCTGCTGCTGGCAGCCCCGTTCCGTTTGGATTAGCAAACAGTGGATGACGCAAGAAATGCTCATAATACGCCGAGTTTAATGCAGTAGGCTTAACCGGTTCAGTAAACTGATAGTCGAGCGTTAATTTTTCATCCTGCTTAACATACAGTTCTCGCTGGTTAATATTATCGTTATGGCGCTCCGCACCGTTACCTGTGAAAATATAGCTCGTCATTTCCGGGCGCGTTTTATCTTGGAATTTGATATACAATCCTCTGGCTCCAGTAAGGTCACCGCCATCTTTTCCTTCACCGTAAACACTTATATGAAGCTTGGAATCATCTTCGATAATCCTCGAGGCAGATCTGGGCCCGAGTTCTCCCCCATGTGAACTCCCAGTTAAAATAACTTCGTCACCGAGCGTAAAGGTTGCTGATGAAACACGCGTCCAATAAAATATAAAACCGCCTGTATAATATTTTAGGCTATTCCAGCCCACGACCACCTCTGCTTGGCCGCTTGCTGCAAGTGCTTTTAGAGCGGGATTCTTTGCGATATCAATTTCAAATTCAACCGTTGTTTCATTATCTCCTTTGCCAGTATATATATCGCCGCTGCCCCAATCAATCTCTGAATCCGCATCGGTTTTCGTTTGTGTAAATCCCGGCGTATTCGCATAAATATTCACAAACGAATTGTCCGCTTCATAGGTTAAATTACCTATGTGTGTTCCTGCGCCAAAAATAACTTCTAAATCCGCGGGTGCCGCCGCCTCAACTTTTTCTGCACTCAAGCCCTGCAGCATCGTCCCAAGCATAGCAATAATGATCATCGTCGCCATGCTTCTGAAAGCCTTTCGATTTACGTGCATAAACTTATGACTCCTCTCTGTAATCCTGATCAGTTGTCTAATCAACCGTTCTGCCTCACTTCCATTATCAACGAAATGAGCCTATATATAGATCGCTATAAATCAGCAATAAATGCTCTATTCCGTCATCTATCGACATTCCACGAAAGTGTATCAAATTGCTCTGTGCAAATTCTGTGCAAAAGCAGGACTTTGGACCCTTAAATTTTTGAAAATAAATAGAGATTGTATCCTTGTTCCCAGTCACGTCTCTCGGCAACAAAAAAAAGCATCTGCCATACCTCTCTTGTACTCATCAACATGAGCAACCAAAGGTATGAACAGATGCTTATTAATACATAGCTGAAAACCATCAACTATTGTGTACAGCAGCTACAGTAGAGAGCGCAGCCACCAAATCATTGTAAATCACATTTCCAACGACAACCGTATGAGCCGACTCCGCCGCTTGGCGCGCCTTTTCCGCAGTATCTATACCCCCGCCATAAAAGAGTCTTGCCTGTACAGCCGTTGCTCTAGCCCGCTTCACGAGCTGCATATCGCCGAACCGTCCGCTATATTCCAAATAAATGACGGGCAGACGCATTAGCCGATCTGCCATTCGTACATGCGCAATAAGCTCTGCTTCCGTTAGCTCCGTTTGTGCTCCTGTAACCTTGGCCGCTGTAGCCTCGGCATTCAATATAATATAGCCCTGAGCGGCGGTCTCTTCCCAAGGCACAAAAGATCCATATTCAAGCAGCCCTTCTGTTTGTCTTCCGGTAATCCATTCCGCTTGACTCGTATTAAGGACCAGCGGCACAAAATAACCGTCGAAGCCAGGAACCGCTCCCTCCAATGTCGACACCTCAAGCGCACAATCCACCGAATATCTTCGAATTCGCGCCATCAGATCGACCGTATTCTCAAAAGTAACGCCGCTGGAGCCCCCGACAATAATCGCATCCGTGCCTGAGGTACAGATTTGATCGAGCGCTTCATCGGATATTTCACGCTCGGGATCAAGCTTAAACACATGCCTCCAGCCAGAAAACCAAACCTCATTCATCAATGTTCACGCCTCGCTTTTTCCAAAAAATCGAATGTCGCATAATTGCTTTCCTTCTATGCTATGTCAGCAAGATTTCCGTGTCAAATGGTTACTTCGGTTCAAGTTCCTCTTTCATTTGCTTCAAAAGGTCCTTGTCCCCTTCATTAGGAGCACTTACCCGCTCTAAATAGGTCAAGGCTTCTCCTGGATCGCCATCATCCTTTGTTATTCCATAATAAATCAATCTCGCCAATGCACGCAGTGCATAATCGTTATTCCCTTCGGACTTATAAGACGCAATCGCTTTCTCATAGTCACCCTCAATGACATACCTATCTCCAGCAAGCATCCCTTCCTCTGACATGGTGAAAAAGGGCGTCGTCTGGATCAGGCCTGTATAATAGCCGCTAGAGCTCGATATTTTGCGCCCATCAGCATTATAAGCATCAACAGACCAAATAAAATCTCCCCCTGGGAATATAGCGCCAAGCACTCCCGTGTTCGAGAGGGCAACTCTGCCATCCGCATTATAGCTTTTACCAAAACCTCTCGATGAGCCTCTCAGCTCCTCTAAACTATACTCGGCTGTTGTATCTTTAAGCTTCTCATCGGAGAGCTGTACCGTACTCGTTCCAACGCTTTTCCCCTTTTCATCGCGGTAAAATGACGTAATCGAAAGTAAATAATAATCAGTACCCGGATACGCATTCCAAACAAATCGCAGCCTATCTCCTGTTATTTGCTCTTTATTGACAGGCGACACCACCGAAACCTTAGGAACAAATTGAATATTATACGTTTCTGTTTTTCCTGCTGCAATACTCACGCGCTCCCGTGCAGCTTGCGTTAAATAATAACCGCTCACCTCGGCCGGCGTCACACCGACTCCAATTTCATATTCATTTGCAGTCACATCATAAAAGCGATATTCGCCCTGCTCGTCAGTAATCGCTATCGGATAATGAAGATAAGGAGGGGAGCTCCATCCATTGTCATCGCTGCGATGCAGCACGACAAATACACCCGATGCAGGTTTTTCGCCAATCATCACTTTTCCAGTTAACGCAGCCTCTTTATCTGGTATTTCCTTTCTTGTGTTCAGCATCGCTTGATAGGCCAGAACCTCACTATCCTCATTGCCGCTTGCGGCAAGCTCCGCGAAGAGCTTATCCGCTTTATCCCACTCCTTGCTCCATAGATAAAGCTTGCCTAATTTGAGCTTGACCCCTTTAATATAACGAGAAGCTGGATATTGCTTTATTAGCTGTTCAAATGCATTGATCGCAAGCTGACGTCCCTCCACTGTTGCATTTGTGCCGCTGGAGGAGCTGCTTGTTGGAAAAATGAAGATATGCTCGTCGTCAGAGGATGAAGTGAACTGCTCAGCAGCTTCCGCAGCCAAAAAAAGCGCAGACTCCGATTGCTTGCTGCTCGGAAACCACTTCCACAGCACTTCGTATTTCTCCGAATGAAAAAGGTAGTACGGCAATAAGAAATAACTGATCCCAGCTCCGAGTATAAGAACCGCGAGCAGCATCGCCATCGTTTTCACTTTGAATCGTATCATTTCGCTCGCGACCACCCTTCAAGGAGCTCCGATTCATAATATACGCCACCTGCTAGAACGACTAATTTATCGCCACTTTCAAACTGACTCTTCTCATCAATGGTTTGCGCCGAAGAAGTTGACGACGCTATTTGCTGCCAACCGATAACGGGTATCGCAATAAGCACACACAACATAATTGCAGCTGCAATTCCGGGTATACGCAGCTCTCGATTCCAAAATGAAGGAGGACAAGCTCTTTGTAAAACGGTCCTTTGCAGCTCTTCGTTAAAATGTACAGCTGCCAGCTCATTGTCCAATTGTTTACGCAATTTTTGCTTTTTATGCTCTTGTTTCATCCTGCCAGCCCCCTTCCTCTAATTGATGTCGAAGCAGTCTGCGGCCTCGCAGCAGCTTGCTCTTAATTGTACTCTCGGGCTCAGTCAGCACCTGTGCAATTTCTTTAATGGTCAGCTCTTGATAATAGTAGAGAACAATAACCTCACGGTATTTAAAAGGCATAGCCTCAATCGATTCACGCAGCGATAAGGAAAGCAGCCATTGTTCGATTTCAGCATTTGGCGCCGAGTTATATAGATGACTATGAACTCTGTTTTCTTCTATCGTTGCTTCTCGAAACAACAACCGCTTCCAAGAAACGAGCCGCATCTTGCTGCGGCAGAGATTGATTGTCACCTTCAGCAGCCATCCTCGCAAGCTGCCTTCCCCGCGGTATTGCTTTATTTTTTGAAAGGCGGTTATAAACACTTCCTGGCTCACGTCCTCAGCCATGTGATAATCCTTAAGCAGCAGCACGGCTGTCCGCAAAATATCGTCGCCATACTGCTCCATCAACCATTTTAGTGCGGAACCGTCACCGCATTTCAATCGCTCTATCGCTTGTTGCTCCGCGCTCATTCATTCACCTGCTCTCTCTATAAATAAAGATGCGTGCAGCGGCGCAAAAGGTTGCAGTTTAAACTATTTTAATGAATAAAACAAAAACCGCCTTCCCTATCGCAAGGAAGACGGCTTAACGCGAATATTCGGTTCGGAGTTTACTTATTAACCAGCTGTCCACGCGTAACGCCGAGCTGATTGATTGCCTTCAAGCTGCGCCATACCTGTGTACCGCTGATTTTACCATCAAGCGCATCGCGGTATAATGACAACACCTCAAGCACCTTCTCAGGCGTCTCTTCAAGAAACTCTACGCGGAAGTTGGATACGCCATAACCAACAAAGTTGCGAATATATTCCGCCCCCGATTGCTCGATGGCGTTATACACCGTGTTGCGGCAGCCCTCGTCAACGCGAACTGGATGCGCCATGCCGATCCGATCCTGCAAGGAAGCACGCTTCTCCTCACATGGACGACCGCAGTTCGTAAAGTCAGTTCCTTCACTCATGAAGGTACAATAGACACAATGCTCCGTATGGAACATCGGCAAATGCTGATGAATAACCATTTCCAGCATGGAGGTGTCCGAGTTTTCCAGCAAGTCGACCATTTGTTGAATATTGAGATCATACGACGGCGTAATCAGATCAAGACCAGCCTCGGTGAATAGATTCACCGCTTTGTGATTGGCTACATTCAATGAGAAGTCACCAATCAACTTAGGGAATGGCTTATCCGGATTAGCAGTACGAGCACGCAAGTAATAATATAGCGCTCCCGTGTTCCGAACGAGCACTGCATCAGGCTGCAGCTTCAAAATATTCGCATGGTAGCCGTTCTCGCCAGGCATATGAATACGCGGTGTTGCCAGCGCAATCGGCTTGCCCGCTTCACGAGCAGCAGCTATCGCAGCTGGGAACTGCTTAATAAATTCAAAATCAGCATACACGTACGACACATCGGTTTTCACCGCGGCCTCTACTTGTGCAAGGCTGCGGCATAAAGCGATCAGCTTCGCATCCTTGCCGCTTTGTGGTGCCAAAATATCCTTTTTCGCCGCATCGGCTTGATAAATATTTTCACGGGATTGAACTTTGTTTTTAACAAAGACAGGCGGCTTCGGACGCTCCACGGCCAGCAGCTCTACAGCTTCGCGCCGCAAACGGTTAAGCTCGCGTATTGGTACGATCAAATCGCCCTGCAGCTCAACCTCCAGCTTCTCCAGCTGATACACGGTACCGCCTAGTCTGCCCAGCTGATCCTCAAGCAGCGCCGCATCCATCGGACGCTTCTGTGCTTGCTCCAGCTCTAGCTCCGTAACAAGCTCAACGGTTGTCCCCTTCTGGACATCCGTCCACCACGTGCGCATCGGTTGCCCAAGCGCGCCTGTTACTCTAACATGCAGCGGGAATACACGATATGGCTTTTCCGTTTCAAAGGAAGCTCTTAGGCGTTTATCCAGCGCTGGATCGTTTGTCTTCCATACGCGGTCGCCTACATGTACTCTACGTAAATCAACATCGTTGCGTCCGGAAACGAGCTCGATCAGCGTGCCTTCCTGCGCCTCGCCTTCGATCTTCACGCCTTGACGACGGATATCGTATACACGTCCGCCCTCTTCCTTCTTCGTCGGGTCGCCTGCATCAAACACAATCCCATCGCCGCGTTTTAACGGCGCATCGATCTTCAGCGTAACCGCATCGCGCATAACGCGCTCTACACGGCCGAGGTAGACACCTCGGCTCTTCGGAAACGTACCCTCTACGAGCATCTTATTGTTCGTTCCCGACAGAAAACCATGCGTGAAGCCGCGCGAGAAGCTTTGCTGCAGCTCACGCACATCCTCCACTGACGGCTTCGACAGGTCGCCATCAAAATATTTATCGATCGCGCGCCGATACTTGCTCACGACATTCGCGACATATTCCGGAGTTTTGAGCCGTCCTTCAATTTTAAACGATGTAACGCCCGCTTGGATGAGCTCCGGTACAATATCGATCGCCGCCAAATCCTTCGGCGACAGCAAATACGCGATGTCGCCCATCGGCTGCACCTCGCCGTCCACCATCAAATCATACGGCAGCCGGCAAGCCTGCGCGCATTCGCCGCGGTTCGCGGAGCGTCCGCCCCACACTTCAGACGTGAGACATTGACCCGAATACGATACGCACAGCGCACCGTGCACGAATACCTCCATCGGCAGCTTAGCTTGCTCGCCGATCGTCCGAATTTGCTTCAAATTGTTTTCGCGTCCGAGCACTACGCGCTCCAGTGCAAAGGGCTTGGTGAACTCTACCGCTTCTGGAGATGTAATCGTCATTTGTGTCGAGCCGTGAATAGGAAAATCCGGCGATAGCTCGCGGATCATCTTTACAAGGCCTAAATCCTGCACGATAACGGCATCTACGCCCGCATCGATACACATTTCAATCAAATTTTGCGCATCCTTAAGCTCATCCTCAAACACGAGAATATTAAACGTCAGGAAACCTTTAACCCCATACGTATGAAGAAAAGCCATAATCTCCGGAAGCTCCTCGCTCCGGAAGTTATTCGCGCGAGCACGCGCGTTAAATTTTTCCACTCCAAAAAATATCGCATCCGCGCCGTTGGCAACAGCCGCCCTCATACAATCCCAGTCGCCAGCCGGAGCCAGCAGCTCTATGTCCGATCTAATTAGTGTATCTGTCATAATAACAATCCATTCCTCTCATACTTGAAACCTGCTCCTCCTATCTTAACAAACCACAGACATCTATACCACTAAACAATACTGGCATAAAGCAAGATGAAACGGCTGTTGCCGTCCTTTGGCAGCGCCAGCGCGTTTCATTTCCAGAAATATAGAGATAGTATGGCGAAATAATATACTTTCCTATATTTTAAAAAAAGACCAGCTCCCACTCAAGGGAACCGATCTTGCGATTACAGCTTTCTATTAATTGAAACGAATCGATTGCGCCACATCGTTAATAACTTTCAAGTTGCTCTCCGTAGCGTGAATATCAGAAACGGAGAAACTAAATACGATGCAGCCCTCCGTCTTGTCAAACATGTAGAGCGTTTGTGTAAAAGGAAGACTTTCCTTCGGTTTAGCTGCATGTATTACTATTTTACGAGCTGATTTCCCATTAATGGTCACCAAAGTATTTTCCTTAACAGATATGCCTTGTGCGATACCTTCCGGCTTTGTGTGAATTTGGGCAAACTCTGTTGAGATTGAAGCAGCCGATCCTTCAGATTCGTAAACTACGAAATTACCAGCACTAGATGCATAAAATACTCCATCTTCATTAAAATTTTTCTGCAGCCCTGTCCAATAGGCAGGTATCTCTATAGAGTAACCATAGGTTGTGCTGCGTTTCACTGTTTTTTTACTGCGATCCAACAAATCAAAATCATCCTCGACAAGGCCAAAGTTTTTCTCAATAAAAACAATGTCAATATCAAGCGACGCTATAACTTGCTTAAGTGTTTGTTTGCTTTTTACGTTGTTAAAGGACGGGTGGAGGTATGAGATCGAATACTTATATTCTCCTGAAATAAAGTGAATTTCATTTAATGTCACCCAGTAATTTTCACCATAAGAAATTTCGTAGCTCAACATTAATGCCTTGCCATCAAGCAAGCTGACAGGCTCAGATACGAAATTGCGAACGTTGGAGCTAATAATGTCTTCACGAACTCGCGCTTCTCGACGAGCAGCCCAATTCTCAAGCGTATCTCCTGGAGCCGCTGATGAGAAATCAAATTCCAAAGCATCTGTTGCATTCGTAAACCACGGAGTCGCACTCTCAGGATCACTGCTCCAATCCGCTGGAAGCTTAACAGACAGACCATAGTCAGCGTCCTTAAATGTAATGGTTCCGTTAACTACCTTAGTAATATTTTTTATCGTTTTATCAGATGAATTAAAAGCAGGTGTGAAGCTGTTCAACAACGTATCATAGCCGCTCAGCACAGATTTATCTGCACCTTTGACGCCCACAATAACGATAAAATAAGTTCCTGCTTTTTGAATACCCCGATATTCATAATACATTTTTGTTTGTTTCGTATACGTTACAACCTTCTCAAATTGCAGTCCGCCAACTGTTATGGTCCGCTTGTCGAGCGTAATCTCATCTTCAAAATAATAATTAGACAAAATATCCCGTTGTTCCTCGATGGTCAGCACATCATCTCCGACACGCTCCGTTATAACATTCACTTGCGCGGCTACCTTCGAAGCATCTGCCGTATCCGCCCATTTCACAAAATCGCCATTATCACTTTGATCTACCTGTACAAGGCCTGCTGGGTAGTTTAATGTCCAGCCATAGTAGCTGTCTCCGATTTTGGTTTTGCCGTAATCTGAATCAATGGACGTACCTCCAGAAGTTGATGATTTAGCTCGAACGCCGACAATCACCGTTTCTTTTGTCTTGTTATCGTTGGTGATACTTGCACCAAAAGCTTCAACAATTACACGAAGCGGAACCATCGTTGAGCCTTTGACAACTACAGGGGCTACCGCTACGTTTTTTGCAACTCCGTTCACCTTTACGGTTTTATTGCCAAAAGTTAAGACGATATTCCGGTCATTGTACGTTAACGTAATGACATTTCCATTTTCCAATTTAAGACCAGCGCCAAACGCATTTGTAATAACCTTCAAAGGTACCATCGTAGTGCCGCTTGTTACAAATGGCGCTTCCACAGTCGTTGCTTTTCCATTAATTTTGACAGCTGTACTGCCCGCCTTAAGTCTAACCTCCACCTTATTGTCTTCATCAGCAGCGAACACCGCCATTGGCAGCATCGATAATACGAGCAGTACGGGCAGCAGCATCGTTAATAGCTTCTTCATTTATTTTGACCCCTTATAAGTAGGATAATAGCTTAGTTCTCTTATTAATTTCTTCCAAGTTAATAATCAACCTTCAACCAGTGTCAGCTTTCGTGTTACGAGGTCACCATCAATCTGCAGCATAACCTCAACCTGTTGTCCTGGTAGATAGCTCTTCAGCAGTTCATTTAGCTCTACAATCGTAGAAACCTGCTTGCCAGCCACCTTATAGAGCAAATCACCATTTTTAATACCTATCTTCTGAGCTGCTGCCGATTGTACTGATTTCACAGTTAGCGGATCCGAGGTAGGAATTCCGATAATTGCTGACCAGCTTTCCTCGAGCACTAGTCCAAGCCCAGCACGCTTGACATGTCCATATTTAAAAAAATGGTTTGTCACATACTGCACGGTGTCGGCTGGAATGGAAAAACCGAGATTATCGACTCCCACTTCTACGAATTTCAATGAATTTATACCGATAACCTCGCCCTTCATATTTACGAGCGGACCTCCGCTATTGCCCGGATTAATAGCTGCGTCTGTCTGGAGAAGGTTGTATGCTGAGGAAATACTGCGATTCATACCGCTCACTATACCGCTTGTCGCAGTATTTCGTAGAGAGAAGGAAACCGGCGTGCCGATTGCCACAACCGTTTCACCTACCTGGACCGAAAGAGGAGACGGCGCCAGCTTCGCTATGGGGAGTTTTGTTGCTTTGATTTTGACTAATGCCAAATCGCTCGCCTCATCATGATGCGTTCGTTCTGCATCATATTGCTTCCCATCTGCCGTTACAACAACTAAATTACTCATATCCTCCACGACATGCGCATTCGTTACAATCCAGCCATCTGCCCTAATAATAACTCCTGTTCCATGAGCTAAAGCGTATCTCGGATCTGCTGAACCGATATTCTTTGGCTTCCCTATAATCGCGACAACCGATGGAGATACCTTCTTAATGACCGAGGGAATATCAGCCGGTATGTAACTGTATGTATTCGTCTTTGAGTCAAAAGTACCAGAGCCTCCAAGCGCACTTGTAAGTGAGCTTGCTTTGACGTAAACCTCGCCATTAACCTTAGTCGCATTCATCGCATGCGTAGCTGTCCCAACTGTTCCAGCAGCCCATACGGTTCCAGAAGCAAGGATTGCACCAATAACAATAATGCTGCAAATACGAAGGATACTCCTTTTCATAAATTCACTCTCCCTATCCATCTCCATACAGACACAAATATGAATCTTACAATTAATTCACATTTTTCCATCTTACAAATCAACTCATAACGTAGCATATTTTCCCAAATTTAACAATGAGAATTCACTAGTTTACTAGAATAATCTATTCTATCCTTAAGACCAATCGCTGCACCTTGCTAGTTTTGCTCTATTATTATGCGATCTTGTCAATTGTCATTTCGGTCATGTGTTCTGATTACAGAAGTGTTATACTATGTGGGACTGCTAATTCAATCCATTTGATGGATTCGGGAGGTAAAAGGACACATGAAATTAGGCGTATTTAGCGTTCTTTTTGCACAAAAATCATTCGAGGAATCACTAGACTATATTGCCTCCAAGGGGCTTGACGCCATCGAAATCGGAACAGGCGGATATCCAGGGGATGCACATTGCAATCCAGATGAGCTGCTTGCTGATGCAGGCAAACTGAAAGCGTTTAAGCAGGCAGTGGAATCACGCGGACTGATGATCAGCGCACTCAGCTGTCATGGCAACCCGCTTCACCCTCAGAAAGCTATTTCATCTGATCACGATGCTGTTATTCGCAAAACCATCGAGCTGGCTAATCGTCTTGAAGTATCTGTAGTAAATACTTTCTCCGGCTGTCCTGGGGACCATGAGGATGCAAAATATCCGAACTGGCCTGTAGCTCCTTGGCCAAACGATTTCCAAGATATTTTGAAATGGCAATGGGAAGAAAAGGTTATTCCATATTGGTCTGAAATCGGCAAGCTCGCAACTGCAGGCGGTGTGAAGATCGGTCTAGAGCTTCACGGCGGCTTCTCCGTTCATAGTCCTGCTACTTTGCTTCGTCTTCGCGAAGCAGCTGGCGATGCGATTGGCGCGAATCTTGATCCAAGCCACATGTGGTGGCAAGGTATTGATCCTGTACAAGCCGTTCATATTTTGGGACGTGCAGGCGCAATCCATCACTTCCATGCGAAGGATACGACGATTGATCCAATCAACGTTAACCATCACGGCGTAACCGATATGCAATCCTACGCTCTCATGCTTGACCGCGCTTGGCAGTTCCGTACGGTTGGTTATGGCCATGACTTAAAAGTATGGTCAGACATACTTAGCGCTCTACGCCTTGTAGGCTATGACTATGTAGTCAGCATCGAGCATGAAGACGGCTTAATGTCCGTTGATGAGGGCTTTACGAAGGCTGTTCAAAATCTACAGCAAATTTTGATCCGCGAGCCGCTTGGCGAGATGTGGTGGGTTTAATCTCCATAGAAATAGAAAAAGGCCTACCGGACAAGTCCGGTAGGCCTTTTTCTATTTCTGCAAACTACGCTAACCATACCTTTGTGATCATAATAAAGTCGATCAACAAAAACAATCCGAGAGAAACGACCGTAAATCCGATCGCGAAAATGTTTTTCTTCGGACGAGCGGTCAATAGTCGAACAAGACCAATTGCGATCAATACAGTAAAGGCCAACATAAACCAATCGAATGTACCGATTTTGCTTGCCGCTTGAGCTGCTTCTTCTGCCAAAAACATGAAGTGACCTCCTTTTTTCGCACGTAACCTATTATACTATATGTTAGCTTTTTGTGGCTTCCGACGCAAGTCCGAATCCGCTTTCGTAACAAGTTTGTCACGATTTCAAAAAATATTTGCTATAATTATAAAATGTCCATCTGTTCCAAAAACTATAACGTTGGTATTATAGACATATTACGAAATTCTATGCACTTGTCCCCACTTGCATAAATGTCAGTCCTACAATAATTTTTGTTCATTTACAACCTTTTAAACAAATTAAGATTTCTATGTATAATTGAAAATAATATCGTTTTGAGCGTGATTTATCTTTATTTTTTATCGAAAAACAACTTTTTAGATCAAATGATGAAAGTAGAGGAATGACATGCAGCCAACCGACGATCAATGGAAGAAGCTTTATGATTCAGCAATTGCATTCAAAGCCGCTGAGCCTTGGAACGTGCTTGAGAACTATCACATCTTCGCAGTTAAAGAACCAAATACTAATCGAACAGGCTACTGCTGTGTAATGGGTGCAGGTGGAGAGTTATTTGGAATGGCATTGTATTTAGGTACAGGAGGCTTAAACACTTTATTAGCTATGTTTAATGATCAATTAGCCGATGATCCTCTTTATGTTCAGCATTGTCTCATGCTCTCGTTCGATGATCGAGAAGATCTCCATCCAAATGAAAGAGAACAAATCAAAGCTCTAGGGTTAAAATTTCGTGGGCGCGGGGCATGGCCTGCTTTTAAAATTCATGAGCCTGGTTTTTATCCTTGGCCGCTCCAAACAGCTGAAGATGTCATTTTTTTGACTGCTGCGTTAGAACAAGCTATATATGTCGCCCAGGCTGCTGCCGAAGATCCCGATGCGTATCTCGAATTCCAAGACAAAAAGGTATTAACTCGTGTACCAGCATCTGAAATAAATGGAGCTATCGCTTGGGACACAGAATGGCTGATACCAGAGGAAGAAGCCCAGGAAGAGCTGCCACAGAGTGTGGCTGTTATCAATGAGCTCCAGCTTGCCAAGCTTAAAAAAACAATTAAGAGAACAAGCGGAATATGGGAGCTTGATTGTTTCTTTATGCCTACACCTGTAAGTGATGAAGGAAGACCATACTTCCCTATGGGCTTCGTAGTGCTCGACCAACAGTCCGAACAAATCCTTATGATGCATATGTTTGAGCAGCAGGATGGCTTCAGCATTATTCCTAATAAGCTTCTCGATCTGCTCGAGACTACAAAGCTGCTCCCAGCGAAGCTTGTCGCGCCCAATTCTAATGTATTTGATTATATAGAACCAATCATTTCAAGCTTTGATCTAAGCTGTTATGTGAGTGACGGACCGATGATGATGGACGAGTTTAAACAGTCCATGTTTAATCAATTAAGAGGATAGGCTGTACATTTTACAAGTCATTTTGCCCGATGGTCTGAGTAATCGAAGGCCACTGAAAAAGTTTGCCTTTTTCAGTGGCCCCGAGCACTCCGCGTGCTTTCCTTTATTCTGCCGCTACTGCCGCCATCTGTTTTTTCAGCGCATTCGTCCGTTCACGATCACGTTCCAAAATCGGCTTTAAATATTTCCCCGTGTACGATTGCTCCACTTTAATGACCTGCTCCGGTGTACCTGTCGCAACAATCAACCCTCCGCCGTTGCCGCCTTCCGGTCCAAGATCTATCAAATAATCTGCTGTTTTAATAACATCCAAATTATGCTCAATAACGAGTACCGATTCACCTGAATCTACCAAGCGGTGCAAAACCGCTAACAATCTATCGATATCATGCACATGCAAGCCTGTTGTTGGTTCATCCAAAATGTAAAGTGTTTTTCCTGTCGATCGGCGATAGAGCTCGGCCGCCAGCTTAACTCTTTGGGCTTCGCCGCCTGATAACGTTGTTGCCGGCTGTCCAAGCTTCATATAACCAAGCCCTACATCAAGCAATGTCTGTACTTTGCGATGAACCCTTGGAATATTCTCGAAGAAAAGACAGCTGTCCTCAATCGTCATATCCAATACCTCTGCAATGTTTTTCCCTTTGTATTTCACTTCAAGCGTCTCACGATTATATCGTTTGCCTTTGCAAATCTCACAAGGAACGTATACGTCCGGAAGGAAGTGCATTTCGATTTTGATGATTCCATCACCGCGACAGGCTTCGCAGCGTCCACCCTTCACATTAAAGCTGAAGCGTCCTTTCTTATAGCCTCGAACCTTTGATTCAGTCGTGCTTGCATACAAATCACGAATATCGTCAAACACTCCAGTATAGGTAGCTGGATTCGATCTTGGCGTTCGGCCGATTGGTGATTGATCAATATCAATAACCTTCTCCAAATGCTCTATGCCGCGAAGCTCCTTATACTGACCTGGGCGTGTCTTCGCTTTATTTAAATCTCTCGCTAATGTCTTATAAACAATTTCATTAACGAAGGTAGACTTGCCCGAGCCCGATACCCCCGTGACGGCAGCGAATACGCCCAGCGGGATTTTCACATTCACATTTCTAAGGTTGTTTTCTTTGGCACCGCGAACCTCAAGCCATTTATCATTGGTTTTGCGACGTTCAGCCGGCACCTCAATAAACTTGCGACCGCTCAAGTATTGGCCTGTCAGCGAATTTTCATTGGCCATAACCTCTTCCGGCGTACCTTCTGCTATAACCATGCCTCCATGTATACCCGCACCTGGCCCAATATCAATAATATAATCAGCAGCCAGCATCGTATCCTCATCATGCTCTACGACGATTAGAGTGTTGCCAAGATTGCGCATATGCTCCAGCGTCTCAATTAACCGATCATTATCGCGTTGATGCAAGCCAATGCTCGGCTCGTCCAAAATATATAGCACACCCATTAAGCTCGATCCGATTTGTGTAGCTAATCGGATCCGCTGTGCTTCCCCGCCTGATAACGTACCCGCGGCGCGGCTTAAGGACAAATACTCTAAACCAACATTGACAAGAAAGCCTAAGCGGCTGTTGATTTCTTTCAAAATCAAGCTCGCAATTGCCAATTCCTTCGACGAGAGCTTAAGCGATTCAAAGTAGCGCTGTGAATCGCCTATCGATAATGACGTTACCTGTGAAATATCTTGGGTATTGATCGTAACCGCCAAGCTCTCCTTGCGGAGCCTTCGGCCCTTACAGCCGCTGCATGGCTTAGCACTCATATAATTCTCAATATGCTCCCGCATCATATCTGATGCCGTGTCGCGATAACGTCGCTCTAGATTATTCACAATGCCTTCGAATGGAACATAGGCTTCCTTCCGATGGCCAAAATCGTTTTCATATAGGAAACGAACACGCTCTCCACCTGTACCGTGGAGCAGCTTATTCATGTGCTCAGCAGAGAGCTCTGATACGGGTACGTTTTGCGGTATGCCATAGTGAACACAAACCGCACTTAAAAATTGCGGATAATAGTTGGACGTACTGCCTGCCCAAGCAAGAAAAGCCGCATTTTCAATGGATTTGGTTCTATCTGGTACGAGAAGCTCAGGGTCAACAATCATTTTGAGGCCTAAACCATCGCAGTCCGGACAAGCGCCATAAGGGCTGTTGAAGGAAAACATACGCGGCTCAAGCTCATCAATACTGAATCCGCATTCCGGACAAGCCAGATTAGAGCTGAAAAGCAGCTCTTCTTGGTCAATAATATCAACGAGCACGCGGCCCTCAGAGAGCTTAAGAGCAGTTTCTAAAGAATCAGCGAGCCTGCTCTGAATGTCTGACTTCACAACGATTCTGTCGACAACGACCTCGATATTATGCTTTTTATTTTTCTCTAGCTCAATCTTTTCACTAAGCTCGCGCAATTCACCGTTCACACGCACCCGTACGAAGCCTTGCTTCTGAATGTCTGCAAGGAGCTTGGTGTGCTCGCCTTTGCGTCCTGAAATAAGCGGAGCCAGTATTTGCAGCTTCGTCTTCTCAGGATATTCCATGATCCGGTCAACCATCTGCTCCACAGTCTGCGATGTAATTTCAATCCCATGCTCCGGACAATGCGGCTTGCCGATTCGAGCAAATAACAGCCGCAAATAATCGTAGATCTCGGTTACAGTTCCGACTGTGGAGCGTGGATTGCGACTAGTTGTCTTCTGATCAATGGAGATCGCCGGTGATAATCCCTCAATAGAATCAACATCCGGCTTTTCCATTTGACCGAGAAACTGTCTAGCGTAAGCAGATAAAGACTCTACATATCGGCGCTGACCTTCCGCATAGATGGTATCGAATGCAAGAGAGGATTTCCCCGATCCGCTTAGACCCGTAAGCACGACAAATTTGTCACGAGGTATGGTGACATCAATATTTTTTAAATTGTGGGCGCGCGCGCCCTTGATCACTATTTTATCGCTAGCCAATCGTTTCTCCCCCTACTTATCCCATCTCAGCGCGAAGCTCAAGCAGCGCGTCGCGAAGCTCTGCTGCACGTTCGAACTGCAGGTTCTTCGCTGCATCCTTCATGTCTGCTTCCAGCTTCTGAAGCAGCACCAACCGTTCCTTTTTGTTCATTTTTCCAGCACCTACGCCAGTTAAATAATCCGCCTTCTGCTCAGCCACCTTCGTAGCTTCAATGACGTCATGAACTTTTTTGCGTATGGTCTGCGGGGTCACACCGTGCTTCTCATTGTATGCCAATTGAATGATACGACGACGCTCTGTTTCTTTTATCGCCCTATCCATCGAATCCGTGATTCTATCTCCATACATAATCACTCGGCCTTCGCTGTTCCTCGCAGCTCGCCCGATCGTCTGAATAAGCGCGCGATCAGAGCGCAGGAAACCTTCCTTATCCGCATCAAGAATCGTTACCAGCGATACCTCCGGCAAATCCAAGCCTTCTCTGAGCAAATTGATTCCAATAAGGACATGGAACACGCCAAGTCGTAGATCACGTAAAATAGCCAGTCTTTCCAGCGTCTTAATATCAGAGTGGAGATAGCGCACTTTAATGCCTATCTCCTTCATATAATCGGTCAAATCCTCCGACATTTTCTTCGTCAGCGTTGTAACAAGCACCCGCTCGTCCTTTGCCATCCGATCTCGAATCTCATTTAATAGATCATCGATTTGCCCCTTTGTCGGGCGAACATCAATAATCGGATCGATTAGGCCGGTAGGCCGAATAATTTGCTCGATCATTTTGTCGGTATGTTCAATCTCATACGGACCAGGAGTAGCTGATACATATACGAGTTGCTTCGCTTTACCCTCGAACTCTTCAAATCGCAAAGGACGGTTATCCATCGCTGATGGCAATCTAAACCCATGATTCACAAGCATTTCCTTGCGTGCTCGGTCACCATTGTACATCGCTCTGATTTGCGGCAGCGATACATGGGATTCATCAATAACAATAACCATATCTTCAGGAAAATAATCAAGCAATGTATAAGGCGTAGCGCCCCGCTCCCGGAAGGTAAGCGGCCCTGAATAGTTCTCAATGCCTGAGCAAAAGCCCATCTCCGCCATCATTTCCAAATCGTAGCGCGTACGCTGTTCCAGCCGCTGGGCTTCCAGCAGCTTGCCGGCCTCGCGCAGCTCTGCAAGACGCTCTTCCAGCTCACGCTCAATATTAATGAGCGCTACCTTCATCGTCTCTTCTTGCGTTACGAAGTGAGAAGCCGGAAATATCGCGATATGGTCGCGTTCGCCAATAATTTCACCAGTCAGAACATCAATTTCCGATATCCGCTCGATTTCGTCTCCGAAGAGCTCTACTCGAATCGCTCGTTCATTGTTGGCTACCGGGAAAATTTCAACAATATCACCGCGAACACGAAAGGTTCCCCTTGTAAAGCTGATATCGTTTCGCTGGTACTGAATATCAACCAGCTTATGCAGGATCGTATCGCGCGGCTTCTCCATCCCTACCCGCAGCGAGAGCACCAAGCCCCCGTACTCCGTCGGAGATCCGAGACCATAAATACACGAAACGCTGGCCACGATAATAACATCTCTACGTTCAAACAAGGAGCTGGTCGCTGAATGTCGAAGCTTATCTATTTCATCATTTATGCTTGAATCCTTCTCAATAAACGTATCCGATGAGGGAATATAAGCCTCAGGCTGATAGTAGTCGTAGTAGCTCACAAAATATTCAACTGCATTGTCTGGAAAAAAGCTTTTGAATTCACTGCATAGCTGTGCGGCCAATGTCTTATTATGTGCAATAACGAGCGTTGGTCGATTCAGCTTCTCGATCATATTTGCGATCGTATAGGTTTTCCCCGTACCCGTTGCGCCCAGCAGCGTCTGATGCCTCTTCCCTGCCTTGATCCCTTCCAGCAGCTGCTCAATTGCTTTAGGCTGATCGCCTTGCGGCGTATATTCTGACTTTAGATCAAACAGCCTTACTTCCTTTGCAAGTTCACTCACGCCTATCATCCACCCCCGTTATTCCGAATACTCTTACCATTATAGTCAAATATAAGAAAATCATTTCATCAATGATTTTTTAAAATAGGAATGTTTGTTCCCGTTTATTATACCTTTATCCGTCAAGCTGTGCAATATTACAAAAGCAAAAAAAATACGCACAGCCAAGTCACTTAAGACACGCGCTGCGGTATTCATATTTTCCAGAGTATATTTTTTCTCATACGATGCTTTCGCTGCCCAGTCTTTTCTCCATCCATTGTTTGTACCATGCGCTCGCCTGTTGAGGGACAGCTAGACCCAGCTCTTTCTCCATCGTTTGAATAAAACGCTCGTAATAAACCGTCACCTTATCATAATAGCCCAACTCGTCATACAGCCTCATAACTAATAATCCTTCGTTCTCATGATAAGGATCGATAAGTTGTATTCTTTCATACAATTGCAACGCATCACCGGATCTGTCTTCTCTACTCAAATAATAGCCAGCCAACTGCCTTGCCAGGCTAAGCCATAGCTGCCGAAGCCGTTCGGTCTCATGCTCCGCCCATATATATCCATAATCTTGAAGATAATCTCCTTCGTATTCCGCCAGCAGCTGGGATACTCGTTCATGAAACTCAGAAATTGGGCCATTCAGCTTATCCGCCTCTTGCTCCCAGCGCTCCGTGTCTATTACAACCTGTCCAGCATCCAAAATATAACCCTCTTGAATACTGGAGTTTTGAATGACCACATTCATATTCATCTTCTGAATGCACTGCCTGATTTGATAAATAGCCGTATAGAGCTGAGTCATCGCCCGCTTCAAATCCATCTCAGGGAAAAACAGCTCCAATAATGTTGATTTATGAACAATTTGTCCGCGATAATGCAGCAAATAAGCGAAGAGCTCCTGTGCTTTGGCCGTTCGCCATTTCGGAACCTCAGCAGGCTGACCGTTAGTTTGAAAACGCAATGTTTTGAAACAAGAGATCACTTGGGCCTGCTCCTCCACCGCTGAAGACGGCACTTGCAGCCCCCTGCGCTCCATAAGGCGCTCGATCGTTTTCTGAACGCGCGAGGTTTGTAGCGGCTTCAACACATAATCAACAGCGTTAAGCTCAAAAGCTTGAACCGCGTATTCATCGTGAGCCGTTACAAACACAATATTCGCTTGGGGACAAGTTTCCTGAATCAGCTCAGCTGCTTGAATGCCGGATATTTCGGGCATATGGATATCCAAAAACACAACATCCGGCTGCATCGTGCTTGCTCGCTCTACCGCCTGCATCGGATTTTGAAAGGACTCAATTGCAATGAGCTCGGTCGATTGACGGAGCATACGCTCAAGCTGAACGATCGCCAGTCTTTCATCATCAACTAAAAGCACCTTCACTTGCTTCACTCCTATATCTGCCTTATATCGCTTTCATTATATATGTATATCGGCAATGACTAAGCATTCATTTATGCCTACGGATTATTATAAGCTTTCTGAACAATATTTGTTCAGAAAATGTATAGATTCATTTTATACAATGACTACTGATGCGAAATACATCGTATATTTACGATTGCGGAATTTACGAGCCTACTAGTTTCCAATTCCCACTTAAACTTACCGCAAACGTTGTTCCCCCATCCCTCTGATAGATCGGCGCTTTTCTTAGAAAGCTACCCGCACATATAAACTACTTCTCAGCAAGCAGCTTGCCGAGACCATATCTAATCCGATTCATCCATAGAAAGGAATGATGCAGCAAGAGAAATAAGAGCCAAAAAGTTTCCCGAACTTTTTGGAGCTACACTTTTATATTATAAATAAAAATAATGGAGGATACATACTAAATGAGAAAAAAAACAACAGCACTAGTCATTGCCTTTCTTCTAATTTTTCAATATGTAAACTTTGCCGGTATTACGAAATCGGTTGAAGCAGCAGTAATACCTGGAAATCTCATCACTAAAATGACACTAACGGACAAGGCTATACCTAGTACCGTTATTGCCTCTGTGTATGATTCTGTTTACTACGTAAACCCGGAAATTCGTGTTGAGCTTGGGCAGTATCTCACTTTGAACTATGAGTGGGAGCTTCCGGAAGACCATTTGTATTCTGATGGAGATACATATACATTCGATCTTCCCGCAGAGTTTGAATTGTACGGCGGAAATATTCCAATAACAAATTTAGTCGGTAACCCAAGCCCTGGTACCTATAAAGTAACAGGTCGTACAGTTACCGTTACATTTAATGACGAAATTAATGACGGTACTCCTACAGCTGGAACGCTCAGCTTCTGGAATTACTTCACGAAGCAGAGTGTTAATAACAAAACAGAAGTAGATATTAAATTTAATATCGGGGATTCTATAACGATTCCTATCGCTCCCAAAGCAGGAACACTGCCTATTGAAAAAAAGGGACAAGCCGATAAAGCATTCAATGCCGAAAATATAACTTGGACGGTAGACATCAACAAAAATTTAAAAAAAGTCACGAATGCTGTTGTCACCGATCCCATCCCTACTGGTTTAACTTTTACGCCAGGCACGTTGCAGGTTTTCAAAATGAGCTCGGACACGGATGGCGTCCTTTCAACTCCAGTACTCGTAAATCCATCCGACTACCAAGCAACATTACCAGCGGCTCCCCAAAATGAATTGAAAATCGAACTCGGAGATATCAATTCTGTTTATCGCATTGTATTTATAACATCTCTCAGCGACTCATCAGCAGCAGATTTCAACAATACTGCAACTTTGAGTGGAAGCAATATAAGCAATGTGTCCGATTCAGATAAAGTAACAAATACGAGGGGTAAGCTGCTGGAAAAATCAGGCACTTATAATGAAACCACCCAGCTTATCGATTGGGAAATTAAATACAATTTTGGCGAAGACTCTATTACAGCTGCTGCATTGACAGATTTATTTACTAATAAACATCAGCTGGTTGCAAATTCTATACAGGTTTATCCCGTTGCTGATCCTGTTGCAGGCACAATAGGAGCCGCGCTTCCGACAACAGATTACTCTCTTAACTACGTTGTCAGTGGCCATAGCGCCTATACTGCCGATAAATCTGGATTCACACTGACTTTTACAAATCCAGCTACAATCACTGGCGCTTATAAAATTAAATACCAAACGCGTCCAACGAATAATCTCTATAACAACGCAGCAATTAGCAACACGGTTTACTCAGGTGGCAAACAATCAAACACCGTTGATATTACCGCCAATCAACACTTTTTGCACAAATCAAATAGCAACGCAAACTATAATGCAAGAACGGTAGATTGGAAAGTTGAAATAAATACAGACAACTACAGCCTTCAGGATTTAAAGTTTGAGGATACGTTTGCGAATGGATTAAAGCTTGTTCCAGGCAGTCTGGTCATCAAACAAAATAACGTAACGGTGACCGACTCGGTTTATACGCTAACTTATAAGCCAGCAGGCGTTACTGCTACAACTCAAGGCTTTATCGTCGATCTTCCTAATGGCACAAATGCCTACACGATCACTTATACTACTGAGTTTGATTATACGAATACAGCCTATTTCTCCAACACTGATTTCTCGTTCGATAACGATGGGAAACTATCTTGGAAAGAGACTGTTGGCGGGTCAGTCCTAAATAAGACAGGTACTTCAACGTTTACTCCTAATAAACAGACACAAGATAATGGATACAAAAAAGGAAAATACAATGCTACTACTAAAAAAATAACTTGGGATATTGGCATCAACTACAACAGCAAGATCATTAACAATGCAGTAGTAACGGATACACTCGAATCTGTGCAAAAGCTCGTCCCAGGTACTCTTGCCGTGCATAAGCTGACTGTGAACAGCGATGGCTCTACTACAGTTGGTGCTCTAGTAGCTCCAACCGGCAACTACACAGCTGTACTTCCGACTCAAGCGAACAGCAATGAGTTAAAAATAACGTTTAGCAACCCAATAACTGAGCCTTATTTTATTACCTTCGATACTACTCTTGAAGGCGAAGTCATCGGAAATGCTGACAAAACCCTTAACAATCATGCATTCTTAAGCGGAACTGGGTACGTCACAAAGGATCTTAACAATTCTGTTTCGATTCCAAAAGCAGGTGAATATGTAGCCAAAGAAGGCGCGCAAAGTGACGATTCGATTAACTGGAAAATATTCATTAACCGCGGCCAATCTACAGTCGATAATGCAAAGATCTTTGACGTTCCGAGCAAAAAACAAACGCTAGTGAAAGAATCATTTAAGCTCTATCTTACAAATGTCGACAGCAGTGGTAATGTAACTAGAGGCAGCGAGATATTGCCATCCGATCCTATACACGGCTATACGCTATCCTTTACTGAGAATACGAATCCTGCTGTAAGCAGTGATGAGACTTTTGAGCTTAGCTTTAAAAACCAAATTTCTAAGCCTTATATTCTTGAATACCAATCGGTTATTGATGCAAAAGACAAGGAAACATTATCGAACACAGTTACCTTCACTGGTGATGGAGGAATTACTAAATCTCTCGATAGTCCTTTTGAGGTTAAGGTTGCCTTATCTGGCGGAGAAGGTACGGGCAGCACTTTAAAAGGTGATTTAAAAATTGTCAAAGTAGATGAAGATGATACTACTCATAAATTATTTGGAGCATCTTTTGAGCTTACACGTAATTCCAATGGTGATAAAAAAGTAGGAACAACTGATTCCAATGGTCTTCTAGAATTTAAAGACTTGCGCTATGGCAAATATACCTTAAAGGAAACAAGTGCTCCTGCAGGGTACTCGATTTCCGGAACAGGAATCTACGAGGTTACTATTAACTCAAGCTCTGGTATTGAATTAGATCCAATTGGAAACAAGAAACTGCTTGGTAACTTGGAAGTAACAAAAGTCGATAACGCTGATACTTCTGTTTTTCTCGAAGGTGCCACATTCGAGTTGTTCAATAGCTCTAATGTAAGCTTGGGACAAAAAACAACACCGGCAAGCGGAAAGGTTACCTTCACTGGACTTCCGTATGGCAATTATGTACTGAAGGAAATCTCTGCTCCTGCAGGCTACGATATTATGGGCAGCGGCTCAGAGAATATAACGATCTCTTCCGCTTCACAAACCAAACAAGTAAAAAACAACAAAACGATTTTACTCGGTAATTTGGAAGTAACAAAAGTGGACAGCAAAGAAACTACTGTTCTTCTGGAAGGTGCTACATTTGAGTTGTTCGACAGCGCCAATGTAAGCTTAGGACAAAAAACAACAGCAGCAAACGGTAAAGTTACCTTCACCGGTCTTCCTTACGGCAATTATGTATTGAAAGAAATTTCTGCGCCTGCAGGCTACAGTATTATTGGCAACGGTGAAACAACCATCACAATTGCTTCTGCTGCTGAATACAAACAAGTGGAAAATAATAAAATTATTTTATACGGTGATTTGGAAGTAATAAAGGTGGATAACGACGATACTTCTGTTCTTCTTGAAGGAGCAACTTTTGAGTTATTCGACAGCGCTAATGTAAGCTTAGGACAAAAAACTACAGCGGCAAACGGAAAAATTACATTTACTGGTCTTCCTTACGGCAATTATGTTCTGAAGGAAATTTCTGCGCCAGCAGGCTATAATCTTGTGGGTAGCGGTGAGGTCACGATTACGATTAATTCATCGTCAATTAAAACGATCACCATTAATAATAGTAAAACAGTGATACCTGTTCCAACCGCTACACCAACTGTAGCTCCGACTGCTACGCCGACAACAGCACCAACTGCTACACCGACTATAGCTCCAACTGCAACACCAGTTGCAACACCGTCTGTGGCGCCAACTACAACGCCAAAAACAGATACTGAGAAAGAAAAGACAAAAGAAAACACGCCGATCGAAGGTGAAATTGAAATACCTGACGGCAGTATACCAACTGGCGGAGTTACGCCACAGAATGGTACAGTCACCATATCTCCTGAAGGAAGTTGGGTATATACGCCAAACCCTGGATTTATCGGCAAGGATACCTTCTCCATTATCATTACAGATCAAGACGATAATGAAGAAGAAATCTTCTTCGAAATCGACGTTGAGGAGCCTCCTAAAGGCGGAGTGATTGCAACACCGAACGTGCCTGTATTACCAAAAACAGGAGAAAGCAGCTACCTGCTTATACAGCTTCTTGGCTTCTCGATGATTGCCGTTGGTCTCGGAGCTTTAGTCATCAAGAGACGCAAAGCAAGACGTTAATCACAGAAGCAAGACTTGAAAGTATTTCATTAAGTTATCAAGGTGAAACGGCTGTCGCCGTCCTTTAGCAGCGCCAGCGCGTTTCATTCCGGAGAGAAAGTATGGAAAAATAATATACTTACCTATATTTCGAAAAAAAAGGTGGATCAGGAAATTTCCTGATCCACCTTTTTCTCTACTCAGCTAAGCGACAATTAGTACTCTGCTTTCTCGATCTTTCCCCCGCGACGATTGGAAGCACGATAGCTTCGCAGCAGGGCGAGCAGGGAGGCTGGGCCTGCTGAAGCATAATAGTTCGCCTGTTCATCTGGCGCCAGAATTACTCCTAGCTGATGATGCTCGCCAGCGAATCTCGCACGCTGCGCAAACTTGATTTCCCCGGCTAGATTTAAAACCTCCAGCTTGCAAAATGCGGAATTTAATACGAGCGCCTCATACAGCTCTTCTTTCGTTTTTACTCTTACGCCATTTACCTTATGCACAATCTCACCTGCAACAAGTCCCATCGTCTCAGCCGGCGTACCAGGCACGATATCAAGGATACGCAATCCGCGGGAATCATGTACGTATAATGGAGACTGAGCAGCCTCTATTATTTGGCTGCGCCATATGATGGCTTCATGCAGCAATAACGATACCAAACCAGCAACTGGCAGCAGCATCGGCTGATACCAAGCAAGCATTGCTGCCCCCGCTAAGCAAATACTGTATAATAGCAATCCCTTTGCAGCATGCTTTGCTTTGTCTTTCGGCAATAGCGAGCGTGTCATTTCGGTGAAGCCGATAATCATCGGCAATGCTACAAACGTCCAGCCCTGTGAGAGGTCTGCGCCAAACAGCGTTGTCCATGGCAAGCTTAATGTTGAAGCACCGCTAGCAGCTGTCGGCACTAGCATGAGAAGCGGAACAGGCCAAAAGCCTTGCAGCATGTAGCCCCCAACCAGCTTCCCTCTTTTGCCTTCAAGAAATAATGGCGTGGCCAGTCGACTCCCCTGCGAGCGTACAAGCACCGCTTCCGCGAGGTGAAGAATAGCGACCAGCACAAGCAGCCCTGCAGCATCAATGCCCGCCAGTGAAGCCGCTATTGCGCCTAGTGAATCGCTCCGCTCCGAAAGCGGTGTAAAACCCAAAACCCACTGCAAAATCGTGATGACTCCCGCACTGTACGCAAAGCATAAATACCTTATCCGAATGAGCATTAGAATAGCAGCGATCACCCATAGCCAAATGACCGCTTCACCTGTTAAGGCAACCCCTATGAATGCTCCAGCAATAGAAACGACTATACCGACCAACAGACCGGCCACTAACGCTTTAAAAACGAGCTTAGGCCAGCTATGCAGCTTAACTGCAAACATTTGCCGCTCCATTTTGATTTGCCTCATATACTGTAAAATAATAAATACAACAGCAATATAATAAAATGGCTGTATGACCAGTTGAACAGCCGTTTGTCCGAGCATTTCCAGCAACTCTATTGCTGTTTTCAAAGCTAACACTCCTTCGCTCGTTCCGCATTTCCTATATTCAAAAAAAAATAAAAGGCTAACTCCATCAAACAGAGTCAACCTTCTATTCATTCGACATTCTTATATTATTTCCTGCCTACTGCCTTAATTGCTTCATGAAGCTGCGTATCGTTGTTCTCGTCCTGGATCCATTTAATGACTGCCTTCTCAAGAGCCTCTCCGGTCAGCTTATCTACCTGTCCCGTAGCAGGCAAGCCTTGCTCCGTTTGAAATGACTTAACAGCCTCTGTCGTCTCGGCTCCATAATAGCCGTCCTCACGCTGTGGTTTATAGCCTAGGCCGTGCAGCATAATTTGTACGCTCCGTACCTGCTCGCCCAGCATATCCTGCCCTAGTGTCTCTGTTAGCGTTAATCTAGCCACCGTATATAAATCTGGAGGCTGGATGGCAATATCCGGTTTTATTCCTTGTTGATGAATCCAATTCCCCTTAGGTGTCAGCCATTTGGCAATCGTCATTTTCAAAAGACTTCCGTCGCCGAGTGCCTTGTTATAGCTAACCTGAACCGTTCCCTTGCCAAAGGTAGCTTCACCAACAAGCTTGGCACCCGCACCCTCCTGCAGAGCGCCCGCCAATATTTCTGACGCGCTTGCGCTGCCGTTATTCATGAGAACTGCTATCGGATAGGATTTGCTCTGCCCTTTGGATAACGTTTTTTCCCGGTGACCCTCACGGTCCTCGACTTGAACGACTGTCGCTCCTTTTGGCAAAAAGGATTGTGCAATGTCAACGACTACGGGCAGAACACCGCCTGGATTGTTTCGCACATCCAACACGAGCCCCTTCATCCCTTGCTCCTCCAGCTTCGCAAGCTCTTGTTTAAAGCGCTCCGCTGTATGTAAGGAGAACTGTCTAATTTCAATGATGCCTGTCCCATCTGGCCGCAGGCTGCTATAGACCGTTTCTACATCAATATCATCGCGGATGAGTACAAGCTGAATCGGCTCTGAGGAGCCGGTACGCTGCACCTGAATTTTGGCTTTCGTTCCCTTTGGACCACGAATTTTGGCCACTGCTTCCTGCAAATTCAATCCATCCAGCTTTTCACCATTCACAGAGAGCAGCACGTCCTTAGCCAATAAGCCCGAGCGTTCAGCTGGAGATCCCTTAATTGGTGAAATAACAACAATTCGTCCATTCTCAAGCGTAACCTCAGCACCGATGCCCGTAAACGAGCCTTCAATCGACTCCGAAAAATGCTGAGCTGCATCCTTCTCCATATAAACGGAGTAGGGATCATCCAGTGAAGACATCATGCCGCTCACGGCGCCATCGAGCAGCTCGAGGCGATCAACCTTTTGATAATATTTGGTTTCAATTAATTCCAGTACCGCGTTAAGCTTCGTGAGCTCATCGTCTTTCAGCCTGAAACTCTTACCCTCATCGCCTGCTGAAGCTGTGAGTGCAGGCACTGATGGCTCGTCCGGTTTAATGATTTGATCCGCGATCATCAACGTCACGAGTACGGATGCAATCATTGTAAGCATAACGAACGCGAATACTGTCCGCCCTTTGAAATGCACCTGTCTACACCACCTTCCTATCCTACACAGTCTTAGATTTAAGACCAGCTTAGTATATGACAACTTGCATTCAATTATTTGTCTAAAAACGGAAATGTTGCATATTTCGCAAATTTCATGTTCATAGTTCAATCAAAGGCAGCCTCAGAGGCTGCCTTTGATTGAACTATATTGAAGTCATTCTTATTTTAAATAGCTGCTTGGATTTACCGTAACTTGATTTTTACGTACTTCAAAATGCAAATGGGGTCCTGTCGAGTTGCCCGTACTGCCGACCTCGGCAATTTTCTGGCCTTTCTTGACTGTATCACCCTTATCTACCTTAATCCCGTTATTGCGAATATGTCCATACAGCGTCCATAACCCGTTGCCATGGTCGATGATGACAGTGTTGCCATAGCTGCTCCATGATTGGGCAACCAGTACAACCCCAGCCTCTGCCGCATAAATCGCTGTCCCTTGCGGTGCAGCAAAATCAATTCCGGTATGGGTATGCTTTTTCCCCGATATCGGATGAACCCGCGTACCGAAATTCGAGCTTATTCGGTAGTTGTCCTTGATCGGCATCCCAAGCTTGCCGCCTGTATATGGGTTTGATATTCTATTTTTCTCAGCATTAAGCTTAGATACTTTCGAAGCAAGTGCCATAAGCAGCTCTTCTTGCTCCTTACTAATGCCCTCAAGCTCCTCTAGCGTACTGTCGATCTGAGTAAGCCTGCTGTCGAGCTGCTGAATATTGCTATTATAGCTCGCAATAAGCGTTTCCTTTTCTTGTTCCTTCTTAATTAAATGAGCCTCGTACAGCTCCAGCTTCTCATAAATCGCTTTCACTTCAGCAAACTGCTTTTCTACCTCAATTTTTTTGGCCGCTACGAGCTCCTTCTCTTCTCTCTGCTCCGCAAGAATATCACGGTCTTGCGAAAGTATAGACTGGAGTGCATCAAAACGGTCAATAAAATCAGTAAAGCTTGTCGCGCTAAGCAGTACGTCCATATAGGATACAAATCCATTTGTATACATTAGACGCATGCGGGATTGAAGCAGCTCATCGCGTGTAACTACACGTTCCTCCGCCTGCTCCAGCTCCAGCCCAGTTTGTAGTAGCTCTTCTTCCTTAGCATCACTCTGGGCCTGTGTTTTGGTCTTATTGATGACTACATTATCGATCTCTGCCATCAAATTTTTAATAGAGGCTTCCGCATCCGCCTTCTTAGTAATGATGTCTCCCTTTTCACTCTTGGCACTTGCCGCTTGCTGCTCTGCCTGAGCTGCCTGCCTCTCTGCATTCGCAGCACGTCGCTCCGCTTCTTTCATTTCTGCCTTCGCAGCAGCAATCTGTTTCTGAATATCGCTAAGAGAAGCTGCTTCTCCTCCTGTTGGCTGCAGTACAAATACTGTAAGCATCATCATTGCTATGAATAACAACCATTTCCTCTTCTTCACGTTCGTATCCACCTACACTTTCAAATACTTTCGTATCGAAATCGTACTGCCCCATACCCCTATTAATGTTCCAAGTACAATGAGCAGCGCAGCAGTCATCATACCAGATTCCTCTATCGTGACAAGCTTAATCATCATGAGTGACAATTCCATTTGTGTAAACTTAACAAGCTGAGAATAGCCTAAAAGAACAGCTATCGTTGTAATCACTGAGCTTATAATCCCAATGAGCGCACCTTCAATAAAAAATGGCCAGCGAATAAATGAATTCGTAGCACCTACAAGCTTCATAATGCCAATTTCACGACGTCTTGCGATAATCGTCATTTTGATCGTGTTTGAAATAAGGAACATAGCTGTTACGGTGAGAGCAATAACGACGACAACCCCTATGTAGCGAACAGCATTTGTAATTTTAAATAGCGTCTCTACCGTACCTTGACCGTACTTGACTTTGGAAATAGGTATTAGATCATCTGCTTTATTGACCGCTTCGATTTGTTTAGCTGCTGATTCAATCGACTGCGGATCATAAACCTCTACCGTAAATGAATCCGGAAGTGGATTTTTTTCTTTTTCATAACCATCAAGCAAATCCTTGTTTTCATCACCAAGATTTTTGCGCAAAAGCTCAAGTCCCTCTGCTTTCGACACAAACGTTACTTTCTTGACCTCAGTAAGATTGCCGATTTTGTTCTGCAGCTCCGTTATTTTCTCTTGCTCAACATTGAGCTGGAGGAATACCCGAATTTGTACCTGACTTTCAATTTGTGCTGCCATTTGATTGATATTCAATGCTACTAATAAGAAAATCCCTAAAATAAACAAGGATATAAAAATCGAACTCATCGAAGCAAACGACATCCAGCCATTTCGAATGATGTTTTTCGCGCCTTCACGTAAATGCCGAAATATAGTTCTAAGCTTCATAACCGTACTCCCCTCTAGCCTCGTCACGAACGATATTGCCGTCCTCAATTGCGATGACGCGCTTGCGCATGGAGTTTACGATATCTTTATTGTGTGTTGCCATAACAATGGTAGCGCCTCGGAAATTAATCTCTTCCAGCAGGTTCATGATGCCTAGCGACGTTTCCGGATCAAGATTTCCTGTAGGCTCGTCCGCCACGATAACCGAAGGATTATTTACGATCGCTCGCGCAATGGATACCCGCTGCTGTTCGCCGCCCGAAAGCTGCGCAGGCAGACTCGCATGCTTATGCTTCAGACCAACAAGCTCAAGCACCTCCATCGTTCGCTTCTTGATCACTCGTGTTGGCGCCTCTATGACTTCCATAGCAAACGCAACGTTTTCAAATACAGTTAATTTGGGTAGTAGTCTGAAGTCCTGAAAAATAACACCGATATTCCGTCTAACAAATGGGATTTTACGTGGCTTCAGCTTGCCTATATTAAAGCCGTTGACTGAAATTTGCCCCTTAGTAGGTACTTCCTCACGATAAATTAGCTTCATAAATGTTGATTTACCTGCACCAGATGGTCCTACGAGATAGACAAATTCGTTGCGATCTATACGAACAGAGACGCCCTTTAACGCATGCGTTCCGTCGGTGTAAGTTTTCCATATGTCTTGCATCTCAATCACATTATCACTTCCACATCCTGTTTATAGTCAGTACTACTATTTCGACAGGTTGTGCTGAATTCCTTCATAAGAAGCAGGTATTCCTCATTTTTCACAAATCTCATAATATATTTGCTTGTCGAATCGAGCTTTAATTTCATATTAGACAAAATTACTCCTTGTGCTGCATATACATGTAAGACTGTCTTGTTAGCACATAGAAAGGAGTGTTTCCTATCGCAAAACGTCTTCACATGGCTATTATCATCGTCGCCTCTCTGCTGCTCATTGCAGCTGTCGGCTGGGGAGTTGTCTGGAATTACGCCCTTCAAAAAACCGTTCCCGCTGAGGTAGACGCAGGCGGCATTCAAATTGGCGGCATGCCCGTTGAAGAGGCGCTTGCGCTGCTTGGACAATATGAGAACTCGCTGCTGCAGCGAACGATTACTATTCATAATGAAGCAATGAAAGCTGACAAAAAGCAGTGGACAGCTGCCGAGCTTGGCTACATAGCTAAATTTCAAGGAGCTCGCGAAGCTATAGCGAAGCTTGATGAAGGAGAGATTTGGGAAAGGGCTGTTTATCGTTATCATTTTCAAAAATCGTACACACTGACTCAAAGCTGGAACCCTGCTGAATTCGATGCTGCGGTTCGAAAGCAATGGAGCTGGATTGAAAAAAACGAAACCAAAAACGCCTCTCGCACGATAACAGACGATGATAAGGTCGTTTATGAGCCTCATGTCGATGCCTATCGTCTTGATATCGGGAAGCTGACAGCCACATTAGATGCATGGGTTATCGTGAAGAAGGAGCAAATTGGCAAGCCAGTAGAACAAGCCTTTGAAGCTGAGCTTCCAGTTGCAGCAGTTCATCCTGAGGTAACGCTGGAGATGCTGAAGGATGAAGGCGTTGAACGTAAAATTTATGAGTTTTCAACTGACTTTCGTACGAGCGCAGAAGGTCGTGCCCATAATGTAACGGTGACCGCCTTAGCTCTGAACGATTGGGAGCTTGCGCCAAATGAGGTGTTCGACTATGGCAAGCTTATCGCAAGAGCAGAAGAGCTTTACGAATATCGAGAGGCCCCTGTTATTTTGAATGGAAAGCTTGTACCGGGAATTGGCGGGGGGATCTGTCAGGTTTCCAGCACACTATATAATGCCGTCCTTCGAACGGGCTTAGAAATTGTAGAACGACGCAACCACTCCCTGCCTGTTGCCTATTTGCCGATAGGCCAAGATGCCACCTACGCTGGAGGCGCTATTAACTTTCGTTTTAAAAATACGACCGGCAAGCATCTCATTATTCGCACCGCAGTGGAGGATCGCAAGCTTACCGTCAAGCTATTCGGTACGATGAATGAGAATGAACGATACGATATCGAGTCTGTCACACTCAAAACGATTGCTCCAACCGTTCAAGAAAAAAGCAGTACCCGCCTATCTCCTGGTCAGAAGGTAACCGTAGAGAAAGGCAAAGAGGGTTATATCGTTGAAACTTTTCGTACGCTTGTGCGTGACGGGAATGTCGTGTCGAGAGATCGCGTATCTCGTGACACCTACAAATCACAGCCTACCTTAGTCGAGGTTGGCGCCATGAACAACAGCGGCGCTCCGTCACCGACACCAGCTCCGCCGTCCCGCACCGCACCTCCACTGTTGGAGGATGGGATCTAGGATGGGGATCTAGGATAAGGATCTAGGTTAGAAACAAGCTAGAAATAGCTTAGAGATAACTTAGAAATGAATACGACGAGCAGTAATCGGCTCTGCTGAACTGCATTTTATTTTCACCAGACTCACTCCTGTAGCTTAATTAGCTGCTGCGCTCCTTCAGCTGTTTTTACCTTTGACCATGACTTATTCAGCTACATTGTACTTTCTGCAATGGATTTAGCTTTTCATCGTCACTTCTTCAGCTACATTGTACTTTCTGCAATGGATTTCGCGTAATTGGCCTTTTTAGCTCTGATTTTCCACTATTCTTCTGCATTTCTGCCACGTAGCCTCCCTAATACCGGCCCATGTCAGGTTTTCATTGCAGAAACTGCAGTAGAAAAGGATCTTTACTTAAAGTAGTCATCACGATGCCAACTAAGTAGAAACGGCTGTCGCCGTCCTTTGGCGGCGTGCTGCGCGTTTCATTCCGAGAAATATAGAGAAAGTATGGTGAAATGATATACTTTCCTACATTTGATCAAATAAAAAGCAGTTCAGCTTACGCCTAAATCGGCTCTGCTGAACTGCTTTTTATTTTCACTAAATTTAAATATTACTTTACTATCTGCTGCGCTCCAAATACTCTGTCACCCAAGCGGCTGTCTGCTCAAGCACGAGGTCGGCACGGCCGATGGCATCCTGTACCTGCGTCTTAGCTGTTCCGCCGTAAACATTGCGAGCATTAACCACCTGTTCAGGTTGAAGCACTGCATAAATACGATCATCGAACAAGGAGGAGAAAGTTTTAAACTCCTCCAGCGTCAGATCTAGCAAATATTTGTTTTGCTCGATGCAATACAATACCGTTTTGCCGATTACTTCATGCGCCTGGCGGAAAGGCAAGCCTTTGCCTACGAGGAAGTCAGCGATATCTGTCGCATTCGAGAAATCCTGGTTAACCGCTTGACGCATCCGGTCCTTATTGACCTTCATCGTAGCAATCATCGGAGCAAACAATTGAAGAGCGCCTTGCAGCGTCTTCACGGTATCGAACATACCTTCCTTGTCTTCCTGCATATCCTTATTGTAAGCAAGCGGCAAAGATTTAAGCACCGTGAGCAAGCCTATTAGGTCGCCATAAACACGTCCGGTTTTGCCGCGTACAAGCTCAGGCACATCCGGGTTTTTCTTTTGCGGCATGATGCTGCTTCCTGTGCAAAAAGCATCATCCAGCTCAACGAAATGAAACTCTGTGCTTGACCATAATATAAGTTCTTCACTTAGTCGAGATAGATGCATCATAATGATCGAAGCATCAGCAAGGAACTCAACAATGAAGTCGCGATCGCTTACAGCATCCAGGCTGTTTTCATACACGCTGTCGAATTTCAATTGGCTCGCCACAAAATGGCGATCAATCGGGAATGTCGTTCCCGCCAAAGCGCCAGCACCAAGCGGAAGCACGTTGATACGCTTGTAGCTGTCCTGTAGACGCTCGATATCGCGTCCAAACATCGAAACATAAGCCATCAAGTGATGGGCAAATAGAATCGGCTGAGCACGTTGTAAATGCGTATAGCCAGGTACAATGGTGTCGATGTTGGCTTTCGCTTGATCGATAAGCGCCGATTGGAGCTTGTAGAGCATATCAACAAACTCAACCACACGCTTGCGAAGCCACAAATGCATATCCGTCGCCACTTGGTCATTCCGGCTACGTCCAGTGTGCAGCTTGCCGCCTACTGTGCCAACATCGTCAATAAGTGTCTTCTCGATATTCATATGAATATCTTCGTCTCCGATGGAGAATTCGATATCATTGCGCTTGATGCGTTGTAGGACGCGATGCAAGCCATCCTTAATTTTCTCAACGTCATCAGCTGGAAGAATGCCTTGCTTGCCAAGCATCGTTACATGCGCAAGACTACCTTGAATATCCTCTTCAGCCAGTTCCTTGTCGAACATGATCGAAGCTGTATATTCCTCTACCAATTGGTCCGTTTTTTTCGTAAAACGTCCGCCCCATAATTTGCTCACCGGTTCGTTACACTCCCTTGTAAACCTTATTTATTGCTAACTGCAGAGGATACCTTCAGTCGCAATGCGTTCAGACGGATGAAGCCTGTCGCATCACCTTGATCATATGCTTGAGATGGATCTGCTTCCATCGTTGCAATGTCAGGGTTGTACAAGCTGACTGGGCTTTTCACACCTGCTCCGATAACATTACCTTTGTATAGCTTCAAGCGAACAACGCCGCTCACGTTATTTTGCGATTCAGTCACAAGTGCTTGCAGAGCAAGACGCTCTGGCGCAAACCAGAAGCCGTTATATACGAGCTGGCTATATTTTGCAATCAATGAGTCACGAAGATGCATAACCTCGCGGTCCATCGTTAATGATTCCATTTTGCGATGAGCAGTGAACAGAATAGTTCCGCCTGGTGTTTCGTACACTCCGCGGCTCTTCATACCAACGAAACGATTCTCAACCATATCGACGCGCCCAATACCATGCTTGCCGCCTAGCTCATTGAGCGTATCCATAACCTCAAGGGGGCTAAGCTCCTTGCCGTTAATTGCCGTACAATTGCCCTCTGCGAAAGTAAGCTCAACATATTCCGCTTTATCTGGCGCATTCTCTGGAGATACGCTGAGCACATACATGCTCTCGTTCTCTTCGGAGCTAGGATCAAACCAAGGATCCTCCAGCATGCCGCTCTCAAAGCTGATATGCAGCAAGTTGCGGTCTGTCGAGTATGGCTTCGCTGCTGATGCAGTAACTGGAATGTTATGCTTCTCTGCATAAGCGATCATTTCTGCACGGCCTGGGAATTCTTCACGGAATGCTTCAAGGCGCCAAGGCGCGATTACACCGATTTCAGGAGCCAAAGCAGCGGCTGTCAGCTCAAAACGAACCTGATCGTTGCCTTTGCCTGTTGCGCCATGCGCGATGTAAGCCGCACCTTCTGCACGAGCAATATCCACCATGCGCTTAGCGATTAGCGGACGCGCAATAGAAGTTCCGAGCAAATATTGGCCTTCATACAGTGTTCCCGCTTGGAACATAGGGTAGATGAAGTCCTTTGCAAATTCTTCACGAAGATCATCGATATATACTTTGGATGCGCCTGTTGCCAGTGCTTTTTCTTCCAAGCCATCGAGTTCATCCTTTTGACCGATATCCGCTGTGAACGCAATAATTTCAGCATCATAGGTTTCTTTCAACCATTTGAGGATAACCGATGTATCCAAGCCGCCTGAGTAGGCAAGTACAATTTTTTCTTTTGCCATAGTAGTATTTTACTTCCCTTCGAATATAATTATATTTTAATCAATCCAATTAGGACATGATTGCAGCCATAATCGCTTTTTGTGCATGAAGACGGTTCTCCGCTTGATCAAAAATAATCGAACGATCGCCGTCGATTACTCCCTCGCTCACTTCTTCGCCACGATGTGCTGGCAAGCAGTGCATGAAGAGATAATCCTTTTTCGCATATTTCGTAATCGCTTCGTTTACTTGATAAGCAGCAAATGCTACCTCGCGTTCCTTCTGCTCTGCTTCCTGCCCCATGCTCGCCCATACGTCCGTATATACGATGTCAGCATCAGCTATCGCTTCTTTTGGATCGCGGCAAATATGGATTTGTGTACCCCACTGTGCGGCATGGTCCTTCGTTTGTTGAATGATATCCGCGTCAGGCTCGTAGCCTTCAGGTGTCGCTACTGACATATTGAGACCAAGCTTAGCTGCGCCCATTAGCAAGGAATGCGTCATGTTGTTGCCGTCGCCGATATATGCAATTTTCAGGCCTTCTAGACGACCCTTTTGCTCAAGGATCGTTTGGTAATCAGCAAGTGCTTGGCAGGGATGTGATAGATCCGTTAAACCATTAATAACAGGAATCGTCGCTCCGCGAGCCAGCTCTACTACTTTACGATGTGCAAACGTCCGGATCATAATACCATCCAGGTAGCGTGAAAGCGTCTGGGCTGTATCCCAAATCGTCTCGCCGCGACCAATCTGCAAATCATTTCCGCTAAGGAAAAGTCCTTGTCCACCCAGTTGATACATACCAACCTCGAATGATACACGTGTACGTGTTGAGGATTTTTCAAAGATCATTCCAAGCGTCTTCCCTTTTAGCACATCATGGGCTTCGCCTGCTTTTTTCTTTTTCTTCAAATCAATAGCAAGGTCTATCAAGTAACGGATTTCCTCCGGCTTGAAATCAACCAGCATTAGAAAGTCGCGCCCTTTTAAGCTTTGCGCCAATTCCTCTTTTACAGTTCCTTGCATGGTAAAAGCCCTCCTTCTAGTTAAAACCATCTGCTTGCTTATTTAAATGGCCGACCGTTTCTCTTCCAATAGTTCTACCAGAATCGCAACAGCAGTGTCAATTTCTTCATCAGTAACAAGTAAATTTGGCAAAAGACGAATAACATTCGGCCCTGCCGATATCGCAATTAGACCGCGCTCCTGCGCCTTATTCAGAATTTCCGCAATGGGCTCCGCACATTCGATACCAACAAGCAAGCCAAGTCCGCGAACCTCATGGACAAAAGCATTTCCAGCAAGCTTCTCGCGAAGCTGTGAAATCAAATAATTTCCTTTTTGCGCTGCGCGCTCAGATAACCCTTCACCTACAATAGTCTCTAAGGTTGCTTTGACAACCGCAGTTGCTATCGGCGTTCCTCCGAAGGTTGAGCCATGGCTACCTGCACTAAAACCTTCGCGAAGCTTCTCTTTTGCTGCCATTGCACCAACAGGGAAGCCGCTGCCAAGCCCTTTGGCCATTGTGAAAATATCTGGCTCAATACCGTAATGCTCATACGCGAACAGCTTGCCCGTGCGTCCCATTCCGGTTTGAATCTCATCTACAATAACTAGAATGCCTTGCTTCTCGCATAAAGCAACAAGCGCCTTCAAGTATTCAGGATCAACAGGATAAATTCCGCCCTCCGCCTGCACCATCTCCAGCATTACTGCTGCGGTCTGATCCGAAACAGCGGCTTCAAGCGCAGCCAGATCATTTAATGGAATGGTTTTGAAGCCTCCCGGCAGAGGAGCAAAACCTTCCTTAACCTTCGCTTGACCTGTTGCAGTAAGCGTTGCAAGGGTGCGTCCGTGGAACGATTGGTCGAAGGTTATAATTTCAAAACGACCATTGTTCAGCACCTTCTGATTATAGCGACGCGCCAGCTTAATAGCTGCTTCGTTCGCTTCAGCGCCCGAGTTGCAGAAAAAAACAGCATCCGCACAGCTATTGTCAGTAATCAGCTTGCCTGCCTCTGCTTGGTTTGGAATATGAAATAGATTGGAAACATGCCACAGCTCATCAAGCTGTTTAATGAGTGCTGCTTTGATTTGCTTCGGCGCATGCCCAAGATTTGTAACGGCAATCCCGCTCATAAAATCAAGGTATTTGTTCCCCTTGTCGTCCCATAGCCAGCTTCCCTCACCCTTAACCAATGCCATTGGATATCTTGCATATGTAGGAAACAGAGATTCGTCAGCACCAACTGCTGTTTTTGTTTCACTCATCGAATTTACACCCGCCCTTCATTCGTCTGTACAATACGCGTACCAACGCCGCCCTCGCGAACAGCTCTCGTTAGCACACCAGGCTCCTCGCCGCTTACTATAACTACCTCACGAACACGTCCTTGTATGCACTGAATCGCTGCTCGTACTTTCGGAATCATGCCGCCGTAAATTTCACCGCTCTCGATCATCGCTTCAATCTCAGCTACAGTGACCACTGGGAGCACCTGCTTCTGTCCATCCACTGTTTTCAGTATGCCTGGAACATCCGTCACAACAATCATACGCTCCACGCCCAAATGAGACGCAACCGCTCCTGCTGCCGTATCTGCATTAATATTGTAGCGCTGGCCTTTTCCATCGATACCGATGGGGGCAATGACCGGAATATAGCCCATGTCCATGATCCCTTCAATGATCGCAGCGTTAACGTCCGTGACATCTCCAACAAAGCCGATCTCTGCTGCATTCACAACAGGCTGTGCTTGAATGAGCATCCCGTCTACCCCGGACAATCCCAGCGACTTTGCGCCATTGATCTGGATTTTGCGAACAATCTCTTTGTTGATCCGGCCTGCAAGCACCATCTCAACGACATCAAGGACCGCATCACTCGTTATACGCAGACCATTAACAAAGCCCGTCTCAATGCCAAGCTTTCCGAGTGTTTCTGATATTGCAGGACCGCCTCCATGCACGATGACCGGAAAAGTTCCAGAGAGCTGCAGCTCTCTTAGCTCATCAAAAAAGCTATTTGGAAGCGCCGCTAGTGTGCTGCCTCCGCATTTCATTACAAATCGTTGCTCCGTCACTATTCCATAACCTCCAAGCCTCTTCTTTGCTTAAGTCCGATAGGCCGCATTGATACGAACATAGTCATAGGTCAAATCACAGCCCCAAGCTGTTGCCTGCCCTTCGCCATGGTGAAGATCAACACGAATAACTACGGTATCGCCCTTCAAATAATCCAGGGCAGCTTCTTCGTCGAAAGCGATAGGACGGGATTGCTCCAATGTCAAAATATCACCAAGTCGAATGTCGACCGTCTCTGGATTAACCGGCTGACCTGCACGGCCTACCGCCGCGATAATCCGACCCCAGTTCGCATCTGCTCCGAATACAGCAGACTTCACGAGCGATGATCCAATAACCGTCTTCGCAATGGCTTGCGCCGAATCATCGCTTATTGCACCATTTACCTGTACCTCAACGAGCTTCGTAGCTCCCTCGCCATCACGAGCAATTGCTTTCGCCAGTACCTCGCATACATGACGAATTGCAGCAGCAAACGCATTCCAGCCCTCGTGTGCCTCGTTCAGCTCCTTATTGCCAGCAAGCCCGCTCGCCATAGCTACAAGCATGTCGTTCGTGCTCGTATCTCCATCAACTGTAATCATATTGAACGTTAAATCCGTCGATTGTCGAAGCAGCTGTTGAAGTGCTTCACTGCCAATAGCAGCATCTGTCGTTACGAAGCCAAGCATCGTCGCCATATTGGGATGAATCATGCCTGAGCCCTTCGCGGCACCAGCCACAGAAACTTTTTTGCCATCGAGCTCAAGCTCGACGCATACCATTTTCTGAACCAAATCTGTCGTTAGGATCGCTTGGCAAAAATCCTCTGCGCCTTCACGATTTCCATCCAGCTTTGCCGGTAGTCCATCAATGCCTGTCCGTACTTTATCCATTTTCAGGTTCTCGCCAATTACACCTGTAGATGCAACCGCTACTTGGTCAGCAGATACGCCAATTAATTCAGCGAACCTTGCGCCCATTTCATAAGCGTCAGCTTCACCTTGCTTGCCTGTGCAGGCATTCGCGTTGCCGCTGTTAACGATTACGGCACGAAGCAAACCGTCTGAGCCGATGCTATCACGCGTCACCTGAAGCGGAGCAGCTTGAAATGCATTCGTTGTATACACACCAGCTGCCGCAGCTGGAACCTCGCATACGATTGCCCCTAAATCGTAACGCGTTGTTTTTTTGAGACCGCAGTGGAGTCCACCTGCTTTAAAGCCTTGTGGCGTTGTTATCGAGCCGTCCGCGACGACCGAGAACAACGCTGCTGAATTGTCCTGTCCCATTGTAAGATCGTATCTCCTTCACCAGTATAAGTATGATTACTATGTTTATAAGGTATATTTGTTTATTACGGATAAACAGGAACAAACTGCAGTCCAAGCGTCTCGTCCCAGCCCATCATTAGATTCAAGTTTTGGATCGCTTGACCAGCCGCACCTTTAACAAGATTATCAATAACGGATACGATCGTTACACGACCTGTACGTTCATCAACCGCAAAGCCGATATCACAATAATTAGAGCCCCATACTTCCTTCGTAGACGGCCACCCACCTTCTGGACGAATCCGTACAAATTTACGCCCTTCATAATAAGTACGATATAGCTCTATAAAATCGTTCGTGCTCCGCTCGCCTTGAACCGTAGCGTACATGGTGGACATAATTCCCCTTGTCATCGGTACGAGGTGAGTCGTAAAGGTTGTCACGACGGGCTTATTAGCCGCATCTGACAATACCATTTCGATTTCTGGAATATGTTGGTGCTGATTCAGCTTATAAGCTCTTAAATTTTCATTTAGCTCTGAATAATGGGTACCCAATGAAGCTCCGCGCCCCGCTCCGGAAACGCCGGATTTTGCGTCAATAATTATTGTAGACGGATCAATCCAGCCTTCCTTCACTGCTGGAATTAAACCGAGCAGTGTCGCTGTCGGGTAACAGCCCGGGTTGGAAATGAAAGGTGCATCCTGCACTTGATCGCCATATATTTCAGCCAGACCAAATACGGCTTGCTTTAGATAAGCATCATCCGCGGCCGGCTTTTTATACCATTTTTCATATAAGGCAGGTGATTTCAAACGGAAATCCCCTGACAAATCAATTACCTTCAAGCCAGCCTCAAGCAGCGTTGGAACGAGCTTCGATGCAACGCCAGCAGGCGTTGCAAGGAACACAACATCCGCCTTCTCTTTAATGGAAGCAGGTTCTACATCGTCAAGTAGCTCTTCGCGGATACCGATTAAATGCGGATAGCCCTCCGAAATAGAAGTACCTGCACTGGAGGAGGAAATGACCGAGGTCACCTCTGCCAGCGGATGAGATGCGAGCAATCGAATGAGCTCTACACCGCCATATCCGGTTGAACCGATTATTGCTATTTTCACCTTTATGCTCATGTTAATCTCTCCCCGAAACTAGATGCTGCACAGCTGAAGCTAGCTTGCAATGCAGCTCTTTCTATTGCTCTTTCCGCAAGCGGAAAGCTTGTATTCTTCCCCAGCTTATAATTGTACAACATTCGGCAGTTGATGGAAATACACACATTGTTTCGTATTATTATACATTTTAATTAATAATAATACAACGAACGTTTATTGACTTTTTTGTCCAACGTATATTCCGATTTCTTATGACAATTTTTTAAAAACAAGAACACCTGTTCCCTTTTTATGTTATCATAAAACTAGCATAAATGATATACTATTTGCAACCAGAGTTATATGAGCGGCGAGCCACCCGAGCAAACACACCAGCCATACCATTTAAAGGAGGATACCAGCATGGAAGAGCAAATCCTACAACAAATTCTCGACAAGCTCCAATCATTTGAGGAAGAACAGAAGGAAATGAAACAGACGCTCAACAAGCTCGATTCTATTGAGAGCGAGCAGCTTCAAATGAAACAGGCGCTCAACAAGCTCGATTCTATCGAGAACGAGCAGCTTCAAATGAAACAGGCGCTCAACAAGCTCGATTCTATCGAGAACGAGCAACTGGGAATGAAACAGACATTAGATGAAATGAAGCAAGCCATTTTTGAAATGAAGCAGGAGCAGCATACGACTAATCACAGGCTTCATCAAATTGAAACCTTGGTTGTTGATATCCCATTGGTCCGTCAGGCAACACTGGAGACACTCGAGATATCAAAACGAATCGAAACCACTGGGGCAAGCTTTGAACGAAAAGTAGCCGCCGAGCTGAACACGCATGGTTTCGGAATCGATATTTTAAACCGAGAACAGCTCATCCTGAAAACAGAAATTGAAAAGCTAAAACGAAAATAAAGCTATAAATTCTTAAATCGCCAAACCTGCTTCAACCTACAACCAACTACTCCATAACCCGCTCGGACTAAATGACATTTAGTCGCTAGGCAAGGGTCAAAGCTTCCGTAGCTTGCTGACAAGGCGCGGACAGCTTGACTCTTGCCTAATATTCCTCGGTAAAATAACCAAGATTCATCAGAACAACCTGCTCACCAGTGAGCATCCTTCTTCGTTCTACTTTGTTCAGCAACTTTGTTCAGAAGACTAGCTCATTTATCTTTTATTCCCTGCTACGCTGCACTTTCTACAGTAGAATAGCTCTTTTTCCGTTCTTCACCTTGCTACGCTGCACTTTTTACAATAGATTCGCTCGCTTTCATCAAATCCATCCCAATATGAGCAGTTTCTGCTGCATGATTACAATGTAGCTTCGACTTTTGAGTATGATGTAAGGTTTCTGTTGTATTTTGTGCAGTAGAATCCTCCGTTTACCGTAATATTTCTTACTACGCATTTGTACGAATGACGAATAGCGCGCAATAAATCACCTTTCGGTCTCCAACTTCATCCAGGTCCCCTACAAATACCTGCCTCAATCAGCTATCCAGCTTGAAGCCTTGCCCCAGTACCTCAGCCGTATTACTTATAATAACGAAAGCACCCGGATCAATCGCCCGGACAAGCTGCTTAAGCTTCGGCACCTCATTTTGCCCAACGACTACCATTAGTACCGTTCGCCCAGCACCTGTGTACCCCCCGTGGCCATCCAGCCGAGTCAAACCCCGATCCAGATCGTGAAGGATGGCTTCGGCTACCGACTCCGATTCTTCGCTAATAATAAAGGCGACCTTAGAGAGCTGCAGACCGCTTTGGACAAAATCAATCGTTTTGCTCGTCACGAACAAGCCAATCAAAGCATAGAGCGCGACCTCAGGCGATATGATGATCCCTGCTGCAATGATCACACACCCATCAAAGCAAACGATCGCTAGACTAAGCGGAAGCCCTGTATAACGATGTAAAATTTGCGCAGCTAAATCCAGCCCGCCTGTCGATGCCCCACCACGAAAAACGAGTCCTAATCCAAGACCTACTCCGATGCCGCCATATATGGCCGCAAGCAAAGGATTATCCGTAGGGGATGGCCAGCCATTCGTCAGTAGAACAAACAACGGCAGTATGACTGAGCCAAGCGCTGTTTTGAGACCAAACCGTTTGCCAAGCAGCCAAAGGCCTACAATAAACAACGGAATATTAATCGCCCATTGCGTGAGCGCCGGAGTAATTCCTGCCATTCTTTGCACCAGAATCGATACCCCCGAAACACCGCCAGACGCGATGCCATTAGGCACCATAAACATATTAAAGCTAATAGCCACAATCATTGAACCAATCAGGAGCTGGACAATACTCCAAACCGACTGAGCTCTTGGACTTAAGGTACGCCCGCCTTTTCTACGTTTTACTGTCCCCTCATTCATGCCGTGTATCTCCTCGCAGGCTGATTTTCGCAAAAAGAAGAGCTCCACACGAAAACCGTGTTGGAACTCTTCCCCAGAGTAATACTCTTATTCATGACGAATCTGATGGCGCAAATAGCCATCAATAAACGCGTCGATATCTCCATCCATAACTGCACCTACGTTACCTGTCTCCACCGATGTACGGTGATCCTTCACCATGCTGTAAGGGTGAAAGACGTAAGAACGTATTTGACTGCCCCAAGCGATCTCCGATTGGTCTCCTCGAATTTCCGCTAGGTGCTTGATTTGCTCTTCAATCTTCCGTTCATAAAGCTTGGACCGTAGCGTTTTCATTGCCTTTTCCCGGTTTTGGATTTGTGAGCGCTCCTGCTGGCAAGCTACAATAATGCCCGATGGAATATGTGTAATTCGGATCGCTGACTCCGTCTTATTGACGTGCTGACCGCCCGCGCCGCTTGCTCTGTACGTATCCACCTTCAAATCCTCTGGTCGAATCTCAATTTCAATACTATCATCGATTTCCGGTACAACATCACAAGAAGCGAAGGATGTATGCCTGCGGCCCGCAGAATCAAACGGAGAAATGCGGACAAGCCTGTGCACGCCTTTCTCAGCCTTCAGATAGCCATAAGCGTTGAAGCCCTTAACGAGAATGGTGACACTCTTGATACCGGCCTCATCGCCAGGCAAATAATCAAGCAGTTCTACCTTGAAGCCGCTCTTCTCCGCCCAGCGCGTGTACATTCTGTAGAGCATTAGCCCCCAGTCCTGCGACTCGGTACCGCCAGCGCCAGGATGCAGCTCTAGAATCGCATTGAGCTTATCGTAAGGCTGATTGAGCAGCAATTGAAGCTCAAAGTCGCTTATCTTCTTCATAAGCTTCTCAACGCCGCTCACGACGTCTGCTTCAAGCGACTCATCGCTCTCCTCTTCGGCTAGCTCCAGCATCATCTGCAGCTCTTCCTGCTCGTTATTCAGCCCATCATAATGATCTACGACGGACTTCACTGCATTCATCTCGGAAATTACGCTTTGCGCTTTCTCATTGTCATCCCAAAAATCAGGAAACGTCATTTTTTCTTCGAAATTCGCAATAATCTCTTGCTTAATATCTAAGTCAAAGAGACCCCCTGAGCTCTTGGAGACGCTTAGCCATTTCACGCAGGTCTTGTTTAACCGTTATGTCTATCATAGCTACCGCTTCACCTCAAAATTTTAGTTGATCATTAACCGTATGCTGCGCCGCCTAACATCGTTCCTTACTTGCCGTGGCACTGCTTGTATTTCTTGCCGCTGCCACATGGACAAGCATCGTTGCGGCCGACACGCTCCTCGCGCTTAGCAGGACGCTTCTCTACCGCTTCACCGCCGCCGCTCGTTGTTGTCGTTTGGCCTTGCGCTACTTCTTGACGCTCTAGATTGCTCTCTACGCGCGCCTTCATGATGTATCTCGCAACTTCTTCTTGAATGTTCTCGATCATTTCCTTGAACATCTCGAAGCCTTCAAATTGATATTCACGAAGAGGATCTGTACCGCCATATGCGCGTAAATGAATACCTTGACGAAGCTGATCCATGGCATCGATGTGATCCATCCATTTGCTGTCTACAGCACGCAGCACAACAACCTTCTCGAACTCACGCATCGTTTCAGGTCCAAGCTCTGCCTCGCGCTCATCATACGAAGCAACAACCTCTTCGAAAATATAATCGCTAATCTCAGACTTTTCCTTGCCCCAAATTTCTTCCTTGGAGATCGCGCCTTCTTGCAGGAACGTAGCGTGCGCATAATCGATAATCGCTTGAAGATCCCACTCCTCCGGAATATCCTCAGAACAGTGTGCTTCAACGATACGTTCGATAACCGGCTTGATCATATCCATAACTTCCTGGCGGATATTTTCGGAACCAAGAATGTCGCGGCGCTGCTTATAAATAACCTCACGCTGCTGATTCATAACATCATCATATTGCAAAACGACTTTCCGAATGTCGAAGTTATTGCCCTCAACACGCTTCTGAGCGGATTCAATCGCTCTTGAGATCATCCGACTCTCGATAGGCTGATCCTCATCAAGACCTAGCTTGTCCATCATGCCCATAATATTTTCAGAACCGAAGCGACGCATCAGCTCATCCTCTAATGATAAATAGAACTGCGAAGACCCTGGATCGCCTTGACGTCCTGCACGACCACGAAGCTGATTATCAATTCGACGGCTCTCATGCCGCTCCGTACCAATAATATGCAAACCACCAATATCGGCAACTGAATCTCCCAGCAAAATATCGGTACCACGACCAGCCATATTCGTTGCAATCGTCACAGAACCCGATTGTCCAGCACGAGAAATAATTTCCGCTTCCTCTGCATGGAACTTCGCATTCAGTACCTTATGCGTTACGCCTCTGCGTTTCAGCATATCAGATAGCTTCTCCGAATTTTCAATAGAGATCGTACCAACAAGCACTGGTTGATTCTTACTATGACGTTCAACAATTTCTTCTACAACGGCTTTGAATTTACCGAGTTCGGTCTTGTAGACGACATCTGCAATATCCGCACGAATCATAGAACGGTTTGTAGGCACTTGAATGACATCGAGCCCGTAAATCCGTTTGAACTCTTCTTCCTCTGTTTTCGCCGTACCGGTCATACCTGCCAGCTTGCGATACATACGGAAGTAGTTCTGGAACGTTATCGTTGCAAGTGTCATACTTTCGTTCTGAACCTTCAGCTCTTCCTTAGCTTCAATCGCTTGGTGCAAGCCATCGCTGTAACGGCGGCCCGACATAAGACGGCCCGTGAACTCGTCAACAATGACAACCTCTTCTTCCTCAACAACATAATCAACATCGCGCTTCATAATGAAATTCGCTTTCAGCGCTTGTTGAATATGATGGTTAAGTGTAACATTCGCATGGTCGAATAGGTTCTCAATTTGGAAAGCCTTCTCTACCTTTTCTACGCCTGATTCAGTCAGCATTACGCTGCGCAGCTTAATATCAATCGTAAAGTCCTCTTCGGGCTTCAAACGAGCAATAAATCGATCAGCGGCAAAATAAAGCTCTGTCGACTTCGCAGCTTGTCCAGAAATAATAAGCGGCGTTCGAGCTTCATCGACAAGAATCGAATCCACTTCATCGATGATGGCAAAATAAAGCGGGCGCTGAACCATCTGTTCCTTATAAAGCACCATATTGTCACGCAAATAATCGAAGCCGAATTCATTATTCGTACCGTAAGTAATATCACAAGCATAAGCCTCTTGCTTCTCATCATGCGACAAGCCATGCAGGTTACAGCCAACAGTCATGCCGAGAAAGCCATACAGCTCTCCCATCAATTCGCTATCACGCTGTGCTAGATAGTTATTGACAGTAATAACGTGGACACCTTTGCCGAGAAGTGCATTTAAATAAACCGGAAGCGTCGCAACAAGCGTCTTACCTTCACCCGTTCTCATCTCCGCAATTTTACCTTCATGAAGAACGATACCGCCGAGTAATTGCACATCAAAATGACGCATACCTAGCGTACGCTTAGATGCTTCTCTTACGGTTGCAAAAGCTTCAGGCATAATTTTTTCCAACGTCTCGCCCTTATCAAGTCTTGCTCTGAATTCCTCGGTTTTAGCACGCAGCCCTTCATCCGATAAAGCTGTAAATTTGGATTCCAGTGCATTTACTTCATCTACTGTCCGTTGAATCCGTTTAACCTCGCGCTCGTTATGGTCACCAAATATCTTTTTCACTAATCCGAGCATGGAATTCCCCTTTCATAATGACAACTCTTTGCCTTAAATTGTATCAGTTTGTAGAGATCGCCGCAACGAGGATGCTTGGAAAAGAAAAAGCCTTTCTCCAAAAAGGAGAATAGGCTCTTTAATTTAAGTATAATTGCGGCTAGCCCTGCTCAATTAAGCCATATTTTCCATCACTTCGTTTGTATACAACACTTACCTCTTTGTTGTCTACATTCGAGAAGACGAAGAAACTATGTCCAACCATATTCATTTGCAAAATCGCTTCTTCTACATCCATCGGCTTGAGTGCAAAGCGCTTGGTACGTACTAGCTCCAAATCGTCTTCTTCCTCTAGAACGCCCACTGCTGAGCCTTCTTCCTTGAATAAGGCGCGTACGCCGCTGTCTTGGCGGAATTTGCGATTCACTTTTGTTTTGTGCTTACGTATTTGTCGTTCGAGTTTGTCAGCAACCAAATCTATCGATGCGTACATGTCCTCGCTTTTCTCTTCGGCTCTTAGCATAACGCCGGTAAGTGGAATGGTCACCTCTACTGCATGTTTACCTTTGGTGACGGATAGTGTTACGTTAATATCGGAGGTGATTGGTGCTTCGAAATATTTATCCAATCGGCTGAGTTTTTTTTCGACGTATTCTCTCAATGCGTCTGTCACTTGAAAGTGTTGACCTCGAATGTTGTAGTTCATGGGGAACTCCTCCTTTACATGGTATTATTATATCATATGTAAGCGCATAGATCAAAATAGTTTTTATTTTATTTAGAATTTTCAGATAATTATAACTAAAAATTAATAGAATCGTCACAGCTGGAAGTACTGCCCGCAGGCCATCCACAAAAAAAAGCCCCGGGTTACCGGAGCTTTGTATATGCTGCTTGTTTAGTGATCCAAATGATAGGTTGGCTGGATCAGCCGGATAATTACAATTTGACTACGTTAGCTGCTTGTGGACCACGAGCGCCTTCAACGATATCGAATTCCACGGATTGGCCTTCTTCAAGTGTTTTGAAACCTTCAGTTTGGATAGCGGAGAAATGAACAAATACGTCGCCGCCTTGCTCAGTCTCGATAAATCCATAACCCTTCTCTGCGTTAAACCATTTAACTTTACCTTGCATGTGCAAACATTCCCTTCATCTTCAAATACTGTGAGGCATCTCATTGTATAGCCCACAATTTGACTATAACACCCACTTCACGGAATTGTCAAACAATTTATTGTAAGCGGATTCAACCTATAGGTGGCGGGCATTTATGCTTATCGTTTTATGTCGAAAAAACAATTTATATAGCTTCATTAAGGTTAATATCTGGTTAGGCTAGAATTGCTCGAGTATTGCGAAGAACTGCCTTCATGACTTCCGAATCATTCGAAATGCTGCCAACGACTTTAATTTTGCGCTTTCTCACATCTAAGCTTTTTAACTGATCAGTTAGAACCACTCCAGTAAACGGGAGACCTTCAGGGAGCAGAACCTCAAAGGCATAGTCCTTTGCTTGGTTAGTGATAGGACAAACAAGAGCAAAACCTGTCAATTCATTAAAAATCAGCTTCAGACAATACAATGGCAGGAAGTCGACCTGCTTGCTCTCGACCCGCTTGTGGATCAAAATCAAGCCAAACCAAATCGCCGCATGTTGGGATGATCACAACAATTCGTCCCCTTCAACACCTAAATCTATCTCTTCATGTCGCGGAGATCCCGGCTTAATTTTGGAAAGGAGCATTTTCATATGATCACGTAATTCTTCTGATGTTTCTGATGCCTTTTTTAAGGGACGAATTAATATTTCATTATTGACAGTGACCATGATTTGCAGCTCCGCACCTTCCTCTAAATTCAGTTGCTTAAGAAACTGACTTGGAATTCGTATAGCGCTGCTATTCCCCCATTTGCTCAGTGTCGCTGTTGTCATAAGAATCAAATCCTCCCCATATATATAATCCAAGTATATATCACCTCAATTATGTTGTATATACATAGGATATACATTAACAGCTGTTTTGATACTATTTTAAATGATAAGAACAAAACAACTATTTAGATCATCCACTAAGCGTTCCTTATATTTAGATTCATATAATCTCCTAATATAAAAAAAGCCGCCCAAGGGCGGCTCAACAGAGTATGCTTATTTATTTATTGCTTGCTGTCGAAAAATACACTATCATCTCCGTAAGCGGGTGAATCATACGCCGACTTGGAACGTTTGCCTTGATTTATTTTTTCGATTTCAAATAATGCAGTATCACGTAGAAGTGTCATTCTGCTAGTAATAACAGCATCCATCTCGGCAATGCGTAGAACAAGAGGTCGAAAGGCTACTACTTGGTCAGAAGCGGGTGTCAAATGCTGCAAATCTGTAAACACCCTATCTCGCTCCTGCATGTAAGCTTCGATATCCTCTAGCCCGCTAGTCTCACCCTGCGAAATAAGATCAGACGACAGTTGAATGAGTCGCTGCAAAGTTGCTTCCACTCGCTTGCCCCGCTGACTGATTAAATTGTTTTGCAGCTTGATACCAGGTTTCTTTCAGCTCGATCAGATGGTTCAGCACTTCTTCGGCAGGCTCCGTCTTCTTACTGATGTTCGCCTCCGTTAGTCGCATATTGAAATAATCGTATAATTTCAATAAATTTTCCGCAACTGGTGACGTACGGTCAATCGTAATAATAAATTCATTAATAATGGCTTGTGTTTTTAGGAAACCAGTATTAGCATCTGAATAATTGCCGTTCTTGATTCCTTCGATACCCTGACGGCAAAAACGAATTGCACCATCATATAGCATAATGAGTAACTGCTGTGGAGTAGCCGTTTGTACTGTTGTCTGCAAATATTTATTACGCTGTTGAGCAAGCATCTGTTATCCCCCTATGTGCTAAATTGCTGACTTAACCATGCGCTTTGAGAGTTCATTTTATCTAGATAGGTTTCCATTGCGGTGAATTGGCTGTAATACCGTTTTTCTAAGTTCTCTAACCGTAAAGTCATTGCGGCAATTTGTTCATCATAACGCAATGATTCTTTGCCCATTGCATAGTTGTTTTCGAGCGCTGTTGACGTACCCGCTTTTTCCGTAATTTGCTTGAACAAAATTGAAGCTTGATCATACAATCGAGTAGCAATGCCGTCACCGGAGCTTGTAGCTGCATCTGTAGTAAACAAAGCCATCACTTCATCCGGTTTCTCAGCCAAAGCGGCCTTGAGCTTCGTTTCATCAATATAAAGCTTACCTTTGTCATCATACGATCCAGATATTGTAGAACCGCTGATATTGGTATTGGAAATTCCGATGTCTGAAAGACTTTTCAACTGCCCAAGCGGTAGTCCGCTTAACGAATCACTCAAAGCGCGTCGAAGCGACTGAAGGCCATTGGAGAGTAATGGGTCATTTGCAAGCGTCCCTGCTTTAGCAGCAGTTTCCCACTTTTCTATTTCCTTCTCCGTCATATCTTCTTTCTGAGCATCGGTCAATGGTGGATAATCACGGTCACGCTTCTGTCCTATTCCAGTATTGACCGCTTCAATAAGCTCGTTATATTTATCTACAAACTTTTTAATTGTATCATATACTGCGTCAACATCTTGAGTAACTCCCACTGTCACTTCTTCAAAAGGACTTGCCTTCTTCAGCGTAAAATTCATACCGCCTATAGCGACCGTATTGGAGCTATACTTGCCGCTAACACCATTAAAAGTAACTTCAGCATCATTACCGTTCGTTGTTTTGACCGAATAAAAATCCTTGGGAACTGATGTCGAGCTTGTCAAACCCAAAGATGTCAGTAATGCATTGCTTGAATCATCGCTGAAGCCACTTGCATCCAAAGCTTTATTTGGGTCATTAAAAGCTAGTTTACCTTCAGACGATAAATATGCTGTAGCACCCGAAGCCGTTCCTATTTCTTTATTAATGTTATTAATTAGCTGTCCAATGGTCGTTTTATTGGTGATATCAAACGTTTTCTCATCGCCGTTTACTGTCATTTTAAACTGCTTCGTGCCTGTCAACTCAGAGTTGATCACGGATAAAGAGGAAGTAAAGGCCTTATCACCCTCAAATACCTGCCCTTGAGATGTAGTGCTTCCACTGAGGTTAAGAAAATCATTAATCTTCTGGTCTTGCATGCTTAATGATATATTAGAAGCGTCTCCTGTTGCAGTAGAGACAAAAAACATCGTGTCCAGCTTCTTGTCATACGTAACTTTAACACCGGTTACAGAAGACTTGCTGTTCACTGCAGCAGCAAACTGCTCTAACGTATCTGTGGCCTTTATTGAAATTGTCGATGTACCCTTCTCTCCGCCAATGGTAAATCCGGTTTCGCCGGTCCAAGCCGCATCGGTTAATTCACCTAGAGTGGACACCTGGGCTAACTTTCCTTCTGATAATTTCCCCGTACTTAAAGATCCAGCCGAAGCCAATTTGTCAACCGTAAATTTATACTGTCCTTCATTAGCATTAGCCGTTCCCGTAACGGTAACAATACTTTCATTCGACGAGGTTACTTTTTTTGATAAATAACCTGTTTGCAAAGTCATATCGAACGCTGCGTTTTTAAAATCTAAAATTTTGTTGTTCAGCGTACGATAATCGTCACGCTTCCATTGGAGCAATTGCTTTTGCTGTTGGACTTTTTCCATCGGAATCCTGCGTGCATCCATCATTTGTTTAATGATCGTATCGTAATCGATGCCCGAGGATAAACCTGAAATGCGATTTGCCATGATATTATTTTCTCCTTTCAAATATTCAAATTAACGTTTCTCGTCAATTATGATACCGGCCATTTCCCATAGCTTGGCGATAAAATCAAGCGACTTTTCAGGAGGAATTTCGCGAATGATATCTCCAGTATCGCTATCTAGAACTTTAACCGCAATTCGCTTTGTTGGTTCATGAACAGTGAACTCCAAAGATGTCGCTTTGCCCTGCATGCTCTTCATAGCACTTTCAATAGCTTTAACCACTTGTTCTTGACTGATCGTGAAGCTATCACCCTTAAGCTCCGCATTCTTTAGTGCTGCGACGTTGTTAATCATCGACGGCACTCGCTGCAAGGAATTACTGTTGGCTATAGCGGTTTGATCATTATTTACTGTCGATTCTGAGCTGCGTAATATAGACCGTTCTTGTGCCCCAGTATGACTGCCTGAGATCGACAAATTCGTATTCATACAAGCCCCAACCCTCCATGGTAAAATTCTTATTACCCTATATATCGGAATCCTATTTGAATTGTGTTATAGGAAATAAAAAAAGAGACTCTGAAATTCCAGAGTCTCTTGGTCGTACGAGTACATATTAACCAAGCAATTGAAGAACGCCTTGCGGCTGTTGATTTGCTTGTGCAAGCATCGCTTGTGCAGCTTGGGAAAGGATGTTGTTCTTCGTGAACTCCATCATTTCTTTCGCCATATCTACGTCGCGGATACGGGATTCAGCAGCAGTCAAGTTCTCGGAAGAAGTTCCCAAGTTGTTGATTGTGTGCTCTAGACGGTTTTGAACAGCACCAAGTTTCGAGCGTTCAGTGGATACCGAGTTAATTGCTGTATCAAGAACACTAATTGCGTTAGCAGCGCCAGTAGTAGTTGTGATGTCTAGGGAGCTTTCTACAAACTTATTATCTGTACCGTCAGTAACATTAGAAGAAGCGCTAAAGCCTGTTCCCGCTCCTGTGATACCAAGTGCACCAGCTCTCATATCAGCAATCGATAGAGCCATAGTTTGGTTTTGGTTTGAGCCGATTTGGAAAGTAAGCAATTCGTTCTCAGTTGCTTTACCTGTCGAGTTAAGACCCTCAAGTCCAAGTGTAGTAGCAAGCTCATCACTAGCACCCACAACTTCAACACTCGATGCTGTACCTGTTAGAGTCGAAGAGATCTGAAGTTTGTTATCTTTAATAGATACTTCAAAATCAGTTGCTCCAGCAGCTTTTAATTGATTTGTAATTTCATCTTTAACTTGTGCTTGAGTATACGCAGTACCTTTCGTGAAGGTAACAGTCGCAGCTTGACCATTTACTTTCAAATCTAACGTGTTGTCTGCTACAGATCCGGCATCATGACCAGTTGCTGTAGTAACATCTAGGCCTAATTGTGCAGCTAGCTCACCAGTACCAGTAACAGCTATTGCTGTAGTAGTCGATGCTGTAGAAGCAATTTTCACTTTTCCATCTGTATCAATGCTCGCAACAAGATCGTCAGCAGCCAATTTTGTGTTCAAGTTTGCGATAACAGCATCTGTGTCCGCATAATTACCCGCATCTAGAGTGTAAGTTGTACCATTAATTTCGATATCTTTGTTGTCTGCTCCAGCTGCAGCATTAGTGCTTGTTGCGAAACCAAGACCAGTTGCAGCATTACCACCAGTTACCGAAACATTCTCAATACCAGCGCCTGCAGTGAATACCAGTTTGTTGCTCGCATCAAATGATGCTGTAACGCCTACTGCACCAGCAGCAGTTAGCTTAGCATTAATATCAGTTAGGAATGTGCCCTGATCAGTAGCATCTGTTAAGTCGTATGGAGCACCAGGTTCGGTAAGCGCAACCGTATACGATTGGTCATCTACTGATAGTGTAAGCTCATTTGCCGCTGCAGTAGGCGAGTAAGTTGTAACCGCCGTGCCGCCAGTCGCAGTTGCATCAGTAGCACCAATTCTGATTGCACCTGCTTGACCTTGAACAGAAGTAGCCGGATTCGCGTTGTTGCCAATGAATGTATCAGCAAAGCCACCGCCAGTTACGGAGATAGAAGCTGCACCAGCGCCTTTAACTGTAGATTCAATTACAATTTTACCGCCAGAAATTGAAGCTTTTGCATCAAGACCGTCAGTAGTCAGCTTAGTGTTCAAATCAGTAAGAGCAGCATCAAGGTCTGCGCCTGTCAAAGTATAAGATTTCTCAGTACCACCAACATTAATCGTAATCTCATCTTGGTCAGTAGTGAATGTATCAGCACCAGTTACGGCAACTCCACCAGTCAAAACGGATTTTGTATCTTCTGTTTGTAGATTAGCGGCATTGCCAGCTTTTGCTCCAGCGAACGTTTCAGCTACATCATTCAATGTAAGGCCTGTAACTGCAGCTGTACCACTTACGGATGCGCTTGTTGCTGCTTTATAATCGAAATCACCTTTCAACAAATCCTTGTTGTTGAATTGTGTTGTTTTACCAATACGGTTGATTTCAGAAGTAAGCTCATTAACTTCGGATTGAAGCTTCTGGCGATCTTCAGTTGTATTCGTATCATTCGCCGATTGAACAGCAAGCTCACGCATACGTTGCAAGATGCTGTGAGTTTCGCTCATCGCGCCCTCAGCTGTTTGAATAAGAGAAATGCTATCTTGCGCGTTTTTGGAAGCCATATCCAAACCGCGGATTTGAGCACGCATTTTTTCGGAAATAGCTAGACCTGCTGCATCATCGCCAGCACGGTTGATTTTCAAACCGGATGATAGTTTCTCAAGGTTCTTGCTAGTACCTGCTTGGTTAGCACCCAATTGACGGTGAGTGTTTAGAGCTGCGATGTTGTGATTAATACGCATTTTAATTTCCTCCTTGAAATAAGTTCGAATTTCCGCATCCTTGCGGAAGCTTACGATATATAGGTCGGCCGCCCCATTATCGCGCTACTATATTTATCGAACGCTAGCCCTTAAAATTTAATAGCAGATTCAAATAATATTATATTTTTTAAAAATTTGTCGATAAATTGAATAGAGCATTGCAAATCATGTCGGATTACTTGCTGCAAAGGCCTGTTTTCTAACAATTAAGATGTGGCATTCTGAAAATTTGGGGAGGCAATTTAATGAGTACTCGTAATAGTTCAGCGATCATTCCTCAATACATGCGCGATTTCTCATGCATCGGTTCTGCTTGCGAGGATAGCTGCTGTATCGGATGGAAGGTTTCGATTGATGAGGATACGTACAAGAAATATAATCGCGTCCGCGATAAAGACTTAACATTCACGCTTCAAAAGAAAGTTACCCGCAATCGTTCAAACCCCAGTCCAAATAATTATGCAAAGATTAAGATGGAGCAGGATGGCAGTTGCCCGTTTCTCGATACCGAGAAGCTGTGCAGCATTCAAAAAAAACTGGGCGAGGAATATCTGTCTACGACATGCGCCACATACCCTAGAATGACTCGTAATGTGAATGATGTGCTAGAACAGTCTGGAACCGTATCCTGCCCCGAAATTGCGAGGCTTGCCTTGCTCAATCCAGATGGCATTGAATTTGATGAGGTCCAGAATCAAGTAGATGGAAGGTCTGTGAATGTAGGTTCACTGGACACTTCGGATATTCGTTTGAAAAACAGCCCAAAAAAATATTTATGGGAGCTTCGCATTTTCACCATCTCATTATTACAAAACCGCATGTACCCTTTACAAGATCGACTCATAATTTTAGGCATGTTCTATAATAAGCTCTCAGAGCTTATTAACGAGAAACAGCTAGATCAGATCCCCACTCTCATTAGCTCCTATACAAATATAGTAGAAAGCGGTTCACTTCGCGAATCACTTAACGGCATTCCTACACAGCAAAATTTGCAAATGGAGCTTATTAAAGCGATGACCGATGAACGTTTCCGGATGGGTATTAAGAACGAACGTTTTCTTCAATGCTTCACAGAGGCGCTCTTAGGACTGGGCTATGTAAAGGACTCTCTTTACGCCGATGTCGCTGCTAAGTATAGTGAAATGATCTCGCTCTATTATGAGCCATTTATGAATGAGCACGAATATATTATGGAAAACTATCTCGTAAATCATGTATTTAAAAATACCTTTCCATTCAGCGAATACGAAAATGTCTTTGAAGAGTATGTGATGCTCGTTGTACATTTCTCCATAATCAAAATGCTGTTTATCGGAGTAGGTGGCTATCATAAGGGAATGACCACTGATCTTGCAGTTAAAATTATACAGTCCTTCTCCAAAATGTTCGAGCATAACAAATCATTTCTCACTAAAATGTCCGATACACTGAAAAAAAATGGATATACTAGCATGGCCTATATGTCAATTCTCATAAAAAACTAATGATATTCAGAAAGGCTGCCAATCGTTATCGATGGCAGCCTTTGTTGTTCTATTCAAGCTTACGTTTTTGTTATTCGGCCGCTCTGGAGCAACCGTGCTATTTGATCAAGCGAGCCTGCATTATGGGCTGCTTCCTGATTCGAACTAATGATGGAATCATAAAGCTCTTTGCGATAGATATCGATTTCCTTAGGTGCGCGTATACCTAGCTTTACAGTATCCCCCTCCACCCCTAAAACCACTACCTCAATATCTCCATCAATAATAATCGATTCATTTTGTTTGCGTGATAATACGAGCATGCTAAGCCCCTCCTTGCAACGAGGAGCCTATCGACACTTCGAACAGCGGTGCTCGAGCACTGAAGCTGCTATTATGGATAATATGCTGTTTGCCTAATCTCTTTGTCTTGTTGAATACTAGCGGAGCAAGCAAATTTAATGTTGCTTCTTTGGGATCAGCAGGGATGGTTAGAATAGACCAGATCTCAACATCAGTCTCATCAGCAATTTCAAGCTCATCCATGACCGACTGGGGCAGATCCCATTCATAATCCGCTCGGAAATAAAAAGGGCTGGCAATCAAAAAAGAAATCTCATTATGATTCACAGGCTTGAGCAGCTTCATTGGCAAATCACCTTCTACTTCCGTCATCACAAATTGCTGCAAATTTTCGAAGCCGGGAATTCCATATTTGAAGTGGATGTTTTGTTCAGTCATCATGTGCATCTCCTTTTTTTCGCATACTCCCATAATAGAAAAACTATAGACCACAGTCTGCGTTGACGCAAACTTTCTGGATCTATAGTCTCGATACGGTTGCTGCTTGTAGCTATATTTGTTTAAAATGTAGTATTAATTTGCGGAGGAGTGATTTCTACACTCGCACGCTGACGCATATAAATATCCAGTTGACCAATAGTCGAACGATTAATTGGCGAGTTAACCTCAACTGTTCTATCGACATAACCCTCTTTAGAGTCAATTGACAGCTGTCCCTCTGAATAATTCACATGAACGTTTAGATAGGAAGCAGGCCCGCTGACATTGAAATTTGTTTTTTTATCACGCCAATCCTTTGCCATGCTAGGAATTGGATTATTCCCCTGCGACTGCGCAATATTACCGAGCCTATCTCCATCCTGCATACGTCGTGCAATACCATTTAATGCTATGCTTTTGGCTTGCGTGTAAATTCGATTCATCACTGTCGTAGGGCTTGCGAGTCCCAGCGCATCCCAGGCTTTATCTTGATTAATCTCCAGGCGCCCATCCGTATGTGAAATTTGAAGCTCCGCGTTAACCTGCTTCATCTTAATACTTGCTTCAGGCTGTTCAAGCTTCAGCTTGCCTCGTTCAGCACTCATTCCGATTTGAGCCATCTGCTGTTTAATTTGAATTTGGGGTATGGACATATGCCTCACCCTATCTCAAGAAATCAAGTAGGCTTGGTTGAATGATCTTTGCGCCTGCCGACAACGAAGCTTGGTAGACGTTCTCTTCCGTAGTAATATTCGTAATGACCTCTGCCAAATCAGCATCTTCAATTTTGGATTGCAGTTCCTGCAAGTTCAGACTAACGTCAGCCAAACGGCTTTGGACAAGCTCTACACGATTGGTACGTGCGCCAACTTCGGCACGCTTGGTCAGCATGCTGTTTAAGCGGCTGTCGATTTGTCCAAGCATATTGCTTAGACCTGTCTGATCGCCTGACTCTAGCATTTCAAACGCATTCCGTAATAGGTGAAACGCATTATCACTTGTCGTATCCGGTTCCGTTACGATCGGATCTCCGAACACTTCTGTTCCTGTAACGTTAGTAGTCATCGTCATTCCTGGCGACAATTCATATTGTATCTTTCCCGTATCGGTTACGTTGCTGTAAGCCTTCGTCTGCGGCGGGACTGCAAGAGGATCAATCGATTCCTCCAACGTCAACGTAGAGTACGGCTTCGTATCCGTTAACTCCCCGTTAAACATTTGCTTCCCATTAAACTGGCTGTTGCCAATTTCAATCATCTGGTTGTATAACTGTGAAACCTCCGTCTTAATCGCATTCAAGCTTGTTTCCTCCAGCGTTCCGTTCGCACCTTTAACGACCAGTTCTCTGAAGCGCTGCATAATATCAGTAGCCTGTCCAACGGTTGTATCCATATATTCAAGCTGGGATAATGCTGAATCTGCATTAGCCCTATACTGATCATTCGTGGCAATCTCCGAACGGTAACGCAGTGCGTACGTTACACCAACTGGATCATCAGATGCCTTGTTAATTTTTCTGCCTGTAGACAGCTGCTCCTGAAGCGTGTTCAAACGATTCAAGTTCTTATTCAAGTTACCTAACAACTGCGTGTTCATCATCGATTGCGTGACTCGAAATGACATAATGCTCTACCTCCGAATTGGTTCAATTCTTATTTTACAGACCGACACGGCCCATATTGTTAATGACACGATCCAGCATCTCATCGATCATTGTCATATTACGGGCAGCTGCATTATATGCATGCTGGTATTTAATCATATTCGACATTTCTTCATCCAATGAAACACCGCTCACTGACATACGATTCGAATCAACCTGATCGACAAGCGTTTGTTGATTGGCTTGGAGGCGTTTTGCTTCACTCGTCTGCACACCCAGCTTACCCACAACAGAACGGAAATACGTATCGATCGTATTCATGCTCGTACCGCTGTTAGATGAATCGAAATCAAACTTCGTGTCACGCATTTTGGACATTAATACTGACATCATATTGTTGCCCACTACAGCCGTTTCCGTACCATCCTCATTGAATGTTACACGCATCGAGGTAGCGATTTTGCTCGGATCCGTATCAATAGCTGAATTCAACCTTAGGTTTAATGCAGTTAGGTTTTCCGTACTTCCGGAAGCATCCGTGAAGATAGGCAAACCAGGCTCTCCAGATAGCGTATAGCCAAGCTGATGCAGACCATTCAAGCCTTTAACAGTAACCGGTAGGTCTTCAGTTAGCTCTCGACTAGTTCCCGTATAAGATACACCGTTTAATATGGTACCCTCAGGCAGAATCGATCCCTTAGGGATCGTAACTTGAAATTCTCCGTTCGCGATTGTGTTGGCCATAGCATTAAGATTATCTATATATCCTTGAACATGTGAATCTCTAGAATATATCGTGCCGTAAATAGCTCCATTGTTCAAATCGCCCGATGCGATAGCTGCTGTTACGTCTGCCATTTCAAGTGGTGTTGCTGTCTTGCCATTCACTAGCTCAATTCCGCCCATAGAAATAGAGTATCCGTTCGACATCTCTTTCATATTGATATTAACAAGCCCAGACAGCTCATCTGTTAGCAAATCACGTTGATCGCGCAAATCATTTGCTCGATCTCCCATGGCTTCGATGCGTTCGATCTCTCCATTAAGCTGTGCAATCGTATTAATAATAGAATTAAGATTGGAAAGATTAATCTCAGCATTTTCGGTCAAATCTGATTTCAAATCATTTAGTTGATTAGCTGTATAGTTAAAGGTATCGATCAATGCCGCTGTTTGTTCTTTAACAACCGCTCGTCCGTCCACGCTATCCGGGTTTACACTAAGATCAGACCATGCATTCCAGAAGTTTGACAATACGGTTTGCAAACCGGTGTTACTCGGTTCGTTCACAATACCCTCAAGCTTATTCAGTGTATCTAACTGGACGGTTTGATTGCCAAGCCATTTGTATTCACTATGGAATTGATCATCAAGAAAGCGATTTCGAACACGGTCAATTGAGCTCGCTTCAACACCTGTTCCCAATTGTCCCGCAGCTGTGGATTTTGAATATCCCAATGCTTCAATCGACCGTGATGCTGTCATATTTACAACTTGTCTCGTATAGCCTGCTGTGTTTGCATTGGCGATGTTATGTCCGGTTGTATTAAGTGCGGTTTGTGAAGTAAACAAGCTGCGACGAGCCGTTTCCAATCCGTGAAATGTAGATCCCATGATATCGCTCCTTCTTTTGTTGAAAAACTACATTTTCATATTAAAACGACCGCTTCTTTGATAAGCATTACCTTGCAAGGCACGATGGTAGGTAACATCCTCATCTACTGGCCCAAGCAGCAAATCTTGCGTAAAATGAAGATATTCCAATTTCATACGCGTTAGCTGCTGGTTGAATTCGTTAATATCTTGAAGCTTCTTAATTACCTCTGACATTTCAAGCCATATGGCCTGCAGCTGCTGTTTTTCATTCGCGTGGTAGACTACCTGTATAAGCTTCTCCATTTTGAAAGATCGATGGGCGGTCAGCTTCTGATCCAGCATATATTTCCCAATTAAAAAGACTCGCCGCTGCTCCAGCTCCAATACCCGCTGAACGCTCTTCTTTTCTTTACTGGAAATATACGAGATGGTCTCCACGCTGTTTGCGGTGATTGCTGTTGTCTTCGCATTCCCATATTCAATAAGTTGTCTATGCTCATCAATCAGCTCGCGCAATATCTCGATTATTTGCAGGATGTACTCATTCATCTAGAGAACTACTCCTTCAGGTAGGGAAGCAGCCTCTCAGCAATCTTACCCGCTTCCACATGATATGTGCCTGATGCTACTTCGTTTTTCAACTGCTCGATATGCTGCGTTCTGTCCGCTCCGCTAGCCTTGCTTGTCGTTAGCAGCTCCTTGGCCGCTGCTGATATTTGGACCTCGTCCTTCTGCTTGGCCTTGCTTGCTCCGGTCGCTTTGAAATCATTTTGCTTCTGATACTGGTTGAACGCTCCAACACGATTCGTCTCATTTATTTTCATTTTATCCACCTCATTATTTACGAGAACTAAAAAAGCCGATTACCTTTACAAGTATTATCGGCTTCAGTCAAGTGAAATTTTATAGTGTAAAAAAAACATTAGTATAAAATCATTTTTTATCCTTGTATCTATCAAGGCCTTTATAGACACCGTTTTCTTTGTTGAATCCTTTTGATTGATCTTTTCTAGCCAAATCCTCAAACATTTGCTTCTTATCCTTATCGATCCGGTTACGGCACTCATCGCAGAGATGATGCTCACGGATCAGCGTCCCGCAGGATTCACACGGATACGACATATTCGGAGCATTAATAATCGAGATTCGGCCTTCGCGGATGAATTTCGTAATTTGCTTAATGGACACCCCGGTAGCTTCAGATACCTCTGTTATGATCGAACCCTTGAATTCACGCAAATAATCTGCGCAAAGCTGATACTCATTATCAATTTCGCGCAAGCATGACGGGCACACGTCTCTAAAATGTTTGGCAAACAGCTTTCCGCAGCGAGGACAATTGTCTAAATTCATCGCTCTGAGCCCCCTTTTTTTTCATCGGTATGGTCATTAGTTATTTTCATTCTAATCGAAAAAGCTAACTTTTTCACTATCAATCTATTACAAAGCCTTACGCTCCATAGAATCACTTAGGAACGAGCCCATGTCAAAACATAGATTTCTAAAGGAAACTGCGCATGCTGGTGAAGCGCCTGTGCGCACGCCTCCGCCGTGCTCCCCGTTGTATATATATCGTCAATAAGCAGAATACGGATAGTACTATAAGATAATTGCGATTTGCGTATAGGAAGATTACCATTCGTTTTCAAACTAGTAAACTCGGCATGATTAACGGTAAAAAGAGCTTTTGTATCACTCATCCTCTCTGCACGCGTTTTGAAGCTTTGCTTCTCGGAGTGTCGGGATCGAGTAAGTAAACTCATGAGCGGCAAACGGTATTTCGCGGCGATATGGCTCGCTAGCTGCTCCGCTTGATTAAAGCCTCGCTCCATTGAACGTTCTGTACTAATAGGGACATAGGTAATCGCATCCCAATAATTAGACATTGTCACTTTTGACCTAGAGGATCGAGTGCGTGGCCTCAAATGCTGCGCTGCTATTTCATTCGTCATCGACTCGAAGGCAGGAATAAGCATATCGCCAAGCAGCGGAGCAAGCCGCTCATTGCCTCGGTATTTATAGAGAGCGAGCATCTCTCTCATAGCGGGGTTATAGCGCACCGCGCTGCGGTTGCACACGAATGCCCGCCTAGGGCTTCGCACGCAATCCTCGCAAGCGATGCCCCGGCCGCAGCGAGTACAAGCGATGCGGCTGAGCCAAGGTATTGCGGAGAGGCACGCTCCGCAAAGCGATTGTCGAAGCTGGGTCGTCAGCTTCGATTGGTTGTAAGCGGCCGCGCTGCGAGCCTCGTCAAATGGCTTGCCGCATAGGAGGCATGCGGCAGAACTAGGGGCGAGCAGCTGCGCTGCCGTGGCGAAGGCGGACGGAAGCCGCCGGAGCCTGTTGAATAGCGAGGCGATCATGTAGACGAGCCTCCTTTGCCTGCGGGGAGCAAGTAGCCGTGCTTGCGAGCCATGCGGTTCATCGTTTGAATATGACGCACCGCAGAGAGCTGAGCATGATTGCGTTCACGACTGCAAAAATATACCTGCCCAAACGGATCATCTGCCGAGCGGCCAGCTCTACCTGCCATTTGAACTAAGGAGGCCTCGTCGAACAACCGCCCATCTGCATCCAATATATAGACGTCGCTCTTTGGAATCGTGACTCCTCTCTCAAGTATCGTCGTGGTGACCAGCACCCTGATCTCACGTGTGCGGAAACGCTGAACCTTTTCCGCGCGCTCCGCATCTTGTGAGGAGGTCGCCGCTACTGCCCCTTGCATCAGCACATCTCGCAGCATGGCAGCCATTGGCTCGGTTTGAGCAATCCGCTGAACAAACACGAACAGCTGAGCACCGCGCATGAGCGACTTCTGCATCGCGGCTTGCAGCCTCGATGGCAGCCTTCTCTGCTGAAGCATTTGCTGTACGGCTGGAATTTGGAGCAGCTTAGGCACAGGAAGTGGATGGCGATGATAGCGTACTGGCACCCTCGCATGCGGCAGCTTGCCGCGCTTTGCTGCACGCTGCAGCTCACTTGGCGGCGTGGCAGAAAGCAGCAGCCGAGCGGCGCCAGGTGCACAGCTCTTGTCTGCAGCGTAGTGAAGCATGGGATCGCCGGCATAGGGAAAAGCATCCAGCTCATCAATGACCACTAGATCAAACCCTTGGTAAAATCGCAGCAGCTGATGCGTAGTAGCCAGTGTAATATCTCCGCTCTCCCAGCGCTGCGCGCTTCCACCGTATAAGGTAACAACCGACGCCGCAGGGAAAGCTTTCCGAATGCGCGGATCAAGCTCGATTACAACGTCGCGGCGCGGCGTTGCAATAAGCGCCCTGCCGCCCCGCTGCAGTACCGATCCCAACAGCGGGAAAATCATCTCCGTCTTGCCCGCCCCAGTTACAGCCCAAAGAAGAAAATCTCTCTTGGGAGCGGATTCTCTCCCTCCTGCCTGTGTCGACTCCGCAGCCTGTCCCTCAACAAAACGCAGCGCCTTGGCAGCAGCCGCAGTCTGAGCAGGGCTCAGTCCCCATTTACCCAGACTCTGCTCTGCTGATATCTGCTGCATAGCCTGCTTCGTCCCGCCCTGCTCCGCACTTCGCTTCAACTGGGCAGCTCGCTGTCCAATCACCAGCAGCTCGCATTCCCGGCTCCGCCCCATCCCAATGCACGCCGTGCAATAGGCGCAAACCCGCCCGCACGCAGCACATGCCGTGCGGTGCAGCTTCGCCTCGCCACTCCCGCAGCGCAAGCAGCTGCACTCGCGCCTGCGGCGCCTCAACCCGTCCACTCGCACGCCCGCTTCAGCGGCGACTGATCCGCCAAGGCGCACCCGCCCGAGCAGCGCAGCAAGCTGGAGCACTGCGCTCCAGCTTGCCGCGGCACCGGGTCCCCCTGCGCCAGTGAGCAGGGCGTGCGCCTCGCTGCGCAATAGCGCACGTCCCTGCAATACATCCGCGGCAAGCTCCGCCCATGCCGCGACCAGGCCCAGCGTGCTTACGCTGAGCATAGGCCCTTTCATTGCATATGTTTCTCTAGATCTGCCTTCATTTTCTCCATACCAGCTCGCTGCATTCGCTCTTTCCCTCAGCTCACTATAACTACCCGCTAAACTCGTCCTTTTCTCACTCAGTCCAATCACACCGATCCCGCTCTTTCCCTCCTTCTGCTCCCCATACCTTTCCGCTGCACTTCTCCTTTTCTCCCGCTCCCAGACCACACCTAATCGAAGCAAGCCTTCTCTATCCCACTCCGCAGTCCGTACAGGATGGATTCTCCTTTGCCACCGCCACTTCCAGCGTGCTGCCTGTCCATTTTCCGCTTCAAGCTTTGCCTCCCGAGTACAGGCAAGCAGCAGCTCAATCGCTCCTACACAATCAACAACTGCCTGCCTCTCTTTCCAAACTCCACTCCCGCTCCTCATTGCAATATCCCATAGCTCCACTGCGCGAGAGGCATCAGAAAGCGGAAGCTCCTCCAGCAGCAGCCAGCCTGAATGAGCAAGCTCACCATTTAAGCAGCCGGCCTCTTCGAAATGCCCATTCATCCAATAATGCTTATCCACCTCAGAGTTGATGGTCAGCCTAGCTTTCCATTGCTTGCGCACCTCTACGATATACACTTGAACCCTCATCCTAATTCGCCCCCGATCGCTTGTCAGTATCGAGCACACTGAGCATAACGACCAACGGCTGCATAAACGAAAAGAAACACACTCATCGACGCAGCCTGCGTTATGGAGTGTGCTTCACTCTTTGTATGAAATTACCATAATCATATACTAAAATGGCATTTTCGACAAATCTGACGGATTTTGCAAATCAATTAATACCGCATGATCCGCTTGCGAAACGATGCCCTCAGCCTGCAGCAGCCACAAAAGCTGGGTCCCCTCTATCCCCTTCATTTGTGAGCGCTTACTATCATCATTTTCTGTCATTTGTATTTGCTTTTTAGGGTGAACGTTAACCTCCCGGCCTCCTCTAGCCAAACGGTCAACCATTGCTCGCGTCTCTTCTGAGACACCATGATCAACAATGGTCAAACGCACATTTCGACCCATTCTGCGTGAAAATGAAAATAACGAACGTACGTACCACTCCAAATTTCTCTGCCGATCGTCCGCTACGAGCACATAATGCTGGCTGGAACGCTGCCTTCCACGCCAAATTCGATACGCCAGATGCACGAATAATGCAGCCAGAACATAGCAGCCAATGACTAATAATAGAAGCTCAAGCATAGCGGCCACCTCCTCTTTGTGACACTATATGCTGAGATGAGCCCACTGGTTACCCACCTGAGGGACAAGACGACAAAATGCACCAAAAGCCAAACAGCAGCCCGCTTTTACCGAATCATAATAGTCAAAATACGACAAAGAAACACCCTTGAGCAATTTACAATATATGTTATCATTTTACTATATCCTTGTAGTTGTATGATGGTGAGCATAATGATCGAGGGAGAAGGTGGACTTTACTTATCCATAACTACCAGGGAAGCGATGAAATATAATCTGCATTTGGACACTTGGATTATATGGAGCTAGTAGTGTAACCGGCCCTCTTAGAACCACACTACCTATCTAAGAGGAGAGTGCTTAATGTATTATTGGAAAAAACGGGTTTCTGTAAGTTTATCCATTTTATTAATTCTTTCATTAGCGCTTGGCTCACTGGTCATGGCGGATGCAGGAAGCAGCGGAGGCTCGGCCACAACCGACCCGATTATCGAAAATAGCTGTCAGCAATATTCAGACGACAAAATAAATGTGGAAGCAACTAACGCAAGCATCGTAGACAATGGTGACGGCACAGCAACAGCAACCTTCAAAACCAAGCTCGATTGTGTGAGAGTAAGCTTTTCCTCCTATGCGGCCCCCGAGGATTGGACTCTTGGCCCAAATGAAACTACAATTCCCTACCTCTTGCAGACGCACTTTAACGGCAAGACGATTGAATATCCGAAAGCTGGGAGCCATTCGATCACGATTAATATCCCAAAATGCCTCCCTTATCAATTAGATATCTACAGCGGCAAAGAGCTTATCACATTAGGTGTGGGTGCTCATGGCGATAAAATTTTAGGCTGGAAGCTTAAGCTTACCAACACCTGTAAAGGAAATATCACAATTAATAAATTCTTGAACCATGTAGACGGAGCACCACATGCCGGTATTACCTTCGAGCTCTGGAAAAATGACGTTTTATACACTACCGGAGCAACGGACGTCAATGGAGTTCTACAATTCAATGATCTTCCGATTGGAAACTACGTATTAAAAGAGCAAACCTTGAACGGCTTCACTACAGATCTGGCGATAACCGAGCAAATAGCAGTCACCATGGATTCCTCAAAGCTAAAAGTCGTCATCAACACCCCTAAGCTAAAATTAGAAGCCGCTTGCTCTGCCGATCCAAATCAAACAAGAAACTGGACTGTCATCAACGAGAGCGATATTGAAGTTCCTTACACATGGGATATTACAGGCTCACCTCAAACGGGTGGAGGAACTGTTGCAGGAGCAGCCTCAACTCCAATTATTTCTACCGCCGAAATAACCGATCCAATCGCTCCAAATACTTTAAATCTTCACTGGGGGAGTGATAAAACGATATCCCTTGTGAACAGTGGCGAGTTATGCCCTACGCCAACACCAACAACACCGCCAAGTCCTACACCTACAACAGAGACCTCTCCCACACCTACGATAAGCACCACACCTACAACGGAGACCTCTCCTACACCTACGACAGGCTCTACACCTACAACAGTGACTTCTCCTACACCTACGACAAACACTACGCCTACAACGGAGACCTCTCCTGCACCTACGACAAGTACTGCGCCTTCAGAAACACCAGATGTATTAATTGATCTAGAGGATGAGGATACACCGATAGGAGGAGTTAATGCAGGTGTCAGTGATGAAGTCCCAATCGAAACGATTGTTGACTTAGGCGAAAATAAAGTTCCACTCGCTGCCCTTCCAAAAACAGGGGACTCCAGTCCAATTCCATATTATCTTATCGGTGCCTTTGCACTGACTGTTGGTTTCACCTCACTGCGCAAGCAAAGAAAACAACGCTAACGTAATGTACAAATTTACTTCATGACAAGGTGAAACGGCTGTCGCCGTCCTTTAGCGGCGCCAGCGCGTTTCACTCCCAAAAATATAGAGAAAGCATTGCGAAATGATATACTTTCCTATATTTCAAAAAAAGGGGGCTTCCCATAAGGTCATTGACCAAGGTGGGATAGCCCCTTTTTAGGTGGGATTAGTGGCGGAGGATGGTCATTTCGTGCGAATAAGAACACATAGGTGCAAATTACCAACTACTTGAGTTAAAAAAACCAGGTACGCGAAAAGCTTCGCAGCCAAGAAGACTGCGCGTTAGCCGTTCGGCGTATGATTAAGCCTGTGTTTGTTGGTGATATGAAAAGCAACCGTAGATTTCGAAGGTTTCTGCTTCGAGGCTTACCTAAAGTAAGTCTAGAGGTCGGGTGGTTTTCGCTTGCCCATCAGTTGCTTAAGCAAGCATATCACTTTTGGGAGTGCCGCTTCTCATTCTTGGAGTTTATCGGTTTGACTATACGAAGAAGTCCCGCAACCTAAGGTGCGGGACTTCTCGCTGTATGTAAGCTGCTACAAAGTAACCCAGCCATATTTTATCGATTGAATAACTGCTTGTGTACGATCGTCAACTTCCATTTTTTGCAAAATGCTGCTGACATGGTTTTTTACTGTTTTTTCACTAATGAACAAAAACTCTCCGATTAGCTTATTGCTCTTGCCTTCAGCCATTAGACGCAATACCTCCGCCTCGCGGCGAGTAAGCGGGCTATCGTCGCCTGCGACAAACTTCACTCCCGGCTCCTTAGCAGCAGCTGCTCCTGAAACAATGCCCATTTCGTCCAAATAAGTCATGCGACGAAGCTGGTTGATCAATTTGCCCGTAACTTTAGGATGAATGTACGCATGCCCTTGAACAACTGAACGTATCGCGTTAATTAGCGATTCCGCTTCCATATCCTTAAGCAGGTAACCTGTCGCCCCTTTGCGAAGCGTTTCAAACACATAGCTCTCATCATCATGAATAGATAAAATGATAACCTTTACATCAGGAAATAGGCTCTTTAATCGTTCCGTTGCAACAACACCGTTCTCGATAGGCATATTGATATCCATCAATACGATTTCTGGAATCGTATGATTGCAAAATTCCATCACTTGAATGCCGTCTCCGCATTCGCCAATAACTTCAAGATCGTCTTCCATATTCAGAATCCGCTTGAGTCCTTCACGAAAAAGCTGGTGGTCATCCGCAAGTAAAATTTTGATTGTATTCGCGCTGCTTGCAGGTTTTTGGATCATCATCATCTTACTCCTTTCTAGATTCGGCAGTTGTTGGTATATCTATTATAATTTTCGTCCCACTATCGGGATTTGAGTCTATATCCATCCTTCCTTCTATCAGCTCTATCCTCTCTCTCATCCCTACTAATCCAAAATGTGCGTTTCGACTAGCATCCTGCTCGATTAAATCGCTATTGAAACCAACGCCATTGTCATAGATGACGAGTGAAAGGTGATTAGGCTGAAAGTTTATTTCGAGCACGATATGAGAAGCGCTCGCATGCTTTAGAGCATTAGTAAAGGCTTCCTGAACCAAACGATATACAGCTGCTTCCATAGCAGAGGGCAACCGAGCTTCTTTTCCATTCAGCTCGAAAACCGTATGTATCTTCGTTTTCTCTTCAAAATCCTGCGTGAATTTACGAAGAGTCGGTACGAGTCCCAAGTCATCCAGCGCCATCGGCCGCAAATTAAATATAATTTTGCGTATTTCCTCAAGGCCTGATCGAACCTGTCCTTTCAAATCTACTAATTCTTCCTGTACCATCACAAATTCCTGCTTGATAAGCATACGTTCTGCAATTTCTGTTCGAAGAACAATATTTGCGAGAGATTGAGCCGGGCCGTCATGAATCTCTCTAGCGATCCGCTTTCGCTCTTCCTCTTGCGCCAGTATGATCTTCAAGCCAAGCAGCTGCCTTGTTTTGGCCGATTCCAGTATCCGAGTAACCTGATTCAAATCTCCAGATAAATATTCAAGTACAACATTTATTTGTGAAGCAATTGTTTCAGCCCGCTCGATTGAAGTTTCCACATTGCGAACACGCATTTGCAAATCATCTCGACGCGCCTTCAAGTAGGACTCCTTCTCGCGGTAAACCATCAGATCTAGTTGAATTTGTGTAGCCTTCTCATAGGCAGACTTAATATCATCTTCCTTGTAGCGTACGAAATCTCGGCTGACTTCCGTCAATCGTACACGCGCACGGCGGTAATCCTGCTCCAGCTGATCGACCTTATCGATCGTCTTCACTGTTTCCTGAAGCACAACCTCAAGCTCCTGTTCAAGCGCTTCAAGCTCCGTACGCGCCGATTCACATATTTCATAAATCTGATATTTACTGTCTTCCATAACCTCGATCGCATTTTTAATAACTCGATTTATATCTACTGTAAGGTGGTCCACAACAGATCGGCAACCTTTCTTTTTAAAGGTCAATCTACTATATCATACCACAGATTGGATATCTTTCGTCAGGGGTTAATCTATGGTAATCTTTTTGGTCTTCCCATCATAACCAACCTTTAGCCCCAGCTTCTCTGAAAACAACCGAACAGGGATCAATGTCCGGTCGTTGCGAATAATCGGCGCAAGCTCGGAGGTTTGCAGCACTCCGTTCAAAATGAGATCCTTTTTGCCAATGGTCATCTCCATCAGCTTATTGCCGCGCAAAACCGTTACTTGACTCGTACTGCCGTTAAATAGCAGCTTAGAGCCCATCGCATCCGATACGAAACGAACCGGTACATACGTAGTTCCGTTCAGTACTAGCGGTGCAGAATCCAGCTTCAACGCTTTCCCGTTTACCGATGCGGAAGGATTCCCTACTGTCATTACAATCTTTGCGGGTTGGGCTACCGCAACGGAAGGCGGATACTGCAGTTTCATATTATCTAGTCCAATAGAGCCTGCAGCGATACGCTCATCCTGTCCTTCAGCAATGGTAACGACATAGACGCGCTTTAGCTTCACTGGGAATTTCATTCCTGCGGAAGACAGGTTTACTTTCACGTTTTTCCAGCCGCTCCAATCCAATTGCTTCGCAAGATCCAGCAAATGGGCCTTTCCGTCTGCATCTATAAACTCTGCACGCACCCAGTTTAAGCTATTATCGCTGTATAGATCGACTGTCATAGAGGTTGGTGAGCCTTCAATCGCACGCCCCGACGTGTTAAACACCGCATAAGATGCTTTTGTTCCCGAACCATTCGTGAAATTATAGTCCAGCTTCAAAGCTTTCGCAGTAGTCTGGCCTGGAAGATCAGCAACAAGCGACACGCCCCCAGTCGTCTCTGCCGGTGTCACCTGATTCGTAATGGCGTACGTCGACTTCTCGAAATCCTCAAAGGTAGCGACCGCTTCGCCTGTCGTGAACGGAATCATCGATGGATAACCATCATAGCGAGCAATAGCATAACCTGTGGTCGCACCCTCATTGATTGATTTTACAGTCAAGCTGTCTCCCGCCACGGTTGCCGTAAAACCTACGAATTCCCATTTCACAGAATCACCGCTGAGCTTGTAAGTATTGCCGTTCTTAAGCTTCATAGTCAGTGGAACAGAGATGGCCGCTCCTTTAGCGAGCGTGCCTGCTGTCGTATCTATAGTTAGTGAAGCAATTTGATCCGCTCCAACAACCTCGATGTCATGCGACGTCGTAATGGTGCCTGACTTGACGCTGAGTGTCGTCTTCCCAGCCTTAGTAGCCGTAAAGTCGCTGCCCTTGAAGGTCCCAACCGCCTTCGATGAGCTCCATACCGCCCCAGTATTATCTACTTCATACGGATTATAATAAGTATCATAGCCTGTCAATGAATAAGAAGACTTCTGACCGATAAGCATCGTCTTCGAACCGCTTACCGAGATTCCTTTAAGCGCTCCCTTTGGAGCACTTGTGAATACCCCTATTCCATTTGCCACACTGCGTTGTGTAGTGCCATATTGCGTCGAATGGGCTAGCTGCAGCGCTTGACTGCCAAGCGGCCGCTCAATCATCGTTGTCGAGCCGCCTCCATCGAGGTTGACTCCTTTATATATGCCTAGCTGAACCATAATTAGTTGAAGCTCCTTCAGGCTGACGCCCGTATTGCTTCCGTAACGCTCGCTCGTAATCAGATATACTTTTGAGCTGTCCTTTGAATAGCCAATACCTGTGCGAGAAGTATAGGAGGAGCCGCTTACACCCGTTACATCCCTGGAAAATGATACTGCTGCTCCAGCATTAACCAGAAGCGTGTGGCCGCCGGCCATCATTTCGAAGGAGGAAGGGTCTACCTTTGCTCCGGTCGTTTGGGAGATAAGCGCATAGTCAGCTGTCATAGGCTGTCCAATTTGCAAATGCTCCTTCACATAGGCTGCCGCAAGCCCATGTGCCCTTAGGATATATCCGTCCGTCGGTGCTTGTCCTGCAAAGGCCCTGTCGATTGAGATATCCTCTATCACTCCATTGCGAACCAATACCTCCGTAGGTGTCGTTCCGGAATTTTTCGGACGCTCCGCCCCGCCCCAAGCGCTTGTATAGATATACATCATATTCACATGACTGAAAGAAGCCCCGGTCGTCTCGGGAACATAAGCCGATTGATTCAGCCCTTCTAATGGGAAAGTAGAACCATCCGCTGCTCTTACAAGACCCTCAAAGCTATAGTTGTCGATCATGGGCTTGCGATCCTTCGACACCGAAAATGCATACATTCCTGTAAGCTTGGATGGGCTCGACATGAACATCCCATTCGAAACCTGCGCGCCCATCGGTGCGCCTTCATTGCCCATGACGAATATATCTGCATTAATGGCAGCTACCGCGCCATTTTCCTTTGTCATATTTAGAATAGAATTTACTTGGCCAATGCTATTATTTTTTCCACTCATCGCATTTAGTGATACGTAGGGGTTTGTCAAATCAATTTCTATGACATGCACATCGGTTTGCACCTTAGAGCTGCCGCGAGTCGTATGAAAAACGTAGTCGAGCCGTTTAGCCCCTGCTGTAATAAACGATTGCTGTGACAGCTTTAGCGCAGAATCACTAGCAGCCGCCTCCGTGGATTCTATAACTGACGTTTTCCAGTTGCCGGGCAGGATCGAAGCAAGCGGTTGTGTGAGTAATGCTCCACCTAACATTACAATGATGACCCGTTTCCCTAAGCTTTCCGACTGCCTACCGATGTTTTTTTGAACCTTACCCATTAGTTTAGCAACTCTCCCATCTATTAATCTATTAGGTTTAGACTACAAGAATAGCAGAAAAGTTCCGTCCGATAGAATAGTGCTATCATTATCTATCATTTGATAGATAATATCTATGACAAAAGGCTCAATCCGCTTGCTTAGCGAATTGAGCCTCAAGTTAACTCGTTATGGCGTTAAAAACTTTACTTTCTGCAGTAATCGCAGCAGCATAACTGTTCCTTCCGCGCGAGTAGCGTTCGTCAGCGGACTTAATGTTGTTGTTGTTTTCCCGCTGATAACACCGATATATACTGATTTCGCCATGTCTGATTGTGCCCATGCTCCAACCTTGGCACGATCCGTATATTTTTGCAGGTAAGAGGAGGCTGAATTAGGAAGCTCAACCGTAAGTCCTGCCACTTTAGCGGCTCTAATCATCATAACAGCCATTTCTTGGCGTGTGATCGGATTATTAGGCCTAAAGGTACCGTCCGTATTGCCAGCTACAATTCCAGCTGCTGAGGCAGCACCAATATAGGCACCCATCGCTGTGTTCACATTAACGTCCTTGTACTTGGCTGCCGCAGTCTTGTCACTGGTTAGGCCTAAGCCTTTTGCAATATAGGTGGCAAACTCGCCTCGGGTAATAGAAGCATTAGGTTCAAACTTTGTCGCTGAACGCCCCTCGACGATAAATTTTCTGGACATCGGATAGATGGAGCTTGCTGCCCAATGATTGCCCAAATCTGTGAAAGTAGACGAATTGGACACTAGCGCGTAAGCGCTGTTTCCCTTACGCTTAAACGTTACGTTTGTTTTCCCTGCGCTTGTCGAAATTTCTGTTGGAACATAAGAGAGCACTCCTGTTGTCGGATCAAACCATACGACAGCCGTTTTGCTGCTATCTACATTTTGATAGGTCTGAATCGTTCGAGAAACATAGCTATTGAAACTATTAATATCTTTCTGCACAGAGCCGCTTACAACCGCGACATTGAAGTGATAGGGACCTGCAAGCAGATTTGTGTTAGAGCTGTTAATTTTCGAGCTAATCGTTCCTGTCAACGAAGACAGACCTTGATCAATACGGATAAGCAATTGACCAGATGCACTGTTCCCGTTAAGCAGCGTATTTATATTTGTGAAATCTGCTGCATTCAGCTGAAGCTCATAGGTGATATCACCGTATTGTACAGCAAAGACCGAGCTTGCATTTAAGCGATAGGCAGTATCCAGAGTGCTGATAGGCACGGAGACGATTGCTGCTGGCTCAGCAGCTGGCACTTGGAAAGCTACGCGTGGAACAGCTAGTCCCGCTGAACGGGCCGTCTGGAATGCCGTCAGCACCTTCTCACTCGTCACACTGTATCGTTTTGCTTGAACGCCAGCAGGCGATACATCAGTAGCAGTCGTTGCAGCTGACGCTTTGAGACCGACTCCTCCACCTGCCGATGCTTCATAATCACCGGTTAATCCATCGATTAATGTCGTTTGATTTGCTGCGCTTAAATTCGTGAAGCTATTGATCGCTACCCCGCCATTTGTCCGTAAGCCAGACGAGCTCGAATAATAGGTTACCGTAACGATCTCTCCTACAGCAAGCGGTGAGGATAATGTTAAGATTACCGAGGAGCCGCCCAGCTCCACTTTTGATATTGTTTTTGTATAGTTGCCTGCATTTACAGAAAATTGAACGGTAGACGGAACATAGCTGCTATTCAGCGACTCTGCAAAGGTCAGGGTGATCGTTGATCCCTTGGCAATAATGCCATAAATCGTTCCGTTTTGCCCGATGCCGCTTCCACCGCCTGTGGTTGCGTTATTAAAGGACGGAGCTGCATTGCCCGCCAAATCCATAAGCAGCGTCATAGATGCTAAATAGGATACCGTAACGATTTGGCCAGCCGTAACAGCCGATGATAACGTCAATAAAACAGAATCTCCAGAAATCCGCACTTGAATGACCGAGCGTACACTATTATCAACTAAAACATTATATTGACCCACATATGGAACACTTTGTATATTTAGACTCTTATTATATTTAAGTGTAACGATGTTGCTGCTCACACTAACGGATTGCAGCGTTGGCGTCGCTGTATCCGGCACGCTGCTCACACTGTAATTACTGACCGCAGCCAAATAGTTCCCTGCCGCGTCCCTAATTGGATATGAGCCAGGTGCATAAGTCACATAAAGATTCTGATAGCTTTGAATAGTGCCATTAATGGTCAGCAAAACATTGCTTCCTGTGCTTGAAATCGAAGTCGTACTGTATGCAACACCGCCAGCTACTACTGAAAACTGTAGATAAGCATAGCTGTTCACCGGCATTAAATCCTTACTAAAAGATAAAGTAATCGCACTGCCTGATGCATTTCCACCAATAATCGTTGGCGCGGTTGTATCTTTAGCGCCTATGACATCCTGATTGGCAAAGCTTAATGCTTGATTGCCTGATGTATCTTGAATCAGCCCTGTTGCTGCCTTCGAATAGGACAGCTTGACCAGCTGTCCAGCTACGATGGGACTCGCCAGCGTCAAAATAACAGCTTCTCCTTTAATTTGAACACTGGTTACCCCACGAGGGGCACCATTGACGGTTACGTAGAAGCTGCCCTCTGAAGGAACTGCATAGATGTTCAAGCTTTCATTATACGACATCGTAATCGTTGAGCCGCTCCATTCCAGCTTGCTAATGATTGGAGCAACCGTATCTGAGCCAAACGTTCGGAATGTCCATTGATATTCATTTAATATACCGGCAAACGTATTCCCAGCCAGATCGGTAACCGCACTGGCATCAATCGTTACATAATATTCCGTGTTGGCAATAAGCGCCTCATTAGGTTTAATGACTAATAATTGATTGTTATTCCCGTGCACATGAAAGCTAGCTGCAATCGGCTGTAAATTGCTGTTATTTCCAATAGGGTAGAATATAATGGCGCCCGTATCGCCTTTTCTTATCGCTTCACTGAACAAGGCAGTAAATTCCTGGCCAAGCCCTACTGACACAGCGTTATTAAGCGGGTTTAATATCGACAGCGTTGGCCTCACTGTATCCTGTGCTACTGTAAAAGACCAATCTGTAGTCGAAGAAATTCCACCATAGTAATTGCCTGCTGCATCGCGAATTGCTCGATTGCCTATCGTAACATAATATTTTGTATTATTGACGAATGACTTAGCAGGCTCTCCGCCAACTAATTTATTTGGATCAATCGTTAATTCATAAGTTCCCCCGCCCGTCACTCGCTCCGAGGTAATCGGTATGCTGCGGAATAATGAGCCATTTGCTGATTCTCTAATCTCAATGGCTCCGCTGCTTGGAAATACAGGCTCATTAAAACTAATTTTCAACAATGCGTTTAGACTTGTTATGGTTCCTCCGGATGCAGGAGATACAGCTGTCGCACTTGGAGGAATCTTCTCATTGCCTGGATCCGTGCTGAAATTCCATATGGATGCTCCACCGATACCATGATACCACTCACTGCCATTTGGATCATGCTGCGTGAAGGCTCCTGCATCTATCAACACATAATAACCAGTATTTGCTTCAAAATTGGTGATTGGCGTAATTTTTACCTCATTATTGGTTACAACCACTCTCGATGAAAGAGCAGGAATACGATCAAACGTAGTATTATTGCTAATGCGGCGTATTTCGATATATTTGTCTGGGCGAGCCTTAACGTCCTTATCGAAGGCAATCCCAAGAGTGGCGCTAACTGGAACAGACGTCGCATTATCCGCAGGTATAAACGCTCCCGTCACATTTACTGGCGCTGTCGCTGTAGTAAAGCTCCAAGCTGTGCCGCTATATAGATTCCCAGCTGCATCTTGGAAGGCAGTGCCTGGAATCGTCACAGTGTACAACGTGTTTGGCTGGAGAGCTGCCGACGGCTGAATAACGATCTCGTTCGTTCCGCTGCCCCTTACAGCATTAGACGTAACGGTAATATCTCTAATATCCTCCGTTGATCTCAACTGAATACTGCCGCTTGCAACATAAACAGTCTCATCAAAGGTCAAAATAATTGGCGTCGTTACTGGAATAGCTCCCGTAGTTGGAATTTGTTTCGTAAGTAAAGGCCTCTTCACATCAATTTCTGCCACGGTCCTAAAATTCCAGCTGCTTGCGCTATTGATACCCACATATCCCGCGCCGTTAGATGCATTTACAAATGCGCCTGCATCCACTAATACATAATAATTCGTATTCAACGCAAAATTATATGTAGGGTCTATGGTCACAATCCGCTGCGTCGCATCGATCCAAACTCGATTTGATGTTACTGGTATGGTTTCTATCAGACTGCTTGTCCCGTATTCATAAATAGAAATCGATGTTGAACTAGAGCCTTTGTTAATATTCTCATCAAAGGTCATTTTCAAATCAGCCGTTATGAGCACGTTAGTTAAATCATCAGCTGGACTCAGGCTTAATACGACCGGCCCTGTAGCTGCTGCTGCTGCTTGCTGCGGGTTTGAGGCCCAGCCAGCCAGACTTATTTGAAGCAACAGCATGACTGCAATAAATGTTGACAGCTTGCTAGTTCGATTCATTTCCATTCACTCCTCAAAAAATTACACTCGTACTTTATTTGTCGGTTAGTTGACATGAAATATTTAGGTTAAACTCCTTATTTGTGTTGTTCGGCAAACAAGGTGAAACGGCTATCGCCGTCCTTTGGCGGCACCAGCGCGTTTCATTCCGGAGAAATATAGAGAAAGTATGGTGAAATGATCTACTTTCCTATATTTAAAAAAAGCTGTCAACAGAGTAGTTTTGCTACTTGTTGACAGCTTTTTTTAATGTGATATAGAAATCATCTTGAAAGACTAATCTAGAATTTATACTCCGCTTTGAACGCCAGCGTCTGCTTTAAGCTTCTCTGCTTTGTCCACACGTTCCCAAGGAAGATCAACATCTGTACGGCCAAAATGACCATATGCAGCTGTCTGTCTGTAGATTGGACGACGCAGATCAAGCATTTTGATAATGCCTGCAGGACGAAGATCAAAGTTGCTTGTGATCAGATCAACGAGCTTATCCTCACCGATTTTGCCCGTACCATAAGTGTCCACATTGATGGATACTGGTTGAGCAACACCGATAGCATATGCCAATTGAATTTCACATTTGTCTGCAAGTCCTGCAGCTACGATGTTCTTAGCTACATAACGAGCAGCATATGCTGCCGAACGGTCAACTTTTGTCGGATCCTTGCCGGAGAATGCGCCGCCGCCATGACGAGCATAGCCGCCATACGTATCAACGATAATTTTACGGCCAGTCAAGCCTGCATCACCTTGAGGTCCGCCAATAACAAAACGGCCAGTAGGGTTGATGAAGTATTTCGTATCTGCATCAAGCCATTCCACAGGAACGACTGGCTTGATAACATGCTCAAGAATATCTTGTTGAATTTGCTCTAAGGTAATTTCTTCTGCATGCTGCGTGGAAACAACAATCGTGTCTACGCGTACTGGCTTGCCATCTGCGTACTCAATCGTAACTTGCGTTTTACCATCTGGACGAAGGTAATCAAGTGTCTCGTTCTTACGAACTTCAGACAAACGACGGGCAATACGATGTGAAAGAGCAATAGGAAGCGGCATAAGCTCAGGCGTTTCGTTTGTTGCAAAACCAAACATAAGTCCTTGATCGCCTGCACCGATATCTTCATTTTCCAATTTCATATCTTTGCCATCACGAGTTTCCAGTGCTGCGTTAACGCCTTGGGCGATATCAGCTGACTGCTCATTAAGCGATGTCAAAACAGCACATGTGCTGGAGTCAAAGCCATATTTGGCACGTGTGTAACCAATTTCCTTAATCGTGCGGCGCGCAATAGCTGAAATATCAACATAATCCGCTTTGCTGCTAATTTCTCCAATTACCAAAACAAGACCAGTAGCTACAGAAACCTCACAAGCGACACGTGCAAATGGATCTGCTTCTAGAAATGCATCTAAGACAGCATCGGATATTTGATCACAGATCTTATCCGGATGGCCTTCAGTTACTGATTCCGATGTGAACAAGTGGCGTCCTTTAACCGACATCCGTATCAACCTCCTACAACCTGAATATGAAATAAGTGCGGATACCCTACACAAAAAATGAACCTTTTCCCGTAGGAAAAGGTTGTTTGACAACTCTTCTAAAACAGTATGATACCGAAAATGTCGCTTAGTGTCAATGGACGCCAGCATTTTTAGTAATTAATGGTAGCCGCCAAGCACAGATTCGGCTTGAGCAATTAATCTTCTAGTAATTTCACCGCCTACAGAGCCGGCTTGACGTGTGGATAAAGACGACCATTGAACCGTTTGTCCGCCTCCAGCCCCGGAGCTCGCTCCCAGCTCACCGGCAAACTCTGTATCAGCAGCATTACCGGCATAGACACTTGACGTAAGGCCAAATTCTGCTGCAATTTCATACTTCATTTGATTTAATGCAGCTTTGCATGTAGGCACTACCACTTTATTCGAACGACTCATAAAATGACACCTCCACTGAATGTTGGAACACAATGATATTGTGTGCCGCAGCATTCTTTTTGAAGCGTATAATCTATTGTCAGTTCGGGTAAATTGTAGGCTATAGCTCCAAATTATTGCAACGTATAGCTCCCTTTAACCAACACGGTCAGACCATTCTTTTGATTAGGATCTGGCAATATGCCTCGCCCTTCTCGCGGAAATAAAAGTAAATGGTTAGTAGGGATCGATTTTCCTTTAGTCAAATCCGTTCCACCTGTAAGATCTGCAATCCCACTTGCATCAGAACTGTAGGCTATAGCTTTGCCTACTCTTACAATAACCTCAGTGCCTTGTCCAGCCATTAGCGTCTTTCCTGCTGGTACGATTACGACCTCTAGCGTCGAGTCTGCGACAGGTGCCGTTCCGCCTCCTACAGCGCCACCGCTTAATTTGGCAAGCTGCTCATCTACATAGCTTTTAGTAACGACTGGGTCTTGAACAGAGCCCGGCGTCAGCGCGTTTGATTCGGCCTCTAGAGGCGAAGCAAAGTTCACGCCGACCCACACCCCAGCCCCTATCAACACAACTGCTGCGATCCCACGTAGTACCTTTTGTTTCACTCGGAAGTCTCCTCTCAATCTAGCATCTCCTATTAAGATACTAGATTTAAGTAGGAGAAACCAGTTTTTTAATATTATTAGTGCGATCCATCAAGCCAGTTCGTAACAGGTGAGAATGTAATCGGCATAGAAGCTAATTTCTTACGGTTTCCATTAAAGGATTCATAAATATTCAGCTGGTACTCATTCCAAAATAAGGTTTCTCCCATTTCTTTGTTCAAATCACTGTAATTGGCTCCAGCTTTCCATTTCAAGCTATTTTCAGCTTTGCCTTCAAGATCAATCACCTGAGAAATAAGAACTTGGTTTGTTGCTTCATGTTCAATTTCGAATGAAAATTGTGATTGCGTATATCCATCAAAATTTATATCTTTTTGAACATCAGCGCCTGCTTTTATATCCATACGTGTACCATTCAACCAAACATTAAAATAGTTCATGTTGATGGTATATGGTCCAACCTTCAGACCTCTGAAGTTAGTATCAGCCATTTTCTCTTCAGGAAGGACAAACTGTGCCGCGCGTAAATAACCTCTTGCAGCTTCAGCACCTTGAAGCAAGCCTTTGTCGTCAAAAGCTTCTCCCATTAGGAGCTGAATACCAGAACGTTCAACATTTTGTGGAAGCTCTGTCCAAACGATAAGCTGGTCTTTGCTTTCTGATTTCACTGCATTCGTAGCTTTTGTAAACTTAGCCTCATAGAGATTACCATCGCTTGTTTTAAAATATCCAGCTAATAGCGGTAATGAACCAATTCTTTTTTGCTTATTTGTCATCTCGATGTATACAGCGTACATATCTGTTTTTTCGCCACTATATGTTTTCACATCAGTTACAAGTGCGTTATAAGGAGCACCATTATTTTGCTGAACAAATACTGCGCCTAACTCCACTTTCTTAACAGGTACGATCGTTGAACGAGTAAGTTCGCCAATTTCCGTCACTGTTTCTCCAGCCTTCTGAGAAAGACTTATTTTGAATTTTTTCCAAGTATAGTTATAAGGGATAGATCCCACATAACTAATCGTTGTTGAGGCACCTGGAGCTAATCCAATGTCGCCTACTTTCTTAATTGCTTTGACTTCCAGCTTAATATTGTCATCAACAATGAGCAATCCTGTTAAATCAGGTAAAGGCAGATATACTGAACCATTATTCCTTACGATTAAATCTGCAATTACATTATCATCATTATTCCAAGGCAGTCTTTGTACTGCACTCAACTCTACTTCATAAGTACCATCGTCATTAGTAAAGGTTGTTTTAGTCGATGTGGATGTCGTAGTTGTCACTTTAAAAGGGATATCAAAAATAACAACCGGCAGTTCAACTTTGTTCGTTTCTGCACCGACATTATTCGTTACAATTAGCTTCCAACCACTTGTTGCAACTGATAAAGGAATCGATCCCGTTAGTTGTACTGCGTTAAGTACAGATGGTTCTAAGGTTAACGTTTCATCCGATTTATTTCTTAAAGATAACTTATATAATCCATTAGCTGTTTGGGCATAATAATTATATTGAGGTAATGCAACACCAAACTTCCCAGTATTTCGTGCAACATAAGTCAAATTGAAGTTATAGTTTTTAGCAGACTTGGTTACGTTAATTTGATCAATACGAATATTTACTAAAGAGTTATTTGCCAATACACCCTTAAAACCACCTGATTTAACAAAATTTGAATATCCTTTTGGGAAAGTAAACTGTCCAATCGTTTTCTCATAACCAGACACACTAAAATCAAATTTAATAAGATTTACTACAAGCTGATCCAACGTAACTTTCGAACCAACTTCACTGTAATAAGTTAAGGTAGTCGTCGTTTTAGGAAGAACTTTTTTCTTTTTATCTGCATCCAGCAAAGACAAAGTATATTTTGTTCCACCTGCGGTTTTTAATCGAACCCAATAATCAACTAAATTAATAGCGCTACTGTCACCATTATAGATGGAAAAAGTAAAACTAGCTGTAGCACCGCTTGCGCTTGGAATTAAATTCGCATCCGTTAATTGTATGTAGGATGCCTTGGTAATACTTACCTTCTTAAAAACAGTGGCTGCGGCTGCGACAGTCTTCGGTACAGGAACAGTGCTTACTAGTAAAGCTAATGTAAGGAAGAACGTTAATAGGATAGGTATTCTTCTAAAACCCATTTGCATTTTTATTTCACTCCGTATCTTTTGGTATACCTATCTAGACGCAAACAGCGAACAATAAGTTTCGCAAATATATATTTTTATATATCAACTCCCTATATCGTTAGTTTTAATTATTCATATGTATAATATATCTTTTTATTATGAACTGCGTATGAACAAAAAAAAGGCCGAGAGTTAGACTCTCAGCCTTTCTTCTTACAGATGACTACGATTTAAGCTTGATTACAATAACAGCTGCTTCTTGGTAAGCACCAAGATTTGTACCGCTGTTAGCGATTTTCACATCTGCAACAGTACCGTTAGCAGTGTTGATAGTAGCACCAGTTAGGTTTTTAACATCTACATAGTTACCAGTGTAAAGTGTACCGTCTTTTGCAATTACATAGACGTTCGTTTTACCTGATACAATGTATTTGTCATTACCAACAGTAAACGTGTTACCAGCTACGCTAGAAGTTTCTGTAATAGCTGAAGGAACTACTACTGCTTGTTCTGCATCAGAATAGTAAGTTTTGTTGATGAACGAGTTGTCATACAAAGTATTAGTCAAGTCAGTATCAGTCAATGTGATAATGTCATTTTCCACGGCTTTAGTAGCAGTAGCTACCAAAGTTTCGTATGCAGAACCAGTCGTATCAAAAGTTTTCACTTCACCAGCAACGTTCAACTTAACTGCATAAGTCGAAGATGTTGTAGTAAGTTGGTTTTTGATAGCTTCTACGAACAAACCATGTACATTATCTTTTTTGTCAGATACGCCATCTGTGTCTGTAACCAACAAGATGAAGTTAGCGTTAACGCCGTCTTTTGCGTATACGTATACCAAATCGCCTTTAGTTACTTTAGCAATTGCTTCAGTAGTAAGAACGCGGTCAGCAGGTTTTGTTTCATCTAGCTTCGAAACGTTAACCACAACTGTATTAGTGCTCAACAGGTGTGTTACATTTCCAACTTTAATGTCAGATGCAGATACTGCATCAACTACCGATCCTGCTCCATCTACAGCAAGCTTAGTAGTAGCAGTAAGACCTACAAGTTTGCCATCTGAGTTAATGTCCAACTCTACAACTTTACCTTCATGTGCAGCGAAGTCATAACCAGCTGCAGGTGCAACAACATATTTATCTGTTTGAACACTTACAGATTTATTATCTTTGATGTTGTAGTAAGTTACTTCTTGTTTATTAACTAGTTTGCTACCATCCAAAGCCCATACATCGTTATCAACGTTTGTAATAATCGCGAATGGTGTGTTAACAGCAGCTTCAGGAGCTTTAGCTTTAACAATTGCACCGTCTTTGTTAAGTACAAGCGTGAATTCTTTACCGATGTTTGCAGCGATAAGTGTATCAATGTTTCCAGCTTTTACATCACCAGAAGCATCATATACTTTACCGGAAATTGTATATTTTGCAGTTCCGTTACTTGTACCGATTGATTCAAGTTTACCATTAGTTACAGAACGTACAGCTTCAACTTTCGAAGCTTTACCAGATGCTTGAATTACACGTACAGTGTCATCAGCTTTAAGATCAGCCAATGCAGCAACTTTGCCATCCAATGTTACAGAAGTAGCATCAGTTACAAATACGCTTTCGTCGCCGTTTTTACCGTTAGTGTTCAAACGAGCTTCACGGTAGTTGTTTTTCGCTTCAACAGAAGTTACTAGTGCATCTTTTTGTGACCATTGAGCCACTACAGCTGCACGAACTTTACCGTTATCAAGGAAAAGAGTTACTTCATCTTTGTCTGCAGCAGATCCTAGGCTAGCAACTGTTACGTTGTTAACAAAGTATACGCTGTTGCTTACAGTTGCATAAGCAGTTTTATCTTTAATTTTTACAGTACCAGCTGTTTGAACGCCATCAATTTTACCTGTTACGATGTCGCCAGTTGCTTGAGCGTCAGTGATTGCAAGAACTTGACCAGCTTTGTTTTTAACAACAGTTACGTTGTGTCCAACAAGGTCAACAAGCGATTTGCCACCAGTAACAATGAAGTTAGTAGCAGTTGCTACAGATTCATTTTTAACGATTTCAACGCCGTTTGTATCTTTACCATCAACCCAACGAAGTGTTACTTTACCATCAACTAGTGCTGCACCAAGAAGCTCAGCAGAAGAAGTATTTCCAAGTTTCGAAATCAATGTGCTGCTTGAAAGCACTTCGTTGCCATCTGCATTGTACGAAACCAATTTAGCGTTAAGTGTGTTGGAAGTTAGTTGCGCAACAACACCACGAACCGCTTGCCCGCCAACGTTGAGATTAACGCCATCGAACAAATTAATATCTTGTGCTTTCAATAGGACGTTATAAGGCCATACGCCTGACAACTTGTTCTCTTGGTAACCAAGGGAACGAACCAATACTGCAACTACTTCTTCAAACTTAACTGGGTCGCTTGGGCGGAAGTTGCCGTTGTAACCTTGGATGAAGCCTTTAGTAGCAGCTGCATTAATGTAACCAGTATACCAAACATTTGCTTTAACATCTTTGAATGTTGGTTTTACTGTTTGCATCAAGTTAGCAGCGCCTTCGTTACCTGAACCGATAACGATGATTTTTGCTAGCTCAGCGCGAGTAATTGTGTTGTCAGGTTTGAATGTACCGTCTTCATATCCTGTAATGATTCCAAGTGCTGTTAGTTCTTCAACCGCTGATTGTACTGGTTTACCCACTACATCAGACGGAGTTGCTGCGAATGCTGTAAGAGATGTTGGAAGTACTAGCGCTGCCGCTAATACAAATGCTGCTATTTTTTTCTTCATAACCTTTATTTCTCCTCCTCTAAATACGTTCGGTTGTTGAGAGTTTTGTTTAAATAGTGAATTGCTCTTTTCCCTCATAGCCGATTCACCCCCTTTCCAGAGTTGAGCATAGATTTGATATAAATGATGTCTACAATCATGATAAACCCATTTGTAAAATCATGTCGTAGAAACTTGTAAAAAAAATTAGAAAAATGCTAGAGTTACTGCACCACTTTAACATTATACAATGGGCAAGTCGTACCGTAAAGAGGAAGTTGAGAATTCATTCCAATTTCTTTCCAGTAGCAGCAGGTCCTATGCATCAAATCATGCGTTTGTTACAACGTCATGTATTTAAACGCAAGTGGGAGTGAAAAGTTGCGAAGTTTTTTAAAAAAAATAAAACTTTTTATGTAACTTGAACGCATACCTTTTCAACTCTTTAGTTAGTATAGCTTGTTTTCATAGGAACCGTCGATGCGAAACTTTTACCATGGATAATGTTTCACATGACGTGCAAATCCGCTTATTCCGCAATAAAAAACTGGCCAAGGATAATTCCTCGGCCAGTTTTTGGTTATATTGCATGAATATTATCCGATCTTAGGCAGCTTCTTCAAATCAGCTAATATACGAGCAACGATAATCGCCGCATCAGAGCGCAATAAGTTAGACCTAGGCTCGAATACATAGCCTGCCTTCACATTATTGGGATCAACAAGTGAACCAAGAATGTATTTTTTCTTCGCTATTGCAACTACTGAGCTTTTCGCATAGAACGAAGAGCTTCCTGCATCCTTGAATGTTTTCTCGAGTTCCTTATTAATTTTCGCAGAATCCGTCTCCAGCTTCAGATCAAGCGCTCTTGCAATGATAACTGCAGCCTCTTCGCGAGTAAGATTCGCACTTGGCTGGAATGTACGCGGACCAGTACCACGAATGATTCCTTCTCTCGCTGCTGTTTCTACATATCGATAATCCCATAGTGCATCTGGGTTAATAATTGCAGGTACGTCATCAAAGTGCGGCTTGCTCAGCTCATAGTTGAGCGGAATGTCTAATGCCTTAACCATCATTCTGGCGAACTCACCTCTTGAAACATAGATATTAGCGCCAAAATCATCAAAGCCTGCTGCATTCATGATTCCTTTGGAATAAATAGCTTCAAGATAGTTCCTCGCATAAGGATGAGAAGTCATGTCCGTAAAGGAGTAGACCATTTTGCCGACTACGTAATAACCAAATTTACTGAATGGTACTGTTATCGTATTTTTCTTCACATCGACCGTACCGCCGATGTTTTCCCAATACTTCGCTTTTACATCGTATCTGTAAACCGTAATAATTGTGCCCACGCTGTCTCTCATATTTGGATCAAAAGCAAGAGTCAACGTTCCCGTCTTCGATGTAATCAATTCCCGAGCATCAGGACGTTCATCGTAAGTCGGTATTTTCGTGCCGCCAGTTCCTGTTGCATTCGGGAATTGATAAGGATCAACTCCTCTAGTAAGCGGATCGTACGCTCCAGTAGCAGGATCATCAGCAAGCCCCGCATCAATCCAGTAAACTGGACTCGCTTTTGTAAAGCGCGTAGGGTATGACAATCTAAATCTAGTGCCAAAGCTTTCTAAAATGATATTAAAATTTGGCGGCTTCTCTTCGAGCTCACGACGGTCCACTACACCGTCTTCGGCATTAGCTATCGCAAACAACAGGTTATGGCCGGTAAATACTTGGTTCTTAAAGTCAACCGGAACGTTAAAGTCCGTACGGATAAGCGTTGTGCCCTTTTCAAATTTCAAATCGACTGAGCCATCGAAAACTTTATGGCTGCTCGCCATCGCTTCAAGATATTGCGCACCTGGGATGTTCGTAGGTGCATAAGTGATCTCAATACTGCTCTGTACTTTGTCATTGGCACTGGAAATAACAAAATCTATTTTGTTTTTACCAACTTTGAGCTTATCCACAAATACGCGGTACGTATTATTATACATTATCTCTGGTGATGCAAGATTATTATCAGAATCGTATTTAATTTTTTCTGCAACCTGCTTGTTTATCGTAATCGAATCTGCACCTGGTGCATCAATAATAACCTCTATATAGTTTTGGTTGACGATGCTTTGGCTTGGCAAAAATGGACGCAGCAGCGAATACGGCAACGACGTTGGGTCAACCTCTAGGCGGTAGGAGGCTTTGGGTCCCGTCTCACCATTATTGAACACCGTAAAGGTATAAACGCTGGAGCTGCCGTCTGGATTAAGTTTTTGTCCTGTCAGAATAAAAGAAAAGGTCTTAGTCACAATATCATAACGAACAGATAGATTGTCCACATCATTTTTAGTTAGATCAAATGGTAATCCTCTATTATTGATAGTGCCTAGGTAGGTTGTGCCTCTCATAATATTCAATTCATTGCTCAAATTCCAAGGAATTGGATTTGGCAAGGTACTGCTCTCCACTTTCAAAATATATTGAGTAGGTGGTGTCAGTCCAAAATTCGCTGTATCTTTCATTTGATCTATCTTGGTTTGAATGTTAGCGACAATAGCTGCGTCGGTCGCGCCTGCTGCATCAAAATCAATAAAATCAAATGTACCAAATACATTCATATTGGCTTCGTTTGTTGAATATATACCGCCGCGATTTACAAAGCTTGGATCATTAGGCAGCGGCTCGTCATATTTAGTGCTGTATGGATAGATCGTTGTACCTTCGGTCGGAATGACTGGCATATTGGTAGGAATGAGATACAGCTTGATCGTTTTCTCATAGGAGTTTTTGCTGCCTTGGAAAATAAACTTAATCTCGTTCTCTCCGCTGAACAATGCTTCGAAAGCTTTGGTTCTCTCTGCAAGCGTATTTAATATCATAAAGTTTGTAATTGGCCCTGCTGTCGTTTGTTTTTGTAGCCTAATTGGCGTGTTATTCACATAGAAAAACACCGTTTGAGCTTGACCCGACGTACTGTCAAAATCGTAATGAATTTCAGAGGTGTTGTTGATGTTATTGATGACACCCTTAAAATCACTCAGAGCCGTTGTAATCGCATCCGCAACTCGATCCGCCTTGACTTTATTCGTATCATCATAAACCGTCATATTGTCAAAGGCACTAGTGTAGCTTACATATGGCCCAAATAGCATGGTGAACTTCACCTGCTTGTTTGATCCGGTCGTCCCGCCCACGTTTAGCGTAATCGTTTGAGTGCCTTCAAACGGCAGCTTTTTGAAAATCAAAATTTCACGTTTGTATACTTTCCCATTCACATTAACAAATTGATTAGCTAACGTACTGGATACATTTTCTATATTAGTTTCTTCGTCGTATTCATAGCTTGATGGTGCAGAAGCATTAGTAACATTCTTAATATCCGTTACCTCAACTAATTCAGCCGTGCTGGCCAAATTCGGATTGCCAACGAGCACTTCCATTGCAAATGGCACGCTATAGAGATTCGCTCCCTCTAGCGTAGTTCCAGTCAACGCTTCACCGTTGCCACTCCGGTATCCGCTTAAATAATTGATCTTATCGATGAAACGTTTATCAGCATCCTGCAGCATAAAGCTCAAAAGTCCCGTCCCCTCTTGGGAAGGGGATTGGCCTGTCATTGCTTTCTTGGTGTTCTCCGCAGTCAGCCTGATGGTGTAGTTTTTATCAAAAACTAGATTATGAGCACCAACAGCGGCATTGAACTCATAGATAAAGAAAGCCTCTTGTCCAGTATAGGTCCCAACAGGAGTAGCGTTTTGTCCAGCTGGTTGAGCAAAATTATCACCGTTTCCATTTATCGTATACCTAATGTCAATGGGTAAAGTCGGAACGGGATGAGGATCTAAAATCCCATCCGCAGGAGGATTATCGACCAAATAGTTAGGTACAATAATTTTACCTGTTACGGTCGTTGCGCCCCTCTTACCGTCTGATACTAGCAAATTCGGGCTGTATTCCAGCGGCTCACTCGAATTAATCGTTGTTCCCGTACCCGTAATCCCGTTTAAATTCACATCATAAAAAGTAACTTCGCCATTATAGAAAGCAACCTCCCGTGTCGTCTCAACGGTTTGATTGGCATTTTTCACTTTAATCGTCACCAGGTTTTTACCCTTTTGCAGCGTAATCGGCGAGGCTGCAAACTGATAGCTATTGGAGCTGTTAACCGAATACGTCTTGCTGCTGCCGTTAACATCCACCGTTACCTGCTGCGCATTAGGAGCAAATCCTGTAATGCTAATATCTGCTGATTGACGGCCAGCAGATGCTGTGGAGTGAACGACCGTGGTGCCCGCCTCTTCAATAGTAAACTTGCTGCCGTCTAATTGTGCAACCAAGTCATAGAAAACAGGACCGTTATGGTACTCAATATAGATCGAGTTCGTTACTTCGCCGCCACCTTGGACGCCTCTGAATGTAATGCGGTTCAGACCGGGAAATAACTCGACATTATATACCTGAATATTGAATCCATTAATATAAATATTACTTGTAATATTCTCGCGCTTTGAACCAATTTGATCATCAGTTGGATCATCATTGCCTTTATTATTAATCACTTGAACAACGCTATAGGATACAGAAGAAGGGTCTACCCCCGTAATCGAGCCCGTCAACGTTAGACTAGGGTCCGATGTAACTCTTGCTTGTGTTGATACATCCGTCTCCGTTGGAAAGCTGAAGCTGCCTGTTGCGGCTGTAACGGATTGCAATGAACCGAACGGTGGAAGTAATGTAATCAACAATGCCAATGTAAGTGCTAATGAAAGTATTCTTTTCAAAACCGTATTCCTCCTTTATTTATATGACAAGCATAGGTATTGGTGTAGTAGATGGATCAACGTCAGTGCGGCCTATCTCCGAATAACTCTTCCTCCCTTTTCCTCTTTAGTCAGCCTTCGTGCATTTGAATCTAGACGCGCCGACCGCAGAAAAGTTCTGTACTTTTGTTATCGGCTTGTTGGAACCATTATTTTAGTTAAATGCGCAAATTTACATAAGGTGAAATGATCTACTTTCCTATATTTCAAAAAAAAGAGCCTTGGCTCCTATTAAGGACCAAGGCTTATTATTATTTCGAACGAGATTCTGCGTCGACCTTCAGTCGACCCCTCATCCGATGAAAGAAGTTTATGAGCGGCTTGCGCGTTTTGTCCACAATCCCGGTAACCTCAGCACCGATTTGCAAGAAGAACATCAGCATGCAAATAACACCGAAGGTAATCCAGTTTGCTGCGCTTGATTGTACAACTGCAGATTGTACGATAGCGAGTACACCGAAGATTGCTGCTACTCCCCAAATAATGAGAACGGTACGACGGTGACTAAAGCCAAGATCGCGCAGTCTGTGATGCAAATGCCCCTTGTCTGGCGCAAATATCGGCTTCTTATGGACCCAGCGGCGAACGATTGCGAAAAACGTATCGAAAAGCGGAACGCCGATAATAAGCAATGGGGTTACAAATGACACGAGTGTTACTTGCTTGAAGCCTAGCATCGATAGTGTTGCCAAGCTAAAGCCGAGAAACAACGAGCCGGAGTCACCCATAAATATTTTAGCTGGATGGAAGTTGAATACAAGAAATCCTGCAATGCCGCCAAGCAGCAGCGTACTAAGCAAAATAACTGGTTGGAACCCCATCAGCGATGCCATTACAGCAATGGTTGCGATAGCAATACCGGAAACACCGGCTGCCAGGCCGTCCAGACCGTCAATTAAGTTAATAGCATTTGTTACGCCAACAATCCATAGAATAGTAAGAGGGATGCTTATCCAGCCGGCAATCGGCTGCATCGTTTCACCAAAAGGAATGTTGAGCAAATCGATCTTCACGTTAAATCCGAATACAACAACGCATGCCGCAGCAATTTGACCGAGAAGCTTAATTTTAGCCGACAGCTCAAAGCGGTCATCAAACGCTCCTAAAATAATAATCATGGTTCCGCCCACGAGCAGCGCATTGATCATATTTGAATCTTGTGGACGCAGCAAACCGTCCGGTATAAATGGCGACAAAATAAAAAATGCGCCTACGAATGCAATGTAAATAGCTAAACCGCCAAGACGCGGCATAATCCGCGTATGTACCTTGCGGTGATTTGGTTTGTCTATGGCGCCAACCTTGAAAGCAAATTTCTTAACAAGCGGCGTCATCGCAAGGGCCAGAATAAGTGCGATAATAAATCCAATTGAATACAGCAAGCCAACCGGCATGTTTGCAACTCTCCTTTTCTATCTACCGAAGTGAATTATACTCCGATTGAAAGAGAAATACCAACCCCGTTTTCATCCAATTTTCATGATTTTAACGAGATTTCACGGTGTAGCCCCAGGTTTTGTCACATTTTCTTTGTCCCGCAGCACTTTCACTACGAATTTCGGCAAAACGAGCATTCTTTTGTACCGTTTAGGCTCTTGGAGCAGACGGTAAAGCCATTCCAAGCGAAGCTTCTGAAATACCATCGGCGCTCGCTTCAGCTTGCCCGATACAACATCAAAGCTGCCGCCGACGCCCATAATGAGGGGAACACCGAGTCTTTGCTTAAATTTCACAATCCAAGGCTCCTGCGTATCCGCGCCTCGAGCTACAAACAATAAATCCGGAGCTGCCGAGCGAATGGCCTCCACAACTTCCTCATCCTGCTCTGCACCAAAAAATCCGTTTCGATAACCAACGATTTTCACCTGAGGATATTGCAGCTGCAGCTTCTCCGCCGCCGCTTCAATGATCTCTTGCGAGGTACCAAGCAAATAGGCCTTCCATTTGCGTGATTCCCCTTGCTGAAAGAGGCGATGCATCAAATCAAAGCCAGTGACCCTCTCTGCAACCGGCTGTCCTACATGCTTGGCAGCCCATACGACACCAGCGCCGTCCGGCGTAATAAGATCTGCACGCTGAATCATCGCACTGTAGCTCGAATCATCAACCGCGGACATAATCATGATGGGATTAGCTGTGATCACATGCTTAATCTGCCTTGCTTCAATAGCTGCTGTTAAATAATTGACCGTTTCATCCATACTCGCTTTCGAGAACGGTATGCCATAAATCGGCACTGTCGGTAGTTGTTTCGACAAGAGGAAATCACCTCGATATGTTATGACGCAATAACTGCACAATATGTTGCGCTGGTTTTTGCGATTGTTGTTTTAGAAGGTCAATTGCCGGCTTGTGCTTCGCTTGCCAGCTGGCCTTGTCATCCAGCAGCGAGCATGCCGCTTCAGCGAAAGCTTCGGCATCAAGCTGCTCCGTTGTGCCAATGGAGTTCAGACCCAATCGATTGAGAAACTGATCGATCTTCGGATCGTAGGAGAGGCCAAGCATAGGAACCATTTGGCTGGCCGCATAGATCAGCGCATGGAGGCGCATGCCGAGCAAAGCATCGCATTTGCTGACCGCCAGCAGCATTTGCTGCGGGTCGTCGCTAGGCGCGGCAAGCTCGGCGGTGGAACCGTCGCCGAGCCGGCCGCGCAGCCGTTCCATCACTTCCTCCGACGCTTCTGTGTCGGAGGGGGTGTGGAACGGCAGGAAGCGGAGCCGCACAGGCTTCCGCTTCGATAGCGCGATTAGCGCTTCGGCGGCGCGGACGAGGTCGCCGCCGTCGCTGCGCCAGCGGCGTAGCGATACGCCGACCAGCGGCGGCTCCTGCGCGGATAGCGCGCCAGCGGCTTGCCCAGCTCCGGCTGGCGCCGCGGTTAGCGCAGCATTAGGCGCGCCTGCTGGAAGCGGCAAGCCCATTACAGGATCGGGCACCACATCGATCCGTTCCGTGGGAACGCCGATTCGTCCAAGCAAAGCGGCAGATTCTGAGTCGCGTACAGAGACATAAGCGCTTCGCTTCATGACTCCTCTAATTAACGGGTCCATCCAGCGGCGGTTGACTGGGCCAATTCCCTGAGAATAAACAAAGGTTGGTTTGCCAAGCAGCTGAGCGAGCTTCATAACTCCCGTATAATAAGGGATCGTCTTAGTCCCAGTCGCATCCTGCAGAAGGCTGCCGCCTCCGCTAATCAAGCCATCGCTGCTCCGCAGCGCGTTCCATAAGTCACCTGGATGCATGCGGCGCACAGATTCAACTCCATACATTTGGCTTGTCCACACAGGATCAGCCGACAAGACGATCGGATCAATCCGAACGCCTGCTGCTTTTCCTTGCTCTTCCAATGCAAGCAATATAGAACGCAGGACAGCTTCGTCTCCGCTGTTGCTGAAGCCGTAGTAGCCAGAAATCACTATTTGACGGACTTGCGAATGATTGCCGGTGCCCATTTACGAACTGCCCCTTCCACTAGCTGCCATGCCACAATTAAAATACATCCAATAATTAAACCAGCGCCGAGGCCGAGCAATACCCGGATGATGGAAATGTACAATGGCGTATGAAGATGCGCGAAGGTATCCACCATCGACAGCTGTCCAATCGAGCCAATAATAATAAGCAGCCATGCTGCGCGATAGCGCAGAGATAGGAACAAACCAAGAAGCAATAATGGATGCGCGAGTAAAAACTCCTTAAAGCGCGGACGCACACCAAACAACGATTCCAAAAAGTGCCGTATAACAAGCTCAAGTGAAGATACCTGGCCGCTATTGCCTGTACGTGAAAGGTAGTAATAACCTATCATTCCAATAACCGCCGCCAAAATAATCCATGATAGGGTTATTGGCTTCGTTAACAGAGGTTTCAGCTTTCCTACTGACATCTGACCATTGTAGAGCAGCACATAGATAGCAACGAGTACAATCGGCGCTAGATGCAGCAGACTAACGCCGCGAAATTGCTCCAGTACTAGGTTATACGTAATATTATTCAGCAATCCGAATACGATCGGTACAGCCATCAATGAAATTAACGTAGCGACAATAAACCAATTCAACGCGAGCCCAAAGCGTCTGCCCGTAGACAAAGCCGGGAAAATCCATTTCATTCGGCTTGCTTGCTCATAAAGGGCACCAGGCTGATGTGGTGCTTGTCCTTGCTTTTTGCTGCTTATCGACCATTGCTCTCCGCCTACAGCACGGCGCTCGCCGATCGTACGAGAATAAATGCGGTTCATGACCCACACAAGTGCCAGCGTTGGCGCTGCAATAGCAGCTCCGAGAGCAAGCCCCTGCTCCATAACGGAGCTGTTCAGCTTGTACAAGCCCGCGCTGCCGACGATACCGATTGCAAATGCAGGAATATACACACCCGGAATGAACGCTCCGATTAATAATGCGATCAAAGCGACCGCTGCCACAGCTACGATTGCGCGAACAGGTTTGCTCCATGAGGCCGGCTCATAATCGAATGGCTCTGGTGTTCCCGGGGTAAAGCCTGCTGCTGTCAGCTTGGTAACAATTCCTTCCTTGCCGCTCATAGCTTCGCTAAGCTTGTCCAAGGAATGTACGATTTTTGCCTTATCCGTATTAGAGGATACCGTACCGTTGATGAAGAACATACGAATATTACGGTCCTTAGCAGCTAGAAGAAACCGATCAGCGATTGCTTCCGATGACATCGTCATGCCGTCATTTTCGGACAAGGAATAAAGCCTTACTGCATTGTAGTTTGTAATATATGCGAGCTTATTCATACCTTGTTGAGGTTTTTTTAAATTTTCAATCGTTGCAACGCCCATATCATATTTTTTCAGCAATTCTCCGAATTTATCCAAGCTGTTGTCTTCTGCCTGATCAGAGGCTCCCTTTACTTTGTCGCCATCAAACAACACTCGAGTGACGCCATAGCCTTTCATTTTGACAAGGAGTGCTTCTGTCAGCTCTTGATTATAAGGCTTAATTCGATCTGAAAAACGCGGCAAAATGCTGAAGCCTGCATCATGAATCGTCTGCAGCGTCATCGGATCAAAGTCCATCGTTTGCATAATCGCCTCAGCAATTGGAACTTCAACGACAATACCGTTTCGTCCGCCATAAGACCAATCACTGTATGCCGCATCGGCTCGATCGAATGCCTCGCGTACAATCGGACCCACCAATTCTTCTTCCTTTGAGCCATTAAATAAAATATAAGTGAAGTTTTGACCAACAGGCTCAAACTTGCTTTGCAGCAGCGCTGCATCTCTAGTGCTGTAAAAGGTCAATCTGCCTGAGAGTTGAAGATCCTTAAGCGAGCTCTCATAGACAGCCATCGTCGTAATGCCAGCTTCCTTCAGCATCGCTATTTTTTCCGCAAGAAAGATTTGTGGTCTTGGCTGACGATCTGCTACATCAGTAATATCCCGATAATCGAACACATACTCCACGTGCTTGGATGATTTCTCCATATCCATGCGAACAGCGCCAAGCGGCAAAGCTGCCGCTACGCCAATTAATGCAACTACCCATAATACAAACCTCGCACGTCGATTCCATTGCTGCCAACGTAAAAACACGTAATTCCTCCGTTCTAAACAGGTTGATTGTCGTTATTTATTCGCTTCGGTCTACCCGTTCCATAACGGCAGTCTTGAGCGCATGCAGCGCACGATCAGCAGTATCCTTCGACTCGCCCTTGACCGCAAAATAAACTTTAATTTTCGGCTCTGTGCCAGAAGGACGCAAACAGAACCATGAGCCATCCTCAAGTAAATATTTCAGAACATTCTCAGGACGCAGCCCATCATGTCCTTTTCCGTAATCAAGCACTTGCTCTACTTTAACGCCATTAATTTCGACGGGCGGGTTTTGACGCCAATCGTCCATAATGGCACCGATTTTTTGTACACCGTCAAAGCCTTTAAGCGTACGCGATTCCAAGCCCTCTAGATAGAAGCCGAATTTAGCGTAAAGCTCCAATAATACATCATATAATGTTTTCCCTTGACTGCTATAGTATGCCGCAGCCTCTGCGATCAATAACGCCGCGACGATTGCATCTTTATCACGTGCATAGGTGCCTGTCAGATAGCCGTAGCTTTCTTCATATCCGAAAAGGAAAGTACGCTCGCCTGTTTGCTCATAACGAGTCATTTTTTCCCCAATATATTTAAAGCCGGTTAATGTATTTTCAACAGATACGCCGTACGAGAGGGCAATATCCGCCCCAAGCTCGCTCGTTACGATCGTCTTGATTACGACACCGTTATCCGGCAGCTGGCCGCGCTCCTGCAGCTGGCTAAGTACATAATGTACCATCAGCGCACCAGATTGGTTGCCTGTTAGGACGACATACTCGCCCTCGTTATTTTTTACAACTGCCCCCATACGGTCAGCATCTGGATCAGTTCCAATAATAATGTCAGCATTGACCTGCTGTGCCAGCTTGATTGCAAGCGTAAAAGCTTCGCGTTCCTCAGGGTTAGGGGATTTCACCGTGCTAAAATAACCGTCTGGCTGCTCTTGCTCCGGCACAATGTGCACATTCGTAAAACCAACCTTCTTCAAAACCTCTCGAACGGGCATATTGCCTGTTCCATGAAGCGGTGTAAACACGACGCTAAACTTCTCGCCAATGCCGTCTTTAATAAGCTCTGCATTCAAGCTTTGTGACACTACAGTATCAATAAACTGCTGATCTGCCTCCTCGCCCAGCCACCGAAGCAATCCCTTAGCTTCCGCATCCTCGCGAGTAAGACGTTTCACTTCATCGAAGCCCGTAATTTGGCTGATTGCCGAAATAACCTGCTCTGCCTCTTCAGGGATGAGCTGGCAGCCGTCAGCTCCATAAGCCTTATAGCCGTTATACTCAGGAGGATTATGACTTGCTGTAATGACGATACCGCTAGCTGCGTTAAGCGTACGCACCGCGTAGGAAAGCTGAGGGGTTGGACGCAATGCAGAAAACAGGTACGTTGTAATCCCGTTGCCAGCTAGTACAAGTGCCGCGTCCAGCGCAAACTCAGGTGAGTAATTACGAGAATCATGTGCAATAACAACGGACGGGCCAGCACCATTCGATTTAGTGCCAGCAACCAGCCAATTCGCAAGCCCTTGCGTAGCCTTACCGACGGTATACGCGTTTAAACGGTTTGTACCCGCCCCCATCACACCACGCAAGCCGCCTGTACCGAATTCAAGGTCACGATAGAAGCGATCTGTAATTTCTTTCTCCTGTCCTTCTAGGCCTCGAAGCTCTTCCTTCGTCGCAGCATCAATTAGCGGATCATTTAGCCACGCCTCATATTTAGCAATAACCGTATCATTAGTTGGATTCGTCATAATTAGCAGCCTCTTTCATTCATGAATTTAAGTTTATGAAGGATTAGATAAAGCAAACATAAGCTCACCTTCGGCAACGATTTGATCGCCAACCTTTGCTGTTCCTTGCCCTTTGCCGATAGATCCCTTAAGTCTCGTAATTTGCACCTCAAGCGTTAATGTATCGCCTGGCTTGACTTGACCGCGGAAGCGGAACCCGTCAATCCCTGCAAAAAATCCAAGCTTGCCCTTATTTGCTTCAAGCATCAGCATAGCAACTGTACCGACCTGCGCCAGCGCCTCTACAATTAATACGCCTGGCATAACCGGATATCCGGGAAAGTGACCGACAAAATAAGGCTCATTCATCGTAACATTTTTGAGACCGACTGCCCTTACCCCTGGCTCAACCTCCAAAATTCGATCAATAAGCAGAAATGGAGGACGGTGTGGAATAATTTCTTGAATTTGATTGATATCCAGCATGTGAAAAAAAAGCCCCTTTCAATATTTTAAGTAGTATAAAAATCCAGTAAATGTACGACACTATACATATCCCTCATAAACTGCAGTTTATGAAGGTTAAGATAAGGGGCTTGGCTGCTTTTGGACCAGAAGTGTCCTACGCCAAGCCTCTTTTTTCCTATGTAAATACCTCTAAGAAGAGAAGATCACGAATGCCCTGTAGGCGTTCCCGCAGCAGGCTTATTGAGTGCCTTAAACATTGCGATATACATGATTGAAGTAAGGAATGAAAAAGCAATGACCGCCCATAAATACGAGTGCGCATTTGGCACTTCAAAGAAAATCAGCATAATGGACCCATAAAACAGCACAGTTGTCAGCTTTCCCATCCAATTGGCAGGCACCGTCTTTTTTCCCCTGAAATGAAAAAACATTCCTCCCGCTATCATGCCCAAATCGCGCAAAAACATCGCTGCAGCCGCCACCCAAGAAATATGGCCGGAAATAAGCAGCGATACAATAACGGTTATGAGCATCAGCTTGTCAGCAAGCGGATCAAGCATCATGCCAAGCTTCGTCACCTGGCCGTTCCTTCGCGCAATATAACCATCAAGCACATCGGTTACGCCCGCAGCCAGCATAATCAAAAAGGCAGGAATCAGATGCCCTTGTGCGAACACCGCTATGTAGACCGGAATCAATACAAAACGCAATGATGTTAATAGATTCGGCAGATTCAAACTCTCACACCCCTCTACCTATTGCTGACTGCTCACCATGGTTCCCAACTATTATACAACTACCTCCAGCAAAAATAAAACTATCACGCTTCGCACGATAAGTGTAGATCCTCGAAAGCTCATTTATTCTCACGCCTCAACAAACTTTTATTTACTTTTTATGGTTACTGTATTCATTATCTTCATCTAATAACCGTTATTAATAGAAGACCATTACTTTAAATCAGGAAGGATAGGATGTAGTGAATTATAGTTTACGCTCGAAATCGTCGTTCAAAGAAACTCGCAGGTGGCTTGCCGCGCTGCTCACTTTTGCACTCCTTATGACTTCATTTTCCGGTGTTGTGAACGCAGCAGAGGATACCGTAACCGGAATCGAATTCACTTATGATTCATCGGATTTCAACAGCAGCACATCATCGCTCCAGACTTTCGTAGAAGATGACAAAGTAAATCTATCCGTCTTCGCATCCGATTCCAGCTCCTCATCCAAAAAGGATGTTACATCAGATGCCACATGGAAATCGTCAAACACTGCACTCGTAAAGGTCGAAAGCGGTATGTTAACCGGTGTTGGCAAAGGTACCGCAACCATAAGCGCTACCTATAAAGGCTATACGATTTCCATCAAAGCGGCTTCTGACTATGTCTATGATTCCGTTACCCTCATGCAGAACAACACGACCGCACCTGAGAAGATGGATATCGAGATCGGAAACACTTTAAGTTTCACGCTGAACGGTACAAAAGCCAATGTCACAAAGGACATTACGGATGATGCCGTATGGACCACCTCCAATTCAGCAGTCGCAACCGTCGATGATGGTACCCTTACAATCGTTGGTGTTGGCACTGTAACGATCACGGCCAAGTATAAAGGGAAATCAGATGCCATTACCATTATTGTATCATCGCCCTATAAATCGATTACTATTGATCCCGGATCATTAGTTGAGCTCACTATCGGCTCGGATGACAAAGAACTAACTGCATCAGTCGCTCCAAAAACAGGCGGAACGCTGGAGGTTACCGAAGAGGCCAAATGGGTCAGTGCCAACGAGAAGATCGTAACTGTCAACAAAGGTGTTCTCTCCCCTGTTAGTGCAGGCAAAACAACAGTCACGGTATCGTACAAGGGAGTAACCGCTTCGATTGATGTTGTCGTTCGTTCTGCCTACCAATCGATCAAGCTCTCACCTGAAAAGGAATACCATATGCTTCTGCAGGATGCACCACTTCAGGTAACCGCAGAGGTGCTCAGCAACTCTAACGTTACCGACCTAGTGACAAATAAAGCGGTTTGGACTTCTTCCAACGTCGTAGTTGCAACTGTGTACGAAGGTAAAGTAACACCTAAAGCAGTGGGTACAACAAAAATTACAGCTGCCTATATGGGCATTAGCCGGAGTATCGACATTACCGTATATCCAAGCGTTACCGGAATTAGTATCGAAACTGAAACAATCGATGGTTATGTTGACATAAGTGAAGACCTGCCTGTCGTAATGGCAACTACCTTTGATGGTTCGAAGGTCGATGTGAGCAAGCTTGTTTCCTGGACCAGTGAGGATGAGAAGGTCGCCATTATTAAAGATGGGAAGTGGTTGGCCAAAGCAATCGGCGAAACCGAGCTAACCGCGACCCTTGATGGAAAAAAGGCAAAAACTGAACTCACTATTCATGTGAAGCCATTAAAGCTGCTCGCGGACGTTAAGGATGTCAGCATCATTTTAGGCAAAGAGACACCGCTTCCGACTGTTACTGTCATTAATGAGGATGGCGAGGAAGAAGATGTTTCAAGCAGAGTCAAGTGGAAAACGACCTCAGACAATATTGTACTGAAGGAAACGACCATGAAGGGCTTAGAGGTGTCCAGCATAACGCTCACCGCTACGTATCTTACGAAGAGCGTGACTGTCCGTGTGAAAATTGAAGAAGAGATCGTCAAGCTTGTCGTTGAGCCTGCGACTGTAGAGATTTATCCAGGCAAATCAAAATCCGTTAAGGTTACGGGTTATTACAAGAGCGGTAAACAGGTTTCGCTTGGTTCAAAAATGAATTGGGAATCTGGGAATCCGAGCATTGCCACCGTCAGCAGCACATCGGTTAAAGGTGCGGCTGTCGGAACGACTAAAATTACAGGCTCCTACCAAGGCAATACGGTAATCGTTCCTATCGTGGTATCACAAAAGCTAAAATCGCTTTTGCTCTCAACTAAATCGGTACAGCTAAGCAAGGGCGGGGTCTATGACGCCAAGCTTCAAGCCAATTACACAACTGGAAATCCCGCTAATGTAACAGGCGCCGCCGTTTGGACATCGTCCAAAGCAAGCGTGGCCACTGTTGTATCAGGAAAAATAGTTGCCATTGGCAAAGGCACAGCCTCCATTAAAGCAACCTATGCTGGCAAGACCGTAACCATTCGAGTAACGGTAAAATAGTACTAAAAATGATACAGAAAAAGCAGATCAGGGCTTGAAGCCTTGATCTGCTTTTTGTTTGTTATGAATCATCATGCTTCTGCAAAGATCAGGTCATATAGATGCCGCCATGTGGCCCACTGGAAGACGTCTTCCTCCGGCTGCTTGCCCACAACAACGTAACCAATATAAAGCCCCGCAGCAAGCATAATTAGCATGATGAGCGGTACGATGCTCTTTCGCAAAAACCAAAGAAGCACCTTCACCCCTTTGGGCCGCCGCTTCTTCTTGGAGCCTCCGTCAGTCTTTGCACGACTAGCGCGCTTTTTCTTCTCGGGGCCTACCTCATCCGCTTGACTCCCGAATCCAATTGCTTCACGGTCGATTCGTTCATCGGCCATACTCATTTACATCATCCTATCCTTATGCGCGCAGACCGTTCGTTAGGCTCATCATCGTATCACTTGACGATAACGCTCTAGCTGCCAATTGATAAGCTCGCTGCACATTAATAAGCTCAGTCATCTCATCTGTCAACTGGACATTCGATTGCTCCAAGGAGCCTTGGCGCAATGAAATGAGATTATCTGAATCTGGTACAATTTGCTGTACCACATCGCCTGTATTAATTCCGTTCGCAATAACAAATAGGTTATCAGAAACCGCAGTCAATGCCGCTGGGCGTGAGGCGTGCAGCAGCTTGATGCTTCCAAGCTCAATCGTGCGATTCGAGGAAACACCAAGAACCGTTCCGTCCGTATTCACTCGTAAACTATATCCTTGAGGCAATACAATATTACCCTCAATTACAGCTCCTGTATCAGCATTTCTAACGTTAGCGACAACCGGATAGCCATCTTCCGTTGCCAAAATCGTATCACCGTTTGCGCCGAGCGTCAACTGAAACGCGCCATTGCGCGTGTAAGCACGAGTACCGGCACCATCTACCTCAACCTCGAAAAGGGCATTTCCTTCAATGGCAATATCCGTATCTTTATCTGTGCCTTGCAGCGGGCCTTGTGATAGATTGGGTTGAATAGCTGTCATTCTTGAGCCCCAGCCTTGATTAAAGTCCATAGGTGTAAGCCGGCCTGGCTGATCGAATGCCTCAGGCTGGCTTCTCAGATTAGTAAGAAGATCCTCGAAGGTTGCTTCCTTGCGTTTGTACCCTACCGTATTGATATTAGCAATATTATCCGCGAGCATATCCAGCTTCTGCTGAAGGCCGTTCATGGATACCATAGCATTAATCATCGAGCTGTTCATTATTCGTACACCTCCGCTGCTTTAAGCCAAATGTTATATGCGACCGACGTCATTAACTGCCTTGCTTAAGCTTTGATCATAAAACTGGATCACCTTTTGATTCGCTTCATAAGCGCGGAGTGCGGACATCAGATCAACAGCCGCTTGGGCAGCATCAACATTCGATCGTTCCACATAGCCCTGTCTTACCTCGATCCGCTCATTTGGAGCGATAGCTACGACTTCGCGCTCATCCCCTGAAAAACGAAAGCTTCCGTTCCCTTCACGCACAAGAAGATTCGGGTTATCAATTCGACTAATGAGCAGTTGTACGCCTACATCCTGTCCATTTGCATCAATGAAGCGCTGGTTGTCTGTCAATATCAGACTATCAAGTCCAACGCCAGCCGGCATTTGAATAGGCTGACCATTCGTGCCTAATACGTGCGTGCCATCACTGCCCATAAGGAAGCCTTCCTCAGTCAACGTAAACTTCCCGCTTCTGGTATACCGAACCTCGCCATTTTGATCCTGTATTGTAAAAAAGGCTTGCGGCTGGAACGTAATTTCACCATCATCGCTAACATTTTTGCCGGATGCATCAAAAGCTAAACCATTCACTTCAATGTTGGAGACCAAAGCAAAATCAGACGAATGATTCGTCTGTGTCAAGTCGCCTTGCAGATGAATAGATAAGCTTTCTTCTGCAAACACGCCATTCGTTAATTTGCCGATCTGAGTGAAATTCTCTTTGCCCGCTCCCGTCAAAGAAAGCATAACCTCAGGGAAAGAGCGGGTAACCGCATTGCTCTGTTTATAGCCTGGCGTATTTATATTTGAAATATTATTAGTTACCGTATCATGTCGGCGCTGCTGAGAAATCATGCCCGAAGCTGCGGTATATAAACCTCTTAACATCGTTATAACCTCCTTGGCCGCTTTCAATCCAACTTCCTATCTATGTTATCGGTTGAAAGCAAGGCTGGCTGAATAGCTTGACCCTGCGACCTATGACCCATTTACGCCTCGGCTACGCCCCCCTAAGGCTCCCTACCCGCGCATATGAGGTTATACTAGGCCGCTGCTGCCCTTACTTTTTCCCAAGCTTGTCCAAGTTATCAAGAAGGATGCCTGTGCCTTTAACCACGCAGTGCATAGGATTGTCTGCTATAAGCACAGGTACCTTAAGCTCATCAGCGAGAAGCGAATCAAGACCGTCTAGCAAAGCTCCCCCGCCTGTCAGAATAACACCGCGGTCAATGATATCCGCCGAAAGCTCCGGCGGTGTACGCTCCAGCACCGACTTAGCAGCAGAGACGATGGACATAATCGGATCCCATAGCGCCTCGCGTATTTCTCCAGAACGAATCGTCAGCGTTAGAGGCAGCCCAGTTACCATGTCACGCCCACGGATGTCCATCTCTTTCTGCTGGCCGTTCCCGAGAACGGTACCGATCTTGATTTTTATATCCTCACTCGTTCTTTCACCGATTAGAAGCTTGTATTTGTTTTTGATAAATTTCATGATAGCATCATCAAATTTATCGCCTGCAACCTTAATAGAAGAGGCCGTAACAACGTCGCCCATAGAAAGAACGGCTACGTCTGTTGTGCCTCCACCAATATCTACGACCATATTGCCGCTGGGCTGGAAAATATCCATTCCAGCCCCGATTGCGGCAGCCTTCGGCTCATCCTCAAGAAAAACTTCCTTAGCACCGCTGCGCTCAGCGGCCTCACGAATAGCTTTCTGCTCCACGGATGTGATGTTCGTAGGTGCGCAAATAAGAATACGGGGACGGCTAAACCATTTCCGTCCCTCGACACGGTCAATAAATGCTTTTAACATAATTTCTGTAATTTCAAAATCAGCAATGACACCATCGCGCAGCGGGCGAATCGCTATAATATTGCCAGGCGTTCGTCCCACCATGCGATGCGCTTCTTCGCCAACCGCAAGCACGCGCTTCGTATCGCTTTCAATCGCTACAACTGACGGTTCATCAAGCACAACGCCTTTTCCTTTTACATGAATGGAAACATTTGCTGTACCAAGATCTATCCCGATATCCTTGCTCAACATAAGGCTTAAGTCCCCCAACGAATAATAATTACAAAACGTACATTTGGTTCCCTTGACACAGAAACCGTTCACGTTCATTATTCGCCAAATAAGACAAAATTCCTCTATATTTCGTGAAAAAACTTCATAGCTTGCCTGCTGCCTGCACTTCACGCTTTTTCGTGCTCGTTTTCTTGTATTTAATCTTGGTCGCTTCTCCTCCCCTCAGGTGACGAATCGATTTGTGGTATTCGAGAATGTTCTTAACCTGATCAGCCAAATCAGGGTTTATTTCAGGAAGCCGCTCAGTCAAGTCCTTGTGCACCGTGCTTTTGGATACACCGAACTCTTTGGCAATCGTTCGCACCGTATGTTTTGTCTCCACGATACAGCGGCCTATCTTAATGGTTCGTTCCTTGATGTAATCGTGCACGTTCCCGCCTCCCTACTCGAGATAGTTTGGTACATTATATGAGTAGGTCGGGTATATATTCTTTATGGTCAAGCCTGACAGGCCTTAATGTGAAAAAATTTTCATAAAAACGTAAAACAGGCAGGGAATTAACCCCTGCCTGTACGTCTTTAGTCCTATTTTTCTGAAAAGGTGCTTCCCTGCATCAACGACTACTCCACGATCAGATCGTTTGGATTAACCGCCTTGCCGTTATTGCGTGTTTCATAATGAAGGTGGATGCCCAAATCGCGTTCAAGATCATTGCGGCCTGCTTTGGCAATGACGGTACCTTGCGTGACATCGTCGCCTTCTTCAACCGCAACCTCCGTTACGCTTTGATACACGGTCACAAGGTCACCAGCATGCGTAATTTCGATGACATTGCCATTGGTCGGATGCTTCTCAACATAGGTTACTTTGCCCGATAGCGCAGCAAGCACGTCGAAGGTGTTTCCATCCGGGTCAATAAAATCGATACCCATATGCGGCGAGAAGGTATTTCCAGTTTGAACTACTGCCGCTTCCCGTTCTGCATCAGTCGCTTTATCATCGTAGAATGGAAGCAGCACCTGCATTGCGGCTTTGTTAACGAGCGGCCACTGCATCAACTCATCACCAACAACAATCTCTGCTGCATCAACTTCTTCGCCTTCAGCTGCAATATTACCTTCTTGTGAAACTTCAGTAGGATCGACTTTTCCTGTTGTTGGAGTATTCTGATCCGCCCCCTGATAGATCCACATTAAGGTTACGATAATTGCTGCCGCGGCCATGAAGATTGCTGGAGATACCCATCGCTTTGCAAAAAGGTTCTTCCATCCACTGCTAGATTTGGCGGCAGACGTTCCTCCCAGAACAGTTTTGGGAGTTTCTTCTGGTTTTTGCTTCGGTTTGTTTTGATCATTCATTTTCTATCACCTCACTAGCCATTGTTGCCAGATCTGCTAGGTTTATACGTGAGGATGATATGAAATATTGAAAGAGTTTGAGTTATGAGCGGCTAGCGATCTGTTTTGAAAGCTTTGAAGCTTGCTCTACCTGAACGCTAGAATAATAATGGGACAATATTTCCTCCGCGCTAGCCCCTGACTGAGCCATCCCATTGGCGCCCCATTGGCTCATCCCGACACCATGACCGTAACCGTAGGTTGTAATCGAAATCGTGTTCCCCTTGATGCTCCATGTGAATTGAGAGGAAGCTAGACTCAGCTTTTCTCTTACCTCTCTCCCTGTGAAGCTCGTTCCTGCTATCATCATTTTACTAATGCGATTGCCTTCTGTTTTCTCTACGATGCGAATCGATGATTTGGCAGATCCTTTACTCGCAACTCCAAGCTTGCTATAGAACTCATTAAGAGACAGCTTCACGGTCTCTTTATATCTTGGCGAGATAGACTTATCCCATGGACTCTCTACACTGCGCAAATAAGGAATCTCCTGCAGCCAATAATCCTCTGAGTTTTCCGTATACCCATTGCTTGTTGAGAAGAAGACAGCCTCAATCGGTTCACCCTTATACGTAATGATCTTCCCTCTCGTCTGTGCGATCGCTTCATCCAGCTTGTTCATATTCGACTTCTGTTCATTGCCATCCCATTTGACGGCAAGCCCTTGTACCGAAATATAAACCTGATGCTCGGTGGTATCCGTCACATCTGCATCTTTAACAGGCATCCCAACATCATTGCCTTGAACGATTCTTCGAATGATATAAGTACGCGCCGCAATCGCCTGCGCCTTAAGTGCCTCCAGCTCGAAGCTGACTGGCATTTCCGCTGCTACCACACCTCGAACATAGGTTTCTAGCGGCACGCTCTCCACACGCTTTTCCTCTGTCACATAAACACGTACGAGAAGCTGATCAACTATAGTCGGTTTTTCCGTTAGCGTTTCTTGATCGGAGCTCGGCCTTGAGCTCTGCTGCGCATTAGACTTCTGAGTGTTAGACCGCCCCCCTTCGGCGCTGTCCTTCACCAAAGGCGCAGACACCGTATCGGAGCGAGCCTGTACATGCTGAAGCTCGTTCAGCGAAAGCCTCACTAGCAGCATTGACGCACCCAGCATAGCACCAACAGCAAACCATGCCATCCAGCGGCTTGTCCTGAGATTATGAAGCATAGAAACTATTGAAAACTTCCCTATCCCTCTTTTCATGAGCTCTCCTTCCATCTTGGACGGCAAGAGCGAGCAGCCGCAGCCCCTCTCTCTTAAACCGATCTTGATGGTTCAGTCTATGAGCTGAAATAATAGGGTAGAACCGTTTCATGGCTAATCGTGGCGAAGAGCGTCAACAGGACGCAGACCAGCTGCTTTATTCGCAGGCAAATAACCGAACACAACACCAACAAAAGCAGAGAATGCAAAGGCCAGCATAACCGTATCTATTGGAACCTCGGTTTCCGTTTGCATAACCATACCAATAATAAACGAGGCGGCGTAACCAAGTCCGATTCCAAGTGCGCCTCCCAAACCGCTGATGCAAACCGCCTCTACTAAAAACTGAAACAGAATGTCCCGCTTCTTGGCACCTAATGATTTGCGAATCCCAATCTCGCGGGTGCGTTCCGTAACCGATACAAGCATAATATTCATAATGCCTATCCCACCTACAATAAGAGAAATAATCGCCACATAGATTAGCTGTCTGTTCATCGTTTCATTAACTGAATTCAATGTCTTCATAGCTTCCTCTTGATTAAGCACACGGTAAGAGTTTTCATTGCCGCGAAATTTCTCATAGAGAACCGCTTCAACCGCTGTAACGGTAGAAGCCATCAGCTTTGTGTCCGATACAATCAAGTTAATAGTAGAAACGCCGCTCGTTTGAAATATTTTTTGAGCTGTCGAGACCGGAATTAATATTTTCTCATCATTTGATCCCGTGAGAGAGCTGCCTTGCGATTCAAGCAATCCGACTATGGTGAACATATAACCGTTAATCGTTATCTTCTTGCCCACCGCGGCAGCAGGATCAACGCCTTCATCCTCAAACAGATCTGCTGCGGTAGCCACCCCGAGGAGCGCAACCTTCGTATTGTTATGAATATCTGGAGAAGCGATATATCTTCCATCTTGCACGGGAAATGCCTTCACATCTTCATATGCAGTCGTAATTCCTTCTACGGTGACCGATACTTGCGTTTTTCCGTATTTCGCATAGCCCGTCGTGCTCGTCACCGGAGCTACTCCTGCTACATTCGCAATCTCACCAAGCTCATTAGCTTCGTCCACAGAAAGCGTCGTTACTGTTCCGCGTCCCACTATGGTAACCGACAGCGAATTCGGGCTCCCTAGAGACGAGACCTGCTTGGCTACTTCGTTAGAGGATGCCTTACCCATAGCTACAAGTGCAATTACCGTTGCAACACCAATCAAAATGCCGAGCATAGATAGAACAGTTCTAAGCTTGTTGGACAAGACGCTTTTCACTGCCATCTTGAGCCCCTGCGTAAGCTTCATCGCTGTCCCTCCTTTCACGCTCCGTCAGCACGCCATCCCGTATAATAACGGTACGTCTGGCACGCTTCGCTACCTCCATATCATGCGTAATCAGGACAATCGTCTGTCCGGCTTGGTTGAGCTCCTCCATCATGCTGAGTACCTCCATGCCAGTCTTGGAATCCAGCGCTCCTGTCGGTTCATCAGCGAGCAGCATCGGCGGATTCGTCGCAAGCGCGCGGGCGATAGCTACACGCTGCTGTTGTCCGCCTGAGAGTTCATTCTGACGGTGGTGCATACGATCTCCGAGCCCTACCCGCTCAAGCGCCTCCATCGCCCGCCGCTTCCTCTCTTTGCCCGGCAATCCCCGGTAAATAAGCGGCAGCTCGCAGTTCTCAAGCGCCGTAAGCTTAGGAAGCAAATGATACCCTTGAAAAATAAACCCGATTTTCTTATTGCGCATTTCTGTTAGCTTATTATCACTCTGCCCCGTCACCTCAAGCCCTTCAAGCTTGTAGCTGCCCACGCTTGGCAAGTCAAGACAGCCTATAATATTCATTAGCGTCGATTTGCCCGATCCTGATGGGCCGACAATTGCAAGAAAATCACCATGAGCAACCTTTAGTGAAACCTCGTGCAAAACCGTTGTTTTCTCGCGCGCCATCGTATATGACTTCGAAATATTGACCATCTCGATCAAAGGAACATAAGGTGCATTGCTCATCGCATGCCACCTCCACCGCCGCCCATGCCGGCGCCGCCTCCGCCCATACCCATGCCGCTTGGGAATCCACCCATACCGCCTCCGCCAAATCCGCCCTGCTGCATCGTTGTCGCTTCCGCAGCAGAGCCCATTCCTGCTGCTCCTTGAGCGATAGGAACAAGTACGCTGTCTCCCTCGGAGAGACCCGACACAATCTCCACAAAGCTTTCATCGCTAAGTCCTGTTGTCACTTCTACCAGCTGCCCTCCAAGTGCATTTGGCATCCGGCTTCCGCCAGATCCTCCTGCTGCTGCAAAGCCTCCCCCAGCCGCTGTACCATTGCCCTCTGCCGATTGTCCGGCTCCTGCCTGTGATTGCCCGCCTTCTGCCGCCGATTGTCCTACAGCGGCAGATCCTCTGCCTCCGCCGCTTGGCCTCGTACCACCAGCTGCGCTGCCCTGGCCTGCTGCCGCACCCTGCCCGCCACCGACTGCGCCGCCTTGTTGACCTGCTGCCGCGCCTTGTTGTCTGCCGCCCGCCGTACTGCCCTCTGCTGGCTGTTGTGCTGCACCAGCTTCTGTCGTTCCATCATTATTCTCACTAGGAATCCGCACAAATGATCTTGTCCCCATCTCCACAACAGCATTAACAGGAACAAGAACGATATTTTCCTTAGCTTCAATCGTAATGGCCGCTTCACCTGACATCCCTGCCATAACACCCTCAATATCGTTAAGCTGGATATTCACTTTAAATGCAGATGAGCCATTGCTGGATGTACCCTCCCTCTCAATCTCAGATACGGTCGCCGCAATCGTTTTATCTGTAATCGAGCTTAAAGTAATCGCCGCCGCTTGTCCCACCTTTACAGCAGAAATATCAAGCTCATCCACCGAAGTTACAAACTCCAATAGCGTGTAGTCTACAATAGAAGCGATCGTCGTATTTGCATTAACCTCATCGCCGACTTTGATCGTCATTTCTGTAATTTCACCATCAATGGACGCTGTCACCGATTTTTCTTCCTTCGCTTGATCTTCATAAATATTTTGCAGCTCTTCTTCATAATCCGCTATTTCACCATTCGTATTTTCAATGTTTTTTTGAAGTGATTTCTTTGTCACTTCTTCATTTTCCGTACCTGTTGCTTCCTTATAATCCTCTTGATACTCTAAAATCGATTCATTCAGCTTCGCTATATTTTTTTCAATCGTTGTTATCTTATCGTCGTAGTCATCCGCAGCTTCAAAGGTAACGAGAATTTGACCCGCTTTAACCATATCGCCTTTCTGGACATTAACCGTTGCAATAGTACCGCTCTTGCCTGCTGTTACCGTTTCTCTAGAGTTGGCAGAGACGGAGCCCGTCCCGCTAATTTGCTTGACGATAGACCCTTTGGTGGCCATAACCGTTCGCGATGTAGCCGTTTCACCTGCCGCTTCCTTATCTTTAGCAAAATAAAAATAATAAGCACCTGCTCCAGCTGCAGCCAAAATAATCAAAATGCTGAGCCCTATCGTCCATTTCTTCATGTACTGTAATCCACCCTCCATCGGTCTTAGTGAGAACGAATATAGCACACTAAAATGAACGCAAGATGAACAAATAAGAGCATCGCTCTCCCCCGCCAGATTCGGCAGGAAAGAACAATGCTCTATCGATATTGCTATTCTCTCTTATTACAGAGATGGAAGCTCGTGCAATTCAGGCAGTGAGGAAATCGCCCCTGCTCTTGTCGTCGTCAGCGCGGCGGCGGCATTCGCAAAAGCAACGATCCGTTTCGCATGCTCAGCCGTAAGTCCCTCAACCGTCCCTTTATCTATTTGAAGCTGATACAGCAATGCCCCAATAAAAGCATCGCCAGCTCCAGTCGTATCCTTAACTATTACCTTCTGGCCCGGAACAGATACTTCATAAGAAGGCGTATGCCAAACTGCCCCCTCCGAGCCCTTTGTATAGACAACCGCCTGCACATCGCCTACAAACAAAGAAGCAATAGCTTCCTTCTCATTCTCGATGCCAGTAATAAAGGAAAGCTCGTCGGAGCTTATTTTCACCAGATGGCTTAATGGAATAAACTCCAAAATCGTTTGCCTGCACTGCTCCTGATCCGCCCATAGCGGAAGCCGGACGTTTGGATCAAAGCTAATCATGCCGCCTGCTGCCTTCATCGCTTCGATCGCCCTCAGATGGGCATACTTAACAGGAGCTTCTATAAGATCAACTGAGCAATAGTGCAATATGTCTCCTGCTGCAAACCATTCTCCGTCGATCTCATCCTCTGAAAGCAGCATGTCGGCGCTTGGGTTTCGATAAAAGGAAAAATCCCGATCACCGTCTGCCTTTAAGCTGACAAAAGCAAGCGCCGTGTTCGTCTCATTCGTCCGAAATACATGGCTCGTATCCACACCGATGGCCTGCATCGTTTCTACAAGAAAATCACCAAACGCATCTATTCCGAGCTTACCGATAAAAGCACTGCTCCCACCCAGCTTCGCAACCACGCAAGCTACGTTAGCAGGAGCACCGCCAGCCTCCTTCGTAAAGCCGGTCACGTTCTTTAGCTCAATGCCCCGCGTATCTGGAATAAAATCAATTAACGCTTCACCAATCGTATACAGCTTAGACAGTTTAAACCCTCCTACTTCATGTCCCATTTCTTAAAAGATAACATAGAACATGCACCTTCGCTATACGCTTGAATGCCTAGCGAATGAGTACCAGGATAAATTCTGCCGGTCATAACCTTCTCGCCGCCTTGAATAAATACCTCAACAGAGGATTTATCTACAAAAATGTTCAACGCGAGCAATCCATCCTTCAGCGCTACCTTAGCTCTGCGCTCTCCGCCAAGACCGATGCCAGACTTATCACGGTTAAATCGGAAAGTCTCCTCTGCCGAAAGATAGGACAGTACCGTCTCTTCCTCGCCGTGCACCCGCAGCTTCAAGCCAAACTCCTCCGCTTGATCCGCTTTAAAAACGACCTCAAGCTCGTAGCAGTCCCCACTGACTTCCATATCTTTAATGCCTGATAAAGGAACACCGCCAGTCTCATAGCCATTCTGACGATAAGCTTTCGTTTCCTCCACAGGCTTGAACAATAACGACTCGCCTTGCAAAACAACCTCGCGTGGCAGCGTCATCGCGCCTGCCCAATAATGGCCCAGCTGTGTCGGAATTTCGCTTTCCCAAGTCTCCATCCAGGCCATGATGATACGTCTGCCCTTCTCGTCAACCGTCGTCTGCGGAGCATAATAATCAAAGCCGTAGTCAACGGGCTCATAACGATCGTAGTTAAAGCTGCTTTGCTCGATATCCAATCGTCCAATCATATAAGTGGTGGAGTGTAAATTATGATAGTTGTCTCCTTGTGCAGGCATGCGCTGCGGCGACATCACAAGTACATCTTGCCCGCCCAGCTCAAACAGATCTGGACATTCCCAATTATCGCCAAGCTCCTCATCGCCCCGTGCGATTTCACCCACTATAGTCCAATCTACTAAATCATCAGAGCGATATAATAAAATCAACCCGTGACCCTGCCCGTCATTAGAGCCTAGCACCACATAATAGGTGCCATCACGCTCGAACACCTTTGGATCGCGAAAATCCTTTTGGCTTGCGCCAGCTGGTATATCTTCGGCACTAATGATCGGGTTGGAAGCCAGCTTCTCGAAATGGATACCATCCTCGGATACGGCTATATTTTGATTTTGGCGGTAATCGTTATCTCTATCTGGTCCTGTTACAATGTGTCCGGTATACATCAAATAAAGCTTGCCTTCCCGCTCAAAAGCGCTGCCGGAGAAGCAGCCGTCGCGATCATAAGTCTGATCCGGCGCTAGCGCAACAGGCAGATGCCTCCACGTCATAAGATCCCGGCTAACCGCATGTCCCCAGTGCATCGGGCCCCATACCGGCTGGTATGGATAATGCTGATAAAACATATGATATTCTCCATTGTAGTAAATAAAGCCGTTAGGATCATTCATCCAGCCAAACTCGCTCATTAAATGAAAGTTAAGCCGGTATTCATCTTTAAGCAAATATTTACGCTCAGCTACGAATGCATCGGCATTTTCTCTGGTGTACAAAATAAAGCATCCATCCCTTGCTAATTATTTAATTGAGCCCTGCATTACCCCTTGGATAATATATTTCTGTGCAAACAAATAAACGATGAGTACTGGCAATATCGTCAGCGTAAGCCCAGCCATAAGCGGTCCATAATCCACCGTATACGTTCCGAAAAAATAAAATGTGGATAGCGGGAGCGTACGTGCATTCGGTGATATCAAAACCAGGGAAGGCAGCAGGAAGTCATTCCAAATCCACAATATATTCAGAATGGCAATCGTAACCGTAGTTGGGGCCAGCACCGGAAATACAATTCGAAAAAACGTTTGCGTCCGCGTGCAGCCATCAATAAGCGCCGCTTCTTCAAGCTCAGCAGGTATGCTTTTGACAAATCCATGATAAATAAAAACGGCAAGCGGACTGCCAAAACCAACATACATATAAATAAGGGCCCATTTGCTATTCATAAAACCAATGGAGCCGTAAATTTTGACGAGAGGGATCATAATGGCCTGGAAAGGAATTATCATTGCCGCTACCATTAAGAAGAAGGTGTATTGGTTCATCTTTGTTTGGTTTCTTACAAAATAATGAGCTGTCATTCCTGCCAAAATCGAGATCAATACGACGCTAAGCACCGTTATTACAACAGAGTTCGAAAAAGCGGACATATAGGACATTTTATTGAAAGCATTCGTATAATTACTAAAGCTAAAGCTATCCGGCAAGGACAGCGGACTTGAGGTAATTTCCTTATTCTCCTTAAACGAATTGATTAGCAGCATGAAAAAAGGGAATACAAACGCTACTAATAAAATGCAGAGGGCAATGAACTTCGTCCACGAAAGTATTCGGTTCCTATTCTCCATCACGCCTCCACCTCCAGCTTCTTGCTAAAATAAACCTGAGCAATCGTGATCGTAGCCACAAGCAGGAACAAGACGAAAGCCTCTGCTTGACCTACTCCATAATCTCGCGATAGGAATGCCTTCTCGTATACATGCATCGATACCATTTCCGTGCTCTTGAAAGGTCCGCCCTTCGTTAGGGAGAGGTTTAGATCATAAACCATAAAGCATCTTTGCAGCGATAGGAAAATACAAACGATAAAAGATGGAACCATCAGCGGTAAAATCATTTTACGCATCTTGGTCCATAAGCTCGCACCATCGATACTTGCCGCCTCTAAAATATCCTTAGGCACATTCATAAGCCCAGCCACATAAATAACCATCATATAACCGGCGTATTGCCATACTGTAACGATAATCATAGTCCAAAATGCTTTATCAGGGTCCGCCAGCCATGAGGTGCTGAATAAAGGGATACCCCATTCTTTCCCCAGGTAAACGAGTACGTTGGAAAAAATAAATTGCCATACGAAGCCGAGGATAATACCGCCCACCAAGTTAGGAATAAAGAAACCCGCTCTAAAAATGCTTTGCCCCTTCAATCCGCTTGACAATACATAGGCCAGTAGAAAAGCAACGACATTAATAAGCACAACTGAAATAAATACATACTTCAAAGTCAGTAAAAATGATTTCCAAAAAACAGAATCGTTAAATACTGCAACGTAATTGCTAAACCCGACCAGGCTGCTAGTCGTTGATATGCCATCCCAGTTTGTAAAGGTCAAATAAATGCCATACAGGAAAGGAATAATCATTACTGCAAAAAAAGAAAATAAAGTAGGTCCGGTAAACAGCAGTCGCAATCGCAAGCGATTCCACAGCCCTTTTTCCGTTATCATCATGATCCCTCGCATTCAGGCATGGTTTTGTGATTCAAAATGCTATTTAAGGTAAACAGCTTACCCCGCCACTCAGCGGGGTAAGCTCATTTGCAGCTTTAAATAATTACTTAACCGATTTCCAATACTCTTGGATCTCTTTAGTCAAAGTTGCGCGGTCGCCTGCTCCAGCTAGATATTTTTGCATGGATGCGCCAACCTTAGCCCAGTGATCTGCAGGCAGAGTGCTCATGGAGTCTTCTGTTTTGCCTTTTGCAATATACTCAGAGATCGACTTCGCAAGCGGGTCCTGCGCTTCAAGCGTAATGTTCTTGAACGCTGGTATAATATTTGCTTTGTTCACAAGGAAGTCTTGTCCCTTCTCACTGTAGACCATCCACTCCAAGAACGTTTTAGCTGCTGCCTGCTGCTCCGCTGTATTTTTCTCTTTATCGAGCACCAAGCGCTTCGAAACAGCAGAAGAAATTTGTGTATTGCCGAAATCGTCCGGATTATTGCTTACTGGGATGGGAAGAAAACCATATTGGCCGCTTGCCGTATCAAAGCTGCTAATTTGCGGCCATGCCCAGTTTCCTTGGAACCAGATACCTACCTCGCCTTTACCCAGTACTTCCGGACCTCTTTCATACGTTCCTGCCAATGGAGATGCTTTATCAATGTTGTATTGTGCCATCACATCAAACGTATCCATTAAGCCGTTAAATACAGCATTGCTCGTCAAATCAACTGTACCTGCTTTCAAATCGTCTACGAACTTCGCAACAACAGCAGTATCAGCCGATTGTCCTGCATACGCAAGCGGCAAGTAATGAGCCCCGAGCGACCAATCCATAGGAGAGATAATAAGCGGCGCTTTGCCGGACGCCTCGATTTTTTGGAACAAATCCTCAAGCGAGCTTGTTGTATTAATAGTTGCCGGATCAAACGATCCACCAACAGCTTGATCTACAACCGCTTTGTTATAAATAAAGCCATAACCTTCAATAGCAAGCGGGAACGCATAGTTTTTGTCGTCGAACGTGGTTAACGCGGTACTGCGCTCAACAGCATCGGCCATCCATTTCTCTCCACTTAGATCGAGTACACGATCCTTGAATTTCTCAACATCTCCTGTATCCAGCATCGTAATCGTTGCCGGATTTCCTGACGCATACAACGCAGAAGCTTTCTCAAACGGAGATTGCCCACCAGGTACAGGTATAATTTCAAGAGTAATATTGGGGTAATCCTCTTTAAATGCTTTGGCAGCGTCCTCCAGTTGTGTCTGAATTTCACCCTTAGAGTTAAGCAGCGTAATCTTGACAGCTGATTCTTTATTCGTCTCTTTTTCATTAGAACCGCCTGCATTATTACCACAAGCTGTAACGACCATAACAACCATAAGCGATAAAGCCAGTGCTTGTATCCACTTCCAATTTTTCATTGTATTGCCCCCCGGAGCTCAAAATTTAAATGCGGCTCACCGATCGTGTAAACCGCTTTCACAACGTATTATATAATTACTTTACCTGTATGTCAATCGTTTGACATGTCAAACGATTGACATACAGAATAATAATAAAAAACCCTTGCTGTGCATGGGTTTTCATGTTCAGCCTACTTCGTGGAAGCTCGTTCAATTAACGTTACTGGAAAAGTATTTTCAGTCTCGAAGGCTTCCTTGTTCAGCTGCTTTATAATTAAATCAACAGCGGCTTTTCCAATCTCTTCAATAGGTTGTTTCACCGTCGTCAGCTCAGGTGTTATCCATTTGGCAGCATTCACGTCATCGTAGCCGATGATTTTCACATCACCCGGCACCCGTCTGCCGGCAGCCAAGCATTCTTTGACCGCAAATGCAGCAATAATATCGCTCGTCGCGAATATGCCGTCTATATCCGGATGGTCCTGAAACAATTGATGCATAATTTGCTCGTACTGCAATTGATCAAACACGTTCATATCAGTTTGAATAATCATATGCTCTATCCCATGCTCGAGCATGACAGCCTGAAAAGCTTCGGTTCGCTGATTAGCTAGCATTTGCAGCTCTAAATTACCGCAGATATGCGCAATTTTTTTGCAGCCTTTTTGAACAAGCAGCTCCGCCGCCAAGCTTCCTCCCGCACGATTGTCTGAGGATATATACGGAATTTCCTTACTGATCTGACGATCAATCGTAACGATTGGTGAGCTTAAGCTTTTGTACTCATCAACCTGAAGCGTATGACTGCCCATAATAATGCCATCCACACGGTTTCGTTTGAGCATTTCGATATAATCCTTCTCCTTATAAGGATCAAGCTGAGAATTGCATAAAAGCAGTTTAAAGCCAAGCTCATAGGCGTAGTTCTCCACATGATTCGCAAGCTCGCTAAAAAAAGGATGAGAAACGCTAGGTATGATGAGTCCGATGACGTTCGATTGTTTTCTTAGGAGTGAGCGGGCAATTTCATTAGGCTGATAATTTAGCTCCTCCATGGTCTTGTAAACCTTCGTTCTTGTTGCCTCACTAATATAACCCCGATTATTTAAAACACGGGAAACCGTCGTTACAGATACGTTCGCTTTTATTGCTACATCGTTTATCGTTGCCATGGCCGCCCCTTTGTCTTGCTGTAGTCCATTAAGTATAGCTAAATCCACAGCATAATCAATCTGTATAAGCTGAACTAGAAATTTACGTTTCGGGTGCTGCGCGAGTAGATCATTCTTACGATCGCTGTTGCAGCCAGATTTTTTGATTTCCTAAGACATTTAAAGGTAAGAATCCGGCTGCAAAGGCGAACACTTCGTTTCTAGAGAAACGATCTTCTCGCTTCGCTATATCTTCATTTTTCAAATTCAACTTATTAGATGGAATTTCTCCCTTTATTTTAAGGAGTTTTAACTTGTTTTGGAATTTAGATGGAATTCCTCCATCTAATTCTAAGGAATCAGCCGAAATTCATAAGAAACAGTAAAATTAACTGCACAAATTCCATCTATTTCATACTATGAAGCGAATAACGTTATTTTAACGGGAGAAATTCCATCTAATTAATATTCATTGCATTTATAAATGTGAAGTTAAAACGAAGCGAGTAAACTACTCTTTACGAACACATTTGCAAAGCCGAACACTTCGTTTCTTCAGAACGATCTTCTCGCCTCGCTAGATCTTCATTTTTCAAATCCAACTTATTTAGATGGAATTTCTCCATTTATTTTAAGGAGTTTTAACTTGTTTTGGAATTTAGATGGAATTCCTCCATCTAATTCGAAGGAATCAGCCGAAATTCATAAGAATCAGTAAAATTAACTGGACAAATTCCATCTATTTCATACTATGAAGCGAATAACGTTATTTTAACGGGAGAAATTCCATCTAATATTCATTGCATCTTTAAATGTGAAGTTAAAAACGAAGCGAGTAAACTATTCTTTACGAACACGGCTGTAAAGGCGAACACTTCGTTTCTAGAGAAACGATCTTCTCGCTTCGCTATATCTTCATTTTTCAAATTCAACTTATTCGATGGAATTTCTCCATTTATTTTAAGGAGTTTTAACTTGTTTTGGAATTTAGATGGAATTCCTCCATCTAATTCTAAGGAATCAGCCGAAATTCATAAGAATCAGTAAAATTAACTGGACAAATTCCATCTATTTCATACTATGAAGCGAATAACGTTATTTTAACGGGAGAAATTCCATCTAATTAATATTCATTGCATTTATAAATGTGAAGTTAAAACGAAGCGAGTAAACTACTCTTTACGAACACATTTGCAAAGCCGAACACTTCGTTTCTAGAGAGACGATCTTCTCGCTTCGTTATTACTTTATTTTATTAAAATATAGGAAAGCAGATCATTTCGCCATACTTTCTCTATATTTCTCGGAATGAAACGTGCTAGTAGCGCCGCCAAGCGGATGGCGCCATCCGTTTCACCTTGGTTCAACTTATATACGAAAAAAAGAGGCTGCTTCACCATAAGCTCAATACAGCTTATGTGAAGCAGCCTCTTCGTTATGTCGTCCTTGGCCTAAGCCCAGGTCGGTTGAATCTTTAGAACAGATATTTCCTTCTCTCGCATGAAGGAAGCAGCTGCTTCCCCCTCAGAAGATGCTGCCACTGTACTAGCAGCGGCTGAAGCCAACTCCCTAGCGGATTTGGAAGATAGATTAACGACTGATCCGTGATTGCTTGTCGCCACATCCGAAGCATTCTCAGCAGCAGACTCGATACGGTAAATATCCGCTCCGAGCGCGGCAAGCTTGCCCGTAATATTGACATATCCGCGATCCACATGATGCAGACCCGTTACTTCCGTCTCGCCTTCCGCACGCAAGGCCGCACAAATCAGCGCTGCACCTGCTCGCAAATCGGTTGCGCATACCTTAGCGCCTGTAAGCGGCAAGCCTCCGCTAACAATTGCAGTACGTCCATCCACTTTAATTTGTGCATTCATTTTCATAAATTCTTCCACATGCATGAACCGGTTCTCAAACACGGTTTCCGTTACAACACTCGTTCCTTCTGAAACGAGCAGAAGAGCCATCATTTGAGACTGCATATCCGTCGGGAAGCCTGGATGAGGCAAGGTTTTGACATCTACTGACTTCAAAGCCATGCCCGATTGCACACGAACGCCATTATCACTTTCTGTAATTTCTACGCCCATTTCTTGCAGCTTAGAAATAACCGGCGTCAGGTGATCCGCAATTGCTCCTTCGATGAATACATCGCCGCCCGTAATAGCAGCAGCAATCATGTAAGTACCTGCTTCCACTCTATCGGGTATGACATTATGTGCAGCACCATACATTCTATCTACGCCTTCGATTCGAATGACGCCAGTGCCTGCCCCGCGCACTTTACCGCCCATTGCATTGATATAGTTAGCTAAATCAACGATTTCCGGCTCTTTGGCTGCATTTTCAAGAATAGTAGTGCCTTCCGCCAAAGCTGCTGCCATCATAATATTTTCAGTAGCGCCTACACTCGCAACGTCAAGATAAATCTTAGCTCCCTTGAGACGAGACTTCGTGCTTGCTTCGATAAAGCCTTGACCGAGCGTTATTTCTGCTCCCATCGCTTCAAAGCCCTTCAAATGCTGATCTATCGGACGTGTTCCAATAGCACAGCCGCCTGGCAGTGAAATTCTAACTCTGCCGATACGACCCAAAAGCGGTCCCATAACTAAAAAGGAAGCGCGCATTTTGCGAATAAGCTCATAAGGAGCCTCATAAGACGTGATCGTCTGCGCTGTAATGCGCATAGTTTCATTGTTATAGGTTAATTGTGCACCTAAAGAAGCGAGCACCTTCTGAATCGTCATAACGTCGTCGAGGAGGGGTACGTCACAGATGACGCTGTCTCCTTCTGTCGCCAATAATGAGGCCGCTAAAATGGGGAGTACTGCATTTTTTGCTCCGCTAACACGGACCGTTCCCTTCAAACGCTGGCCTCCGCGGACGATAATTTTGGTCATCTTATGGTTCCCTCCGCGAACTGCATTTTCTATTGCTTATTCCTAAATATTTTAAAATAGCTCACTTTACCCAAACTTCATCTTATCATTCAATTACATGAAACGACAAGGGTTAAATTTAATCCATTATTTCACTGCTGATTTCTCTGCTATTTATGACTTTTTCACCAAAAATTCGAGCGAAAATACGTTTTCAACTCCTCAAAAATCGCTGACCCTATAGTTATTCGCAGGCAATCGGCTTTTTGAGACCGTCATGTATTACCATTGTTGACAAGTTTCGCTCTTGTTATTCGACAAAGCTTTTGAGCAGTACGGTGTAGCCCCAATATTCCAAAATAAATCTGGCTAATAAATGGCCCGCAATAATAGCTACAACAACCTGAAGCATACGTGCCTTAGGACTTCGCGGAAAATGGAAAAACGTCTCCCATTTCACCTCTCCTAGCAGGAACCAAACAAAAATAATGCTAAGGATGACGATGACAATGGAAAAAAGCCCTGTCATTCCGGTATAGGTTTGAAAATTATTATAAAGCTCATTATCAAAGTCCATGTTTCCTCCCAAGCTTCTTTGCTTTTTACTTTTTCCAATTATTCGCCTATCTATCAAACGAAAGGAAAAGATAAATTGTTTCACCCAAAATTAGGATATCATGCGGTAAAGCAGCACAGTAAAGTCAGCACGGCTCGCTTGCTGTTTCGGTCTAAAAAGATTCGATTGCACCCCTTCAATTTGACCATTCTGCTTCATTGCAAGCAGCATCGGAGCTGACCAGTGCGTATTCGGAACGTCCTCGAACGGATCGAAGCTCGGAAAACGCGGCTGAACCCCGTCAGCATAACCGACAATGAGTGCCATCTCCGCTCTCGTAACAGGCTGATCCGGCTTAAATGTATTGTCCGGGAACCCTTTGATCCAGCCCTGTTTAACCGCTCTTGAAATAGCATTACCCGCCCAGTGGCTATTGGAAACATCCTTAAAGCGTTTGACCTGTGCTGTATCTGCTCCTATCGGCTTATATGCCTTGACGACCATCGCTACTGCCTCCGCTCGTGTAATGGCGCGCTTCGGTTCAAAGCGGCTCTCCCCCGTACCGTTGATGATTCCCAATTGACTTAATGCTATGATCTCGTTTTTTGCCCAATGATTTTTTATGTCGCGAAATCCAGCTACGAGCTCTTCTGTATTAATTTTCAAGCGATAGTACTGCTTGTCAAAAGCGGCATTAGCCGTCAGCTTCACATAATAAATATCCGGTTGAAGCAGCAGCTCACCTGTTTCGAGCTTTCCGCTCTTCCCTGTTTTGGCATTCGCTATTCGCTTCATTCGTTTATCATATACCTCAAGGTTCAAATCGATGTCTAGCGGCACGCCGCTAATCGTTATATTGGCGACACCCGCAGCTGCCATCCGATATTGAAACCAATCCACGTCAGAATAACTGCCGATCACACCGAGGTACTCACTGCCCGCATTAACCATAAAGGCTTCATAGGATTTATCATTTGGCTCATTTGGATCATCATATTTTGGCGTGTAATCCAGCTTGAGCGTATAAGTGCCGATTGCCGGGCTTGCTTCAGAGGAGATTGCATTGTGAATACGAATATAATATTTGCCTGGGGTCACAGTTATGACTGGTGATCGCTCCGTCTTGCCTTCCCCTTCATCATCGTACACCATCAGCTGCTGCCCTGCTCTTTGAAGTGCTAGACCCGGATCTATACGCGCCGTATTGGTACTAAGCTCAAGGCTCAGCCTCCCGCTTTGCGTAAAGGTTGCTACAAACCAATCTCGATCAGCGGTCTGATGGAAATTGCCTGTGATCGTTTGTGTTTTGGGCAGGAGCGTAAACGCCTCGTAGGACTTATCATTGGTTTCAAATTCATCCGCCTTCATCACAAAAGTTGCAGTGAGCAAATAAGGCAGATCTTCGCTGCTGTTCTGATTAATCTGCTCCAGCTGCACGATTTGCGAGCCTTTTTTGACGTCAAGGTCGATCGTCCTGCTGGCAAGTTTCATATCATGAGCACTCTTTTTGACGCCATTCACATAGTGGGTGAGACGAACAGGCGGCACGACCTTGCCGCTGCCAACAAGTCCCTCGTATCCAATCGTCAGTGTACCGTCATATGGTGTATCAATTCGGTACCAATCCTGATCTGCTGTTCCTTGCAGCAAAGCTGATATATGCGTGTTAAGCGGAAAACGCGCTGCTGCTGATAAGCTGTTGTTCGGCTCGAAGGCATCGGCTTTAAGGGCCGTACTTACCGCTTTATCAATTTGCAGCAATCCATAGCCTGTGGAGCTGTCGATACCTGGCGCGCCGATATCCTTAGCCGTTTGGCGCAGCAGCTGGCGTACCTGATAGGGCTTCAGATCCTTGTAGCGCGCCCATATAAGTGCAGCGGCCGCAGCGGCCTGTGGAGCCGCCATAGAGGTGCCTTCTTCCTTCTTATACAAGCCGCCAATCGCGGTTGTATACACATTCCAAGGGGCAACCACATCAAGCTCTGTCCCCCGATTCGAACGGGAATCTGCCGTATTATTCGCTTTAACACCTCCGACAGCAAGCACGGTGGGATACGCTGCCGGATATTTAACGGCAGCCTTCTCTCCAAGTGACACGCCATCATTTCCTGCTGCTGCTACGAGCAGTACATTCTTGCTCTCTGCGTATTGCACAATATCCAGCATGTAGGGAGAGTAACGATGCAAGCCTACCGATAACACGATGATTTTGGCTCCGCTGCGTACGGCATAAAGAATGGCTTCGCCAAGCTCCTGCTCCGTTCCGTCGCCTCTATGATCTAATGCCTTGATTGGCATGATTTTGGCTTTCCAAATGATGCCGGAAACGCCTATTCCGTTATTTCCGACTGCCGCGATTACACCTGCCACACTCGTGCCATGACCGTTATCATCATCAGGCTGCTCACCTGGACTAACTAAATTCGCACCCGCCACCAGATTATCCTTCAGATCAGGGTGATCCAGATCAATACCCGTATCTACGATTGCAATCGTAAGCTGCTGCTGCTCACGAACAGTCTCCCACGCCTTCGGAGCGCCGATTTGACTGAGATAGAGCTGCTTAGGCAGCTCTGGGTCGTTGGCCTGCAGCGGAGCAGCGGTAGCTGCAATTGCGAGTGCTGGCGCTGCTTGCCCCTCAGGCGGGAGATCCGCCGTAGGGGGAGCCTCCTGCGCTGGCTGCGGCGCACTGCCACGCGCAGCGGTTTCCTCTGCAGCGGCGTCATCCGCCTCGCCGGCAGGCAAAGACAAGATGTGCACCGAATAGTTCGGGTGCACATACTCCACGCCCGGCATGCCTTGCAGCCGGCGCAGCCACTCTTGCACGTCCGCGCCTGCATCGGCCGGACGCACGAGCATGACCGCCGCCTCATTCTGGCGGCGGAGCACCTCCGTCCCGCGCAGCTCATGCGCGAGCGCGGGGTCACGCCATTTGAGCAGCCAGCTCTGCGGCTGCTCTACGGCTTCGCCAGCGGCCGCGCTAGCAGCGGCCTGCACGGCAGCGTGAGCGAGCCCTGCGGGGGCTATGCCCCCGAGGGCGACGCTCGCGAGCAGCAGCAACAGCAGCGCGCGCCGCATAACCATGCGCAGCGCCAGCGTGCCCTTGGCGCGTAGTCGCATGTATAGTCGCGCTATATTGCTTTCATTCGCAGATACTCGCTTGTTCTGCGATTGGCGGGCTCGTTTTTGTACGATTCGTTTAGTCATCATCGTCTGCCTTTTCGTATTGCTATATTAGTTGAAGTATAAATTTATGTTTTGGGCGCTGCGCGAGTAGAGCATTCTTTATGATCATGTTCATAGTTCTTTATACTTTCTCTTTCAGGCTGTCATTTCCCTTGTTTCAAGCAGATAAAAGGCCCTAAGACCTATAAGAAGAAACGATTACGTCGTCCTTGTCTACGAACAAAAAGTTTATCGAAAAATATAGGCGGAGTATAAACGTGAAACGTATACTTTCGTATATTTCAAAAAAAAGGCGAGGACTCTCTTAAAATGACTTTTCGCCTTTTAAGAGAGCCCTCGCCACGCATCGCTGCTATTGCGCAAAACCTTACCAATCGTTCAACCAACCTAGCTGTTCATGTTAATCCATAAATCGCCCGTAATCGTAAATACAGCGTCAATCCAGTGCATTAACGGACCTGGGAAAATACCGAGTACAAGCGTGGCTGCTGCGCATATCCAAATAACGGCCCCAGTACAGCCGGATATTTGAATTTCACGATCATCATTGCCGCTGCGCATGAACATTTGGCGTGCAAGGCCAAAATAGAAATAATAAGAAATGACGCTGCTAATGACCATAATAGCTACCAGCCAATAAGCTTTTGCATTCGCTGCCCCAAGCAAAATGAACAGCTTCCCAAAAAATCCGCCGGATATCGGCAAGCCTGCTAGTGACAATATAAAAATCAACATCGCCACGGCCGTCCATGGCGCTCGGTAGTACATGCCTGCAAAGCCCTTAAGCTCCTCATGTCCTGCAGCTCGGCTTACGATAGTAAGTACCGCAAAGGCTCCTATCGTCATAAACAAGTAGACGATCAGATAGAAAATGAACTCCGAGAAGTTGTTGCTATGAAAAGCGGTAAAAGAAAGGCCGATCGGCACGAGCAAATAGCCGGCATTCACTACACCAGATAAAGCGAGGAGACGCTTTGCATTTTTTTGACCTAGCGCCGTCGTCGTCCCTACGAGCATCGCTGCCGCCGCAAGCACCAGCAGTGCAAAGAAAATATCGTTTGCTGCAAAGGCGTCTCCGCCTGCGTTAAACAATTTGGTGCTGAATAAAATTCTAAAAATAGCTGCAAGAGCGGCTCCTTTGGCAATGACCGCTAGAAAAGCAGACACCGGCGTCGGCGCTCCCTGATACACATCAGGCGCCCAAGCGTGAAAGGGTGCAGCTGCAATTTTGATCCCGAACCCTGCCAGCATAAAGAAGAAACCCACATAAGCCAGCGCCTTGAAATCGATCAACGCTTGCGGCAAAGCCGCTCCAATCACACCAAGATCGACAGAACCCGTTATACCATAAATATAGGACATACCGAACAGCACCATAGCAGAGGAGATACCGCCTGTTATCACATATTTAAATGCCGCTTCAGCAGACAACAACGACTTGCGCCTTATGCCTACCAGCACGTAGCTGGTTATGCTTAGCAGCTCTAGACCGATATACAACGAGATCAGATTGCCCGACGAAGCCATAATCATAGCTCCAATAAGCGCTGGAAGCAGCAAGTAGAAGTATTCCGCTTTATCCGTGATGTCGCTCTCATCCCGCTCCGAGCCGAGCGCCAGCAAGACAACTAGCGCCGTTCCGCTTAAGAAAACGATTTTCAACAGACTGGAGAAATCATCGATTCGGTAGCTGTTGCTGAGCAGCTGTATCGCTTCAGTCGATATTCCGCCCTGATTCATGTCTATCATCCGCAGTATAACAACCACCAGTGAAGCAATGATTGCCGCCAAGGATAACCAACCGAAAGTCAGCCTGCTCACACGCTTAGGCAAGAACAGATCCAATACGATGAGCAGCAAAAATACAGCAGCCAGTATAAACTCAGGGGCAAGATAGAACGTATCCGTCCATGTCATTGGTACAAAAAAAGCATCTTCATGCATGGTCTATCCCCCCGCCCTTGTTGCAAATAATGGTTGGAGCAGCTCTTCAACGCCAAGCTGCACCGTATCCGTAAGTATGGATGGATAGCAGCCGAGCAATAAAATGAATGCCAGCAGCACAATCATCGGCATAGCCTCGATTAGTCTTGCATCCTTAAGTGCGCCAAACGGCTCCGGAAGCGGTCCAAAAGTAATTTTAAGCACCGCGCGAAGCATATAAACCGCCGTTAAGACTATGCCAAGCACCGCTGCCGCTGTAAGCCAGCGCATCGATTCGAACAAGCCGAGCAGAGACAAGAATTCTCCAACAAAGCCCGATAATCCCGGCAAACCAAGCGAAGCTAGACCTGCCGCCATCAGAACGCCGCTGATGAAAGGCATTGATCTTGCAAGGCCGCCTAATTCGCTCAGCTCAGTCGTTCCTGTGCGTTCATAAATGCTGCCAACGATCAAGAAGATCAGTGCTGATATTAGCCCATGGGACACAAGCTGAAATACCGCTCCCTGGAGGCCAATCTCGTTAAAGGCAGCAAATCCAAGCAAAACAATACCCATGTGGCTCATGGAAGCATATGCGAGAACGAGCCTTAGCTCCTGCTGCCTAAAGGCAAGCAAAGCTCCGTACAACAAATTGATAACACCAAGCACGGCAAGCACAGTGGCAAATTCACGCGCCTGCGAAGGAAACAGCAGCAAGCCAAAGCGGAGCAGGCCGTAGGCACCCATTTTTAGCAGGATGCCGGAATGAAGCATAACGATGGATGGCGATGCCTCTGTATGCACCTTGAGCATCCACGTATGGAAAGGGAATATCGGCAGCTTAATGCCAAAGGCAACGAGCAGCATAATAAACAGCGTCCATTGCATCGTATCCGTCATCGCAAACGGATTGGCATATCCGAGCTGCTCTGGCGCCAAATTGACCCAGGCCATTGGGTCAGCCATGTTTCGAAATATGTCGGAGTAACTGCCGCTATATATCAAACTAACCTGCTCGCCAACCTGATCAATATGGAAGCCCGCCGTATTCACAAGGATGACGAAAGCAATTAGCATGATTGCAGAGCCCAAGCCGTTGTAGATCAAAAACTGGTTAGCAGCACGCTCGCGATTGAAATTCCCCCATATGCCAATTAAAAAATACATGGCAATTAGGGTAATCTCAAAGAAAATAAAAAACAAAAACAAATCGCGAGCCAGAAAGACGCCAAGCATGCCGATCTCCAGCAGCAAAAACCAAACAAAAAATGATTTCCATCTTTTCTTTATGTGAACAGCTGCAAGTGCAGCCATCGCAGTCACCAGCGCTGTCAGAAGCAATAAAGGAAGCGATAAACCGTCGACTCCCAGATGATATTGAAATTGAAATATGAATTCAGAAACGCCCGATTGCGATTCTTTATTTAGCGGCACCTCCACCCAGCTAAGCTGCTCATCAAACGCCGCTCCGCCCTGCTGTTTGTCGAAGTTAGCATACAGCCATAATGACAAAACAAGCGGAACCAGCGTCGTAATAATTACCGCCGTCTTCATCCAGCTGCTGCGATGCTTAGGAAGCAATAAGATAACGAGTATCCCAAGCAAAGGTGACAATAGAATCAAGGATAATATCGGCAAATCATTCAGGATGCTCATGGCAGAAACCTCCTTCCGACAATGGCAACCACAAGGATGACGAAGCCAATAATAGCAGCAATGCTATAGGTTTGTACTTGACCATTCTGCAGCCGAGCTGCCGTTCTCCCAGCAGTGCTTACAGCAGCTCCTGTTAACCGAACGATACCGCCGATAACGTAGATATCGAATGCCGATAGCGCTGCTCCAAGCAGCTTCAATGGCGTCACAATTGCAGCAGCATAAAGCTCATCAACGTAATAGCCGCGCTCGAGCAGCTTGATAAACCCTCGTGATTTCTCTGGTGCAGCAGAGCTGCCGGTCCTTCTTTTTCCATAGACCAGCCAGCCAATATAAATACCTAAGAGCCCTACAGCAACAGACAAAGCAATGATCGCCCAGCTGCTATGTGCTTCATTTTGTCCATCATTCAGCCAAGAATCGAGCCAGCCGTTCCATGGCGTTTCTATAAAACCGGATAGAAGAGCAAGTACCGCTAAAATAACAAGCGGTATGGTCATCGCAGCAGATGATTCCTTCGCGCTGGATGCGGCCGCGCTAGGTTTTCCCATAAATACAAGAATGAACACCCGCGACATATAAAGCACCGTACAAAAGGCTGCCACCAAGCCGACAATGAAGAGCACAATATTAGTTTCAAAGGCTACTGTCAAAATCAAATCCTTCGACCAAAAGCCCGAAAATGGTGGAATGCCCGCTAGCGCCAGTGCGCCGATTGCAAAGGTCCACGCGGTCACTTTCATTTTTGAGCCTAATCCGCCCATTTCATTGATATTTTGAGTATGTACCGCATGAATAATGCTTCCCGCTCCTAAAAACAGAAGCGCCTTGAAAAAGGCATGTGTGAACAAATGAAAGATTCCGCCTGTTAAAGAGCCCAGTCCCAGCGCCATTATCATGTAGCCTAACTGGCTGACCGTGGAGTAGGCCAATATTCTTTTTATATCATTTTGCGCCAGTGCAATCGTCGCTGCGAATATAGCCGTAAACCCGCCAATATAAGCGATCGTTTCCATAGCTGCTGCAGAGTCCTGAAAAATATCATACGTTCTCGCGATTAGAAAGACGCCGGCTGCAACCATCGTCGCCGCATGGATCAGCGCACTAACGGGTGTCGGGCCCTCCATCGCATCGGGAAGCCAGACATGAAGCGGGAATTGACCCGATTTCCCAACCGCTCCGAGGAAGATAAGTAAAGCAATCAACGTCGTTATACCATTCGTAAACGCACCTGATTGCCCATCAAACACGCTTTGAATCGTCGTAAAATCAAGCGCATGGTCCGGCATATACCAGAACAGCAGCAGTATAGCAAGCAGCAGGCCCGCGTCTCCGATACGCGTAACGATAAATGCCTTTTTGGCAGCAGCACGCGCCTTCGGCAAAGTAAACCAAAACCCGATCAGCAGAAACGAGCATACACCTACTAATTCCCAAAAAATATATAACGATAATAAATTATCGGATAGAACGAGCCCAAGCATCGAAAAGGAGAACAAGGATAAATAGCCGTAAAACACGGTAATCCGCTCATCCTTCTTCATATAGCCAGCCGAGTATACATTGACGAGAAAGCTGACCAGCGTAACGACAACCAGCATCAGCGCCGTCAAATTCGTAACCTCAAACCCAATCCGAAGCGTATAATCTCCTATCGTTATCCAATCAAAAGCATAATTATAATCAAGCACTTTGCCGCTTATCCGATCCATTACGATCAGCAAGGACATGAGCAAGCCCGCTAATGAGCCTATCGATCCAATGATAACACCTGCCCGCCGATAGCTGCGGCCGAGCGCAGTCAAAACGAGGAAGGCTATCAGCGGAAACAGCGGAATTAGCCATGCCGCTTGTGTGTAAATATCCATATGCTGTTCTACCTCCTCATTTTGTCAAATTCGTCGACATTAACCGATCCGCGCAATCGGAATAATGCAATTAAAATAGCTACCCCAATTGCCGCTTCAGCTGCCGCGACTGTGATCGTGAACAAAGAAAAAATTTGCCCAGTCAGCGACGGAACGACACCATACTTCGAGAACGCGATCAAATTCAAATTGACTGCATTCAGCATGAGCTCAAGCGACAACAGCACCACAACTGCATTTCGTTTCACTAACGCGCCATATAGTCCGATACAGAACAATATGGCCGCCATCGTTAAATAGGACGGGAGCATCTCATTCATCCGCCTCCTTCTTGGCCAGCACGATTGCACCGATAAAAGCAACCGTCAGTAATACAGAGAGCAGCTCAAACGGAATCACATAGCCCGTATATAAGAGCTCCCCGATCGCCATTGTATTGTCTTCGCCTGCTTCGAAGGGCTGAGCTTCAGGAAAAGTCGTCGTCCGAATAGCATAAAACAATACGCCGAATAGACTGAGCGCAGCAACCGCCGCAAGCGTCTCGTGGAGCGGCTTCGCACGCTCGCGCTCTCCTGCCTGATGCTTCGTCATCATAATGCCGAAAATCATCAAGATCGAAACGGCTCCCGCATAGATCAGCACTTGGACAAACGCCACAAACTCCGCCTCCAGCAGCACAAACATCCCCGCTAAGCCAAGAAATACAGCCGCCATAGAGATGATCATATGAACGACCTTCTCTAAACTAATCATCAGAACGGCGCCGGTGATCATAATGGCCGAGAAGACAAAAAAAGCGACAAATTCGCCTGTTAACGCTATATTGAACAACTATTTGCCGCCTCCTTTGGCCGGCGCTCCGATATTGTTATTATCCTGCCGCGTGAGCGTATTGTTGTCTGTAAGCCACTGCGCATCCTTAAACAAATCATCACGGCTAAAGGCTGCCAGCTCAAAATGATTCGACATGACGATTGCTTCGGTTGGACATACCTCCGTACATAGATCACATAAAATGCATATTTCAAAATTAATATCAAACGTGTCGATAACCTTGCCTTTTTTGTCGGGATCAGGGTTCGGCTTGCCAGTCAATGTTATGCAGTCTGTCGGGCATATCCGGGCACATTGATTGCACACGATGCATAAGTCTGGAATGAAGTGCTGAATACCGCGGAATCGATCCGGCATAACAAAGGGTACATCAGGATAGGAGGTAGTTACTTTCGGAGCCGTCATTGCTTTCAGTGTAACGCCCAGTCCTTGCAGTATTCCTTTCATTTCCTTCTCCCCTTTGCTAGTTCTTAATAAACAGCTCCAAATACAAAGCCGTTAGAAATACGTTGAGCAGCGCAATGGGCAGCAGCACCTTCCAGGCAAGTCCCATCAGCTGATCCACGCGTATACGCGGCATGGTTGCACGAATCCAAAACAGGAAAAACACAATAAAAGCAAATTTAAGCAAAAACCAAACGAGACCTGGCACAAAATCAAGAAACGGCGCGGGGGCATGCCAGCCGCCAAGAAAGAGCACTGTAGTTAACGCGGCAATCGCATAGACATAAACATATTCCGAAAGCATAAAAAACGCAAAACGGAAACCACTGTACTCCACATGGTAACCTGCGACCAACTCTGATTCCGCCTCCGGCAAATCGAAGGGCGTGCGATTGAGCTCTGAAACCGCAGCAATAATGAAGATGACGAATCCAATCATTTGAGGAATGAAATTCCAATTCCAGAACCAGCCGCCATCCTGAGCTGCCACAATATCTCTTAAATTCAAGCTTCCGCTCAGCAGAACAACACCAACAACGGAAATGACAAGCGGTACTTCATAGCTTATCATTTGCGCAGCCGAGCGCATACCCCCAAGGAGGGCATATTTATTATTAGAAGCCCAGCCGCCAAGTACGATGGCGAGCGTGGAAATGCCCGACAAAGCTACATAATAAAGCAATCCGACATTCAAATCTGCAAAATAAAGCTTTTGTGTATACGGGAGCACTGCCAAAACGGAGAAGGCCGGTATGTAAGCCAGCGCTGGAGCAAGAATGAATAACACCCGATCGGCCTTGCGCGGAATCGTATCCTCCTTAATAAGCAATTTGAATATATCAGCTACCGTCTGAAGCAAGCCTAACGGACCTACGCGATTAGGACCGATGCGCAGCTGCATCCAGCCGATGACCTTGCGCTCAAAATAAATAGCATACGTTACGAAGCCAAGCACGATGAACAAAAATACAACTGCCCAAAGAAACAGTACGAGCACATTGCCCCATGTGAGCGATTGATTAAGCCAAGGCTGCATCAGCAATCTACCTCCCCGACGACAATATCAATACCGCCCAATATGGTAATAAGGTTCGTCATCGTCTCGCCAACAAGCAGCTTGGGCAAAATTTGCAAATTAACGAAAGAGGGTCGACGGAACTTAAGCCGGTAGGGCTCTGCTTTCCCTTTGGATACGATATGACAGCCAATTTCTCCGCGCGGCGATTCTATCCTGACATAAACCTCTCCCGCAGGCGGACGAATGGCCCGCGGAACTTTCCCCATCGTCTCCCCGCCAGCTGGGAACTGCGCTAGCGCTTGCTTCAAAATGCGCAGGCTTTGGCGAATTTCTTCGAGCCGAATGCGGTAGCGATCATAGCAATCCCCGATTGTACCCAGCGGCACATCGAACTCAAACTGACTGTATAAGCTGTAGGGCTCTGCCTTGCGGATATCAAAGTCCACACCGGTGCAGCGCAGATTAGCGCCCGATAATCCATAATCAATAGCGGTAGCGGCATCATATCGCCCGACACCCTTAATGCGTGCCAGAAAAATTTCATTGCCGCTGACGAGCTTATCATATTCCAGCAGCTTCTTCTCCATATATGGGATGAAATCGCGCACCTTATCCAGCCAGCCTGGAGGAGCATCCCATTTCACTCCTCCTACCCGCATATAGTTGTAGGTCAGTCTTGCACCGCAAAGCTCATTAAACAAATCAATAATGATTTCCCTATCGCGAAAAGCATACAAAAACGGACTCATAGCTCCGATATCCAGCAAATAGGTTCCCCACCAAACGAGGTGGCTCGCTACTCTTTGAAGCTCCATGACGACTAGCCGAAGATACTCCGCCCGCTGAGGCACCGCAAGCCCCATCATCGTCTCTACCGCATGTACAAGCACATAGTTGCTCGTCATTGCCGATACGTAATCCATACGATCGGTATAGGGAATAATTTGTGTAAAATTTAGATTTTCCGCAATCTTCTCCGTGCCCCGATGCAAGTAGCCCATGACGGGCGTCGCCTCTGTTATGACTTCTCCATCAAGCTTGACAATAATTCGAAATACGCCATGCGTGCTTGGATGCTGAGGGCCAACGTTCAACAGCAGTTCTTCTGTACGGATCAAGGGCAGCTTACACCTCCGAGTCTAACGATTCATAGTCCTTGCGCAGCGGATGGCCAACCCAATCATCGGGCATCATGATTCGCCGCATATCGGGGTGTCCAGGAAAATCAACTCCCAGTAAATCGTAAATTTCACGTTCATTCCAATTCGCTGTTGCCCAGACTGGTGTTGCTGAATAGACGGCTGATGCTTCCCGCTCCGTCTTTATTTTAATTCCGACCTCTCTTTTGGTTCCCAGCGAGATCATATGATAGACCACTTCTATATGGGTCTCGTAATCGACACCGGACACATTACGCAAATAATTAAATTGCAGCTGCTCATGCTCCTTCAGCAGCTTTGCAGCTTCCCGCCAGTGTTCGTTGCGCATGATAATCATCGGCATATCGCCATTCAGTTCATTTACATAGGCATCCTCAACCGCTGCTTCTGCTACTTCCTGCTTCAGAAGCGCAACTATGGCATCAAGCTCAGGCTGCCTTGGCGAAGGAGGCTTCGGCTGCTCCGGCTCTGCTTCACTCGCTTCTGCTTCGGCCTTTGCTTTTGCTGCCGCTCTCGCTGCGCGTGCTTCCGCAGCTGCCTTCAGCTTGGCTTCCTTCTCCGGGTCTACGGGAGCCGTCTCTGTGACCGGTTTATCCTCTTCACTCATCGGCTGGTCACCTGCTTCCCTGTCTTCGCCTCATAACGGATCTTCTCCTGCAGCTTGTTAATGCCATAGATTAAGGCAGCCGGGTTAGGAGGACAGCCGGGAATATAGACGTCAACAGGTACAATTTGATCGACGCCTTTAATGACCGAATACGACTTTATATAGGGACCGCCGGCGGTCGCACAGGAGCCCATGGCGATGACCCATTTGGGCTCTGGCATTTGATCGTACAGCCGCTTCAGCAGCGGCCCCATTTTCTTAGTGACGGTGCCCGCAACAATCATGACATCTGATTGACGCGGCGAGGTGCGGAACATGACTCCGAAACGATCCAGATCATAATGCGATGCACCCGTGCCCATCATTTCGATCGCACAGCATGCCAGACCGAATGTCAGCGGCCATAACGAGTTGCTCCTGGCCCATGCCTTCAGCTGCTCCAAGGTTCCCATAAACACGTTGCGCTCCAGCTCTTTGCGTTCCTCTAACGAAATTGACTCTAAACTGAATTCCATTTCAGCACCTTCTTCTTCCAGGCATATAGAAGACCAATAAGCAGCATTCCCGCAAAAATCAACATTTCAACTAGCACAAAAAAGCCGAGCTTATTATATGCAACGGCCCACGGATATAAGAAAACGGTTTCCACATCAAAAATAACAAACATAAGCGCAAACAAGTAATAACGAATGTTGAAACGAACCTGTCCTTCACCAACCGGCTCATTGCCGCTCTCGTAGGTGGTTTGCTTAAGCTCTGTCGGTTTATTCGGCCTAAGGAGTCTTCCTACTGTCAACGCAACAACTGGAAGCATAATGCCCAGCACGATAAAAATAGCCACGACGACATAATTATTGGCGTAGTTCTCCACCCGATCGCCTCCGTCAATTGAATAGGTACGGACCGTTGCCGCTTGGTCAATTTTCCTCACAATTATAACAAATGCTTCCACTTACGTCTATGATGGAGTTACGCTCAAGTACTTCCGTCTCCCGTATCCTTTTTCCCTCGTATCATCGCAATGAGAAGAAGCAGCATAGGAAAAACGAAGCCGTGCAGCAAACTATATATCGTCCATGCCCCTATAGCAAACTCCTGGGCCTGGGCAGCGTTTCGATATACTAACAACGAAAGCGGCACAATGATGAACGAATAGGGAATGACCAATGGGCGATAGGTGGAAAGCTTGAGCAGTTGACCCGTAATTAAACTAAGCACGTACACACAAAGCACGAGCTTAATAAAGACGGTTGCGACCCATACCATCGCCACCAATATTTCAATCCGCACCACTATTTCTTCAATATTAATATTTTTCGCCATATCATATATAGCAAACGGACTTCTGCTGGCATCAGAAACACCCATAACCCCTACCAGAAATGCCGCAAGGAGCGTACTTACAAAAGTAATCATAACAACAGAAAGCTTAAGCGCCTTTCTCAGCTTCTTGCGATCCTCCTGCCTGACTTGCGGTAACAGCAGCGTAATAAAGACAAACTCACCGATCGGGAACCCTAATACCGGATAAATGCCTTTGATGGGGCGCACCAATCCATCATAAAGAAAAGGCTCAAAGTTATGAAAATCAAATTGATTAAACAATGCAAATAAAAGGATCGTAATGACAAATGTGCACCAGCCAAAAAGAATCTCTCCAGTTCTAGCGATCGTCTCAATGCCTAGTAAGGCGCCATAAATAACAACAATCATAAACGTAACATCAATAAACCATTCCGGTGTCTGCGGCAGCACAGAAAGGTTCATAAAATCAGAAATGTTGCGCAGAACAAGCGCACTTGTCAACAGGAAAAACAAACAATACAGAAAAGTCAGCACCTTCCCGCCCCACACCCCAACTACCTTCCCAACGTAATGAGCCGGAGACATATTGGGAAAACGGTCAGCAAGAGCCAGATAGATCATTAAGACGAAATAATTAACAGGCCCAACAAGCAGCATCGATATCCATGCGTCCTGCTTGGCGATCAACGTTACAGTCGTTGGCAATATAAGAGCTGAGCTGCCTAATGCAAACAAAAATAATAGCTTTGCACATTGCCCCGATGTAATTTCTGCGTTGTTCATACCTGCATATTTGCTCATCTCCGCTATGCTCCCCCCTCTATCCAGAAAAGTATTGGCTTATATACTGGTGATAAAATCGTCGTAATCCAATCTACAGGGTTTGGAATCGGAAAGCGCATCAGCTCTGCTAATATCAACACAGTTCCTAATGCTAAAATAACCATCGCCCAGCCACGCTCACGGTAACGTTTTTTTTTACCATTGCGCATCCATATTATTGTGCCTATCGCAATGGCAAACAATAAGACAAGAAAGACCGACACCATGACCGCTCACTCATTTCACAATAGATTCACTCCGCCCACCTGAGCCCGTAATCACGGTGCTGCAGCTGACCTCACTTTTTACTTTTGGGAACACAGCTTGCCAGTCCGATTCTATCCTTTTCCATATTGTCGGCTGTTGCAAATAGGTCTCTCTTCCCCAGCCAATCGCATCCGAGCGCATGCCGGTTTGAATCCTCCTGATGGCACTCTCAATCTCTTCCTCCACTGCTTTACTCATTAGATTTCCTATTTCAACCAACACACTTTCCTCCGAGACCTCAAGGCCGGGACACATAATTTCTTGAACCCCGCCAACAAGACGTACCTTCACTTCGACAATTGGCATATCATTCAATCCGCGTTTAACCTTTAGCTCGGTCGATGATTCATGGACCTCGACGATCAGCTTTCCCTCTGAGCCTGGGCAGGCAAGCTTAACGACCGTGCTCTTCACTTTATCATGGAGCCAGGATAAACCTCTTGATTCCTTTGGACTCAAATAACCTATTAATTTCCCTTCACGAAATACCGCCATCGTCGATAAGACAGGAATAGCGCCCGCAGGGATATTATTCACATTCTCAATGGAATGCATCTCCCCTTTATCACCCTCTATGCGCATGGTGGGGAGAACTGCTTGCTGTTGCCCTCTCCCCATCAGCTTCGTTATGTCTTTGACTAAAACAGCGTAGCTTGTGGCGTAGGACGTTTGATTTACTTCTATCATTTCGTGCATTTGATTTATCGGTATAGGCTCCATTTGGGTCGTCAGCTGGAGCAGATCCGACGCCGTACTGTCTCTCGCAATAACAACTGAAATATCAGTACGAATATCGGGGTTCCGTTCAATTAAATCAACTAGGGAATAGATGTCTTTTTTCGCCATTTTATCGCTAATAACGAGCATCTGAGTGTGAGAAAAAAATAGTCGTCTAGATGTTTTTGTCGTCATTTTGCGGATGGCTTCAAACAATGTATCTCCACTTTCCGAAAAGGTTGTTACAGATGTCCCCCCACTTCCGCCCTTGCTTTCTGCCGCCACGTTTTGAGGCAATACGACTTGAACCGTCAATTTCAGCTTTTGCTTTTCCTTCGGGTCCACATCCACACCTAAAGCCAATACGACCCCAAGCTTGTCTAAATAGCGCAAGTCCCAACAACCGCTTAATACTAACAGCATGCTGATTGTCCAAAGAAGCATCAGCCTGCGGAATATCCCCCTAACTACGATTATTCGTTTAAACTGATGAATGCTGCTTCGGATCATTGCTGCGGCTCCTTCCTCGGCTCCATTACAAGGTCCTGCCTAACTTCATTTCCATCAGCCAGCTTCTGCGGACGCTCACGCATCTTCCACAGCGGCGCTCGCAACAGCGTATCCTTCATATCCTTTATAAACATAGGTCCAAACGGCTTGAAATAGGGCATGCCAAAGGACCTTAAATTACTCAAATGCAGCAGAAGCACGAGCACAACTAATGCGATCCCGTAAAACCCGAGTGTCGAAGCAGCCAGCAGCAGCAGAAAGCGAAGGAGCCTGGCTGCGATGCCTAGACTGTAGTTAGGTGAGACAAAGCTTGCAATAGCTGTAAAAGAGACGACGATAACAACCGCTGGAGAAACGATGCCTGCCTCTACGACCGATTGTCCAATGACTAACCCGCCAACAATTGAGATCGTGTTGCCAGCAGCACTCGGCATTCGCACGACAGCCTCACGCAATATTTCAAATACCAGTTCCATAACAAAAGCTTCCAAGTAAGCAGGAAAAGGTACACCCTCCCGCTGTGCGGCGAGCTTCAGCAGCAGCTGCGTCGGTATCATTTCATGATGATAGCCTACAATCGCAACATAGACAGACGGCATGAGCAGCGCGATGATGAAGGAAACAAACCGAAGCATCCGAATGAAGGTCGCAATATCAAATCGTTGATAGTAATCCTCGGATGCTTGAAAAAACATATTTAATGTCGTTGGTATAATGAGCACAAAAGGTGTTCCGTCAACGAGAATGGCAATTCTGCCTTCAAGCAAATTTCCAGCTGCAGTATCCGGCCGTTCAATACTTTTAATCGTCGGAAAAGGCGACCATAATTGATCGGAGATTAGCTCCTCGATATATCCCGATTCCAAAATTCCGTCTATTTTTATCCCTTCCAAGCGTTCTCTTAAATCCTTTAGTACATTTTCATCAGCGAGGCCCTTCACATACATAATGCAGACCGAGGTTTGCGATACTTCCCCAATCGTCCATTGCTCCATCCATAGCTTGGGGCTTCTAATCTTTCTGCGCAGCATCGTTGTATTTACTCGGAGAGTTTCCGTGAAGCCCTCTCTCGGACCTCGAATAGCCATCTCTGACTTGGGCTCTTCAATGCCTCGTTTTTCCCCGCCAATTACGTTTGCACCTATCGCCTTATCGACACCATCGATCATAACGATGCTGAAGCCCTTGAATAGCTTTTGAAACAACTCCTTCCAATCGCAAATATCGGTAACAATACCTGTCGAGAGCTGACTGCTCTTCATACTATCAAGCAGTGCACCTGCCTGGATGCTCTCATCCTGTGGGAATCTATTTCTTAGCAGCGGAAGAATAATAAATTCATTCAGCTTCTCATCATCCACCATGCCCTGCACATAAACAATGAGTACCTTCGTTCGTTTGGCATCGGTTAGAAGCAGCTCACGAAAAATAATATCCTGACTCTCTCCAAGCTCTTGCTTGATCAACGCCATATTCTGCTCTAGTGAAGAAAAGAGAGGTTTTTCCGCAAATGGGTCCAGCTGCTCTTGTTCATGTCGCTCCGCTTCGGGTGAGCTCTTCTCGGTTTTCTTACCTGCCCGGCCTAAGCCTTGCCCCATTGTTCCAAACATCTGCCTCTCTCCTTCCTTCTTCTTTGCAGTAGATATGGTTAGGATAACTCTTCCATGGCATAATTATGTATAGCGCACCAAGCAAATAGCTCATCAAATGTGAAACTTGTACTTTCATATATTTTAAAAAAAGAGCCGCAGTCGCCGAATATATTCGGTGACTGCGGCTCTAGCTTCTTATAAACTAACGAATTCGCGAATCGGTAAGCTTAAATTGACCCACCAGCTGCTGCAGCAGCGTTGTAATCGACTCCACGCTTTGCGAGGTTTGACGGACGTTCGTCATTTCACCAATAAGCTCCCGCACATTGCCTTCTACATCGGAGGATGCCCTTCGATTCTCTCTGCTGACTAGAGCGATTTTCTCCATAAGCTGCACGACCTCATCAACAACCTGTGATTTGCGAAGATCCTCCGCATGCGCAACCGCAAGCGTATTCGCCGCTGCTGCGACAAGCTGATTCCCTTCCTCAACCACACGCGATCCTTCATCCATTGAAGCATAAGCTTGCTTCGCTTCATCATAGATTTGACGAGTAATGTCATGAACCTCTTCTGTAGACTTTTTGGTCATATCAGCAAGCTTGCGAATTTCTGCTGCTACAACTGCAAAACCTCTGCCCTGTTCCCCAACTCTCGCAGCCTCTATCGAAGCGTTTAGCGCAAGCAAATGAGTTTGTGATGAGATTTCTTCGATCACTTGAAGTACGCCACGAATATCCTGCACTGTATTCATAAATTTATGAATCGTGTCATTGCTCTCGCCTACTTTAGCAGATATGTGATGCATTTTGTCACCGATTCGATCGACCTCATTTTTTGCGGCTGCTATTTGGTCGTTTGCCTGTTCTTCCAGCTCTTTGAGCGTCGTCCTCATGTCCCCTGCAGCATCCTTAGCCATATCAATATCCTTCAGCTGCAGCCTAATGCTTCCAATCATATCGGTAACTTTGCCGCTAACCCGTTCTGTAGAGGCTGAAGTAACTTCTGCTGACTCATTAAGCGCAAGCTGGCTGGCTAATACATCTGCTGAAGCGAGCTTTACCTGCAGCATAATCCCCTCCAATGAATCAATCATATTATTGATCCATTTCGCCAGCTCCTTCGATTCATCATTATCAAATTCGCCAAGTGTGAGCCGCTGAGTTAAATCTCCTTTCCCCTCTGCATTTATACGAATAAAGCTATTAATTTTGCGTAAATGAGATACTACTCTCGTTGATTCTCTTTTTTGAAAGACTCCGCTATAAATTAGACCAAATAACAAATTGAAAGCACCTGCTGTAACCGCTGTTACCCAAATAGGTACACCAGTTGAAATAAACAAAATCAGCAGAGCAGTCAATACGCTCAGACTGACGATTGAAGCAAGCTGCAGCTTTCGCTGTCTCCAGCCAATGCTCCGGATGCGATAAACCTCCTCAAAATCCCCTTCGCACATCATGCCCCATTTATCAGGACAATGTGGGAGCTGAAGAGTGACTCCTTTACCGATCACCGAAATATGCCGATAATCAGAATATCCGGGAAACTGCACAAATAGATTGCTTCCATTTTGAATCGTACTAGCTACACCGGGATGAAGACCGCCTGTCGCAGGGTCCGTGAACATGATTTCAAGCTCCGTATGCTCCTCGATGGATACAACTCCATAATCGGTGGTCACTCCATCCTTCAAGTTCTCTCCATGTGTAAACGTTCTGTCCTCAAAACGGCTGCGAGACAGGGCAGTTCCCGGCTCTATATGTGTATTTAAACCAGCTTTAGCCATAAACAAGTAGTTATCGCCCGAATCCGGATATACATGGCCTGATTCACGCTGTATTAGATCACCCAACACATCGTTAGGTACTCGTCCACACAACGTACCGACAAAGCTTCCGTTTATAGAAAGCGGCAGCATGAATAATAGTGTCATTTGATCATGGAAAGAAGATGAGCGAGCACCTAGATCTAACGTAATAGCGTCACGATAAGGTCCGTACAGGCATTTACGCAAGCTATTAGCTTCCTGTGTGTAGGCAAGCCCCCGATCCAGACTGCTGCTTGCTCCATAGGTCGTTCCAATATGGGCATCGTACGTCGAGCATGTCACTTTCTGCATTGAATCTAGAAAAAAAAGTTCCGTAAAATCAATAGCACGCGCATAGGCTCTATGGAATAAACGCTCAATATCCAGCTTTGCCGTTGATGCTGAAACATCCGCTCCTTGTGTCAGAACCGTGGTCATCTGTTCACTTAGTCTATCCAAATGTCCCCAATAATCTGATGCCCATGAGGTTAGCAGCTCTTTTCGTGTCTCTGCAATCCCCTCAAAGCTATGCTCGACATCTACCTTCAGCTCTTTGTTCAGATGCCATGATACCCAGAGCGGAAATCCTACTTTCGCACCTAGCCAGTCAAACATACGACTCTCCCCCTGCTTGCTCAGTCATTCTTATGTTAAATATACTAACATATATTATATAAGAAATCATTCATAATATAAGGGATATTGTCAAAATTACTGATATTTTATGAATATATGACATGATCAGCTATTAAAAAGCGAACATTAGAGATAACCTGACATTGTTTTATGCAATATGAAAAAAAAGAACCGTTGACGCTTTTGACGGCGTAAACGGTTCTTTTGGCTTATTCTTATTTTTGCCTAGTATGCAGACGATTCATCGCGCGCTGCAAAGCGAGCTCTGCACGGCGGAAATCAGTCTGGTCTTGCTTTGCATTAAGACGCTGCTGAGCACGCTGCTTAGCGGCTTCAGCACGCTCGATGTTAATATCAGTTGCAAGCTCTGCGCTCTCAGCAAGAATAACAATCTTATCCTTGCGAACTTCGATAAAGCCTCCATTTACTGCAATAACATCAATTTTATTATCGCGTTTAATGATAACAGGAGCGATACGAAGCGGTGTTACGAGCGGAATATGATTGGGATAAATACCAAGTTCACCTTCGGCGCCTGTCACACTTACCATATTCGCTGTCTCTGCATACACCTTACGCTCAGGTGTTACGATTTCTACCAAAATAGAACTCATGTGGATTCCTCCCGCCCTTCGCTATTACAGCGTTTTGGCTTTCTCCACGGCTTCTTCAATCACACCAACATATCGGAAGGATTCTTCCGGAAGGTCGTCATGTTTGCCCTCGAGAATTTCTTTAAAGCTGCGAACGGATTCTGCTACAGGTACATATTTACCTTTGATACCTGTAAACGGCTCAGCAACATGGAATGGTTGAGATAGGAAAAGTTGAATTTTACGTGCGCGAGACACGGTCAATTTATCTTCTTCACTTAACTCATCCATACCAAGAATTGCGATAATATCTTGAAGCTCTTTGTAGCGTTGAAGAATTTTCTTAACGCCTTGAGCTACATTGTAATGCTCTTCGCCCAATATAGCAGGGCTAAGAATCCGAGAAGAAGATGCGAGTGGATCTACCGCAGGGAAGATACCCATTTCGGAGATTTTACGCTCCAAGTTTGTTGTCGCATCCAAGTGGGCAAACGTCGTAGCAGGAGCCGGATCCGTATAGTCATCGGCAGGTACATAGATCGCTTGGATCGAAGTAACTGAACCATTTTTCGTAGACGTGATACGCTCTTGCAATTGACCCATTTCAGTTGCCAGCGTTGGCTGGTAACCTACCGCGGAAGGCATACGGCCTAGAAGGGCCGAAACCTCGGAGCCTGCTTGCGTGAAGCGGAAGATATTATCTACGAACAATAGAACGTCTTTGCCTTCTACGTCGCGGAAATATTCAGCCATTGTAAGACCTGTCAAAGCAACACGTTGACGTGCACCTGGAGGCTCATTCATTTGTCCGAATACCATTGCTGTTTTGCTTAGTACGCCCGAGTCTTTCATCTCGTGGTAAAGGTCATTACCTTCACGCGTACGCTCACCAACACCTGCGAATACGGAAATACCGCCGTGTTCTTGTGCGATGTTATTAATAAGCTCTTGAATCGTAACCGTTTTACCTACACCCGCACCGCCGAAGAGGCCGATTTTACCACCCTTTGAGTAAGGTGCGAGAAGATCGATTACTTTAATGCCTGTCTCAAGAATTTCCGCTTGCGTGGACAATTCATCAAAAGCAGGTGCTTCGCGGTGAATCGGAAGGTTAATTGCCGATGTTACATCGCCAGCTTCATCGATTGGTTGACCTAGAACGTTAAATACACGGCCAAGTGTTGGAGCTCCAACCGGAATAGTAATTGGTGCGCCTGTATCTACAGCGATCATACCGCGTACAAGACCGTCTGTCGTGCTCATAGCTACGGCACGTACCTTATTGTCACCGAGATGAACAGCTACTTCAAGCGTCAAGTTAATGTCAATGCCGCCTGCTTCGCCCTTTTGCTCGATAACGACTGCGTTCAAAATTTGCGGCAATTGGCCGCGTTCGAACTCTAAGTCTACGACCGGACCCATGACGGATACAACATGTCCTTTTTTCATGGTTTTCCCTCCTGGTTCCCTCTTGTTACTGCATACCGGTCAGCTCATCGCAAGCGCCTGGTCCTTGCAGCCATATATTAAGATTGGGCATTCGCCCCTGCAACGATTTCAGAAATTTCCTGCGTAATCGCTGCTTGACGCGCTCTGTTGTAAGTGAGCGTCAATTGACCGATAATTTTTGTTGCATTTTTTGTTGCGCTTCCCATGGCAGTCATACGTGCCCCGAACTCACTTGCTTTACCATCAAGGACTGCGCTATATATGAGCGTTTCCGCATATTTAGGCAGCAGCACTTCAAGTACGCCCTCAGGAGATGGCTCGTATTCGTACGCTACAACAGAAGCACTATCGCCAACTTCTTCAAGCGGCAATAAGCGTAATTCCGTCGGAACTTGAGTAATCGCATTTACGAACTCGTTATAATACAAGTAAAGCTCATCATAAGCGCCTTCCGAGAACATCTTAACCGCTGAATATGCGACTGACTTAATATCAGCAAACGTTGGAGCATCCGGCAAGCCGGTCACTTCTTCAACGATTGGCATATTGCGGCGGCGGAAATAATCGCGGCCCTTGCGTCCGATTACGAACAACACGTAATCATCGGTTGATTTATGCTTTTCACGAATCGTTTGTGTTACTTTACGAAGAATATTCGCGTTGTAGCCGCCCGCTAGTCCACGATCGGAGGTGATCACGAGATAACCCGTTTTCTTCACCGGACGCGTCTCCAGCATCGGGTGCTTCACATCCTTCGTACCGGCTGCGATGCTTGCTACAACTTCCTTCAGCTTCTCAGCATATGGACGTGCTGCTTGCGCGGCTTCCTGAGCTTTTCTGAGGCGGGAAGCGGCAACCATCTCCATTGCTTTCGTAATCTGCTTCGTGTTTTGTTTACTCTTGATTTCGCGTTTAATATCGCGCATACCTTTTGCCATTTGGTTTCACCCGCCTTTGTTGCTTTGGACCTGCTCCAAAGCCTGGTGTTGGTGGAGTAAGCAGCCAAAGCCCGGACATGATGAACGGGCTTAGCGCTATAGTTCACGGCAATGCTCTAGCCCCGCTGCTCAAGCAGCGGAGGCTGATCATGCTTATTACGCCGTTACAGCAAAGCTTTTCTTAAATGTATTGATGGCATCAACGAGAGCCTTCTCATTGTCTGAAGTAATGTCCTTTGTATCACGAATCGATTGACCGATTTCAGGGCTGTTCGATTCCAAATACGCATGAAACTCTTTCTCGAAACGAAGGATATCATCAACTGGAATTTCATCCAAGTGACCTTTTACAGCAGAGTAGATTGAAATAACTTGCTTCTCAACCGGCATCGGCTGGTTAACGTCTTGTTTAAGGATTTCCATTGTACGAGCACCGCGGTTAAGACGGGCAAGCGTTGATTTATCAAGGTCAGAACCGAATTGCGAGAACGCTTGAAGCTCACGGTAAGCCGCAAGATCTAGACGAAGCGTACCAGCTACCTTCTTCATCGCTTTAATTTGAGCTGAACCACCTACACGGGATACAGAGATACCAACGTTAACCGCTGGACGCTGACCAGAGTAGAATAGATCCGCTTCAAGGAAGATTTGTCCATCTGTGATCGAAATAACATTCGTAGGAATGTAAGCCGAAACGTCAGATGCTTGTGTCTCAATGAATGGCAAAGCCGTCATTGAACCGCCGCCTCTAGCATCGCTCAGTTTAGCAGCGCGCTCAAGCAAACGGGAGTGAAGGTAGAACACGTCACCTGGGTATGCTTCACGACCCGGTGGACGGCGAAGCAAGAGTGAAAGCTCACGGTATGCTGCTGCTTGTTTGGACAAGTCATCATAGATTACGAGCACATGCTCGCCTTTATACATGAAATACTCGCCCATTGTGCAGCCCGCGTAAGGAGCTAGGAATAGCAATGGCGCTGGCTCGGAAGCACCAGCAGTAACCACGATTGTATATTCAAGCGCACCGTGACGACGAAGTGTTTCTACTACGTTGGCAACAGTGGATTGTTTTTGACCAACAGCAACATAAATACATTTAACGCCATTGCCTTTTTGGTTAATAATCGCATCAATAGCAATCGCTGTTTTACCCGTTTGACGGTCACCGATAATAAGCTCACGTTGTCCGCGGCCTACTGGAACCATCGCATCGATTGCTTTAATTCCCGTTTGCATAGGCTCATGAACCGATTTACGGTCGATAACGCCTGGTGCTGGAGATTCAATCGCACGGAATTGAGTGGTATTGATTGGTCCTTTGCCGTCAAGCGGCTGACCAAGCGGGTTTACTACGCGGCCAAGAAGCTCATCGCCGACAGGCACTTCCATAATGCGGCCTGTACGTTTTACTTGATCGCCTTCACGAATATCCGTGTATGGTCCAAGGATAACGACACCAACGTTGCTTTCTTCAAGGTTCAAAGCCATACCGACAACACCGTTGGAGAATTCGAGCAATTCGCCCTGCATCGCATTTTCCAAACCGTGTACGCGGGCGATACCGTCACCGACATTGATTACGGTGCCGACGTCCACGACTTGAATTTCGGATTTATATTGTTCGATCTGTTGTTTAATCAGCGTGCTGATTTCATCAGGTCTGATACTCAATTCGTTCACCCCTATCTACAATGCATTAGATTTTAAACGATTTTTGCAAACGTTCCAGCTTACCTGACAAGCTGCCGTCATATAGACGATCACCGATGCGTACTTGTACGCCGCCGAGCAAGCTAGGCTCAACCACTTGCTGTGCAATAATAGTTTTTCCAGTCACTTGTCCAAACTGTACAGCTACAGCAGCAAGCTCTTCATCCGTCAAAGCTTTTGCGGCATAAACGGTCGCATGTGCCTGTCCGAGCGAATCTCCTGCTACCTTTGTATAGGCTGCATATAAATCAGCAATGACATTTTGACGTCCACGAGTGATAAGAATTTCAATTGTATTAAGAACAAGAACAGACACTTGATCGCCAAATGCTGTTTTAAGAACGGCAATCTTGCTTGCAGGATCAATGCTAGGAAGAGAAAGGAAACTTTCTATTTCCGGATCCTTCTCAAGAATTTGTACGATCAGCTTGAGCTGATCCTCAACTCCTGACACAATTTGTTGCTTCTCAGCCAGCTCGAACAACGCTTTTGCGTAGCGCTTCGCTACGACCGTATCGCGGCTCATTTGTTTCCAACTTCTTTCAGGTATTGACCAACCAACTGCTCCTGAGATTTCTCATCGACTTGCTTCTCCATAATTTTCGAAGCGATTTTCACGGAAATGCCGCCAACCTCTGTACGAAGTGCTGCAATTGCTTTGTTCTTTTCGCTTTCGATATCTTTGAGCGCGTCGTCTTTCAGGCGGGTTGCTTCCGATTTCGCTGTTTGAACGATATCTTCCGCTTGCTTCGAGCTCGTTGTTCTGGATTGCTCAATTATTGCATAAGCTTCTTTGCGAGCTTGTTCTAGAGCTGCCTTCTGCTCTAACATTGCTTGCTCAGCCTGCTTGCGGGTCGAATCCGCTGTGTTCATTTGATCGAGTATCAGCTGTCTACGCTTCTCCATCACAGCAAACAACGGTCCAAACGCCAATTTATTCAAACCCCAGTATAAAATAAGAAATGCTAGGATCGTTATCACGGTCGATGTCCATACAAAGTCCAAAGCTGCCACTCCTTCCTTGTCCTAATCTAACTTTTAATCAAAACAAAGGCGAAGAGGGCTAGGCCTTCCCCGCCAATCATTTATGCTGCCTATTAGCTAAAGAACGCTAGGAAACCGATAACTACGCCGATAATAGGTACAACTTCGACGATACCAGCGCCGATAAACATTGTTGTTTGAAGTGCCGCTTTTTGTTCTGGCTGACGAGCGATACCTTCAACTGTTTTACTTACGATCATACCGTTACCAATACCTGCTCCGATCGCGCCCAAACCTACTGCAATAGCTGCTGCCAATACTTCCATTTTAAAAATCCTCCTCAGAATTGAATGTTTTTTGGGTATTATCTATTCGATCCAGCTCCAATCATCGACTTGTTATTACTGCCGAATTGGAGATAAAGCGTAACCTGAGTTTAATGCGCTTCTTCTTCATCATGTACAGTCGCCTGTGAGATGTAAACCATCGTAAGAACCGTAAACAAGAAGGCTTGAATTGCACCAATAAATATACTAAAGCCTTGCCATGCAACCATGAACGGGATACCAACCCAACCCAGCATCAGTATGGTGCTGATTAGAACCTCGCCCGCATATATGTTTGCAAATAGACGAAGAGCAAGCGTAACCGGCTTTGCAACTGTTTCAATTAGGTTGACTGGAAAGAAAACCGGATATGGATGGAAATAATGTTTCAGATAATGCTTTTTGTTCAGTTTCAGTCCAAGGAAATGAACCAATACGAATACGATTAATGCTAAGCCCGATGTTACCGACAAATCCGCTGTTGGTGATTTCCACCATGCAACGTGAGCCGCACCGTGATGTGAATCAAGATACTCTTGCGTAATGCCTATCGCAGGCATGGCCTCGTGCACGTCCGTAGTAATAAGCAAAGGCAAACCTAACAGGTTAGATATAAAGATGAACATGATGAGTGTTAACCCTAAAGCTAGGTAATGCTTTACTTTTTGGACCGGCATTGAGCTTGCAATGGTAGAATGCATGAAATCTATAGCCCATTCCATGAAGTTCTGCATCTTAGTGGGGTTGTCCACCGATAAGTTGCGTACAGACAATCGAGCAACACCCAATGTTATAATCACAGAAACGAGAATCGCAATAATCGCAGCAAGATCGAATCGCATCCCACTCCACTCTAATATGGGAAATGCATGCATATAACTATTTCACCCCTTTCCGTTATTATTTTCTTTCAAATTGTGAATAAGTGCCACCACTAAAATCACAAACGGCATGACCATGCTGCCTAATAATGCGGCTGGCATATTTAGAGTCTCTGGATAACGATAAGCAATCATCGCTACCAGTAGAACCGTCGCAATTCGATTGCCAAAGCCAAGGCCTCGCTTCTTGGAGCTTTCTCCCGTTGCATATTGTGCGATCATGCTCACTCTGCGCTTTAATAATAACGCATTCATAGAACTTGCCGCCAACCCCAAAAGGAGACCGAGAGACACCGTGCGCCATTCTGGAAGGAACGCCCAAACGATCAAGCAGACCACCATCATGTAGACAAGCACACGCACTGCTGTCTTCATTATTTTATCGTCCATCAGCTTCCCCCATAACCTTCTTAACAAGCAGAATGGCTGAGATCAGACCGACAGCCAGACCGACCAGGATGCCACCTAGCATCCATCCCTTCTCTTCTCCAAAACGGCTTCCTAGAGAAGATCCGATCCAATAGCCTAAAAAGATACATATCGCGACTTGCACGCCAAGTGCGCCCACTAGTCCGGCAGCATAAAGCGGATTGTCTCTTCTGTCCTTTTTATTCATGGCTCTTACCCCTGTCAATCCTCATTTATTTTATCCAAGCAACAACAGGTTTGTCAATTGAATTAAGTGCAAACTTTTGCTGAATAGATTGCCCAAAACCCTTGATACATAAGGTGTTACGACTCTCAAAAACCGTACAGTACTACTGTACGCTGTACATTCGGCTGTTGGGCTAGTGCTCCAAGCTAATCTATGAACGTTGTGTGAACGTATCCGGACGTTCCTTCCGCTTGCCAAAATGATGTAAAATAGCGTCAACAATACGTTCTGACGCTTTGCCGTCACCATATGGATTTGCTGCTTGGCTCATTCGGCTGTATAGCTGTGAATCAGTCAATAGAGCGTGAGCGCGGTTGTATACCGTCTCTTCATCCGTACCGACCAGTTCAAGGGTTCCAGCCTCTATTCCCTCCGGGCGCTCTGTCGTATCACGAAGCACTAAAGTCGGAACGCCAAATGAAGGAGCTTCTTCCTGCAAACCGCCAGAGTCTGTCATAATCATGTAAGCATGCGGATAGAAGTTGTGGAATTCGAATACATCCAGCGGATCAATCAGGCGGATGCGAGGATGATCGCCCAAAATTTCATTTGCCGGTTCTCTCACAGCTGGATTAGGATGTACTGCGTACACGATGGCTACGTCCTCATGCTCATCTGCAATTCGTTTTATCGCCCGAAATATGTTCCGATGCGGCTCGCCGAGAGCTTCCCTGCGATGGGCAGTCATGAGAATCATCCGTTTCCCTTTCGCCCAGTCAATGACTGGGTGTGAGAACGATTCGTCCACCGTGTATTGAAACACGTCAGTAGCCGTATTGCCAGTCACATAAATGGTGGAATCCGACTTATTCTCTTTACGCAAATTGCCTGCCGACCATTCTGTCGGTGCAAAATGCACATCAGAGAGTACGCCGGCAAGCTGCCGATTCATTTCCTCTGGGTAAGGCGAAAGCTTGTTCCATGTACGAAGACCCGCTTCCACGTGACCTACCTGTATTTGCTTTAAGAACGCTGCATAGCTAGCTAGAAAGGTGGTCTGCGTATCGCCGTGTACAAGCACGATATCAGGCTTCGCTTGCGTTAGCACAGGATCAAGCCCTTCGAGAACACGTACCGTTGTCTCCGTTAGCGTCTGACGCTCCTTCATAACATTCAAATCGTAGTTGGGATGTATTTCAAAAAAATCTAGAACCTGATCCAGCATCTGACGATGCTGTGCCGTTACACAAACGATCGATTCGATCTCATCCTCACGCTTCTGAAGTTCAAGTACAAGCGGTGCCATTTTGACTGCCTCCGGTCGCGTACCGAAAATAGTCATTACCTTTAGTTTAGACAAAAGCTTCCACTCCTATTATAATTTGATCCGGCTTGGCGTTAATTTGTTCCAAACATACGGTCTCCAGCATCGCCAAGGCCTGGCACGATGTAGCCTTTTTCGTCCAAACGCTCATCCAACGCTGCAATATAAATATCAACATCCGGATGTGCTTCCTGTACAGCCTTCACGCCTTCTGGCGCAGCAATTAGACACATTAATTTAATTTGATCGCATTGATGATTCTTCAATGAGTTGATCGCAGCGATCGCTGATCCGCCAGTTGCAAGCATAGGATCAATGACAATGAGCAGCCGGTTCGGAGCATCCGTCGGCAAATTAATATAATATTCCTTCGGTTGAAGCGTCTCGTGATCACGGGCAAGTCCAATGTGGCCTACCTTAGCAGAGGGGATCAGCTTCAATATACCGTCAACCATACCTAGACCGGCGCGCAAAATAGGCACAAGCCCGAGCATTCTTCCAGAGACGACTTTTGCATCCGTCTCAGCGACAGGCGTTTGTACCTTAATCGTATCAAGCGGTATTTCTCTCGTAATTTCGTAAGACATAAGTGTAGCGACTTCATCAACCAATTCCCGAAAATCTTTTGTATTCGTTTCTTTATTCCGAATAAAAGTCAGCTTATGCTGAATTAACGGATGGTCGCAAATGATTAATTTGCTCATGGAGCGGTATTCCTCCCGTTTGTTGTTGTAGGCTGTGACACAATCCCGTATATTATAGCATTGTAAACTAGCCGTTGCATCTTGTCTTTTAAGGATATAGCCAAATAAAGGCCGAGGACTCTAATATAGGAAGCATGCGCCTCTGCATGGTTTCCAATTATTAGCTGCTGCAGCCCCCGCCGCAGGATGATCCCCCGCTATCGCCTCCACTGCTGCAAGACGAGTCTCCGCCAGATCCGTCTCCCGAATGGTCGCTTCCATCATCAGAGGACCCACTGCAAACATATGTAGAATCCCCGCTTCCGTTCGCTTTGCGCTGCTCCTCGTTTTGCACCTGATTCATCTGCTGAATAAAGCCATCGGGATCTGATATCGAATAATAAATCAGCATACCTGTTAGCATGCCCGTTCCGCCAAGGACGGGATCATAACCATTACTGCGGCTGTCCCTGCTTTTATCCGGGTTACGCTGTGACTTGGAGCGCGTAATTAAGTATTCCACCGTTGCGTTTAAATCAGTATAATGTGCAGATGTTTTTGTATTAAACCACTGCAGCCGCAATGTTTCCCCGCTAAACTCCGCAAGCTCGCTTAGCTTCTGAGCTGACATGCGGGTACGATAAAATGCCCCCCATATTCTGCCGCTGGCGGGTGTCTGCTTGAACAGCTCACCGTACAGCCAATCAAATAAGGCGCGCTCTCCTTCCTCCGGATGTGAACCAGGCGCATGAGGCGCGTGATGGATCATTTCACCACAAAAACTTAAGCAAAACTGCTCATATTCCCTTGTAAACATAAGCATCTCATGCCACACTGCATCTACCTGTCTGCTATACATCGGAACGCTGCGCATAATACTGCACATAAGGAAATAACGTTTAAGCTCAAACCACGTCCAGTCCCATTCCTTATCTGAAATTCGTGGAAATTCCTTCAACACCCGATCTTTGACCCGACTTTCAAAAGATTCGCTAAGCGAGGCTTCTAAGCGCTCGGCTGCCGTTCTTGCCGGATGTCCGTAAGGAACACCTAGCGCAGATGGCGGATTTTCATTTGGCCAAGGAGCAAATGCATTCGTCCTTCCAAATGATCCTCTGCCTGCCCTATACGAGTGTTTATTGCCAGTTCTCCGATTCGATTTAATAATTGCGTTTACTGCCATAAAAACAACTGCAACAATGATCAAAACTACAATTAATTGAACCATCATGCCCTCCTAAGCGATCTTGTCGTAACCACATTTTAGCATATAAGCATCCATCTGGGCTCAAAATACAGCCTTCATGGAGCAAAATTATCATTTGTATTATGCAGTTATCCACATGTACTCACATTTTATCCACATACTTATGCACAATCCACAAGCCATTTATAATAAGTTAAATTTAGAAATTACGTTTTAGGCGCTGCGCGAGTAGATCATTCTTACGATCGCGGTTGCAGCCAGATTTTTTGATTTCCTAAAACATTTAAAGGTAAAAATCTGGCTGCAAAGGCGAACACTTCGTTTCTCCAGAACGATCTTCTCGCTTCGCTTAAACTTCATTTCTAAAGTTCAACTTATATATTAATAATAACAAAAAGAGGAGCAGGGAAAATCCCTGCTCCATTTTTTTATATCCTGCTATACAGACTATACAGACGCATAATGACAAGCGGCAAAATGTCCTTTTCTTATCTCCAGCAGAGCTGGTTCATCGACCTTGCACTTGTTAGTGGCAATGGGACAGCGCGTGTGGAATTGACAGCCGGTTGGCGGATTAATGGGACTAGGCAAATCCCCTGTCAATACAATTCGCTCACGATTAGCCTCTACTTCAGGGTCCGGAATTGGAATTGCCGACAGCAGCGCTCTAGTATATGGATGCGCCGGCTTATCATAAAGCTCGCTGCTTTCTGCCAGCTCTACGATTTTCCCCAGATACATAACCGCAACTCGGTCACTGATATGCTTAACCATCGACAAGTCATGCGCGATAAACAAGTAGGTTAATCCTAACTTGCGCTGCAAATCCTGCAGCAGGTTCACAACCTGCGCTTGAATGGACACATCGAGCGCCGAGATCGGCTCGTCCGCAATGATAAAGCGCGGATCTACAGCAAGCGCGCGTGCGATGCCAATACGCTGCCGCTGACCGCCTGAGAACTCATGCGGATAACGCGTAGCGTGATCGGGATTAAGGCCAACAACATCGAGCAGCCCTTCAACACGGTGCTTACGTTCCTTCTTGCTGGACACCAGCTTATGAATATCCAGCGCTTCGCCTATGATATCCATAACGGTCATACGCGGATTAAGCGATGCATACGGATCTTGAAATATCATCTGCATATCACGGCGCAGCGCCTTAAGCTTAGAGCCCTGCAGCTTATAAATATCTTGCCCGTCGAAGGTAACCCCTCCGCTAGTCGGCTCATAAAGACGCATAATGGTACGCCCAGCAGTTGACTTGCCGCAGCCGGATTCACCGACTACTCCAACGGTTTCACCTTTTTGAATGGAGAAGGTTATATCATTAACAGCTTGGAGCGTTTGTCCGCCGCCTAAATTAAAAAACTTGCGCAAATGATTGATTTCGATTAATGGAGCACTCATACGGACACCTCCCGTTTAGCATAAGGATGTGCGAGCCAGCATGCCGAGGCATGTGATTCATTGCCGTCTACAGGGAGCAGTTCAGGATCATTATCCACACATACTCTCATTGCCTCATCACAACGAGCACAGAAGCTGCAGCCTACTGGCGGCTTGATCAGATCCGGCGGCATCCCGTAAATTGGCACGAGAGGCTCATCCTTTCTCTGATCAAGACGAGGCAGGGAACGAAGCAATCCCCTTGTATACGGATGCTTAGGATTTTTGAAAATTTCCCATTTGGTTCCCGTTTCGACCACCTTGCCGGCATACATAACAATGACACGATCACACATATCCGCTACGACGCCTAAGTCATGTGTAATAAGAATAATAGAAGTGCCTAGCTTGTGCTGCAAATCCTTCATCACTCGCATAATTTGCGCTTGAATCGTTACATCGAGCGCCGTGGTCGGTTCATCCGCAATGAGCAGCGATGGATTACACGCAAGCGCAATCGCGATCATTGCACGCTGGCGCATGCCTCCAGAAAATTGATGGGGATATTGATTTACTCTTGATGAAGCATTTGGAATTCCGACTAGATCAAGCATCTCAATGGCGCGTGCGGTCGCTTTGGCTCCGCTTAACCCTTGATGCTTAATCAAACCTTCTGTAATTTGACGCCCAATGGTCAGCGTTGGATTCAGCGAGGTCATCGGATCCTGGAAGATCATCCCCATCTCTTTGCCGCGAATATCTTCCATTTCTTTATTGGACAGCTTCAAAATGTCTTTGTCTTTGAACCTAATGGAGCCGCTCGTTTCCGCTGGAGGGGATGGAATCAAACGCATGAGCGATTGTGCTGTAACGCTCTTGCCGCAGCCCGATTCTCCAACGATAGCAACAGCTTCTCCTTTATTTACGTGAAAATTAACGCCGCGCACCGCTTTGACTACACCGCCGCGCACTTTGAAATTAACACGAAGGTTATTGACTTCAAGTAACTTCTCCATCATAGACCACCTCCTACTTTTTCATTTTCGGATCAAGCGCATCTCTCAGACCATCCCCAAAAATATTAAAGCAAAGCATCGTAATACTAATAACTGCTGCCGGGAAGATCATTCTCCATGGATAAAGCGTCCATGCTTTAATGGCATCGTTAATCATCGTTCCAAGCGAGGCCGCCGGCGATTGCACACCTAAGCCAAGGAAGCTGAGGAATGCCTCAGCGAAGATAGCGCTAGGTACAGTGAGCGTTAGCGTTACGATAATAGGGCCCATCGCATTCGGAATCAGATGTCGGAATAGAATACGCGCGGTACCTGCGCCCAGCGCTTGTGCAGCCATAACGTATTCCTGGTTTTTAAGCTGCATAATTTGACCTCTTACAATCCAAGCCATACTAACCCACCCAGTTATACTAAGCGCAAGCACGATCGTAAACATGCTGGGCTCTAAAATAACGATTAAAAGAATAATAATAAGCATGCTTGGAATCGAGTATATAATTTCACAAAAACGGTTCAGAATTTCATCAACGCGTCCTCCGAAATAACCCATAATTCCGCCAATAATAACACCTAACACCAAATCGGCAAGGGCTGCATATATGCCAACCTGCAAGGAAATCCCTGCGCCCATCCAAGTTCTAGAGAAAAGATCTCGTCCAAGATCATCCGTACCAAACCAATAGGTGCTGTTTGGGCCAAGGTTTTTTTCCTTCAAATGATTCGTTTGATAATCTTGCTCGGTAATCATTGGACCAAAGGCAGCCATCAGGGCGACGATGACCAGAATAATTAAGCTTATCATCGCTATTTTATTCGTACGGAGCCTGAACCAGGCGTCCTTCCATGCCGATATGCTCTCACGAACGACTACTTCCGTATGCTTCTCGTCTTTGTTCAGCTTGGCAAAATCATCAGGTGTAAAGGTATTTTCCTTCATCCTTTCCCCCCTCCTCTTGTCAGCTTAATACGCGGATCAACAAAGCCGTAGGCAACGTCAGTCAAGAATCGCGCAGCCATCAATATAATTCCATAAAATAAAGTAAGCCCCATTATGAGCGTATAGTCACGGTTAGTTATACTTTGTACAAAGTATTTACCGATACCACCAATACCGAAAATTTGCTCAACAACTACGGACCCTGTAATGATATTCGCAGTCATTGGCCCAATATAGGTGACCACCGGCAATATGGCATTGCGAAGAGCATGACGAACCAATATAATCCGACCACTCAAGCCTTTGGAACGAGCCGTCTTAATATAGTCAGCTGACAATACCTCCAGCATGGTCGAGCGGGTTAGACGCGCAATAAATGCCGCTGGAAGAAAAGAGAGAGCAAGTACAGGCATAATAAAATCAGTAGGATCGTTAAGGCCTGAAACACTTAGCCATTGCAGTTTGCTTCCAAAAATGTATTGCAAAATAGATGCTGCGAGAAAATTGGGAATAGAAACCCCTAATACGGCAATAAAAATCGTCGCGCTATCCAGCCACTTACGATGATTAAGCGCAGCAATAATTCCCAGAATTAGACCCATTGCCAGCGAAACGAAAACAGCAAAAAGGCCAATTTGTGCTGAATAAATAAAGCTTTCCTTGATAATACGGGTAACAGACATATATTGCTGCTTCATCGACATGCCTAAATCGCCATGAAGCAAATTGTTCAAATACATTAAGTATTGCTTCCACATCGGTTGATCAAGACCATACATCGCAAAGAGGTGCTCTCTAATCTTCTCGGGAATCGCTTTCTCCCTAACGAAGGGATCACCTGGAATAATTTTCATAAGAAAGAAGGTAGCCGATGCCAAAACAAACAACGAAACGAACATGGACAGAAACTTCTTGAATATATATTTTATCAACGCAATGGACACCTCCTTACAGAATATAAACAAGAAGAAATGCACAAAAACAGGAGTCAGAATTTATCAACAAGAAAGGGATATATACGGATTACCCGCATATATCCCCACCTTCAAATAGTCGAAGGGTGACTATTCCGCTTCGTAATAACCTCTTGTATAGTCAATGTCGCCTTTGTAGTCCGTAGTGATATTTTTGAATCCAGGCTTAAGCATGTACACGTTGCTGTAATAGTAAATCGGCATGATCGGCATATAATCCATAAGGATTTTTTCTGCTTCTGTCATTGCTGCAATACGTTCAGCTTGATCTCCGCTTTTGTTTGCTTTTGCGATCAAAGCATCGTACTCAGGTGAAGCAAAACCAGTATTGTTCTGGCCTCCGCCTGTGACAAACATATCCAAGTAAGTCATTGGATCATTGTAGTCAGCTCCCCAGCCTGCGCGGGAAATCTGGTAGTTCATTGCCGTACGGTTTTTTAACAAAACAGCAAATTCTTGATTTTCAATACCTACCTCGATACCGAGGTTTTGACGCCACATTTCTACGATTGCCTCAGCAATTTTCTTGTGCCCGTCGCTTGTATTGAAGGTCAAAGTAACCTTAGGGAACTTAGCTAGTCCAAGCTCAGCCAAACCCTCAGCAAGCAAAGTTTTTGCTTCGTCAACGTTCTCTGTGAAGAAATCATCCTTCACTTCTGTACGATAATCCTCTTTTTGACCGATAATACCTGGTGGTACAAATCCGAAGGAAGGCACTTCGCCAGCCATCGTCACGCTCTCAACAATTGCTTGACGATCAATCGCCATCGAAAGGGCTCTACGAACCTTTACGTTGTTAAAAGGAACTTCTTCTGTATTAAATTGGTAGTAGTATGAGCTTGCAATACCTTTAGTCACGATCTCATCTGGTTTCGATTCCTTAAGAACAGGAATTTGCTCAGCTGGAATTTCACCTGTTGGTTTACCTGTGTAATCAAGCTTGCCAGTCTCGTAGTTCGCAAGCTCTGTAGCCGAATCACTTAGCATCGAAAATTCTATGCTAGTAAATTTCACTTGGTCTTTCTCATAATAATATTCGTTTGGAGTGAGCTTAATGGATGTATTGTGCTGCCATGCACTCATTTTGAACGGACCATTACCGATAATAGTCGCTGCGTCAGCAGCCCAAGCTTCATTATCCTTCACCGATTGGTGAACAGGATTATAGACATAGAAAGAAGTTAGGCTCAAGAAATAAGGAGTAGGTGAATTCAGCTTAACCTCAAGCGTTTTTTCATCCAATGCCTTAATGCCTACCGCATCTGCATTCGTTGTTTTTCCTTCGTTGTAATCTTGTGCTCCAACGATGTAATAAAATTGGTATGCGTAAGTTGAGCCTGTAGCAGGATCAAGCGCACGTTTCCAAGAGTATTCGAAGTCATTAGCCGTAACGGGATCACCATTGCTCCACTTTGCATCATCACGAATTGTGAAGGTATACGTCATTCCATCCTCTGACTTTACAAAGCTTTCTGCTGTAGCCGGAACAGATTCACCATTTTCATTTTTGCGAGTCAAGCCTTCATAAATCCCTGTTGCAAGCGTACCAGAAACATTGTCTTCCATCAGTGCAGGATCCAGTGTTGAAGGCTCTGAATGGATATTCAAACGGAATGCTTTCGTTTCCGATTTACCCTCAGAAGTTTCATTATTCGCCGCACCGTTGTTGCCAGTCTCATTTTTCGGAGTACAACCTACCGCAACCATAGCAAGAATGAGTAATGCAGCAACAAAAGTAAAAGCAGACTTTCTTGTTCTCATTAAAATCCCCCGCTTCCTCTCTATTCGATTCAATAGGGGTCTATCCTCCCATTTAACCTTAGAGAATTATTATTATTAATTTTTTCACTATACATCTATGTTAATTATTTATCAATGGTATGTAAACTGTAAATTATTGTTTTATATCGCTTTAAACCGTTACACTTCACCACTTCAACGCGTTTATTCGATTAATTAATTTTACACTTCAACGCTTTCAAGCGTTTATTCATGTTATTTATTCATTATTCATAAACCACAAAATTCCAAATACATTAACTTACATTTATAGATTGAATTCTCATAATTTATATCCCTATTTTACAGATCTAAATTTCGCGATTTTTTTATTAATCCAAATCGATAAACCTATTATTTATAACGATAATCTACTATTTATACACGAATTTCTATCTTTTGAATCAACATGTAAAATTACAATATTTCACTATTGAATACCCCCTCTTTATCTTTTTACCAAGGTGAAACGGTCATCTCCATCCTTGGACGACGACAGCTGGTTTCATTCCCAGAAATATAGAGAAAGTATGGCGAAATGATATACTTTCCTATATTTTCAAAAAAGGTTATTGTGCCTTTCAGGCAAATTTATTGCCTCCGCTTGTAACGCTATTATTTTATAACGCTAATTGTTTTATGCACGGAAAAACAAAAAAACCCATTCGACAACTAGTTGTCGAATGGGTTTCCAAATCAATTTAATTAGCTATGAATTAGTAAGTCATGCCTGGATACAGTGGATATTGAGCAGTAAGGTCACGCACCATGCCGCGAGCCTTCGTCAAAACCTCTTGATCCTGTGGACTGTTTAGTACAAGAGCGATCACTTCTGCAATAACTTTCATTGCGTTCTCTTCCATGCCACGAGCTGTTGCTGCCGGCGTACCGATACGAATACCGGAGGTTACAAACGGGCTTGTAGGATCAAATGGAATCGCATTTTTGTTAACAGTAATACCAACCTCATCAAGAACATGCTCAGCAACCTTGCCTGTAATGTTCAGACTGCGCGTATCGAGCAGCATCAAGTGATTGTCTGTTCCACCGGATACGATGTTGAAGCCTTTAGCAACAAGCTCCTCAGAAAGCACTTTAGCATTTTTGACTACTTGTGTCGCATATTGCTTGAATTCCGGTTTAAGCGCTTCTCCGAAAGCAACGGCTTTTGCTGCGATAATATGCATCAAAGGGCCGCCTTGTGAGCCAGGGAATACCGCTTTGTCGATCGCCGCTGCCCAAGGCTGACGGCAAAGAATCATACCGCCGCGTGGTCCGCGAAGCGTTTTGTGAGTTGTAGTCGTTACGAAGTGTGCATGCGGTACTGGGCTTGGGTGAAGACCCGCAGCTACCAAACCAGCGATATGAGCCATATCAACCATGAACAATGCGCCTACGTCATTCGCAATTTTGCCAAGCGTTTCGAAATCGATTGTACGCGGATATGCACTTGCACCAGCAACAATCAGACGAGGACGGTGTTTGAATGCAAGTTTGCGAACCTCTTCATAATCAATCGTGAAGGAATCCTCCTGCACGCCGTAGGCTACGAAATTATAAAGCAAGCCAGAAGCGTTAACCGGGCTGCCGTGCGTCAAGTGACCGCCATGCGCCAGGTTCATACCGAGCACAGTGTCACCAGGCTTCAAGGCTGCAAGGTAAACCGCCATATTCGCTTGTGCGCCGGAGTGCGGTTGTACGTTTGCATGCTCAGCTCCGAACAGCTCTTTCGCACGATTGCGAGCGATATCCTCTACGATATCAACATGCTCACAGCCGCCGTAGAAACGTTTGCTTGGGTAACCCTCTGCATATTTGTTCGTAAGCACACTTCCCATTGCTTCCAATACAGCTTCGCTAACGATGTTCTCAGATGCGATAAGCTCGATGTTATCGCGTTGACGTCCTAGCTCAAGTCCTAGCGCTTTTAGTACCTCAGGGTCCTGCTTACGTAAATTTTCCATCTGAATATTCCTCCTCATAGTTAGAAAGCTTATATTTTCAATAAATACTTATAAAACTAATCATTAAGATTTAAACATCGTTATTCACATGAACCCGCAGATTGCTCTGCAGTAATATTCGTTTGCAGCTCGTAAACTGCGCGGGAACCGCCAATCAGCTTCGGCCTCGTGATCGCCATTGTCACATGAGCCTCGCCGATCCGGCGAACAGAAGGTCGAACGGGTACAGCAACCCGCTTCAAATGCATACCGATGAACGTATCTCCAATATCAATGCCCGCATGTGCTTGTACAGCCTCAACCAAGCAAGGAGACACCAGCTGACGATAGGCATAGGCTGCCATTGATCCGCCAGCCTTCGGAACAGGAACCGCACCTACGATCTCAAGTCCGTATCTCTCAGCGGCAGCACGCTCAATGACAAGAGCGCGATTCAAATGCTCGCAGCATTGATACATCGGCACGAAGCCAATTTCTCTGCGCACAGCATCCACGCCTGCATAAATTTGTGCAGCTGCATCGGTTGTTCCAGCTGTACCAATGTGATGCCCCAGCACCTCGCTGGTGCTTACTCCTATGACAAGCAGCTGATTTTCAGCAATGCTGCCTGCAGCTGCAAGCTCTCGAACAATCGTTTCTACCTGCTTTGCAATGACTCCAAGCTGTACGTTGCCATTTTCACTCATTGCGACGGCCTCCTGCTTAGGTATGGCATAGGTATGGACAATCTATTGCTCTTCAATTTGATTTACTTTATTTACTCTGGCAACATGACGCTCGCCGCCCGAGAACGGTGTTTCGAGCCAAATACGAATAATTTCCAAAGCGACTCCTGGACCAATAACGCGTTCTCCAAGTGCTAATACATTCGTATCATTATGCTCGCGAGTTGCTTTTGCAGAGAACATGTCATTCACTAGTGCACAGCGGATACCCCGTACTTTGTTGGCAGCAATCGACATGCCAATTCCTGTGCCGCAAATCAGTATACCGCGTTCTGCTTTGCTGCTCGTTACAAGGTCACATACGGGCAATGCATAATCTGGGTAATCAACGGATTGATCGCAGCTGCAGCCAACATCCTCGACCTCATGACCGAGCGATAAAAGAAAAGGTACGACCTCATCCTTCAAGCGGTAGCCTGCATGATCGGCACCAATGGCAATTTTCAACGTAAAAGACCTCCTTCGAAATAACACATTACAGTGCTAGTATACCTATTTTTGCAGAAAAAGACGAAAAAAGAGCATGACATGCTAATTAGCATGCTGCTCTTTGCCCAGGCGACCGGCCGTATGTTCCGATGCTCCACCGTGGTTAACCCACTTCCGTCGCCAGTTACATCGGAAACCGTATATTATTCTTTTATAATAGCCGAAGTCTTTCAAAAAATCAATCTTTATCGACATAGGCACTCGTGTATTTATCTTCTTGTCAGCTTGTCCAAAAGCTTCACCAGCGCGGCTTCGATTTCGTGTGCGCTGCTGTCATAAATAGACTGTGAGCCCCCGAACGGATCAACGATATCGAAGCTTGGAATACGCTGCTCCAGCTCAAGCAAACGGCTTCGCTCGGATGCTGACAGCTTCTGACCCAGCGCCTGCTTCATGTGAAGCTCCGAATAAAGCTGCTCCAGCTCCTCAATATCGGCAAGCACCTTTGCATCCATATTCGAATATTCCTTAAGTGTATAGGCCTTGTCCACCGCTTCCGGATACCATTGCAGCAGCCCTCGCTTATGATTGGACGTCATCGTCAAAATAAGGTCAGCCCAGCTAACGGCCTCACTTGTCAATGCTAATGAGGTGCTTTTATGCTCAATTTCCCGCTGCCTAAGCGCCTCTGCCGCATGCGACGAGACTGGCAGGCCATCAATGGTCGATATGCCAGCTGAGCGCACAGCAATAGTAACGCCCCTCAAAGCAGCCATTCGGCGAAGCATGGCTTCAGCCATTGGTGAGCGGCATGTATTGCCGGTACAAATAAATAAGATACGTTTCACACTGCCAACCCCTTTTCCACCCTCATATTTTCCTATATTTCAAGGTGAAACGGCTGTCGCCGTCCTTATGGCGGTGGCGCGTTTCATTCCGGAGAAATATAGAGAAAGTATGACGGAATGATATACTTTCCTATATTTCAAAAAATAAATAATATGCCAAAAACAAACAGAACCCCTCCGCCAATGGCTTCGCCATATTCGCCAAGGTTGCCGCTTACCTTTCGCCCGAGCAGCAAGCCAAGCACCGACATAAGTCCGCCAAGCAAGCCAATCAGCAATACCGTCACCCACATATTAGCCGAAAACATTCCAAGTGTAATACCTACCGAGAAGGAATCAATACTGACGCTAAGGGAGAGCACAAGCAAGCCCCACAACGATTGATGATCAAACGATTTTACTTCCTCCCCGCGCAGCGAGCTGTAAATCATATGCCCACCGAGCAGAACCAGCAAGATACCTGCCGCTGTCGTCGCTACTTCTCCAAGCAAGCTGCCTACGTACTGTCCGGTATATATCCCAGCTAGCGGCATGAACACATGGAACAAGGCAATAACGACTCCCAGCTTCAAAACATCCAACAAGCGTATGCCCTTCAGACCAATGCCGAGTCCAAGCGAAAATGCATCAAGTCCCAGAGCCAACGCTATAATGAGCAGCGTCAAAAACTGCCCTGCCTGCATATGTGCATCTACCACAGCCGATCTCCCCCATGTCCGCGCATAGTCTATATCCAACATATGCGGGATTAGGGACAAACATACTACTGATCATACAAGCTGTACTGCTGCGCAAAAAGCTGCTTATACGCGAATGATTCGATGACCGGCTGCTTTAACCAGCCGATTCATTAAAGCTGCGCCAATTCCATCCTCCTCGCAGCCTTCCGCCCATATCCGCTGCACACCTGCGCCATCAAATACTCGCAATGCAGCATACAGCCTCTGAGCAGCGGCATCAAGCTCCGCTTCGCTGCCCAAAGATAATAGACGATCCGCATCAAAGCTTCCAAGTCGCTCATCAAAGGCGAGAACGCCCGTTACCTCGCCGCGTGCTCTCGCCGCTGCAACCTGCTCTTGAATATAGAAGACAACTGCACCCGCCTCCCCCCGCACAAGCTCCAGCTCCCCCTGCGGAGCGTAATGCGTATATTTCATCCCCGGAGAACGAGGCGCAGACTCAGGCTCCGCTTCATTTGCGCTATCGATGCTTACATCCGGCACCGCCTGCTGCAGCGCTTCACGTGTAATTCCTCCCGGGCGCAATATACGTATCGCGTCAAGGCCAGTAAGTTCGATGACAGTTGATTCCAAGCCAACTCCCGTCTGCCCATCATCAACAACTCCGTCTATCCTGCCGTCTAAATCCTCTAGAACATGCTCTGCCAAAGTAGGGCTCGGTCTTCCCGAGCGATTGGCGCTCGGAGCTGCAATCGGACAGCCGGCTTGCGCAAGCAGAGCAAGCGCTGTTCTATGATCCGGTATTCGAATGCCTACGGTCGGCAATCCGGCGGTCACAAGCGGCGAGAGCGCCCCTGTCCGTACAGGAAGCACAATCGTAAGCGGACCCGGCCAAAAATGCTCCATAAGCACTTTCGCGAGCGGCGGATACGGAAGCACAAGCTCGTCCAATTGCTCGCGTGCCGCAATATGGACGATAAGCGGGTTGTCCGATGGACGGCCCTTTGCCGTAAATATCCGCTCAACGGCAGCCGTGCTCCTCGCATCCGCGCCAAGACCATAGACCGTCTCCGTCGGAAATGCGATAAGTCCGCCTTCTCTTAGCTGGCGAGCAGCCTCTGTGAGCTGAGTACTTAACTGCTCATCCGCTGCCTTCTTCACATGCCATATTTTAGTTATCGTCATCTCTATCATTCAATCCTTGCTATATAATTAAATTGTCCATTCTTTCGCTATTATAGCATATGCGTCCGTAAACGAGCAGAAACGACAGCCGCCCCTTCATAACTGAAGCTGCAGCTGCCGTTTCTTATGAAAATAACGATTTAATCCAGTCGATCAAGGACTTAAGCATTTCCCAGAGAAAAAACTTTGCTTCCGGTGCTTCTCCGCCAGGTGCCGCATCCTCTTTGGAAGCTTGCAGCGCGGTGGCTTTCTCCACAGCTGGATCTGCCTTCACCACTGCTGCCGATTGCACCGTATCCCCTGCGGGAGCCGCGGATGCCTCGCCACTCACAGCATCAATGAAGCATAACGGAGGAAATAGCACGCACCACCAATTTTGCCCGCCGCCTTCGCCCAAGGTAATAAGCAGCGACTCATAATCACCGGCTGGATAAACCTGATCGCCGTACATTTTCGTCGGGAATGGCACCATCCCAAGCTCTGCGGAAAAGTCATAGCTAAACCCGCGGCTCTCCAACACCTTTGCCGTAATGCGTTCAATTTCAGCCATATTTGCGATAATGCTTTGACGGGCTTCCTCGATCGTTTGAGGACCGGTAACCCAGCTATTCATCGCTTTAACGATCTCATCCCGCACAAGGCGTTTTACCACTTGATCCGCGGGATTATCGGAATTTGCTAATATACGAAGGCGGATAGCCTCCTGCGGAATATGACTGCTCGCGACAGCAGCGTCCATTTGCTGGGATTCCCAGCTCATAATTAAGAGAATAAGTGCAAAAATGATAAATCCATATGAGTTGCGATAAGCAAGCCGGTTGGAACGTTTGGAATGAGAATGAGTTGTTTTTGTAACATTAGAATAGGAATGAATCGAATAATTGCTGGACATACACACAAGCCCCTCTCGTCGCACCCGTCAGTGCGTCTGCTTGCGTCCCGGAACGTATCTATCCGTCATTATGTCCAGCAGCTCTACTATATAAACCTACTAATCTATCTTTTTTCCAAAAGTGATTACGGTATAATAACAGCCATAAGCTTAATCTTATATTTTTAAGAGAGAAGGACGGATCATTTGATGAGTTTCGAGAGCATGTATACGACATATCGACCGCTGCTCCATTCCATTGCCTATCGTATGCTCGGCTCGCTCAGCGAGGCCGAGGATTTAGTTCAGGACGTATTTGCCGACTATAGCGGACTAGACACCTCTAATATCAGCAACGAAAAAGCGTATTTAGTCCGAATGGTCACTAATCGATCCCTTACTGCCCTGCAATCGGCACGCAAGCGGCGAGAGGTATACGTCGGTCATTGGCTGCCCGAGCCGGATATTGCTTCTGCCGAGCAGGACCCTGCTCAGCTTTATGCAGCGCATGAAGAGCTTTCTTATGGACTGCTTGTCATGATGGAAAAGCTGTCAGCCGCCGAGAGAGCTGTCTTCATTCTTAGAGAGTCGCTTCAGTACGACTACACGGAAATTGCGGAATGCCTGCAGCTAAAAGAGGCCAATTGCCGTAAAATTTTCAGCAGAGCTAAAGGGAAGCTTCAGCTCGAGCGGAATAAGCTTCCTGCAAACTCGGTAAAGGCCGCACCGCTTGTTGCCGCCTTTATGGAGGCTGCAGCCTCAGGCGATTTCGATAAATTGATTGCTCTTTTGACGGAAGAGGCTATTCTGGTCGCTGATGGCGGAGGTAAAGTGCATGCTGCCATCTTCGCGATCACTAGCAGAGCCCGCGTGATCGCTTTTCTACAGGGAGTAATAAGGAGAAGCTTCCTGGGGGACGGCCACCAATTTGCTGTCATTAACGGACAAGCTGGCCTCATCATTATGAGCGATAATAAGCCAAAAAGCGTGATCAGCTTCCAGCTGAATGAGCATGAGCAGAAGCTCGAGCGAATTTTCGTCTTGTTGAATCCGGACAAGCTGGTTCATGTCGGACTTCTATAGGCTATTTGGTGAGAAGTTAAAACTTCCACGCATTGTCTGTCACAATCTCGGGCTATACTTTGTCTTAGATGATGAAGGAACTTAAGGCAGCCTGAAGAGGCCGCTTAATCAGATAACAGAGGAGATTGAAGAGGATGACACAAAGAACCGCAATAGCGAAAGAATTGCCCGCTGCCTATCAGGCCATGACTGGATTGGAAAAATATTTGGAAACGACCAGCATCGACAAGCAGCTAAGAGAGCTAATTAAAATTCGCGCATCACAAATCAACGGCTGTGCTTTTTGTATCAATATGCATACCAAGGATGCAAGAGCGCTTGGCGAAACCGAACAGCGGATTTATGCTTTGAGCGCTTGGCGCGACACGCCGTACTTCACGCCTGCCGAGCGGGCAGTGCTTGCGTTGACGGAATCGGTAACCATCATTACAAAGGAGCATGTGCCGGATGCCGTCTACGATGAAGCAGCCCGTTATTTCGACAGCAAGCAGATCGGTGAAATCATCATGTGCATCATCACCATCAATGCTTGGAACCGGATCGCGATCAGTACGAATATGATGCCGGAGTAACGGCAATCAGCTGCAACCGCGACGCTAAAGAATGATCTTTTCGCGCAGCGTCCAATACGTAAATTTCTAGTTCGACTTATCTAGTTGGATTGGTTCATTTATGAAATAGCGCAATAGGACGAGGCTGCGTTGCACTTTGTACAACGTAATCGACGTTACTCGCCTGACTCGACCACGAACACTGCAGTTTGTGCAATAGAATGCCTAGTCTAGAGCGATATTTGTTGATTTGGAGCTAATTCTACTGCAGAATTACATTGTAGCCGTCTGAAACAGCTCTCATGTGAGGTTTCTATTGTACGAAGTGCAGTGTAGGCTGCTTCCCCTTAAACTAGCGAGGACTTTAGTGCATGGTATAGCAAATTTAAGGTCGTACGCAGCTAATAATGCTGCAAATCTAGTTGGAGATTCCTATGGAAATTAACCAAGGTGAAACGGCTGCCGCCTTCCTTATGGCGGTGGCGCGTTTCATTCCGGAGAAATATAGATATCGTATGGTGAAATGATATACTCCCCTATATTTCAAGAAAAGAACCTTAGGCCGCTAAAGTGGCCTAAGGTTCTTTTCTCTGGCAATACGATAGGATGACACTGTGACAGGTTATATTATTCTTAGGCGCGCTGCGACTGAATTGCTATCACATGTCGCTCGATGCCGGCGTAATCGCTAATGATTCGGATATCATCCCAGTGGCCCATAGCACGCATCATATCTGCCACAATACGCGGCTGGCCCATGCCAAGCTCGAAGGCGACAATACGCGGGATTTGCAAGAGCAGCGGAAGCTGCTCCAGCATGCGGCGGTACGGATCGAGTCCGTCCGCTCCGCCCTCCAGCGCGAGATGCGGCTCATAGTCGCGAACTTCGCGCTGCAAGCCCTTCATATCCGCCGCGGGTATATACGGCGGATTGGATACCAGCACGTCTATGCGCAGCATGTCGTGCGATAGCTTGCACTGCTCATGCCCAGGTATGAAGGGCATGAGCAGGTCGCCCTGCGCGAACGCGACGCGGTCCGCCGCTTCATGGCGGGCCACGTTCGCGCGGGCGACTGTCAGCGCATCCGGCGATAGATCGGATGCGCTGACGCGCCACGCGGGACGCTGCGCAGCTAGCGTGACGGCGATGGCGCCGCTGCCTGTGCCGACGTCAACGATCGTCGGCGCTTCACTCGCTCTTGCGACTGCGCTCACGGACTCGCTCGCCGCGGAAGGCCAGAGCAAATCAGCCGCTTCTAGCACGGCCTCTACGAGCAGCTCCGTCTCGGGTCGCGGAATAAGCACCGCTGGCGATACCGCAAAGGGGCGGCTATAGAACCATTGCTCGCCAATCATATATTGCACCGGCTCCCCCAGCGCCTTCCGGCGCACAAGCTCCTCCCATTCAGCCAGCTTAGCCTCCGGGAAGGGATCGCCTCCATCGCGCAGCAGCGCTGCACGGTCAATATGGAGCAGATGCATAAGCAGCAGCTCGGCGTTATTGCGCGGCTCCTCCACGGCTTCCTCCTTGAGCAGAGAAACGGCACGCATACTCGCCTCGCGAATCGTTAGCGGCAGCGTAAACCACGAGCCGCCCTTCATATTATTCATTCCTTCAACGCTCCTTCTTCTTGTACCAGCTTCCGTGCCTGCTATTCATCGCTTGCAGGCAGCTATTCAAGATGTCAAAACAAAACGCCGGATCAACTGTATGCTTATTCTAAGCATACAACGATCCAGCGTCAGTATTAAGCCATTTCACGTTCCATTAGATCCGCTTGCTCCGCAATCGTCAGCGACGAAATAACATCAGCCAGATCCCCGTTCATAACGGAATCGAGCTTATGCAGCGTCAATCCAATCCGATGATCCGTTACACGGCTTTGCGGGAAATTGTACGTACGGATACGCTCGCTTCGGTCTCCCGTTCCAACCTTGCTCTTGCGCTCGCCTGCATATTTCGCTTCTTCCTCTTGACGGCGTACGTCGGAAATACGTGCACGAAGCACTGCCAGTGCCTTCGCCTTGTTCTCATTCTGCGATTTTCCATCCTGACAGGTCGCCATAATTCCCGTAGGAACATGCAATACGCGTACCGCGGATTTCGTTGTATTAACGGATTGACCGCCCGCTCCGCTTGAGCAGAACGTATCCACACGAATATCCTTGTCAAAAATCTCAATATCTACCTCTTCAACCTCAGGCATAACCGCTACCGTAGATGTCGATGTATGAATACGACCGCCCGATTCCGTTACTGGAATACGCTGTACGCGATGAGCGCCGCTTTCGAATTTCATCTTGCTGTAAGCACCTTTGCCCGTAATCATAAAAATAACCTCTTTGAAGCCTCCAAGGTCATTCTCGCTGAAATCCATCAGCTCCACGCGCCAGCCTTGCGTATCAGCAAACTTCGTATACATGCGATACAGCTCGTAAGCGAACAAAGCTGCTTCATCTCCGCCAGCAGCGCCGCGAATTTCAACAATAACGTTCTTGTCGTCATTCGGGTCCTTAGGCAGCAATACGATGCGAATTTTCTCATCAAGCTCAGCTTGCCGCTGGCTTAACTCGTCAATTTCCATCTTAACCATTTCACGCATTTCGTCATCGAGCTTCTCCGCCTGCATAATCTTGGCATCATCTAGCTGCTCGGTCACTTGTTTATATTCCGTAAAGGCATCATAGGCCTCTTGTAAATCAGACTGCTCCTTGGAAAGCTCTCTAAGCCGCTTGGGATCACTGGATACATCTGGATCACACAATAGCTCACTCAACTTTTCATACCGGTCTGCGAGTGCTTGTAAACGGTCAAACACGATCATTCACCTCTGTTTATTCCATTAGGATAATGTTCATTATAGCATATTTACGGGTTTGTATCGACTGCTGGTTTTGATTTACAGCACGCTTGCAGGCCCAAATTTCCAAAAAGACCCTGCAAGCGCCAATCAGCACTTACAGGGCCATATTATTCCCAACTTTTCTATACGTTAAAACGGAAGTGAATAACGTCGCCATCACGCACGACATATTCCTTGCCCTCTAAACGAACCTGACCCTTCTCGCGAGCCGCTACCATTGAGCCTGCTGCTGACAGGTCCGTAAAGGACACAACCTCAGCACGAATGAAGCCGCGCTCGAAATCAGTATGAATTACGCCTGCTGCTTGCGGAGCTTTCGTTCCGCTGCGGATTGTCCAAGCACGCACCTCTTGCACGCCTGCCGTAAAGTAAGTGTACAATCCAAGCAGCTTGTATGCAGAGCTGATCAAGCGATTAAGGCCAGACTCCGACATGCCTAGCTCCTCGAGGAACATATCTTTATCCTCGCCTTCAAGCTCAGCGATTTCCGCTTCAACCTTCGCGCTGATCGGCACAACGTCAGCACCCTCAGCCTGCGCAAACTCACGTACCTTTTGCACATACTCATTGCCATCTGAATTGGAAACCTCTTCTTCACTTACATTCGCAGCATACAATACCGTCTTCATCGTCAGCAAATGCAGATCGCGAACGAGCAGCTTCTCATCGTCGCTCAGCTCTACGCTGCGCGCCGGCATATCGTTATACAACGCTTCCTTGATGCGCTCAAGCACTTCAATCTCTTGGGCAACCTTCTTATCTCCGCCCTTAAGGTTTTTGCGGGAGCGTTCAATCTTCTTATCGACCGAATCGATATCAGCCAAAATAAGCTCCAAATTAATCGTTTGAATATCGCTGATCGGATCTACTTTACCAGATACATGCGTAATATTATCATCCTGGAAGCAGCGAACTACATGAACGATTGCATCTACCTCACGGATATGCGCGAGAAACTTGTTGCCAAGCCCTTCGCCCTTGCTTGCGCCCGCTACAAGACCGGCAATATCAACAAATTCAAAAGCGGTAGGCACGATGCTCTTAGGCACCACTAGCTCAACCAGCCTATTCAGACGCTCGTCCGGCACTTCAACAACACCAACGTTAGGATCTATTGTACAAAAAGGGTAATTGGCAGATTCTGCCCCTGCTTGTGTAATTGCGTTAAACAATGTCGACTTGCCTACGTTCGGCAGACCTACAATACCAGCTTTCAATGCCATGCGATAAGACACCCCTATTTTCCCGAAAGTAAACAACTCCAGCTATTATACCCCAGCGGCACCTACATTGAAAGTACTAACCGCTAACCGAATGATCGAATGAATCCTTCAGATGCGGAAATACTACGATAACGCTGGCTCTTCGCAGCCGGCTCAGAAGCAAGATTTTCTGAAAAATAGAGGAAGAGGAGGTGTATACATGGAAAATCAGACGCATAAAGGAAATTACAAAGGCACGACTCACATGAAAGCCAAAAATCAAGATATGGCCTTCGTCAACGATACGATTGAGGACTCCAAATCAGTAACCAACTTTACGTCCAAAAAGAAAAAGTCAGATTAGCTATTGTTCCTATATTTCAAAGAAAGGCGTGGACGAGGCCGGCTCTTCGCCGACCCCATCCACGCCCTTTTAAACCTATTCGCCTATAATCGAAGAGGTGCCTCCTGCAGCTCCGCACGCGATTGCAAATAACGGAAGAATGCGACCGATGCTTCGCCGCGCGTCACCTGCTTCTTAGGTAAAAACTTATTATCCGTTAAGCTCATAATTTTCAAGCCGACAACAATCGCAGCCTGCCCTTGATTCTCGATTTGCGATGAGTCTTTAAAGGAGGCTTTAAAAATATGATCATAATTGGCAAGTGCATTATAGCCTAGCGCCCGCACAATCAGCTCAGCCATTTCATCGCGTGACACTTTACCGCTTGGGTTAAAGGAGCCATCGCCTACATCAATGAGGTTTTGCTCAAGCGCGCTTTCGACATAAACGAAATAGCTAGAATCCGTTGCAACATCGTTAAAGGAGGCTTTGGCCGCCGTAGCGGTATTACCAAACATCAGGCCTGGAGACCGTCCGCTGCTTCTCGCAAGCACCAGCATTTTGATCAGCTCGCCGCGAGTAACCAGCTCATTCGGGCGTACCTTGCCATCTTTGACATCCAGTGCTTTATAGGCGACCATCAGCTCCAGCTGCCGCTGTGCCCAGTGCCCCTCGATATCCTGTGCTTTCGGCTTCTCAAGCTGCGTTGCCTCGCCTGTCTCCCGATTGCTCCAGCCGCCAGTCACCGCGTCAAGATACACGGATTCATCAATCAGCCTCGGCACCAAGCGGTAGACGAGTTCTGCCTCTGTAGTCGTCTCCACCTCGTCGCCTCTAATTTCTCCGGATGCGAGAAGCAGTTTATATTTTTCAATCGGGATTGGCTGGCCGTTCCACTCAAACTGCTGCACAAGGCGATACGTTAGCTGCGTACGATAGTAATTGAGCCAGCTGTCGACAGCCTGCTCCTTCTTGATCACAGCAGGTGCCTCAGCAGGGTATTCAAAGCTAGAGAGATATGCATCGTAATTCACGATTTCCCCCGTTACCGAATGAATAGCTACGCTAATACTGTCATAATCGACTGCGGCGCCATGAACTTTATGCACGAAGTTGAAATAGTATTGACGATTTCCCCTCGCACTCATATCTTCATATTGCTTAGGATCTGGCTTTACCAAATACAGCTCATGTGTGAGCCATGGCAAATGCTTCTTAACCGCGTCTTCTGCAGCGGCCGTTGCCTTCTCCAGCGAGATTAAAGAATCTGTAGCATTCACCTGTTCATTGTACGCATACGTATAGAAATTACGAACAGCACCTGTCCGTCCATCAACAGAAGCTGATGCTGAGCCAAGCTCTTTGCCATCCTTGCTGATCGTCCAGTTCAAATACCAATAGGCTTCAATCGTGCCCGTGCCCTCATTTTGATTTTCACTATAATTCGAGCCGTTTAGCACTGCTCCCTCAGGAAGCTTGAACGCAGACCTCACCACAGCCTCGGCTTGCTTCTCCGTAATCGCATTTGCCTTTGGCAGCTCGCCTAAAGGCTTCTCTGTTAATGGATTCTCAGAAACGGTCCCTGATCTAAAATAAGAACTGTCTGATTCCCCCTTAAGCTCGCCAGTAACGGCATCAATAGCAATCGGCTGAAGCTCGTAGCTTAACACCGGATTTTTCTTGCCCTGCATATTATAAGGGACAATGTAGGAAAGCTTAGGCGTCGCCGCCTCTCTCAGCTTCGTATTCGCTTCTTCTGCCGTCAGCTTCGTTTCTATCTTCGGAAAGCTGATGGTATCGTCCCATTGAAGCGAATATCTCTGTATGTTTCCTTCGCTGTCAATCTGAAGTTCTATATAGTTGTCAACATAGGGGATACCCTGAACCACTCGATCATAGCGCAAGGAGTGTACGACCGCGCCCGACAGAGGCGGCAGCAGCTGCACACCGTAATCTGGATTATATTGAATTTGTTCCTTGTAATCAGCAGCTATCTTCTGAATAAACTTTATTGCAATTTGCTGTGCTCCATCTCGCTCAACCTTCAAAGGATAGGTGGGCTTAGCCGTTGTGTTGTCCGTATACGAGCTAAACTCAAGCAGCTGTCCGGTATCCGCATGAATTCGAACATAAATGCTGCCCAAATGCTTGCCGTTAACCTTCTTCACGAAGTCCAGACCCCAAGCATTACGTTTTCCGCTTGCCAGCATTTCCATAGATAGATTAGCTCCTTGAAGGACATACTCCTTCGGAATGCTAACATATTGCCTTGCCAGCGCCTGTGCTTTCTCCTTCGTTATCGCTGCATCTACCGGAGTATCAAAAACCTCATCCATCTTTACCCCTCCTGATGACGATACCGCCTCTGCTGCTTTCGTTACCACATTTTTGTTAACGCTTTCGGCAAATGCCGAAGCAGGCAATACGCTCATTAGCATAGCCGCCGACAGCATGACCGCTAGCTTCTTACGGTTATTATTCTTCAACGCTTCACCCTCCAATGCTTTTCCATATAATTCATAAAGTATGACGCGATATACAGTCCAGAAGTTGCAACAAAAGCAAAAAAAAGACTGCTCCTTACTTAAAGGAGTCAGTCTTGCTTCTTGAAGCAGAGATTATGATCGTGCGCTTCTCTTCCTTGCCACAAAAGCCCACAATTTCTGCAAAATATAAACGCCGAGCCACGTCGACAAAATAATAATCAAAGGCATAACGGTAAAATTATAACGATACTCCGGTACGAACACGAGTCTGATCATCGTCATAAAAATGATAACCGCCGCAAGCATCGCTCCCGTATGTCTCCATCTCCAAATCAGCGCAAACAGCGGAATAATGGCACTGTAAATGATGAATAGATGCAGATAAGCTACATTAGGATAAGCTTTATAAATCGGTGAATGCCCCGAGCCAAAGAACATATGGGTATATGTATATTTGAGCTTGCCAACCGTATACCATTTCACGTATTTCCAAGTCTGCTGCGTAAAGCCCGCCTTAATGCGCGCCCAAGCATATTCATCTTGAGACATGTCGCCTTGAACGACGATTTTGTCTGTATAGTCTTTATCCGGATAAGTACCTGCTTTAAATGGGTTGGACTGAGAAGCCGTCATCACAAATTCATTGAGAGAAACGACATTCCGAACCCACCATGGAAGCATGACTGCTGAAAGGCTTAGACCCGTAATAATACCAAGCAATGCGACCTTCTTAAAAACAGCAAACTTCGATATTTGTCTAATCTTCTGCTCCGATTTGGGCCTAAACCATTGCTGCAGTAAAAACAACCCATACAACGGAACAAATAGCGGCAAAAATTCGGCTCTGACAAGTACAGTAATGCCTAATAAAACACCCGCCAGTGCAGCATCACGCTTACGCTGCGTTTGAAAGGCATAGAGCTGCATCGCTAAGTAACCCATAAGAAAGAATAAAGCGAGCGTTTCAGTAAGAACAGCTCCATTCGTCCAAATAAACGGATGATAAATTGCTGAGACAAAAAGCGCTATGATCGCAACCCATTTGCTTCTAGTCGCCAGCATAGCTATCAAATAAATTAAAACCAAGGTAGCTAAGCTGAACAGAACCTGCACCCACCTTATAAGCGGAAACGGTTCAACGCCCAGTGGATCGGCGATCAGATACATAGCGGTCATGAATAACGGGTAACCCGGTGTTACCCTCGCATTAGGTATCTCTTCCTTATAAGCGTATACACCTGTGTCAAGCAGTCGATTCACCATCTCATCATAATACTTCGTATCATGCGAAATCGTATGCTTAACAGAGGTAAGAAAATCAGCTCTCAGCCAAAAGGCCAGCAGAAAAATAAGGACGATCGCTATCGTCCATGCTTTGTTTTTTTTAACCCATTCCACCACGTTCGTTAATCCCCCCTCATACTAGCAGCCGCTTATTTCCATGCCAGTACGATGACGCCAGTCAAAATAATGGCAGCCCCGATCCAGCGCTGGAGCGGAACTGATTCATGAAAAATGAAAACTGCTGCTACTAAAGCAATAACATAAGCAAGACTTTGAAGCGGATAAGCCAAGCTAAGCGGCAGCTTCTTAAGTACATACAGCCACAACACGGTTGCTATTCCATACAATACTAGCCCCGACCATATATGCGGCGACCAGAGCAAAGTGATCCAAGAATCGCCCTTAGCCGTATCAAGCTTGTTCATCCCAGCTTTCCACAGCAGCTGTCCGGATACGAGCAGCAAAATATTAAAGAACAATACAATATATGCCATTAGGAATCCGACCTTTTTCGTTCATGTAATTCGTGGTGCAAAATACCAAGCTCTTGGGTAAGCCGGATAACCTTCTCCGATAATTTGGAAACAATGACTGTAAGATGAAGAATCAACATAATGCAAAACAAAATACCGACTAAAAACAACAAAGCCGGTGCATAATTAATGCCTATCGCATGTGCCAGCGTATCAATAATTTGAACGCGCACAGACAGAATCAACATTACAACTCCAAATAACAGCCAGAGCATGGAGTACTGCTCTCTCAGCAATCTACGGTTAATCAACATAATCAGCACGAACAGAAATCCTACACTTGTGATAATCCACAAGGCTTGCATGGTGTATCCTCCTTAAAGTTATGCTTCTTGAGCATTAGCCTTGCGTTACGATTGAACCTCGACCGGCTTCGTCGCCTTTAAGCTCCGAATAAACAGCGCCAACGTAACCTTAATCATATAATATACCGAACGCACTGCATTTATTGATGACTTGCCGCCCGTTCGAGCGTCCATGATCACAGCAACCTCGCTCGTACGCAGTCCGCTGCGATGGATCAGCACAATGGAATCCACCTCAGGGTAGTCCGTGGCATAATCGCTTTGGAAAACAGATATTGCACGTTTGTTGGCAGCTCGGAAACCCGATGTTACATCTAAGACACGCTTATGTGTCATCGCGCTAACAATTGTAGACAATATTTTGATTCCTGCTCTTCTTGAAGCAGAGGAGAGGAAGCCAGTTTGTTCAATAAAACGTGATCCAATCGCCAAATCCGCTGTGCCGCTAAGCACAGGAGCCAATATAAGATGAAGCTGCTCTGCTTTATGCTGTCCGTCTCCATCCACTTGAACGGCCACATCATAGCCATAGCGATGAGCATAACGATACCCGGTCTGCATAGCGCCGCCAATTCCCAGATTGGTTGGAAGAGTAATAACTGATGCGCCATTCGCTTCAGCAACCTCGCGAGTACGGTCCTTAGAGCCGTCATTAATGACTAATATATGAGCAGCCGGACAATGTGTCTTCACATCCTGAATCACGTGGCTAATACTGAGCTCTTCATTATAAGCCGGAATAATGATCAGTATTTTCGAAGATGTCAAACCTTGCCGCAGGGACTCTCCCGTTATCTTGCTGTCCTTTTTCGTAATGACTGCGTTCACTTCATCACCACTCCATAAATCATAGTTGGGCACGCCGATGCGCACAATTATATCAATTCTACTTGATTAGTCTATCAGAATGCAATAAAAATGATTGTGAAATTGTGTAAAAAATGTACAAAAACCACGGATATGAGATGAATTTTTTTCCTAAACTAGCATTTTATATCTAGTAAATGAGAGGATTTCATGAAAAAAAATACCGCCTGGCGATCAGCTTTAGCTGGTACCAGACGATATTTAGACGTTCATTCACATGAAAAGGTTGCTTACATTTGACCAGAGATTTTTGCTTTCAATGCGTCTTTGCTTTGTACGCCCACCATTTTGTCAACGGGTTGACCGTCTTTGAACAAAATAAGGGTAGGAATACTCATGACGCCGAATTGGGAAGCGAGTTCTGGCTGCTCATCCACGTTGATTTTTGCAATTACAGCTTGGCCTTCCAGCTCTGTAGCAAGCTCCTCAACGATCGGAAGCTGCATTTTGCAAGGTCCGCACCATGGTGCCCAGAAATCTACAAGGGAAACGCCGCTTTGAATGCTCTCGGTAAAGTTTTCTTTTGTCAATGCTACTGCCATGTCAATCATCCTCTCCAAACTATGTGTATGATTAAGGGATTACCCGTCTCACCGCTTATTGAAACACCATCAGCTAATCGCATGCGTGAATTTTCTTCAACACATCTTGAATGGTAATCGCTTGAAAATGGTTCTCCAGCTGCTTCTCCGCTGTACAGAATATACCGAACATAACTTGCGTCATATTCGAGCCTACGACACAATCCATTTCTGGATTGCCTGAGCACCAGCTTGGAATAAGCGAGCCTTGTGCCATCACCCGATAAATATCGGCTAGTGTTACAACATTTGGATCAATCGTCAGCCTATAGCCTCCGCCTGAGCCTTCACGTGTATCCACGTATCCGCTGCGGCGCAAGCCACTCATCACCTTCCGAATACGTGCAGAATGTGTGCCAACATTCTCGGCAATCATATCGCTGCTCGCCATTCTCTCTGGCAAATAAGCCAAGTAAACGAGACTGTGTACGGCAATCGTAAATTCGCTGTTCACTGTTACGAGCCTCCCTGCTTTGTACTGTAATTTTATCAGTTACAGTTACATTTGTCAATAGCCGGGTTGCCTGATTCCTTCTTTAGCATACAGCTGTGTCCATGGAGTTATTCTCCATCAAAATTTGGATGAAAGCCCTAAAGTATTTTTTCGTACATTGTCATGATTGAGCGCTCATGTTGAATAAATATGAATAGTGTACTCTCATTCGAGTTCGTCGTACAACATTGTAAGTCACAGGCTTCCTAAACTAGTTTTACTTTGTAAAACTTTAAGGAGGTGATGCATAATGGCATTATTTTGGAATCGATGGCTACCCGTGCGAACAGAAGGAGGCACTAGATCGGAATTAATTGACCGATTGCAGGCCCATTTCAAAGCAAATGGCTTGAAAACCAAAGTTACCATTGAAGGCAATTCCTTGAAAAGGATTCATGTGCTTAAAAAGGACGCCGAACTTGCCAAGGTATTGCTCGATGCCTTTGATGAGGAGCACTAAACAGATGACGGCACAGCTTCTGTACGATTCTAAGCTATGCCAAGCAGCAGGCTGCCGAAGGGCAGCCTGCTGCTATAGTGTCTGATTAGGACGAGCGTCCAGTCATAGAGGAGTGCCTTATCCAGCGATAGCCCTTGCGAACACTGTCAGCATTCAAAATCACCCGCTAACGACTTTTAATCCAATAACTCCAGAAATAATCATAGTTAAGAATAACATTTTCCGCCAGTCCCGAGACTCGCCAAATATGAACATACCTAGAAGCACGCTGCCAATTGAGCCTATTCCTGTCCATATTCCATAGGCAGTACTAATGGGTATGGTTTGAAGAGCTTTAGATAAGAAGTAAAAGCTAACAAATCCTGCGCCAATTGCGCCTACCGTACCCTTCCAACGCTTAAAGCCGTCGGAGAGCTTCATAAAAGTAACGCCGCCGACCTCGCCTAAGCCGGAAATAATCAAGAAAACCCAAGCCATATTACGTACCCACCTTTTCACGATCTTTGTTGTCTATAACTGCCGTTTCGATTGAAGACGACTCCTGAGCCTGCGCTTCCGCAGCCAGCGGCTTTTCCTTGGAGACCAGCTTGAGTCCAACAATGCCTCCAACTAACAAAGCGATAAAAAACAAACGCCAAAAATCTGCTGGCTCATGCAGCACAAGTATGCCGGCGATTACCGTACCTACCGTACCAATACCTGTAAACATAGCATAGGCCACGCCTATTTCAATGGTACGCATCGCACGAGCAAACAACATAAAGCTGGCTGCCAGCAGTACTATCGTAATGAGACTCGGCACAAGCAGCGTAAAGCCCTCCGAGTATTTCAGCCCGAACGTCCAGCCAACCTCTAGAAAGCCTGCTAAAAGTAAAAATATCCATTGCATTCTCGTTCAATCCTCTCTCGCTGTCATCGTCCAAAGCTGCCATAATGATTTCCAGGTCATTTGCTTCCTTTTCTCAAACAGCTCTTCCTCATATAATTGGTTTTCAACCAGCATTCCATCGACACATACGTAAAAGGAGGCAATCAAACGTTCCTCCTCCTGACCGTTAAACAGCCCCGCACTTGCTCCTTTGTGCAGCACATCAGCGATACCCTCCGTCAGTTCTTCCTCGTAGCGCATTAAATCCTGCCGCAGCTGGTCACGCAAATGCCGAGGGGGAACTAATATCGTCCGCTTCAAAAAAGCCTGGCCGGTCGTCATATGATTTAAGTCGGTAAAAAAAACAAACAGTCGATAAAGCTGCTGTTCACTGGATACGAACTCAATGTCACGAAGCAGCTTAAAATATTGCTCTCGTTCCTCTTCGATCACTTCTTGAATGAGCTGTAGAAACAGCTGCTCCTTCGATTTATAATGCGCATAAATGGATGGCGTCTTGATGCCAACCGCTTTGGCAATTTCTGATAAGGACGCTCCCTCATAGCCAGACTCCGTAAACATCGTTAATGCCGCCTGCTTAATGCGTTCTGCTGTAGAAGGCTCTGTAGTCAAGCTTCATCCCTCCTATTCCATCTATCCGTTCCCTTGCCTAACGAACGTTAGTTTAACGAAATTGTAAAACGAATACCGTCAAAAGTCAACAGGTAAACACCCCATAATAAAAAGCCATGCGCTCTCCTATTCTAAAGAGGAGCAGCCGCATGGCTTACTTATTCGTTCTTTTTCGCTCGATTATATTTGTCATACAGCATCCAGCAGCCATTCACAAGCATGCCTAATCCAATGCCTAACACAATAACAAGGATATTCAAAATTAGAAAATAGACGAGCAGCAGTCCAAAGTCCGCGTTGTTGTCAGACTGGGGGAGCACTTTGCTGAGCACAAATGCTAGAAGAACGCTAAACGGAATCCAGAACAAGAAAATGAAAGCTGGGAAGTACCAATGCCGATTCCGGAATAGCTTCACAATTGGCAGGGCAAACGCAATAATCATAATCGCGCAGATGATATAGCTCCGCTTTATAACTCCACTGTTAAAGTATGCAGCATACAAAAACAAATTGCCCGCTCCCGCATAGATCGCACTGAGCAGAAGTACCCGCTTCATCGATCGTCTGAACAGCATTTGATCCTTCTCGTGCTCTGCCATTACACGCCTACAATCTCATGAAGCGCTGCAATAAAAGCATCCATCTCTTCATCCGTTCCGATGCTCACCCGCAAATAGTTATCGATCCGAGGCTGATTGAAATAGCGAACCAGCACACCTTTATCACGCAGCTGCTGGAATATTTCCTTAGCTTCAATCTCTTTATGTGAGATAAAAACAAAGTTGGCCTTTGAATCGGTAGCCTTAAAACCCATTTCGAGAAGCTGCTCCGTCACACGCTCACGTGTAGCGATAACCTTCGCCGTCGTCTCATGGAAATAAGCATCGTCCTCAAGCGAAGCAACAGCACCAGCCAAAGCGAGTCGATCAAGCGTATAGGAATTGAATGAGTTTTTGATGCGATTCAATCCATCAATCAACTCCTCGCTGCCGAATGCAAAGCCTACGCGCAGGCCTGCCAAGGAACGGGACTTCGAGAGCGTCTGAACGACGAGCAGGTTCGGATAGTCTTTAATCAGCTCAATAGCCGACTGTCCTCCAAAATCGATGTACGCCTCGTCGATAATGACTGCCTGATCGGGATGGCTGGCAAGCAAGGTGCGAATCTCATCAAGCGAGAGCAATTGAGCCGTTGGCGCATTCGGATTCGGAATGATGATTCCGCCATTATCCGAATGGAAAGCTTCCACATGTACGCGAAACTGCTCGTCGAGCGCTATAAGCTCAGCACTTAAACCATAGAGCTTCGCATACACCTTATAGAAGCTGTATGTAATATCCGGAAACAACAGTTTTTTTGCCGGATCAAAAAAAGCAGCAAACGCAAATGCCAATATTTCATCAGAACCGTTGCCAACAAATACCTGCTCTTCTGGCAAACCATAATAGGCCGCTGCTGCCCTCACAAGCACCTCGCAGGTAGGATCGGGATAAAGACGCAAATCTTCGTTAGTCGCCCCCACAATCGCAGCAATCGCCTTAGGAGAAGGCGGATAAGGATTTTCATTCGTATTCAGCTTAATATACACTTTGTCCTTCGGCTGTTCGCCAGGCACGTAAGGAACGAGCGAAGCGGTCAGTGGACTCCAAAATTTACTCAATGTCTACTCTTCCTTTCATGATCGGCATTTCAAACGCCAGCTTTAGTTTAACATGCGCCATTCAGCAGCCCTATTCAAGTCAGACAGGACGGACAGCAGCCCTTAACATGAGTAAGCCAATTAACGCTCCAAACGTATTTAGAATAATATCGTCAATATCGAAGCTGCCTAGACGTGTAACCATCTGAGCAGCCTCGACAATGGTAATCAACATAATGGTTGCAGCAGTAAGCCGCAGCACGCTTCTGTACTTTTTATTTAGCAGCGGCAAGAAAACACCGATCGGTATGAACAGAACGACGTTGCCGAATAAATTTTTGAACCAAGTTTCAAAATTAAAATGATCGTAATGAATGATATACTTCTTAATGGTATAAAACGGTACGATATTGTAGCTGTACCCTTCGCCAAAATAACGGTTGCGATAAAATAATAGCCAACCCATAATAAGCGCATAACCAAAGGCGATGATAATAATAAGTGCATTAAGCAGAAAGCTTTTGAAATGAGCATTTGGGTACAGGCGCATCATTCACAGCCTCCAAGGCACAGAATAAACCTTAAACTCGTCAGCTCCTGAAATGGCTAATCCGTTTAGCTGATGACCTGTGGAGCATCCTCCGTCAATGCCAATTTTTCCAGAACCGAACCAAACGTCCGGTTTTCCATGAATGTCTATCGTTTTGGTATGGCCAAAAACAACCGTTTTGCTCACATTTGTCGGTCTGCTAAGAAAGGGCTGCTTGATGTAGAGAAAGTCTCTATGGGGCTGCTCCTTCCAGTTCAAATAATTCGGATTGAGACCTGCGTGCACATAAATAAAATGCTCGTCCTCATGATAATAAGGCAGTTGATCCAGAAATGTCATATGATGTGTATAACGCTCGTGAACAGCTGTTTTGGCACGCTCAATAACGTCCTCAATTGCCCCTTGTTTAACGCCTGCATAGCTCTCTGCGGTCTGCCTTCCTCCGTGCCCAGAGAACTTCATTAGCGCCTGCTCGCTTCGCTCCAGCATCACATCCACAAGCCGTTCATCATGATTGCCTTGAATGGCAATCGCACCCTCTGCTTGAACCAACTGGTAAACCTGCTCCACCACTTCTCTGCTTCGCGGCCCGCGATCAACAAAATCGCCAAGCAGCAGCAATTGATCCTCTCCAGGACAATAATTCATAAGCGCGAGAAGATCATTAAACGGTGTGTAACAGCCATGAATGTCACTAATAACCAACGTCCTCTTCATACGCGTCTCCCCGAGATCACAAGATCTCTTTCTACTCCGTCTAGATTCGCTACCTTTGGCAAATGCCCCCATGTCTCAAAGCCATACTTATGGAGCAAAGCCAGGCTCGGCTTATTATGCCCAAACACGAAGCCAAGCAGCGTGGTGAGCCCTAAACGCGGACTCTCTTCTATCGCCTTTTGCAGCAAGGCTGCCCCAAGTCCAAGCTTGCGAAATTGCTCCGCTATATAAATGCTTATTTCAGCTGTTGCCTGATATGCCGGCCTGCCATAAAACGATTGAAAGCTGAACCATGCCGCAATTTCACCATTTGTACGCAATACCCATAAAGGCCGGTGGTCTGCAGAATGCTCGTCAAACCAAGCCCTCTTGCTCTCTACCGTTGCAGGTTCTAAATCCGCTGTTACCATTCTACTTGAAATCGTTGAGTTGTAAATGTCGACAATACGCTCCAGATCGCTCAGCTGCGCATCAACAATTTCATAAGTAAGCTGTCTGGACATGTATGCCACCTCTTCCCTTCTATGACTAAGCTTTATCGTATTTGAAAATAGATCCCAACTAACTTTGTCAAATTATATCACAAGACCGATTGTTTGAGCATTCAAAAAAAATAGCCCGCCGAGCAAAATGCTCAGCGGACTGCCATGAATGAAGAGCCTGAAACTGCGTTCTATTTTGCAGCATATTTGTTATAATCCTCGGGTGTATTCAGGTTTGCAAACACCGCTGAAGAAACGTCAGCCGCCAGCTTCACCTGCACAGAAAATAATCTTTGGAGCAATCGCTGAAGACGGTAATCCTGTTCGTTAAGCGCAGCTTCGATTTGTGTTATTGCTCCTGTATGGTAAAGCGCATGAAACGGCTGGCCCGCGACATGGATAACCTCTGCCCCGCTGTCCATATGCGCCGTCAGCTGCCCTAGCACTTCCTCCGACACATTCGGCATATCACAGGCCATGACGAATAGGTAACCATCCACTCTCCCTAGCAAGCCTGCATGCAGTCCGGATAACGGTCCGCAATCTGGATACAAATCCGCCGCGAAACGAACTGAATTCTCTAGCTCGCCTAGGCATTGCCTATAAATCGTCTCCTGCTGCTTTGTTCCGACGGATATGATTACCTCCTGTGTAAGTCTCGATAGCTGCTTCACTAGCCGGTACAGTAGTGGCTTGCCGTCAATGTGCAGCAGCGCTTTATCCGTCCCCATTCTCGTGCTCCGTCCCCCAGCAAGAATCAGACCTGCGACCTTATGCTGCTCCACTTCAATCCCGCCTCTCTTATATAGAAGAAAGCCCGCCGAGAAATGGATGCTCGGCAGGCTTCTGTGCTTCAAATTGGTCTATGCTTTCGATGGGTCAAATGAGCTTTTGAGTGAAACGATGCGGTTAAATGCCAGCTTCTCTGCTGTCGTATCCTTCGGATCAACATTAAAGTAGCCGTGACGGAAAAATTGGAATTTGTCACCGCCAGCCGCTTCCTTCATATTCGGCTCAACGAAACCTTTCAGCACTTCAATGGAATTCGGATTGATGCATTCTAGGAACGGCTTGCCTTCCTCTTCTGCCTCACTCGTAATGAGCGGCTCGAACAAGCGGAAATCCGCAGCGACCGCCTGAGTGGCATCCACCCAGTGAATGGTGCCTTTCACTTTACGTTCATTAAAGCCTGAGCCGCTCTTCGTTCTCACATCATAAGTACAATGCAGTTCTATCACATTGCCTTCTGAATCCTTGATTACATCTTGACAGGTAATGAAGTATGCATGCTTGAGACGCACTTCATTGCCGGGGAAGAGACGGAAATATTTGTTCGGAGGATTTTCCATAAAATCATCCTGTTCAATGTAGATCTCGCGTGAAAACGGAATTTGGCGAATGCCCATCGCTTCGTTTTCTGCATTGTTTTCTGCATCCAGCAGCTCCGTTTCGCCTTCTGGATAGTTCGTAATGATCACCTTAAGCGGACGCAATACAGCCATTGTACGAAGTGCCTTGAGCTTCAAATCTTCTCTAATGAAGTGCTCCAGATTGCGCTCGTCAACAAGACTGTTGCTCTTGGAGACACCAATCTCTCGACAGAACGCGCGAATCGCTTCAGGGGTATAGCCCTTGCGGCGCAAGCCGCTAATCGTCGGCATACGAGGATCATCCCAGCCGTCTACAGCAGCTTCATCTACCAATTGCTTCAGCTTCCGCTTGCTCATGACCGTGTTCGTCACGTTCAGACGAGCAAATTCGTATTGGCGCGGCGCAGCTTCCATCTCGCATTCCGCAACGGTCCAATCATACAGCGGACGGTGGTCCTCAAACTCAAGCGTACAGATAGAATGCGTGATGCCTTCAATTGCATCGCTTAGCGGATGCGCATAGTCATACATCGGATAGATGCACCAGGCATCGCCTGTGCGATGATGATGCGCATGGGCAATGCGGTACAGCACCGGATCGCGCAAAGTAATGTTAGGGGAAGCCATATCAATTTTGGCGCGCAGCACACGCTCGCCGTCCTTAAACTCACCAGCACGCATACGATTGAACAAGTCAAGGTTTTCCTCCACGCTGCGATTCCGATAAGGACTCTCCTTGCCTGGCTCGGTTAACGTGCCGCGATACTCGCGCATTTGCTCAGCTGTCAAATCACACACATACGCTTTGCCCTTCTTGATCAGCAGTACCGCACGGTTGTACAGCTCTTCAAAATAATCGGATGCAAAATGAAGCTCATCCCATTCAAAGCCGAGCCAGCGGACATCCTCTTGAATCGATTCCACGTACTCTGTATCCTCTTTGACCGGATTCGTATCATCAAAGCGCAAATTGGTTTTGCCCTTGAATTCATCAGCGAGCTCAAAGTTTAGACAAATAGACTTGGCATGACCAATATGCAAATAGCCGTTCGGCTCCGGTGGAAAACGAGTAACAATTTGCTGCACATGGCCGCTCTTCAAATCTTCGTTTACAATGTTTTTAATGAAATTAGAGGATGAGGGCTTGTTCTCTACTGCATTATCCATCTGCGACCAACCTTTCCCACGGAAAATATTTATCCTCCTATAATACACAAAATCCCGGCAAATTATAATACTCCCCCTAATTCTCTCGGTCAAAGACTACTAACTCGGAAACTAAATGAAGCATGACAGCAACTACGGGAGACCGATGTCATCCGATCAGCTGTTAGCTTACAATGCACTTTCTGCAATAGATTCGATGTAACTTGGCCAGCCGCTAACCTACACTGCTCTTTCTGCAGTAGTTTACCTATTTTTCGGGGGAAATCGTCCATTAGAAGCTACTCCTGTTGCAAAACTACAATATAGCTGCCCAAATCGGCTCTCATGTCAGGTTTCCACCCTGTAAATGTGTAGGATAGCCTACTCTCTCTAAGTCTATTGCAACGCCTATAGTTCTCCATACTTCAGTAGCTGTTAGAATGATTAAATCATGCTACTTTACCGCCTTGCCTCAGCTTACTCCACACTCGATACTTCCCCCAAATCCCCCGTCTCCTACTCCTAACGCCGAAGCTATCCTGCACTTTTGCAGTAACTTCGTGCTAATTGAGGTGCTCGAGCAAGCTATCCTGTACGCACGCATTATAGCTCGCCGTTTCAGCCCATTTCCAGCCATCTTGTATCTATTCTCGGGAGCTATCCTGCTAATGTGCAGGATAGCTCCCGAGAAACAGTAAAAAGAGCACTCTACCCTGCAAATGTGCAGGATAGCCTACTTTCTCTAAGTCTATTGCAACGCCTATAGTTCTCCATATCACATCATTTTATAACTAATTACACACTTCACTTTTCATTCATCTCCCCCTACTCCCACAAACCGATTTTATCCACACCCAGAAATATCTATCTTTATTTTTTTGTATATAAAACCTCTTTTTATGTTTATAAAAAACGTTATAAAACCCACTATAAACAGATAAATATCTTATATGTTTCATAATAATTTGCACAAAAACAACTTGTTATATAAAATGATGATGTCTAAAAACCACCCTCGCCGATCACCATACAATATAAAAAAACGGACAGATCCAGTTTCCTGTTTCTGTCCATTATCACCCTCGAAATAGAAAATCGTTTTTTCCGATTTCTGAGTAAAACGATAAGCAGCATGCCAATGAAGAGGCAGCATATTGCGTATTATAGCCTGCACCTTGCATATTGACTGCATCGACGCATTGCAGTGCATGCCGGAGCCTCGCGATTCTGACGCCATACTCCGATCGAGTTTCGAGCTTCAACGCACGAGAGCCGCAGTATGCTGCTGCCAGCACAGCCATTATGACGCAGTGCAACGCTCCCTTTATTAAGTAGGCCTGCCCATTCTTCACTTCCGAACGTGCTTAATCAACATTTCCTTAAGCGGAGCACGATTTCACTCGAAGCTTGTCTGCAAAACACAGTCAGCTCACTCCCAAACGCCATACTCAGCCGTAAAACGACTAAAACAGCCAATAATTGGGCTTTTTTTCGCCGGGAAGCCGCATCTATTTCACTTTTAAGTGAGGGAGCACTAAAGCAGCTGCTCGATATCGGCCTTCATATCGAGTGGCTCGTCGGTTGATTCGAACCGTTTTACGATATTTCCAGACCGGTCAATCAAAAATTTCGTGAAGTTCCATTTGATCGAGTTGCCTTCAAGGTAATGCGGCAGCTTCTCGCTGAGGAATGAATTAAGCATTTTACCGCTAGGGTTGCTTGTATCAAATCCGTCGAATGGCGCTTCCTCCGATAAATACTTGAACAGAGGGTGAGCAGTTTCATCGCGCACATCAGTTTTACCGAATAGCGGGAATGTAACGCCATAATTCAACTGACAGAAGCTTTGCACATCGGAGTTTGCTCCAGGCTCCTGTTCACCAAATTGATTGCTTGGAAAACCTAAAATTTCAAGGCCTTGATCTTTATATTGTTCATATAGTTTTTGCAGATCTGTATATTGTGGTGTGAATCCGCATTTGCTAGCTGTATTAACGACGATCAATACCTTGCCCTTATATTGCTCCATGCTCTGCTGCTCGCCCTTGATCGTTTCCAAATCATATGAATAAATACTCATTTCTGATTGCCTCCTCAAGACTCTGTAAGTTTTAAGTAATTAAATTGTATACAACTTAATTACTTAAAATAATATCATGATCGCACAGGCTTGTCAATTTCAAAAAAAACTACCTCCTCCTGCGAATTGCTCGCAATTTGAAAGTAGTCTTTGCATAGAAACTTTGCTTATTATAAGGTGAAACGGCTTTACCCGCCGTTCAGACTCGATTTCATACCCGTTCCCTTATCTAGCGGTGTATCCGCCTTCTGAAGCCTCATATAATCACTAACCATAGCCAGTCGCCACGGAATAATCATACCGAATGCTACTAGATAAAAAATCGCTCCTGTTTGTGGCAGCGACATATATTGTTCTACTATGTTGTGCAGTGACAGCCTAGTAATAAACAACGTCAGCATAATAAAGATGAAAGCCTTCGAGCGTCTGACGTAGATTTCAGATTGTACGCGCTCCAATTGAGTTGTAACGATGAGCGGAAATGAAAAAATCAGCATCCCAGTTAGAAACGCACCAAGTCCCCATACCCAAGGAATATGAGTAATCGAAAAAGCGAACATGATAAGACCCGTCGACATACCTAATGGAGGGATAATTATTTTGCGCAAGGAAGTCGGCTGCTTCCCAGCACGTATACGAAGGATGATAAGTGTAAAGCCAGCTACTGCCGATAAAATGATCGAACCCACTTGTATAAAATATGTAGAGAGCAACTCCGCGTCCTCCCCCTCATTTAGTCGTATGAATAGTTCTATTATTGCTTTTATCGTACTGCAAAATCAGAAACACTGCAAACCGCTGCTCTTATTCCGCGCCGCCAAGGCGATACGCCTTCGGGGAGATGCCCTCTTGTTTTTTGAACACCTTACTGAAATATTTCTCGTCATGGAAGCCGACCATTTCTGCTATTTTGGCAATACGCAGATTAGGATTGACCATCAGCTGCTTTGCCTTATTGATTCGCACGCTTGAAATATAGTCGGTAATATTAACATCATACTCCTGCTTGAACTTGCGCGATACGTATTCACGACTCACAAAAAATCGTTTGGCAATGTCCTGAAGCGAGAGCTCTGATTGGTAATGCTGCTCAATAAAGCTTGCAATATCGCTCATCTTTGCTTTCTCCCGAACTTGCCGCTGCACGATCGCTTGAGATAGCTGCAGAAGACTATGATAAGACCACTCGCGCCAATCTTGAAGCGACAGCGTACTCGCGAACACATAGGGTGCTTTCTGTACAAGCTCCTCTATTGTGAGCACTGCCTCATCCGCCTGTCTGCCAGGCGCTTCCCGAAGCAGCTTCGCACAAAACAGCATTGCGCCTGTTTTATATTCCTCCAGCATATGCGGTGTAATGCAGCTCGTTCCATGCGCAGCCTCCAGCCAGTGACTGGAAACCATCCGCAGCTGCTCCTTATTCCCGCTGAGCACAGCAACCTTCCATTCCTCCTCCCAATCAGCAAATGTCATCCGGCTGCCCACTTGCGATTCTTGGTAAGGATGCACATATTCACCGGTCTCGAGCATGTTTCGGTGCCATAAAGCAGAAAGAGCATCCTCGTATTGCGATGGCATCATATCTGGGAAAGCACCTGCATTACTCATCCCAATATGCATTCGTCTTTGGAGCGTTACAAATATTCCTTCATTAATACTATGTAAAATAGAAGGCAGCAGCTCCACTTCTTTCCACACCAAAATTACAATTTCCGTAGGCGCCCCCCAGTGACGGAATGCGACGCCCTGATGCTTATCCAAAAGAAACTCATTACAAATATTAATGATGGCGAAGTGCAGCAAGTCGCTGTCCCAAGCAAACCGCTCATGAAGCTGAGTATCGCTAGTATCTACCTGCAGCAGAGCAAGCCTCGCTTTATCAACACGCTCAGGAATAAGCTCCTCCTTCTGAAGTCTGCGCAAAGCCGTCTGTGCTGTTGCCGGATCGTCAATCAAGCCTGTAAGCAGCTTCTCGCCATATACAGGCTTAAACTCGTTCAGCTGTATACTTTGCTTCTGCCGTTCCTTTCGCTCCTTCTCCTCGATCCGCCACTGCGTCGCTGCCTTTGCCACCGCTGTATTAATCGCCTCTGGTTCAATCGGTTTGAGCAGATAGTCAATTCCCCCATTGCGAACCGCTTCCCTCACAAAATCAAAGTCGCCGCGGCCGCTTACGACAATAAACTTCACTGTTCCAGCAAACTCATTTACTGCCGTCATCAGATCAATGCCGCTGCCCTCCGGCATCATCATATCCATAATGACTATCGCTGGCCTGGCTTCTCTCATCCGTTCAATAGCTTCAAATCCGCCGCTAGCCTCCTCGATTTCAGTAATGCCATAGGAAGACCAATCGACAAGCAATCTTACGGCCTTTCGTACACGCGCCTCATCATCGACGATCAGCACCTTCATCCATTTCCCCTCCTTCCACAACCTTTTTCATTATAACGAGCGTTATCCGCACTCCGCTGGGCGCTATATTTTCCACTCTCAACTGCGCTTCCTCTCCATAAACCATACGCAATCGAGCAAGAACATTGTTTAAGCCAATCCTAGGCTCAGCTCCAGCCTGTGCCTGCTTTAAAGAGCTGTTAACATCTGTATCTGCAGCTGGCTGCTCATCAATACTTTCCATTGCATAGCCACTATTCTTCTGTACCCCATTTTCAGCATAAACGGTTTCAAGCCCTCGGCGTATTGCCTCCAGCTTCTCAGACGATATGACAGCACCATTATTTTCAACGATAAGCTCTATCAAGCCGTCTCCACGCGAATAGGCCTTCAAATAGAGCTGTCCATCCTCTGCAGATTTATCCATACCGTGCTTAAAGTAGTTTTCGATCACAGGCTGCAAAATCATTTTGGGCATTTCCGCATCGAGCAGCGGCGCATCCACCTCTACATGGAATTCAAAGCGGTTTTCATATCGTTCCTTCTGAAGCTCCACATATGCCTTCAAGTGAGCGAGCTCATCGCGCAGCGTAATCGTACTCGACTCATTATCCATACTGTAACGCATCATTCGAGCAAGTGCGGCGAGCAGCGCATAAATGCGCGGCACACCCAGCTCAAGCGCTAGCGTACCAATAATTTGAAGTGTATTATTCATAAAATGCGGATTGATTTGTGCCTGCAGCGCGCGCAGCTGATTCGTTTTGTTCGCTAATTCCAGCTTATACTCGCTTAAAATCAAATGATTAATCGTCCCCATCATGCTGCGAAAGCTGACAACGACCATTCCAATTTCATCATTGCTGGCAGGCTGGATCGCTACATTTAGGTTGCCTGCTTGTACCTCATTCATGTACCGGACCAATTGCTTAATAGGAGCTGTTATTCGCAAAGAAACAATAATGGTTGCCGTAACGATGACCGCTAGCGATACTGCAAGCAGAAGCATATTGATAGCAGCGGCATGATTAGCTTCTCGCATCAAATAAGAGGTCGGTATCCGCTTAATAATCGTCCAGTCCGCTATCGTACCCTGAACATGCTCATAAACGATCAGCGCACCGCCCTGCTCAATGCTGCCCCGCTCCACTTCCCGATCAGCCACTTCCCCCTGAAACCATGTCGACCGTATTGGCTTCCCGATCAGTTGATCTTCATCAGCATAAATAACAACGCCATTGCCATCAACAATGTACAAATCCTCCTCGGTGTTATCATACAACTGCCCTACGATATCAGTAAGCAGTGACAGCTTGACGTCCATCGAAATAAAACCAAGCTCTTCATTAGAAGGAATTCGTTCGATCCGGCGGTGCAGCGTAAATACTTTCTCGCTTGGCTGGGGCTGCAAGGAGGCGAAGCCATACGTATGGCTCAGATGCGTCGGCTGCACATACACGCTCTCTCCACTGCCTACATAGTGATCCACATCGGCAAAAGCTTCCGTATCCGTTGCTCGTTTAGCCCCTGCTACATTCGTCACGATCGTTGCCCGCTTGCCGAGGCTTGTATATAAGTAGACTTGATGTACATCCGTCACCGATGACTTCATATAAGATAAAGCAGCGAATAAGCGGCTATCCGTTTGAAAATCGGGCACGCCCGTTTGCAGCTCGCGATAGAGCTCTGCGTCCGAATAGACATAAAGCGAGCTGCTGTTCAGCGCCGCTAGCACTGCACTCACGTTCCGCTGGCCTTGATACAGCAGGTTTTGCGTATCCTCCAGTGCCCTGTCCTTCATCGACTTGGACGTATAGGTATAGGTAACAAACATCGTCGTCACGATAGGGATAATAGTAGCGATCAACATAAATACGATTAGCTTGGTTCGAATGCTTTTGAATTTCATCTATAGGTCGCCTCCGCTCCCGATCAATATATTGCACCTGACCGGTCACATCCGTCGGTGTTTATCACTCTCTCTGACTTGCATAATTAAACATACAATAGTTTTCTGGTGAAAAGAAAGGGGAGTTATGAGATGGGCAGCAAGAAAATGTCCGGATGGTGGCCTCAATTCGTATTCGTAGGTCCAGTTACCATCTTTTTTCTACTTATTATGATTATCCCGTTTCTGTTTGGCATGTACTACTCGTTTACCGATTGGAACGGCGTTGCGGGAACTGTCAATTGGGTTGGCTTCGACAACTTCAAAAAAATATTTACAAATGATGCCGATTTCTGGTCATCGTTTTGGTTTACGATTCGCTTCACGATCGTTGGTGTTTTATTAACTAATCTAGTCGGCTTCTTCTTAGCCTACTTACTGACGAAGAAGCTGAAAACCCGCAACGTGCTGCGGACAATCTTCTTTATGCCCAACGTCATTGGCGGCTTGCTGCTCGGCTTCATATGGCAGTTTATATTTGTAAAAGGATTTTCTACTGTCGGTGACATGACCGGCTGGTCCTTCTTCAACCTCCCATGGCTTGGTGATGAAACGACCGGCTTCTGGGGAATTACAATGGTATTCGTATGGCAATCAGCAGGTTACCTGATGGTCGTCTATATTGCATCACTAACAAACGTATCGAAGGAAGTGCTTGAAGCTGCGGAAATTGATGGCGCGACTCGGATGCAGGTGCTGCGCAGCATTATTTTACCACTGATTATGCCTGCGATTACGGTTTGCTTGTTCCTGGCTATTTCATGGTCCTTCAAAATGTTCGATCTTAATCTATCGCTAACCAAAGGCGGACCATTCAAATCGACAGAATCCGTTGCCCTTAATATTTACGCTGAGGCTTTCCAGAACAACCGATATGGACTAGGTACAGCTAAATCGCTCATCTTCTTTATCGTCGTAGCTATTATTACACTTATACAGGTTCGCGTCACCAAGAGCAAGGAGGTTGAAGCTTAATGGATACAAAAAAATATACCGGCAAGCTGTTCTTAACCGAAGCGGTTATGATCGTTATTGGCCTCTTGTTTCTTGCGCCATTCTATTTCCTGCTCGTTAACTCGGTTAAGCCCTTCGGCGAAATTATGACCAACTCGGCGAGCTGGCCGCAGGTGTTTAATTGGAGCAACTACTCTCGTGCCTGGACGCTGACAAGGTTCCCGCAGGCATTTACTAATTCGATGATTATTACAGCGTCCACCGTTATTCTGACTGCACTGATCAGCGCAATGGGCGCATACCGCATGGTGCGTGCTGACACGCGTCTTAACCGTATTTTATTTATGTTCTTTGTAGCGGCTATGGTTATACCGTTCCAATCGATTATGATTCCATTGCTTCAGGTTGTTAACTGGCTCGGCGTCAACAATAGCATGATTGGTCTTATTATGTGTTATCTCGGCCTTGGAGCTCCACTCTCACTGTTTCTCTTCCATGGGTTCGTTAAGGCGATCCCGCTTGAGATTGAAGAGGCTGCAACTGTAGATGGCTGCAATCCGATCTCCGTATTTTTCCGGATCGTGCTTCCACTGCTCAAGCCTATGCTGATGACGGTCATTATTTTGAACTGTTTATGGGTTTGGAATGATTACTTGCTGCCATCCTTGATCCTGCAAAAGCCGGACATGCGGACGATTCCGCTCGCGACCTTCGCATTCTTCGGGCAATATACGAAGCAGTGGGATCTTGCACTGCCTGCACTCGTACTTGGCATTACACCAATCGTAGCATTCTTCCTGCTATTGCAGCGCTACATCGTTGAGGGAATAGCAGCTGGTTCAGTGAAAGGCTAACGCTTATAATTGAACAGCTGATTCCATATAATAAAACATTATTTAAGGGGGATTTACATCATGAATAAGAAGCTGACCATGCTTACGCTTAGCCTTGTGCTAGCTATGAGTATCGTACTATCCGCATGTGGCGGAAACAGCAACGAAGGTAGCGGAACATCTAAAGAGGAAGTAAAAACGGTAACTATTTTTCAATTCAAAACAGAGATCGTTGAAGGCCTAAACGAATTGGCCGTTGAATTCAATAAAGAATACCCAAACATTAAGCTGGATATTCAAACGGTAGGCGGCGGTGCTGACTACGGTGCTTCCCTAAAAACAAAATTTGCTGCCGGCGATGCTCCTGACATTTTCTCCAACGGCGGTTATGCTGAAATGGAAATGTGGCTGGACAAGCTGGAAGATCTCTCCGACCAGCCTTGGGTAAAGGATCTTTCCCCGCTAGCTGCTGAGCCTATGACCAAAGACGGTAAAGTGTATGGTATGGCGATGAACCTTGAAGGCTTTGGCTACATTTATAACAAAGATTTGTTCGAGAAGGTTGGCATTACTGAGCTTCCTAAAACATATTCTCAGCTAGAAGCTGCTGCAAAAACATTGCAAGCAGCCGGCATTACGCCTTTCGCTAATGCTTATCAAGAATGGTGGTTGATCGGCAACCAAGGAATCAATCCTGCATTTGCCCAACAACCAGACGTTGATGCTTTTATCGCTGGTCTGAACGACGGCACTTCAACAATCGTAGGAAACGAGAAGTTCCAAGAATGGGCTAAGCTAATGAAGCTTACAGTTGATTACGGCAACAAAAACCCGCTTACAACTGACTACAACACGCAAGTATCGCTATTTGCAAGCGGCGAAGCAGCTATGATGCAAGAAGGCAACTGGTCACAGGTTCAAATCGACAGTATCGCTCCTGATTTGAATGTCGGCGTTCTTCCTATGCCGCTTGGCGAGGATGCTGCTGCTAACGACAAGCTGAACGTAGGTATTCCTGCCAACCTTGTTATCAGCAAAGAATCAGACGTGAAGGAAGAAGCAAAAACATTCCTGAACTGGCTCGTAACTTCTGATATCGGTAAAGAATACATCGTCAAAAAGTTCAAATTCATTCCCGCTCTAACTTCGATCGTAGCTACACCAGAAGATATGGGCGATATCGGTACTGAGGTTTACAACTATGTACAAGAAAACAAAGTTCTCGGCCTTCAATCTTCGAAATTCCCTGATGGCGTAACGCAAGAATTTGCTAGCGTAATTCAACAATACATCGCTGGCAGAATCGATGCGTCCGGTTGGGAAACTGGGATGCAAGGCGCATGGGACAAGCTTAAAGCCGACACTAAATAATTTTAAATAAATCTAAATAACACTAAATAACCAAGCAGCCGCTTAACCGTCCATATGGAGGTTGAACGGCTGTTTTTTTGCTTTGCTGCTACAAATATTGAAAAGCTATCGGAGCAATCTCATAGCGGATAACTCGTGCGCGATTGACACCGTAGGCGGGCAGCATCCAGCCTCTTGCACATAGCTGCTGCAGCCAGCGAACTGCTGTTTTGTGATCAACCTCAAAGTGGATTTCTACATCTTTTGGCCTGATCGGCTCAGCTTGCTGGATCGCCAATCGTAAAATCTCCTTCTCCACTAACCGTATACGCGATGTCGTCGATCCTTCAGGCAAATATCTGCTCATCACCAATCGAAGCATAGTTATACAAAGCTCAGCATTTTTCTCCACATCGTCGTAGGCGAATGAGATGATTGAATATCCCATCGCCTGCAAAAAGGTTTCACGATTCAGCTCGTTGCAATATTTTTGCCGATCCATGTCGCGTACGTGCGCAGCATAACCTTTAATTTCAATAATCAATTTCATCCCGCCCAAAAGCCATGCAAAGTCGGCATAATACGATCTTCCTCGCCAATCAAGCACCTCATATTCGGGATGAAGATGCTGAAAGTCTCCCCTAAGAGGCCACCACACATTGCGTAAAAATAATGACTCTGCATGTCCATGTCCTCTTTCCAGCCTTCCGCGACGCTCCCCCGTCCTCCTGCCGATATGAAATTGAATAAAGGAGCCATGCGCTTCTTCATATCCCATCCCAATCATCCTCTCTGAACAAACGTAAACAACTATCGTCTTCCTTTAAAGGCAAAGCTCGTTTCGCAGTGATAGATAAGTCTATTTATAATAGAAAACTTAAAAATTCTTATGTATAAATAAAAAAACGTCCTGCCAACACTCACCAAGGAGTGTAAACAGGACGTTCTTCGTCTCATGCATATGATTATAGGCTAAGTTGCCTAATTAGACCAGCCTCAAATATAAAGTTTTGTATTGTTCAGTTGTTATGCTTATTCCATAACACAATAGATTCTAGCACAACTATATTTCACGTCAATCCCACTGAAAGTGCAGCATAGTTATTAACAGGAATAACTCCATCTAAACTAGCTTTACTTGAGGATAAAATCGACTTAACAGGATTTTCTCCCGCTAAAATTATTCGTTACTCGTTAAACTGCCTTCTGCCGATAAATTAACAGGAGTTTTTCCATTTAAAAGAGTTAAACGGCTCAAATCAACGGAAATAGCAGGAGTTTTTCCCGTTAGTAGCATATTGCAGCATTTCAGCCATACAGACTGCGCTCCGTTAATCGGAATTGCAGCATTTCGGCCATACAGACTGCGCTCCGTTAACAGTTTCAGCGATTGCTAGTTTCTGTGGAGATACCAGAAATCTGAAGCATACTATTTTCGCTACGTGACTAACGCTGCCTAGCCTTGCGGCATAAACTTCTGAATATCTACGCCAAGGTTCTGCGATAGCTGCATGCCTAAGCTGCGGTCCGCACGGAAGAAGTTGCAAATGGCGCGGAGACGGATATCATCATTCGTCTGCGCCAGCTCACCCGTCAAATTGGCAAGCAAGTTAGTCTGCTGGTCTTCAGACAGTGAGCGGAAGCGCTCGCCAGCTTGTGTGAAATCATCAGTTTTGTCAATCTTTTGGCGCCCGGCAGCACCTTGAAGAGCGACGTAAGAATCATGATAAGCTGCTGACTCTCTCGGGCTCTCCGACGAGCTGTTTGGCTCATAGTTAACAGTAGAGGGATTAGCATGCATCGTCATTGCTCCGTCACGCTGATGATTGCGTACAGGCGCATACGGACAGTTTACCGGAATGTGCAAATAGTTCGTGCCTAAGCGGTATCGCTGAGCATCCGGGTACGAGAAGAGCCGTCCTTGCAGCAGCTTGTCCTCCGACGGCTCTATGCCTGGAACGACAGCGCTTGGCGAGAAAGCCGACTGCTCTACCTCTGCGAAATAGTTAACCGGATTCCGGTTTAACGTCATTGTCCCTGCCTTTTGCAGCGGGTACATATCCTCTGGCCATACCTTTGTCGCATCAAGCGGATCGAACGCATATCGCTCAACGTGGTCTAGAGGCATCAGCTGCACATACAGCTCCCACTCAGGAAAATCGCCTTGCTCGATTGCAGCATGTAAATCGCGGGTCGCATGATTAAAATCCTTACCCTGCATTTCGCTCGCTTCCGCTGCTGTAAAGTTGCGTACCCCCTGCTTGGACTTCCACTGATACTTCGCATAGACAGCCACTCCTGCAGCATTGATCCACTTGTACGCATGTACGCCAAAGCCGTTCATTTCGCGGTACGTGGCAGGTGTCCCATCATCCGAAAAAAGCCAAGTAAGCATATGAGTGGACTCAGGCGAAAGCGTCATAAAATCCCAGTAGCGTGCCGGATCTTGAAGATTCGTATGCGGCGCTGGCTTCAAGGAATGCACCATATCAGGGAATTTCATGGCATCACGGATGAAAAAGACAGGCAAATGATTGCCGACAATATCATAGTTGCCTTCCTCCGTATAAAATTTAACTGCGAAGCCGCGTGGATCACGTGCCGTCTCCGGAGAGCCCGTTCCATTAATCACCGTTGAAAATCTTACGAATACAGGAGTCTCCATTCCTGCTTCCTGTACAAAATGCGCTTTCGTATGGCTCTTCATACTTGCCTCTGTGCGGAAAACGCCATGCGCTCCTGCGCCCCGAGCATGAACGACGCGCTCAGGAATGCGCTCCCGGTCAAAATGTGCCAGCTTCTCCAGCAGGTGATAATCCTCTAGCAGTGCAGGCCCGCGCTGTCCCGCCGTCCGCGAATTTTGATTATCGCCGACAGGCGTTCCTTGATTCGTTGTCATATCGTTTCTCATGATAGCACCTCTTCGATTAGTTTATATATTTAGACTTGATCTAAATCCTTAAACTAATCATATCGGATAGTGAGATGACTGTCATGAACACCCTATGAATGAAGGATGAACGTTTCATGAAGAGAAATCTCTACATGAAGACGGGGAATTACAGAAGAAAAGCTGCTTGCTTATTTATCGCGAAGATCCGCAAGTCGATAGCCTGCACCGCGCACCGTAACGATATATTTGGGAGCAACAGCACTATCCTTAAGTTTTTTGCGCAAGCTCTTAATGTGAGCGTCAACCAGATTGCTCCCGCCATAGAAATGCAGTCCCCATACCGTATCAAGCAGAGATTCTCGCGAGAGCACCGATCCATCCGATGACATAAAATGCAGCAGCAAATCATATTCTGTCTTCGTAAGATCAATACGCTGTCCATTCCGATCAACGGTCATTTTCTTAAGATCTACCGTAATATCCTTAAACGAGCGAATCGTATCGGCAGATACAGCCTTAGCGGCAGCAGCTGGTCGATTTAGGAGCATGCGGTTGATTTGTTTAACCGCTTGCTCTGGCTTAGCAGGCCATACAAGCAGCTCTGCCGCTCCCAAAGCGAAGGTTCCGCGCGCTTCAAACGATTTCTCATCCAACAATATGAGAACCGGTACGGCATGCAGATCCGCAGACTCCAGCAGCTCTGCCCCAGCCTGCAGCGTATTTCCAGCAGCTGCGTGGACGACAGGAATCGCATCATAGACCAGCAGCTCCGGCTGCATGCTCTCCAGCATGCTCTTATTGAAGTCATGCAGCGAGAAAACATCGAAGCACTCGGACGACAACGCGATAAGCAAGCTTTTGACACGCTCAGGAAACGGACTGATAATCATGACTCGCTGTGTGATCGAGCACAGCATTCCGCTTTGCAGCAGTTCTTCCTCTGAGAAGCTGCCTGCATCGCTAGGCAGCAGCGCTCCCTCATTTACGGCAGCTTGAGCAGCATCTCCTATGGTTGTTTCGTTGCGCATGTTTCACAAACCCCCTCGATGACGACCTGTGCGTGCTCAATTTTATATTTTGTCTCCAAAGCAACCTTCTGCAGCCATTCATTCGGCAGCTCGGTCAGCACTTCATCTACACGTCCACAAACGGTACATACGATATGCTGATGCTCTTCCGTACGCGCATCGTATCGGCTGACCGCCTCGCCTAGCTTCATTTCACGAATAAGGCCTACATCGCTCAAATAACGAAGTGAGTTATAAACGGTGCCATAAGCGAAGTTATGGCCTTTTCCTTTCAGCCGATCAATGACATCTGCAGCTGTTGGATGATCATGTGCGTCCTGCACTACCTCAAATATAGCTTTGCGCTGTATAGTTAAATTAATTTTGTTCATAAAAACATCATTCCTTCAGTTTAATGACTTTAGACTAAGTATAAATACAATGACTAAAATGGTCAACCGTCTGATCACTTACAGCGCTGCCAGCATTTAGACTGCTTTAAGCCGGTAAGCACGATCGAGGGCAAATAAGCCATCAAACATGCATTGTATAAAAAATCACAATTTTTTTGTCGAAATAAATAAACTGAATATTTACAAAATTCAAACAATGATGTATACTAAGCCTATACCAAACGAGAGGGGATAGCCCATTGAAGTAGGTTAGCGAAGCATGTCTCACCAACTCGGGAAGGAGAAACGAAGAGTATAAATGACATGCGGGGAAAGCAGCGAAGCTCATTTGTCGATTGGTTGGATGTCAGGTACTTAACGGAAGGCAAGAATTTGAAACAAATCGAAAGGATGTTGATCGAGGTCACTCAAGCTAGGATCGAAGTCGATAGGGTTTGTAACAAATTCGAAAGGACGAGGAAGATACAAGGAAAGATTCGGATTGGAGCGTTTGAATAAATTGAATAGTTCTCTACCAAGCAGGTGAAGGGCTTCTGGTTATCATTTGATAAGCAGAAGCCTTTCTTATTTGCGTCTATAGGATTGGACTCAATAATCTAGAGATAGATTCTTTGAATCGATTCATGAGCGGCCGCTTGCCATACAGTGCAAGCGTTAGCTGCGTGCTATTTTTCATATCGTCTTCAAAAATGCGTTGCAGCTTAGCCGCCGTCTGCGTATCATAGATAAATGCATTCATTTCAAAATTAAGCTTAAAGCTGCGAATATCGAGGTTGGCAGTTCCCACAGATGCAACCTTGCCGTCAATAACAAGCGTCTTCGCATGAAGGAAACCTTTCTCAAACATATAGCATTGGACACCATTAGCGAGAAGCTCGCCCAAATAGGAATGTGTCGCCCAATACACGAAGAAATGATCCCGCTTGATCGGAAGCATAATGCGAACATCAACGCCGGATAAGGAAGCGATCTTCAACGCCGTCATCAAGCTTTCATCGGGTACAAAATAAGGGGTTTGCAAGCAAATCGTCTTTTTGGCAGCATAGATCATTTTGATATACGAATTTTTAATTTGCTGGTATTCCGTATCCGGTCCGCTTGCCACCAGCTGCATGCCGATTGTGCCCTTAGCATCATCCATAATGGGGAAATATTGATCATTTAATATAATTTTTCCGGATGCAGCCAAATTCCAGTCCATTAGAAACTGTGCTTGCATTTGCAGCACCGCGTTGCCTTGAACTCTCAGATGCGTATCTCGCCACTCTCCGAAATGTTTATTCAATCCCAAATACTCATCACCAATATTAAAACCACCGATATAGCCTACCTGTCCATCGATAATGACGAGCTTGCGATGATTCCGATAATTTAATTTTAAATTCAAGTAAGGAATGCGTGATGGGAAAAACGCTGCCGCCTGTCCACCGGCCGCACGCAGCTCATAAAAATAACGCTTGGGCAAGCCAGAGCTTCCGATATGATCATATAAAAATTTAACCTCAACGCCCTCCGCAGCCTTCGCAGCAAGCGCCTTTACCAATCTTCTCCCAAGCTTATCATCACGGACGATATAATAGACGAGATGAATATGATGCTGGGCACTCTCGATATCTCTCAGCAGTGCATCAAACTTCTGATTCCCTTCGGTGTAGATCTCAACCGCATTATTGCTCGTATACAGCGCATAGCTCGTTTTCAAATTCATATAGACCATATCCTGATAGCTGATCATTTCAAGGTCCTTATCCAAAAGTTCACCGTCGCGCAGCTGTCGCATTTGCCGCTCGATCGTATGCTCGACAATGCGCTGACTGTCGCCGAGCAGCTTATACAGCTTCCTTTTGCGCAGCTTCTGGCCCAGAATAAGATACAAGATGAATCCAAAAACCGGAACAAAAAATAAAATCATCAGCCACGCCCATGTAGTACTCGCGTTTCGCCGCTCAAGAAAAATGACAGTTATGGCCAAAAAAATGTTAAGAACCATAATAATTGCATATACGTTTTGTATAATGATTGCTCGTATAATAAACACCTCAGTCCTATATGAAAGCTACTGCGATCATACTCTAAGCGTGATGTATGTTCAAGCCTGATTATATGCTACAATTCAAGCAAACAAGCTGCTTCTTCATTAATGCAGCAGTGGCACACTGGAGGAACCATGATGGACATTCGCAAATTTAGACTAGACGAGAAAACATCAAGCACCTTTAGCGAAGAGCGGGATGAATACGAACGGGATTATGCCAGACTTATTCAATCCCCTGCTTTTCGCCGCTTGCAAGGCAAATCACAGGTATTCGGTGCAGGCACGGGCGATTACTATAGGACAAGATTAACCCATTCACTTGAAGTTTCTCAAATCGCACGCGAGGTCGCGCGCAGGCTGAACAAGCAATATGAGTTTCTGGCGCGCAAGGAGCATCCCGGTTTAGTGCTTGATCCTGCTGTGGTCGAGATTGCTGCGCTTGCTCATGATCTCGGTCACCCCCCATTCGGGCATAAGGGTGAAGAGGTCCTTAACCATTTGCTCATAGAGGAGTATGGTATTCCCTACGAGGGAAATGCACAAAACTTTCGAATATTAATGTTTCTGGAGAAGCGTGCCGGCAGCGGTAGCGGTCTGGACTTAACTGCTGCCGTATTGCTCGCTGTTAATAAATATCCATTCAGTCTGGGAGAGTCGGGCCGGCTCAAGGGCTTATATACCTCAGAATGGGGAGAAATTGAACAGCTGCGGAGATCTTGGCAAATTCCGATTGGCTGCTCGACTTTGGAAGCACAGCTAATGGACTTATGCGATGATATTGCTTATTCCACACATGATATCGAAGATGGCATTCGCGCAGGAAAAATTCAAATGAACCGGACTTTTTTCGAGGATAGCCGACTAATTGATCATGTCGTGCAGGAAATTGTCGAGGATAAAGGAAATACCGGTATCGGCTGGGGCGAGGTTGACATTACAGGAATGGTTAAGCGGGTGCTCCTCTCCTATTTCGAGCAATGGGAGGCTCTGTATGTCAGCTGTGATCGTGAGCCCTCTCGCACTAGGCGAGAGATGAAAGCGCGCTGGGTGAGCTTGTTTGCAGGCAAGGTCGGCATTATCGACCATTCGCAGCTCGGCTGGAAGCAGGTCACCTTCGTCAACAATGGACAACAGGATATCGACTTGCTGCGAACGATGGAAATATTGAAAAAGCTTGCATGGGTGACGCTCATCAAGGACTTCCGCGTGCAGCGCCTGCAAATGCGAAGCGAAATTATGATTCGCAGACTTTGGGACAGCTTTAAGGTGCCTGAATCGGGCCGGCTCATCATACCGCCGGATTGGATTGAAAATTTCGAGCTCCATAAGAACAAATGGAGCTGGCCCCGCTTTGTAGCGGATTATATTTCCGGTATGACAGACGCATACGCCGAGAAGGTTTACGCCGAGCTATACGCCAGCAAATCTGGCTCTATATATGAAATGGACTAAAAATAAAAGCGCAGCTGGAGTGAGGCCTACTCATTCTCGGCTGTGCTTTTTTGTTCTGAAATAGCGATATAAGATCGTCTACGCCCGCATCATGATTAAAATATAGTTCATTCCCATATCTATCCGTCCTCATTACGTATAAAACGATATATCGTTTGTCCATCCTATAAACAAGGAGGTGAACGGTCAATGGCTAAAGATGTACTATGTGAAGTGAATTCATGCAAGTTCTGGGCAGCAGGAAATCACTGCGGCGCTTCTTCTATTTATGTGGTCAGCAACCGCGGCAAACAAGCAAGCAATTCCGAAGAAACGGATTGCAAAACGTTTGAAGCAAAGATATAAGGAAAGGATTTCCTATATTTCTAGAAAGCAGCGCAAGCGCTCTGATTGTAAATACGGGATGACGAAAACTCCCGAATCTTAGTGCTTGCGCCGCTTCTACTAAATTTATTTTGTGACAGGAACCGCATTGTAATACTCTTCAAGCGATTCGCCGCTCTCTGCAAGCTCCGCAGCGATATCTTTGCCGACATACCGCAAATGCCATGGCTCATATTGATAGCCTGTGATATCTTCCTTGCCCTTTAAATAACGAATAATAAACCCATACTCATGCGCATGCTTCTCCAGCCACGCCGATTCCTTCGTGTCAGCAAAGCAATTGTCCGCTGCACACTTGCCATCGCTGCTCGTCACGTCGATTGCAAGGCCTGTTTCATGCTCACTCGTGCCAGGAAATGCACTATAGGTTCTCGCCTTCTCCAGCCCATCCTTTTTCACATAGCGCTCAAACAGCGTTGTTTGCGTGCTATGCGATCGATAAGCCGAAACCCCAGCCAGCATAGCCCCGTCATTTTCCGCCGCCTTGAACATCTTCTCGAGAGCCGCAGCCGCTTCTTGCCTCATCATGCGCTTGTCCAGTTTTTCTGCAAATATAAATCGCACGTCCGGATATACTAAGTCTGATGGATTGTATTCCTCAGGCAGCTTGTTTTGTTTATTTACGAGCACTGCCATATCCGCAGGCTTCGCAATAACGACCATTCCGTCCTCTGTCTTCACTATAGGCTCCTGCTCTTGTGGAGCACTTGTCGGTACAGCTATAGGCTTAGCATCTGCCCCAGCATCAATAGTCCCGATTACCTGTCCACCGCTCTCCATCGTCTCGCCTTTAGCCGCAGCTTGCTTGGCAGGGAAGACCTCCGAAATTTCCGTTTTAAATATGGAGTAACCTATGACCATGGCTGCGCATACCATAACAAACATGAGCAGCCTTCTACTACTTCTTTTTCTCATGATTATCCTCCAATAGATGATTTTACATATTTTTCATGTTATGATACTTGTATTCACGCTCTTCCCAATCTATCTATTTAATAGACTACTAAAACTACTGTAATGTTTCAATCCAATCACTTGGAAATTCTTTGCTTTTATAGAAATAGAGCAATGAATCCCTATATTTGTAATGTATGTCCATATCCTTGGGTATGAAGGAGCCTTTTGCCTTTTGACATCGGACTATTATTAGGAGCATAATGGGATAAGAATTTACAAAACGCATATAGATTAATATTAGCGGGCTGGCTGCCTCGAAGAGATGGCCAGTTTTTGCTGTGAGAGGTAGGCGGTTATATGTCAATTTCAAATCCAAAAAAATGGTTAAGCACCAGGCCCATTCTATTCTTCTCGTTTATTATGCTTCTCAAAAGCTATTTAGCTTGGATGGTGATATTCGAAGATGGATTCTCTTGGACTACAATTTTAAAAGAAATACCGTTTGTACTCATTGTTTTCTGTCTCATAGAATACTTTGCATCCAAACGCAAGCTTGTCTACTATACAATAGCCAATTTGCTCATGACACTTATTTTGTTTGCCGTCATTATGTATTACAAATATTACGGTGTCATCGTCACCTATCTGGCACTTGAGCAGGTCAATCAGGTAACAGCGGTTAAAAATAGTGTGTTCTCGTTAATGGACCCTTACTACTTGCTCATCTTTACTGACATTATTATTATGGCGTTCCTGCTGTTTCGCCCTAAGAAAGCAATCACCTGGAAGAAAGAAAGCTCACGCAAGGAAAGTAAACGGCTTGTCACTGCACTTTTCGGCATTTCGATTGCGCTTTGCCTATTCAATATCTTGCCTAACCGTGCAAGCATGAATGAAATTATTAAAGCCGAGCAAATGGGCATTCTTAATTACGAGGCCTATATGATTTTTTCCAATAAAGACATCGAATTTATTGATCCTAACCATATCACGCAAGAGAAAATTAATACGGTAAAGAAAATTGAACAGCCTGCTGCTCCGCAGCTTTGGAAAACAGCGTCCGGCAAAAATGTTATTATCATTCAGATGGAGTCATTCCAAAACTTTCTCGTTAATCTAAACATTGACGGCAAAGAAATTACGCCAAACATTAACAAGCTAGTCAATGAAAACTACTATTTCAAACATTTCTACCAGCAGGTCGGACAAGGAAATACATCCGATGCTGAATTCGTCGTCAATACATCCTTTTATATTCCGCCTCGCGGCGCAGCTACGATGGTTTATGCTGATAAAGAGCTTCCAAGCTTGCCTAAGCTGTTGAAAGCAAACGGCTACGATACGACAACATTCCATTCGAATGTCGTCGAGTTCTGGAACCGCGGAGAGCTGTACAAAGCACTTGGCTTCGATCGTTATTACGATGAGAAGTTTTTCGGTAAAGAGGATACTGTATTTTTCGGTGCTTCCGATGACCAGCTTTACAAAAAAACAGCGGAAGAGCTGGATCGCATGAGTCAGAATGGTAAGCCGTTCTACTCACATGTCATTTCGATGACAGCACATCATCCGTATACCATTCCTGAAGACAAGTACAAAATGACACTTCCTGAGCGTTATGAGAACACCTTTGTCGGCGATTATATTCGCGCCCAAAACTATGCCGATTACGCACTCGGCAACTTTATCGCTGATTTAAAGGAACGCGGCATTTGGGACGACAGCTTAATTCTACTTTATGGCGATCATCTGGGACTTCCCATCTACTCGCTTGATCGTGATGACAAAGAGCTGATGGCTGAAATTTACGGACACGAATATAGCTACACCGATATGATTAATATTCCACTTGTTGTCGCATCAACAGGCGTAACCGAAGGAAAAGTATTCGATCAGCTAGGCGGCCAGATCGATATTCTGCCAACTATTGCGAATATGCTCGGTATTTCCTTGGATGATCATATCCATTTTGGTCAAGACTTATTCAATCAGTCGTATAACGTGCTTCCACAACGTTATTATCTCCCGACAGGCTCATTCTTAAGCAGCAAGGAGCTATTTATGTCTGGCAGCGGCTATGAAGACGGCAAGCACTACTCGTTAGCTGGAGACGGGCTTAAAGAACAAGAAGCGACCGAGGATGAGTATCAGCGTGCGCTGGAGCTGCTCAATCTATCCGACAGCTACGTAAGCCAATTGCCAAGCTGGAAAACAAAATAAACAGATAGAAGGCTCACTCTAAAGCGCGATTAGCTGCTTTAGAGTGAGCCTTCTTTTTTTTGATAATCAGAGCATTCCGTATTATATGTCCGTTATAGCTTCAAGCACTTCCTTGACATGCCCCTCTACACTAACGCTGCGCCATTCCTTGGCTATAACGCCCTTTTCATCAAGCAGGAAGGTTGAGCGCTCGATCCCCATAAATTCCTCATCCTTCCAGCTCCGCAGCTTCCATACGCCAAACAGCTCCGAAACCGTGTGCTCCGTATCGGAAAGGAGCAGGAACGGAAGCTCATGCTTGTCGACAAACTGCTCGTGTGAAGCCAGATCATCCGGACTGATGCCGATAACCTCTGCATTATTCGCTCCAAACTGCCCGTTGTAATCGCGGAAATCACATGATTCCGTTGTGCAGCCAGGTGTCATATCACGTGGATAAAAATAAATAACGAGCTTCTTGCCTGCATAATCCGCCAGCTCCACCGTTTTGCCGTTTGATGCCTCCAGCTTGAAATTTGGAACCCGATCTCCTACTTTTAGTTGCTCTCCCATTTCACATGCTCCTCTTCATTTGTTTTTCAAATATGATTGAATGCTTCGTTGTGCTCATAATACAAGCTGCTTCCTATCGCAAATGCCTTTGCCTCAGCCTTATCGCCATAAAGACCATACGCCAGCATGAGCTTCGTTAACGCAGCCTCGACGGACAGCTTTTCAATAACGATTGCCCCCGCCTCTATCAGCCTGAGCGATGACGAATAGAGCGAATCCGACTGATCCCTAATCGGACATATGTAGACGTCGATGCCAAGCTTTATGCAGTATGCAATGAATTGTGGAAGCGAGTAGGGCCCCTCCGCAATCGCACATGCCGTACCGGAATGATGCAGATCGTGAAGCACAGCTTTGGGCCGATTCAATGAAAAATCATAATAGGAATAATTTAAGCCTGGATAAGGCTTAATATAGACCACATTGGAATCGAGACGAAGCGAAGTTGGCTCCCATACCAAGGAGGACTGTGCCGCTGGCTGAAGAAGCGCCTCGGGTGTTGGATTGCGCCCATGCTCAAGCCAGCTGAAGGCTCCGTTCTCCATCGTTCCATATGGTACGCCGTAGGGACTGCCGAACTGATCTGTAAACGATACGGCCTGCGTAATTCTCGTTCCGAGATATACATGAGCGTTTCCCTGATCATCCTCATATACGACGAACACACCTGGCAGACCTGCATCAGCAATAAAATCAATCGCATTCGAAAAATTCCGAAGTCCGTTGCTTCTCTCATCCTCGAGCGGGTAATTGCTAGCAGTCAGCACGATCGGAATGCTCGAATTCGCAAATAAATAACTCAGCATAGCAGCGCTATAGGCCAGCGTATCTGAACCATGCGTAATGACAAGACCATCGTACAGCGCTGTATCTACCCCGCGAATAGCCTCAGCAAGTACAATCCAATCATCTGTCGTCATATTTTCACTCAATAAATTTAGTGGCTGTATCGTATGTAGAATGCTATCGTCCCGCTGACGGGTGCTATTGAGATAGACATCAATTAGTGAATAAGTGCCTGATTGATCAACATCAATACCAGCTCCTTGCTTTTTGCTTCCGATGGTTCCTCCTGTAAATAGAACTAACAGCTGTTTCATTTGTGCTCCTCCTTGCTATGCTGCTATCGTATATGCGCAGCTGCACGCAGGTCAAGTGGTATTCTCCCTCTTAACAGGTTCCCCCTCCCATCCATCTTCATACCCTATAAAAATCGATCCGACTAAATATGAAAAAAGAGGACGCCTGCAAACTACAGCTTCATCGCAGCATCCCCTTTCCCATATCAACCTTATCGTCAATTTTGCAGTTGCCTTTGCAGCTGCCAAAACTCATCGAACTCGCTTAGCAGCATATCAGCAGTGAGCTGTCCCTGCAAGTAAAAACGTCCGCGCTCCGTACTCATCTTAAAAAACTCATTATAATTCATATAATGGCTTGGCCGCTTGACTCCTCTATAATGGATAGGATCGTTATTCATCAGAATATAAGGCGCATAAGGACCAGTAGCATACTTTTCCTCATTCAGCGCATTATTGTAAATGGATATGACGCTTGCCGCGTCTGCAAAGTCTCGATTATTCTCCATGGTGGAGAGGTATACAATGAACCTCCAGGCCTCTTCACGATGCTTAGACTGCAAAGCAATTCCCCAGCCTGCCGCTCCAACATTAAAATGTGATATGCCCTGTGGTCCCGAAGGAAGAGGGGCTGTGGCCCATTCCATATCCTTGAGCTTTTCTATAAACATTGGAATGACGTCCGAGTCCTGAATCAGCATTGCCGCTTTACCGTCCATAAATGCTTGAACATGCTCAGTAAATCCCCAATCCATAGAGTCAGGATGAGAAATTTCGGTGTAAAGCTTGCGGTACAGCTCAAGAGCTTCCTGCGCCCGCTCGTCCTTAAAAATCGTAGTTCCATCCAAATTGAACATCGAATCATTCGTGCCGACATCGTCTCCATTGTAATCTTGAATCATGCTGGAGAGCATGTATGCTGCACCTGGTCCGCCTCGGAAAGCAAAGCCGTATTGTCCCATCATCGGCTTCGTCAGCTGCTTGCCCACATAATAGAGCTGCTCCCACGTTTCCGGTACCTGAAGCGCTCTGGCATCAAACCAATCCTTGCGATAATAAAGCTGTACCTGATAAAGGCTGCTTGGTATGTAATAGGTGATATTGCCGACATCCCTGGCCATTAGCCTAGCATTTTCACTAAGTAGAGCATAATTGCCCCAGTGTGAAATGTTTTTTTCAAGGCTTGCGAGCAGACCGCGTGAAGCATATTCATGCGCCGTAATATCACGCACCTCAACGATATCAACCTCCCGGTTCTCCTCCAGCATCGTTAATATCGTCTTGTCTGGCGTAGAATTTTGTGGCGTAATCAATTGAATGCTAATGTTCGGATGATCTGCTTCATACTGATCAATAAGCTGTTCGAGTTTCGCAGTCCGCTGCGGCGATATCAAGCTTTGAACAATCTTTAACGTTATTTTCTCATGCGCGGAATCAGCTGATTCCTCTTGCTCTATCTGAAGATCTACATTTTTCGTACAGCTGCATAAAATAGAAATCATGATGATGCATGAGAGAAAATATATTGTTCTACTCATTATATGGTGCCTCATCACATTTCCTCCTATCAATAATGATTCATTCCCGCTACTTTATTTATCGGCTTTATGTGGCTGGTACGACACTGTTTATTCGTTTTTTTTCAAAAAAAATCAACCCTACGCTATTCGCATAGGATTGATCTTTTTAACGAAAACAAAGCTATTCAATAATGGTAAGCCGGTCGATTGCTGGAATACGAGACTGCGCTGCTGGCACCTTCTGGGGGTAGCCGGTATGCAGAACACCAACGATTTTCTCTCCAGGCTGCACCCCGAGAGCTTGACGGAATTCCGGCTGATACATCAGTCCGATGGATAATTTTATTTGTGCAGCTGCTATTGCGCATAGTTCAGAAAATATCTCACCGTCTCATCAATCAACCCGTCGTGGACAAGAGGATTGTAATTAAGCCGATCATGATAGCTAATAAACATACATTTTCTTTGTTTGTCCCCTTGCTTCAGATGAAGCCAGCTCTTCTCCAATTGATCACAGTAGGCACGCGAGGAACCAGCTGGGACAAGAAAGAGTACGCTGCTGCAGCCCAAATCAGCAATCTCATGGAGTGAGGGTGTATCCAAAAAACCGATTTGACGAGCAGAGTGCGGGGAAGCCATTTGTAAATCATCATAAAAGAAATCCTTCATCTTGCGGCGGCGCGGTCCGAACATACGAAAACCCGATTGACCAGCGTGAACTAGCAAAAATGGCTCATCGCCTAAGCTATCCTTAAGCTGCATACGCGCATTTTGAACCTTAATCTCGTAGTAGGCTAACCAGCGCTCGCCCACTGTAGACAAGCCGAGCGCTTCACTAATGTCCATCAGCCGTTCCTTCCAAGAGTAAGCCTTCCAGTCGAGCGTAAGGACTGGAGCAATTGCAGAGCATGCTGCATGCATGTCCTGCTCTAATGGCCCTGCCAGGATCAGATCCGGCTCCGCCTCTCGCAATTGCTGCAGCACCGTTTCCTGCTGATGCTTTCCTAATCGAATAATAGATAAACATGTGCTCATGCCGAGTGCCGATAGATCCCCCGCAAATACCGAAACAAGTGTCGCCACTCTCTTTTTTGCAAGCTGGGCATATTCGGTAGGCGCCAGCCCGAGCTGCTTTTTAAACAATCGGCTAAAGTAATACTCATCCGGATATCCCACTGAATGAGCTACATCGACAATAGAAGCCGTTGTACCTGAGAGCATATGCATAGAAGCATCCAACCTAAGCTTCGTTATATATTTGAGCGGGCTTAAGCCAGTATAGGTGCGAAATGCCTGGTAAAAGCGACTCGTGCTTACACCGGAGGATCTGGCAAGCTCCTCCATATCCATCGGAGAGTTGATTTGCTCAATCATGAACTGCTTCGTGTGCTCGATGAAGCTGATTAGACCAGCCTCCGTCCCTCTAGGCTGCTGAGTAGCTTGCACAAGAGCTGCAACCATAGCATACAGCTGCGATTGAAGCTGATAGTAAAGACTGACATCATCGGAGCCGCAATCGCTTTGGAAGTCCTGTATCCAGCTCCTCGCTTGAGGCAATCGCAGCAGCTTTAAGCCTGTACTGTCTCGATAGGGAAGATTATCTATCCTGGCATTGGAAGAGCCTTCTGCATCAGCCGCAGACTCACTCCGAAAATGAATAAGCAAAACCGTTGCCTGCAGCGAGCCTGAGTTTTGCAGTGTACCTATACAATCCGGCGGAATGAGAAACAGCTCTCCTGCAACCGCTCTATTGGAAGTGTGCAGCTCCTGCTTCACAATTCTAACCTTAACCTTCTGCTGCAGCACATAGGCGAAGCAATGCTCCTGCCCATGGATCAAATGATGCTGGTCCCCAGGCGACAGCTTGATTTCTTCTGTCTTTGTATAGGTCATTATTTTATATTTTTCTTGATCCGGCTGTTGCGTCATAATCCGCTCACATCCTTTAAAAATCATATTATTTTTATAAAGCATAAATAATAATAATAATCATTGTCAATGCTGTAGGTAGAGACAATTTTATGCAGACAACCCCAAAGCGGTAATAAACCAAGCATAAACGATTCATGCCTTATTGAATAGGACGAGGAATACTTTAACATAAAAACCGAGGTGACATTAGATGCTCTATCCAACAGATGACAAGCAGCAGGTTTATGGAAAACGATACTTTGGCAGAGGCGGTGTCAAGTTTGCACTGCTCAAGCTGCTTGAAGAAGAGCCGATGCATGGCTATCAGATGATGAAGGCGTTAAAGGAGCAGTCCGGCGGACTTTATGTGCCTAGCCCGGGCTCTATCTATCCGACGCTGCAAATGCTTGAAAAACGCGGATTTATTTCTGTAAGGATTGAGGATTCCGGAAAAAAAATTTATAGGATAACGGAGCATGGTCGATCCTCTTTACTGCTTCTTCCTGACAAGACAAGCCGAATTGCAGCAGTAGATGGCCGCTACTCACCGGAGGCCGAGGCCTTCCGTATTGAAAAAATACGGCTCAAGCTTGGTTTATCAAGCCAATCCTTCGGTTTGCTCAGACTGGTAACCCAAGCGGAGCAAGAGGCTTCTGCAAGCAAGGAGCGTGCAAATCGATTACAGAAGCTATTATTTGAGCAGCAGCAGCAAATCAATAAGTTTCTGGATGGACACGAGCAGGAAAGCTTCTCAGCTGAGGAAAATCAGGAAGCATACACCTAGCTTTTGTTCACAAGGTGAAACGGCTGTCGCCGTCCTTTGGCGGCGCTGCGCGTTTCATTCCGGAGAAGTATAGAGATCGTATGGCGAAATGATCTACTTTCCTATATTTCAAAGAAGGGGTTGCCGCCAGTCTGCAGCTCAGACCACCCGGCAACCCCTATTCATCTATTAGCTTATCGAATCATGTGAGACAGGATGACCCTTTAACGTCTGCCCGTCTTGAGCACGTCCTGGCTGCCCATCCTCCGGCCTCCGGCCCATAAATGGCCACCAGTTGGCAGGTCCGAATATACGAACCATTACAGGGATAAACAATGGAAGCATAAGCAATGCGTACATAAATAATCCGCACAGCACAATTGTGGCGATTTGCAAGAGCGACATTACGCCCGATGGAAGCATCGCAGCGAACGTTCCCCCGAGAATAACGGCTGCCGACATAATAACGGTACCCATATTTTTCATCGCCTCAAGAATGGCTTCCTGCGGTGACAAATGACGGTATTCCTTGAAGCGATCCATCAAGAAAATACTGTAATCGATACCGAGCGCCACTAGCATAACAAACCCGAAGAACGGAACCGCCCAGCTGATGCCTGACAATCCAAGCATCCTTACGAATATGACCTCTGCAATGGCCAATGAAGAATAGAAAGTAACGAGCAGCGATGCAACCATATAAAGCGGCATGACGATGGAGCGGAACAAAATAATTAATATAATGGAGATCCCGATCAGCATCAGAATAACCGTGCGTGAGTAGTCGGCCTTCGAAATATTGCTCAAATCATTGTTCATGCTCGTTACACCGCCAATGGCAACCTGTGCGCCGCTGTAGTCCGTACCTGTAATCGCACGGTTTACAGCAGACTCGAGCTCCTCAATCTGTGCCATCGTTTCCTGTGAATAAGGATTACCGCTAAATACGACATCGAACTTTGCCGTCTGACGGTCATTGGACATATAAACATTCAGTGCCGATTGGAACTCCTCATTAGCAATCGCCTCTTCTGGAATGTACCAGCCTGTCAGCTGTTTATCCGGTGCTCCAGCCAAACCACTCAAGTAGCCTCCTGCGGAAGCAAGCCCGTCAGTGACCTGAGACAATCCGTCCACGCTTTGATCAAGCCCGCTCGTGAGCTCGCCAAGCTGATCATTTAAAGCAGCAAAGCCGGCTTGAAGCTCCTTCTGACCATCTGCAAGCTCATTAAAACCTTGCGTTACGCCTGGTAGCTTCGAAACAATTTGCCCTTGGCCTTCAGCCGCCTGTGCGATACCAATCTGAAGCTCTGCAAGCCCATCCGCGAGCTTGCCAAGGCCTGACGCCAGTGCCGATTGTCCTTCTGCTGCTTGCAGGAAGCCGGCATTCGCCAGTACCATACCTGAGGAAATGCCAGTCAGCTGCTCTCCCAGCTGGTTCAATTGACCGCTAATACCTGCTGCTCCTACTTGAAGCTGACCTAATGTACTTAGCGCTTGCTTGAAGCTTTCGTCAGCTTGCAGCTCTGGATAGGTTTCCTGCAGACCGGTTAAGCCTTGCAAGACACCAGATAGACCATCTGCCAGCTTCGCTTGCTCAGCAGCAACAGCGCTATATGCGCCCGTCAATTGACCGAGGCCTCCGCCTAGCTGCTCATAGCTGCCTAACAGCTGACGGCTTGCGCCTGCTAATTGCGCCGCGCTGGCTTGTGCCTGCTTCAGTCCCTCGCTAAGCTCTCCAGCACCGGCTGAACCGTCCTGCAGACCCTGTTGAATTTGTTTCAGTCCATCGCCCAGCTGTACGATGCCCGCCTTCAGCTGATTCGTACCCGCAACGAGCTGCTCTGCGCCATTAACAGCTTCACTGAGCTTTGGCGCATTTTCATTCAGCGCGCTGCTTGCTTCAGCAAGTCCGTCACCGATTTTCCCCAAGCCATCGCCGCTCTGACCGAGACCGTCCTCAAGTGTCACAACTTGATCAGAAACGAGAAATTGCTCCATAATATCGCCAGTTGGACGAGTGGCGCTGCGAACGGTCTTAACACCCCCCGTATTGGCAAGCTCGCGGCTTACCTGCTCCATTATCGCAAGACCCTCTGGCGTATCCATCGGTTTATCCGACTTAACGATAACCGTAGTTGGTAAAGAATCCCCTGGTCCAAAGCTATCTGAAATAATATTAAACGCTTTGACAGAATCATATTTATCACCAATTTCATCTAAGGAGTTAAAGGAAATGGTTCCCTTGTACGCCGTTAGAAACGGAACAATAATTACGGCCAAAATAATAAGTGCCCAAACGGGACGCTTCAATGAAAATTTCCCGACACTCCCCCACAGCTTGCTTGGCTTATGCTCTAGAGAGCCTTTCGCAGGCCAGAACAGCTTTGTGCCCAGCACCGCCATAAAGAAAGGCACGATCGTGAACAAGGCAATGAGCAAGATCGCTACACCGACCGCAACAGCAACCGCCGAGCGGTACAGCATGAAGGTAGAGAAGCCAATCGCTGAAAAACCGACCAGTACAGCTAGACCAGAAAACAAGACGGTCTTGCCCGCTGTCCGATACGTCTGAATAATAGCTTCTGTTTTGTCGCCCCCGCTATGCGTAAGCTCTTCCTTAAATCGGCTGATAAGCAGAATACAATAATCCGTACCGATCCCGAACAAAACAGCAACGAGGAAGATTTGCGTAAAGTTTGAAAGCGGGAAGTCGAAGTATTCGACTAAGAACGCAATAATGGATTGTGATATCAAATAAGTAAAGCCAACCCCCACAAGCGGAACGATCGGCGCAATGGCCGAACGGAATACGACAAATAAAATAATTAATATAAAGCCGAGTGTAATAAACTCTGTTTTCTTAAGCCCTTCCTGTGAGCTTTGTACAACATCCTCGGAAATCAGCCAGTTTCCCGTATAATAATGATCGACCTTCACATCGGAAATAGCCGCATAAAGACCATCGCTAAGCTCTGAAAGCTCACGATCTCCTGCCTCAACATTAACGAGTACAAGAATCGTATTCCCATCCTCGGACACCATTTGCTCTTCAAGCTCTTTGGTATCAAAGTGCGTCGTTACGGACAAAACACCGATGGACTCACCGTCGCTCTTCAGTTTATCCACACCGCTCCGCACATCTGCTAAATCTGCATCTGACAAACCGCCATCCTTATGAAATACGAGCACGGTGGACATTCCGCTGTTGGCGCCTTCTTCATCTGCCCCAATTGCGTTCTCCAGTTCACTTGCTATCGTTGATGAATAACCATCTGGCACATTGATCTGGCCCTTCGTGCGAACGAGCTCCTCCATGCCTGGCGCGGTTACCATCAGCCCTACCGCAGCAATCAACCAAACAGCCAGCACCAGCCATCTATACTTTAGTACCGTCCTCATCTCTCATATCCCTCCATCTAAAATAAAACTAATCATTCATCAAGTCTTTCCCAAGCTTCTCAAAGGTCTCTATAAAACAAATGGCCTCTTGCTCATCAAAATGATTGATGTATTTAGCAAGCAGCAGGTGAATCTTATCCTCCATCTCTTCGCAAACCTGCTGGCCTTCCGTCGTAAGCGCCAAATAAATGACTCGGCGATCCTTTTCATCCGGTATTCTTTCAATCAGGTTTTTGTCAAATAATCTTGTCGTAATCGCAGATATTGAGCTTTTGCCTACGCAAAAAATATCAGCCAGCTCAGATGGCGTGCTCCGCTTGCTTGAGTGCAAATAACGCAAGGTTGAAAACTGGTCAATCGTTAAATCATCCGGCATTAACTCGCGGATCATAGCATTTAATCGGCGGTTCACGAGAAATGTTGCTGCCTCGTAACGATCAATTATTTGTTTCAGCAACGCTCGATCCACAATAGTATCCTCCTCTTTCACAGCTAGTGAACAGACATGAAACTAATTCTATTATGAAATAGTTCGATAATAGAACTATATCAAATCTTTTTCAGCAATTCAACGTTATGAATTTGAACATATGGTGAACAAATACTGGAAATAAATATGGACAAACGATTTGCTTTTTAGAAGCAGCAGTTTATATACTATTGAGGTAAATACAAAATCATTCACTGGAGGTTTGCCGCATGTACGATATCATTATTATTGGCGCTGGTCCAGCTGGAGCAAGCGCGGCCATTTTTACTGCGAAAGCAGGCAAGAAGACGCTCGTGTTTGAAAACAACAAAGGAATGACCAAGCGCGCTTGGTTCGAGAATCATTACGGAGTATTGGAAATTGGAGGTCCTGATCTTGTCGATACCGGCAAAAAACAGGCCGAAAAATTCGGTGCTGAGATCAAAGAGGAAACCGTACAAAATATTGAAGCTGTTACAGGCGGACTACGAGTAGATACGGATGCCGGCAGCTATGAAGCTAAGCATGTACTGTTCGCCACTGGTGTATCCACTGAGCTCGCAGAGCACATCGGACTTACTACGAAGCCGGGCACTGAGCCGCGCATCAAAACCATTATCGCTGTCGATCAGGCAGGAAAAACAAACATAGAAGGCATTTGGGCAGCCGGTACGGTAGCTGGAGTAAGCGTGCATGCCATTATTACTGCAGGCGACGGAGCGAAGGCAGCCATCAACATCATTAGTGAGCTAAATGGCGAGAGATACGTAGATCATGATGTTCTCAAAGCTTAACTGCAATTTTCTAATATAAGAATGAAAACGTGGATCAATAGAAATAGGAGCGATCTCCAGGTTATGAACCTTAGGAGATCGCTCCTTTTATTTTAAAGCACGCCCTCTTTACAGCTGCTCCACGTTTATCCGCTAACTAACTATTCCTCATCTGTTATCTCGTCAGCGGCCGACTTATCTTTTACTCCAGCTCCATCTGGACGTTCGCCACGCGATCCCTTTCCTTCATGGCCGTTCTTATCGTCGCCCTTGGTTGGTACCGTAAATTCGCCATTCACAAATTTTGTCACCTGCTCAGAGACAGCTGCCAGTCTAATATCGTATTGCTCTTGAGTAATTGTGCCGGCTGCTAATTCTTCTGCCAGCTTCTCGTCCAGCTTCACTTTCTGATCACTTACCAGCGCATCAATAACGGTTTGTACGTCGACTCCGTTCTCCTCTGCAATAGCCGCAATCGTCTTGCCCGCCTCCTGCTCAGCCTCTAGCTCAGCCGCAGTCAGGCTAAGAACTGCTGTCAATTGTTCTTGTATATGTTCAAAACCGCTTCCGAGGCCGCCGCGTTTGCCGCTGTGGTTCTTTTTAGCAGTTCCCTTATCTGTTTGAGTGCTCTGCTCCAGCTGCTTATCAACGCTAGCTGTTGCTGCATTTACATACTGGCTCGTCCATAAGCTGCCGCCTCCTAGCGCCAGTGTTAGTGCGATTGCACCTGCTGTTATTGCTCCTGCTTTCATCATACTTAATTCCACCTTTCAATTACGATTTGTTGTTACAAGACCCATCATAACAGGCAATACTTAAGTCTCCTTTAAAGACCGCTGAAGGTTAGCTGAAGGTTAGCTGAAGGTTGTTGCGGCCTGCTGCTATTGGATCAAACTGGATATTGTGAGTTGATACATGATTAAAATGAACTTTCATTTTTGGAATTGAACACTTTCCTAACATTAAGTGCGTATTTTTCTAATAGACATTTGTTACTGTTAGGGTAGTGCATACACCATGAAATGTTGTGAAAATAATTAGTGATTGCCTATACATTTTCCGACAAAATTCGACGATAAACTACATTAACAAATCCATTAAGAGGTGTAGCCCACATGTTTCGTATGAAGGACAAAAGCTTAGTCGTTACCAGCTCCATTGTGTTAGCCCTGCTATTAATCATTGTTATTGGCGTTACGGAGTATTTGTCCTACAACACGCAAAAAAAAGCTTATTATGATGAGATCGAACGAATAGGTCAAACCCTCAGCTACCAAATCGAAGCTGATCGTGAAATGCTTGCATTAGGCTATAGCGAGATAGCTGCCGGAAATTACGATGATAACGACAATTCCAAGCAGCTACAGAAGTATCTTGATGCCATGGTTGAGAACGATATTGTCGCTAACGCCTACATCTATATGCCTGAGATCGTGGAGCAGGAAGGCACTAATGCGCTTACCATGCTGCAAAGCAGTGCGCAGCTGAAAGCGGACGGCCTAGGACCCGGAGCCGTTTATCAAATGACGTTCACATTGGAAGAGAGTGTGAATAAAGCCTTTAAGGATGGCACTGCTATCACAGACTTAGTCATAGATAAGTACGGTCAGTGGTTGACATTTTTCTCTACCTTAACAGATTCTAGCGGCAAGACCATCGGCTTATTCGGCATAGATGTTGAATACCAAAAAATTGATACAGCCTTGTCCACATTGCTGTGGAAGAGTATCGGGATAGCAGTACTTCTATCCGCTATTGCTATCGGCATTATTATTGTACTTATTCGTATCGTGCTGAAGCCGCTCAAAAGACTTGCGGTAGTTGCCTCGCTGGCAGCACAAGGAGACTTAACCCTCTCCGTGCCCGTCAGTGGCAGCAACGAAATTGCACAAGTTGCTATAGCATTTAACCAAATGATCGCCAGCCTGCGCCAGCTGACCAGCAGCATTCGTACGACATCGGACGAGGTTGCCGGCTCTGCCTTCAACATGCAGCAAAGCGCCGAACAGACCTCAAGAGCTACTGAAGAAGTAACCGAAGCTATCCAAGAGGTTGCATCCGGCTCCGAGACACAGCTGCAAAGCTTCCAAGAGTGCCAGCGTGCGATGACGGAAATGACCATCGGCATTCAGCGAATCGCGGAATCAACGTCCTCCGTATCCGATCTTGCTGCCGAGACTTCCACGCTTGCTGTTGCAGGCGAAGCTGTTATCGAGCAAACGCTCGATCAAATGCAAACGATTGAAACCAATGTCGTAGCAACGGTTGCTACCTTACGTGAGCTGGAGGAGCAAAGCAATCAAATCGGTCATATTCTAGCCATGATCGGCGATGTAGCCACTCAAACCAACCTGCTCGCTCTTAATGCTTCTATAGAAGCAGCACGTGCTGGCGAGCATGGCAAAGGCTTCGCCGTCGTTGCCCACGAAATAAGAAAGCTGGCAGAGCGCTCTAAAGAATCTTCTGAACAAATCGGTACGATCCTGCACAGCATTGGAAACTATACATCGACTGCATTATCCTCTATGGAACAATCCGCTGATGCGGCACGCACTGGCTCAAGCGTTTCGGGCCAAGCGGGCGAATCATTCCGCACCATTGTTGCTTCCATCCGCGACGTATCCTCTCAAGTACAGGAGGTTTCCGCAGCATCGGAGCAAATGTCCGCTGGCAGTGAACAGATCGCCGCCTCGCTCGATGAGCTTGAGACGATAACAGCGAGTGCCGCTGGCAATTCACAGCGCGTAGCTGCTGCTTCCGAGGAGCAGCTTGCCTCCATGCAGGAGGTTGCAAGCTCATCCGAGCAGCTTCGTAATTTGGCTTCCAGCCTGCAAGAGGCCATTGGACGGTTCAAAACCTAAGCAATAGGGTGATATAGCAACTAAGCAAAAACGGCTAAACGGGTATGCTCCCGTTTAGCCGTTTTTTTCTATCCTCTATCATTATGCCGACAATGCAGCACCTAGCTGCAGCTGATACATGGCGAAATATTTGCCCTGCTGCTCCATAAGCTCATCATGACTGCCACGCTCTACAATTACACCGCGATCAAGCACAAGAATTTGATCTGCATTCCGAATGGTGGATAGACGATGCGCAATAACAAACGTCGTACGCCCTTTCTTCAATACATCAAGCGCTTCTTGAATAATCGCTTCCGTCTCCGTATCGATGCTAGCTGTTGCTTCATCCAATATGAGAATAGCTGGATCATAGGCTAGCGCTCGTGCAAATGAGATCAACTGCCTCTGGCCTGCAGACAGCGTGCTGCCCTTCTCAATTACCGGTGCGTCAATGCCGCCTGTGAGCTGACTGAACATATCATACGCGCCAACGTCGCGGAGCGACTGTTCAATCTTTTCCCGACTTATCTCAGGATTATCCAAGCTGATGTTGGAAGCAATCGTTCCCGTAAATAGAAACGGATCCTGCAGAACAATACCCATATGCTGCCTTAGCAGCTGCTTCGGCATATCGCGCACATCCGTACCGTCTACCCTAATTTTTCCTTCATTGGAATCATAGAAGCGGAACAGCAGATTTAATATCGAGCTCTTCCCAGATCCGGTGTGGCCTACGAGCGCAACAGTCTCCCCTTGACGGGCATGGAAGGAAATATGCTTCAGAACGTATTCATCCTTCTTATACGCAAACGAAACATCCTCGAATTGCACATCACCCTTATAGCGATCCATCTTGCCAGAAACGACATCAATGCCTTCCTCGTCCATCAGCTTGAAGACACGTTCTGCAGAGACACGTGCTGTCTCCAGATTGGATAGCTGGTTTACGATACCGACAATCGGTGCAAACATGCGGTTCATATAATCAACGAAGGCGTAAAGGACACCGACAGATACCGCTCCGCGCAGCGAATCGCCCCAGAACATCCAAATCACGATTATAAATAAAATGTTCCGAACGACATTGACTAAATTATGCGACGTAATGGAATTTAAGCTGAGCAGTTTATTTTGATACGTATAATAATGCTCGTTCATTTCTTCAAATTCCTTATTCGTCTCCTTCTGACGGCGGAACGCCTGAATAATGGTCATCCCTTGAATCGATTCATTGATCATGCCATTAATTTCGCTCAGCTTGGCGCGAATAATACGGTTGTAACGCGCAGCAAACTTCCGATAGACGATAATCCATACGATTAGAATTGGAACTAACGGCAGTGCAATTAGCGCTAGTCGAACATCCAGCAGGAACAAAGCTCCATAGATCGCTGCCATATAAATAATGCCTGTGAAAAAATTCGCCAAAACCGCGACGTACAGCTCACGAATCGCTTCTGTATCATTCGTCACCCGCGAGACGACCTGCCCCGCCGATAAATTATCATAATAATTGACGGGCAACCGCTGCGTATGTGCAAAAATATCGGTGCGCAGCTTGCGTACGATGCGGTTCGCAGACGTCTGCAGCATCAATCGCTGTCCGTAGGTGAATACCGCCACCAGCAGCAAGAAACCAAAATACATAGCTGCAAGCTTCAGCAACGCCGGAAACTCAGGCTTATAAAACTCATAAAGCTCCGGATTCGTGAGCTCCGTTACCGGATAGGAAGCCTGCTTCCCAGACTCCTTCTCTGTCACGGTCAACGTATTCCCTTCGATGACACGCTTGCCCTGCTCGAAAGCTAGCGCATCGTCCAGCCAATAAAACTTGCGACCAATCTGCAGCACGCGAACCTCTTTGCCCTTTGGCTCTGAACCGCTAGCTGCAAAGTGATCCTCGCGCTTATACCATTTATCTTTATAAAAAACCGCATAGTCCTGCTTCGCCTCAACCTCATGCCACTTCTTCTCGATGCCGAGAATATTTTGGTCGATCATCCGTTTGGCGATCAGCGGGCCTGCAAGCTCTGCGCATACGGCTAATATGAGTAGCAGCAGCGCAAGAATAATCGGTTTTTTATATAGCATGGCGTATTGAAACAATCGTTTTCCTGTATTGCCCATTGCTCTTCACGCTCCAATTTATTACGTTTCAATAGTAGCCTCAAGCTGCTGGCGATCATATTGCTCACGATACCAGCCGCCACTCTCTAACAATTGCTCATGTGTGCCTTCCTGCACGACTTTGCCCTCGTCTAAGACGATGATCCAATCGGCATGCTGCACGGCTGACAGCCGGTGCGTCGTAATGAGCGTGGTCTTGCCTGCTCTTTCCGTACGAATGCCTTCAATAATCTCAGCCTCCGTCTTCCCGTCAACCGCTGACAACGCATCATCCATGAGCAATATTTCCGGATCGGCAATTAATGCGCGGGCAATGCTGACACGCTGCTTCTGTCCACCAGACAGCGCAACGCCCCGCTCCCCAACCATCGTCTCCAGGCCATCCGGCAAAAATTTAATATCCTTGGCGAACGAAGCCCGCTCAAGCGCGCGCTGCAAATCCTTCTCGGTTCCCTCTTTGAGGCCAAAAAAGATATTTTCGCGAATCGTCTTGGAGAAGAGAACTGGCTGCTGCGGCACATAACCAATCCAGCCAAGTAAATCATCAATTTTCACACGGTTAAGCGATGCCCCGGATATGCTGATGTCCCCGCTGCCGAGCGGGTATTCGCGAAGCAGCTGCTTAAGTAGTGTCGTCTTGCCGCTGCCGGTTCTGCCAACGATGCCGAGAGTCTGACCTTGATGCAGCGTAAAGGATACTTTGCTCAGGTTATCGACGGTAGAGGACGGATAACGGAATGTAACCTTGCTAAAGGATAATGAGGTAGGCTCCTCCACCCGAACAGGTACACTTGCATCATTAACGTCCGGCTTATAGCCAAGCGTCTCACTAACACGATCGAGCGAAGCATTGCCGCGCTGCATAATATTGATAAGCTCGCCGATGGCGAACATCGGCCAGATCAGCATGCCAAGAAATACGTTAAAGGATACCAATTCACCAAGTGTGATCTCATTGTGGAAAACTAAGTAACCGCCATAACAAAGCCCGATCAAATAGCTCGTTCCCACAAGAATTTTCATCGTAGGCTCGAACAATGCGTCAATACGTGCTACGGCGATATTTTTGCTGAGTACCTCGTTTGTCTTAGCGCCAAAGCGCTCTTCGTTTGCTTCCTCCTGTACAAAGGCTCTTATCACTCTAACCCCGGATACGGATTCCAGCACCTGATCGTTGAGCTCACCGAATGCATTTTGTGCATCCATAAAGCGCTCATGAATTTTTTTGCCATAAAAGCTCATCGCCAGTGCCATAAGCGGCAGTGGCAGTAATGCGGCAAGCGTCAGCTTGATGCTAATGAGACCTGCCATTACAATTAGAATCGTAATCATAAACAAAGTCGAATCAATGAGCGTCAATATGCCAAAGCCTGCAGTCGTCGCAACGGCCCCAAGGTCATTGGTCGAGCGGGCCATCAGATCACCCGTACGATTGCGTTCGTAGAAAGTAGGAGTCATTTTTAGAAAATGTCCCATTAATCGTGATCTAAGCAGCTTCTCCAGTACGAAGGCACCGCCAAACAGCTTATAGTGCCAGACGTACGTAATAACATAGCCGACAATCGTAATGGCTATCCAACCATAAAGTATCCGATTGAAGTCAGCCTGACCGAGCAAATCCTGATGAATACCATCAATCGTATAGCCGATGAGCCATGGCGGAATGACATCGATAAACCCTGTAATCACAAGCAGCGAGATCGCTACGGTATAACGCTTCCAATTCGATTTAAAAAACCAGCTTAACTTTTTGAGTACACTAAACATGCTTCTCTACCACACCTTCCGCTGTCCATCCCAGCATCGTAAACCTTGAATATTCCTATATTTACAAAAAAAAGAAGCGCGCCGCCGCAACGACACGCTTCCTCCTCAGGCGGGAAACGACTGGAATTCAGTCGTATCTCGCAAGCATAGAAAAGGCGCATAGTTACGGTGACGTAACCATGCGCCTCTGATGATCGGAATATCCTCAATCAAAGATAAACGACGCGCGGATGGATTACGTTATTCATGTTCAAACGATGATTAATAGCTGCAATAAGACTAAAATGATTGTGAATGTTCATGGAACGTAACCCTCCTCTCGTAAAATATATTAGTCACTTTACCATCCGATGAAAATACTGTCAATACCCTATATTCTAATTTTTTGTGCCCATTCATGTGCCAGCTGTCACAAATCGTTGCGGATTTCTGTGATTTGAATCACAAGAGCTTCACTTCCCTCCGTCTATACTTAGCTTATTCGTTTCAAACAAAGCCTGGAGGGATTAAACATGCTAAGCGTCCAATCCATTAACATTATTAAATCAACGGTTCCTGTACTAGAAGTACACGGCGTTACGATTACAAAGCGCTTCTATGAGCTGCTGTTCACTAATCATCCTGAGCTCCTGAACCTATTCAATCACGCGAACCAGAAGCAAGGCAGACAACAAGCCGCCCTTGCAAATACCGTATATGCAGCAGCGCTGCACATTGAAAACCTGAGTGCCATTATTCCAGTTGTAAAGCAAATTGGCCATAAGCATCGCAGTCTGGGCGTAAAGCCTGAGCATTATCCGGTTGTCGGTAAATATTTGCTGATGGCCATTAAGGATGTGCTCGGAGATGCCGCTACCGATGATATTTTGAATGCTTGGGCAGAGGCTTATGGGATTATCGCTGATGCATTTATTAGCATTGAAAATGAAATGTACGAGGAGGCACACACGGCGGCTGGAGGCTGGGAGGGCTTTCGTTCCTTCCGCGTGGAGCGGATGGTTAAAGAGAGCGAGGTTATCAGCTCCTTCTACCTTGTTCCGGAGGATGGCGGTGCCATTGCAGCCTTTAAGCCTGGGCAATATGTGAGCGTAAAAATTAATCAAGAAGGCGCAGAGCATACGCAAATTCGTCAGTACAGCTTATCCGCTTCATCCGGGAAGCCCTATTATCGCATCTCTGTGAAGCGCGAGGACGGAGATCAGGATCGTGCCGCTGGTGCTGTATCCACCTATTTGCACCAATGTGCAGCCGTTGGCACTCCCTTGCTGCTCTCAGCTCCCGCCGGTGATTTCACCTTGAATCTAGAAGACGAGCGGCCTGTCGTGCTGCTTAGCGGTGGCGTTGGCCTAACTCCTATGCTCAGCATGCTTCATACACTCGTGGAGCAGGCTCCGAAGCGGCCTGTTACCTTCATCCATGCTGCTCAAAACGGAGATTTTCATGCCTTGAGAGAGGAAGTAGATGCACTGGCAAGTGAGCATCCGCAGCTTGCGGTCTATTATTGCTATAACAACCCAACTAAACAGGATTTGGAGCAGCAGCGCTTCCACAAAACAGGCTATGTTGATCTGCCTTGGCTGCAATCGGTCATTAAGGATGCCGGAGGGCCATTCTATTTCTGCGGTCCGCTGCCATTTATGACCGCCATGAACCGTTCGCTTAAGCAGTGGGGAATTCCAGAGGCAGATATTCACTTTGAGTTTTTTGGTCCCGCAGCAAGCCTTGAGCCGGCCGTAACTGTCTAAACGCACGTTCATTCTTATTTCAACGAAGCCCGCAGCAGCCGGTTAACCGTTTCGCGCCGCAAGCCGATAAACTGTCCGATTTCATCCTGTGTCAGCACATCCGTTATCGGGGCTGGTCCAATGTAAGCTGCAAACCACTGCTGCAGCTTGCTCAGCTTATCGGCGGGGGCGATCTGGGTTAATTGATCGATACGCTGCTGCATCATTCGCAGCTTGCCTTGGAGGAGCAAAGCAATATCGCGGATTTTCTCCGGACTCTGCGCGAGCTCCTCATACCATTCCTGCGGCGATACGATATCAACTTCACAAGTAACCAGGGCGATCGCCGTACCATGATTAGGCATTGGACTTATTAAGGAATGATGAGGGATGATCTCATCCGGTACGATAATATTGACTAGATGCGGGCTGCCGTCCTCATGCAGGCGAACGATCTTAAGCAGCCCGCTTCGCAAGTGATAGAGCGACCCTTCTTCCCCTTGTCGAAACAGGATTTGGCCTTTATGCAGCAGCACGAAATTCCCACCTTTATCCAAACCCTTCTGTTTTGACGGAAGGGTTTTCTTGTATTTTCGCATAACAAGCTATATAAGTTAAGCTCAAGGTGAAACGAAGCATCCGGCGGCTGCACCTGGGATCGTAAAACTTGATCTGCTCGCTTCGTTTTACCCTCACATTTATAAATGCAATGAATTTAGATGGAATTTCTCCCGCTAAAATAACGTTGTTCGCTTCGCAGTATGAACTAGATGGAATTTGTCCTGTTAATTTTACTGTTTCTCATGAATTCGGCTGATTCCTTAGAACTAGTGGGAGGAATTCCATCTAATCGCCAAAATAAGCTAAATTCCCTTAAAATAGAGGGAGAAATTCCATTTACATAAGCTGAACTCAAGCGTAAACGGCTATCGGCGTCCTTTAAAGGCAAAGCTCGTTTCGCAGTGATAGATAAACCCTAGAATCTCGCTGCAACCGCGACGTAAAGAATAATCTACTCGCGCAGCGACCAAAACGTAAGCTACTAGTTCAACTTATATAGTTTGATCATGACACATTTAAGTAATTGACGGTACAAGAGCAAGAGGAGTAAAATGTTACTTGCTGACCAAGGTGAAATGGCTGTCGGCGTCCTTTAAAGGCGCGAGCGCGTTTCATTCCGGCGAAATATAGAGATAGTATGGCGAAATGATCTACTTTCTTATATTTCAAAAAAAGACTCAAACTTCCATGTTGAAAGAAGGGATTTACGCAGCATGCGCATCAGAACTTACGCTATTTGCTTATATATCATTATGGTTTACTGGGTTTCCTTGCATGTCCCGTACATGAATGCTTTGTTTTTCCCAACGTTAGGCGCATTCAGCCTACTCTTTATTTCAAGGCCCTTTGAGAAAGCAGAGGTTCGCAAAATCGCCTTTGGAGCGATTCTTTCATCCGTTATTGGCTCATTATTCGTCTTTTGGAGCTCTGGCGTGCTCTCCTTGCTTTTCACGCTGCTGATCGTTATCTTCCTCATTAATAAATTTAAATGGAATGCACCGCCAATATTGGCCGTTTCTCTTATTCCATTTTTTACGCAGCCTCCGCTATTATGGGTCATTCCCTTATCTGTCTGCGGCTCACTGCTCGGCTTGCTAATGACTTTGTCTGCTGCTTCATATGTTGAGAAAAGATTCGGCACCATTTCGCTGTTCCCCAAAAAAGCGATCAATACCGAATCGGATTCGGCGATGTAGTTAAGGTCTCCATTCCTCCGGCAGCAGGCGCTGATACTGCGCTTGCCTATACCGATCGTCTATAAGCACGAGCGTCCCACGATCGGTTTCGGACCTTATTAATCTCCCGCCGGCTTGAAGAACCTTATTCATCCCCGGAAAGACGTAAGCATAATCATAGCCACTCTTGCCCCGCTCGTTAAAATAATCCTTCAGCATATTACGCTCCACCCCTAGCTGGGGCAGCCCTACGCCAACGACTATAACTCCAACCAACCGGTCGCCAACTAAATCCACACCCTCTGAAAATATACCGCCCATGACAGCGAAGCCGAGCAACGACTGCTCATTACTGCCTTGAAAGGCTTTCAAGAAGCTATCCCGCTCCTCCTCTGACATATCCGGTCGCTGCAGCAGCACTTCTGCATCTGAAGCAGAGCCTGCACTAGTTGACCATTCCCTTAGCTCCATATAAGTTTCATAAACCGCATTCATATAAGCATAGGAAGGAAAAAAAACAAAATAATTGCCTGGACGCTCCTCCATCAGCTGCATAATCAGCTTCGCAATCGGCTCCTTAGACGCATCGCGATCATGGTAGCGAGTAGAAAGCGGTTTGATAATGACATCCAGCTGCTCCTTCAAAAAAGGTGAAGGGACCACCAGCGTATAATCCTCTTCCCTCGCTCCCAGCATGTCCATGTAATAGGAAACCGGCGAGAGTGTAGCGGAGAAATAAATATGCGAACGATATCCCTTGCCCATTTGCTGCAGCAATAATGAAGGGTCGAGGCAGAACAGCTTTAGCCGCACATCATTTTTCGTCAGCTCCGTATAGACAACATATCGGTCATCGAATAGCTTGGCCGTGCGAATAAAATTTTGTGCGTTAAAATAAGCATCCAATAGCTGACCGCTTCCTGCAGCTCCAGCTGCCAACGCTTGTTCTGCGGCGGAAGCAAAGGCAGCTGCCAGCGCAACCAGCTCCTCTGGCAGCTGCCGCTCCACCAGATGCGGCGCACCATCACTGCTCTTGCGCAAAGCAATAAAATAATCATTCATCGCCTTCGCTGTGCGGTAGCCCTCGCTGTGCACACCCTTAAGCTCGCGCTGCAGCGCTAGAAAAGGCGCCTTCGTCAGCTCCGCTGAAAACATCTCCCGTGCCCGGTCCACAAGGTTATGCGCCTCATCGACGAGCAAGGCCGAACGCTTCTTCATCTCTGCATATTGACGTTTAAATGAGATGCGCGGATCAAAAATATAATTGTAATCACAAATAACCGCATCAGCCGCATACGCCAAATCGAGCGAAAACTCAAACGGGCATACAAGGTGCTTATGAGCATAGCGCTCAATGACCGCCCTTGTCATAACCGTCTCCTGCTCCAATATATCAAGCACCGCGCCATTTATTCTATCGTAGTAGCCATCTGCATAAGGACAATGCTCCTTCTCGCAGCGTACTTCCTCTTGAAAGCAAATCTTATCCTTAGCCGTTATCGTTACGGCATGCAGGTGCAGGCCCTTATCACGCATGAACAGAAGCGCATCCTCGGCCGCTGCTCTTGTTGTCGTTCGTGCTGTCAAATAATAAAAGCGCTGCAACAGGCCTGTCCCTATCGCCTTGATAGTCGGATAAGTCGTAGAAATGGTCTTGCCAATACCGGTAGGTGCTTTGGCAAATAAACGAACGCCTTCCTCGATTGATTTGTATACCGCCCCTGCCAGCTTCCGCTGCCCTGCGCGATAAGCCTCGAATGGAAATGCCAGCCCGTGAATGCTTTCGTTTCTAGCTAGCTCATGCCTGCGGCGCTGCTGCGCATAAGGCGCGTAACGCAATACGATCTCATGGACGTACTCCGCAAGCTCTTCATAGCTTACCTCTCTCACGAACCGTCGTTCCTCTTCCGTCTCCGTTTGCACATAGGTTAGCTGCACACGCATCGCCGCCTGCTCGTGCTCTTTAGCGTACATATAAGCATAGAACAACGCTTGCGCCCAGTGTACCGGATAACCATCCTCCGCAATGCGATCCAGATCGCCGCCGGTCGATTTAATCTCATCAATCGTCAATAACGGCTCCGTACCCAGCAGCCCATCACAGCGCCCATCTACAACAAACAACAGATCATCCAGCTGAATGTCTGCTTTCACATAAACCTCTTTAAGATCTTGTTCACCATAGGCGCGCTGCACCCGCTGGTGTGCCTTCGTACCCTCATGCATCGTATCGATCGCATTTAGCCTGACATCGATGCTGCCGCTAAGAAATACATATTCGACCAAGTGTCTCACTGAAATGGTAACCGTATCATTCATTAGCATAAGTCTTTTCTTCCGCTCCCAAAAAGAACATTTGTTCCTTTATTGTAGCACATGAGCCGAAGCAAGCGTAAATAGGTTGTGAGTCAGATTCAGGATAATGTTTCCAAATATGCAACTTTATTAATAATGAAGGCGTCTAAACTGATGTAAAAGTATTATTAATAAGGAGTTTTTATATGAGGCTTAAATTAATTTTGTTCATGATTTTTATCGTTTGTTTACTTAGCGCATGTAAAACTGATGTGGGTCCTACGACAGAGGATAGCAGCAGTCCCCTCTCCGAAGAAATGAACGAGGTTATTTCAAATTATATTATTGAAAAGTATTCATCTGTCTATGCTCACACCGAACAGCAATTTGAAGTACATAGAGTATATGGCACGAGTGAATCAAATGGAATCATTAGTGTTTATATGCATTCCTATTTTGGCGGGTTTAATAAGTCCACCGGGCTAAAAACTCAAGCGGGGCATTCATTGCCTGCTGTTATTCGTCTGCAGAAAAAAGCAGCAGGATACTCTGTAACCAGCTACACTGAGCCAAAAGACGGAGATCTTTATCAATCTTCTTTGAAAAAAATGTTTCCTGAAAAGTATTTAAGCATGGCACAGCGAGATGTTGGAAATGTTGAGGATTTGCACGAAGAGATGGATCATAAAGTAAATGTTTGGTTGGGAGAAGCGAAATAAAAGCTTGGTTACCGCAATAGATAGCAAAATGGAACCGGAACGATTGGGTCAACTGTTGGTTGAATAAAAAAGTATATCAAATATCAGGTTATTGTTTGTTTCCATTAACATCAATAAAATTGGTGTTAATAAGGAGCGTGAGAAGTTATGAAGGCTACACTGGCAAGAAACATAAACAGATATCGTAAGGAAAAGGGACTAACACAAGAAGAACTTGCAAACATACTTGGAATTACCTTTCAAGCAGTTTCAAAATGGGAAAACGCTCAGACAATGCCCGAAATCTCATTGTTACCACATCTGTCTAAAGTATTGGAAATAAGTATTGATAAACTACTTGGTTATGTAATACAGGATAAACAGATTACCATTTATGAGGAAGAATATAAAACGCCAGATTATTATTGGGGTATGGAACCAAATACAGCATGTTATGAAGTCATTCGTTTAATGCCCCCTACCAAACATCTAAAATTACTAGATATTGGTTGCGGCGAGGGGAAAGACTCTGTGTTTTTTGCAAGAAATGGATATGATGTCACATCAATTGATGTATCCGATGCAGGTATTGAAAAAACTAAAAGGCTTGCTGATAAAGTTGGTGTACCCGTTGAAGTCTTCAAAGCCGATATTTTGGATTTTCGTATAGATTCCAATTTTGACATCCTTTTCTCTAGCGGTGTATTTCATTATATTAAGCCTGATTATCGAAACGACATATTTAGTAACTATAGACAGTTTACAAACACAAATGGTATTCATGTTTTTAATGTATTTGTAAACAAACCTTTTATATCTCCACCACCTGAAAAAGAACCCAATGCATTTAAGTGGCATTCTGGAGAATTACTTTCACATTATCACGACTGGCTTATTAGGGACAGCTCAGAAGTTATTTTTGACTGTAATTCATCAGGCATCCCGCACCAACATGCCATAACAAAAATGATTGCACAAAAAACTAGCTTATTAAACTAAAAAGAATCGATCGTTCAACAAAACAGGCAGCAGCCCAAGACATTATTTCACGTCTCTGGCTGCTGCTTCTATGTTTGTCGTCAGTCTAATGCTTTATTTTGCTTGAACCATTAACGCTCTTCAATCTCTTCCTCGGGATGGCGGCCAACGCCGTTCAACAAATCCGTACCGTGGAATTCCTCGACTGGCGACGCTGCATCAACAGGGCTGTCCTTTGCAATAATATCCGCATCCGGCACAGCTGCAAGCTCCTCTGAGATTTCCTCCGAGGTTTCTGAAACTGCGTCCTCTTGTACTTCTTCCGTAAACAAACCAAACCTTGGATCGATATCCTTCTCGGTCACTAAGCTGTTGTTCAAGTGCTCTCTAGTGTGATCATGTCCGTTTGTCATTTAAAATGGCCTCCTTCGTCGGTTCTATCCTATAATACCCACCTCAACCATCATTCTAACCAACTATTTCTGCGAGGCTTTAACGCAGTCAATCCTACCTATAGGCGAGCAGGATAATGGTCGCATTATCCTGATAAGGTCTCTGCTGTGCAAGGACATACTGCAATATATAATCAGCGGCAGCCTGCGGTGAGAACTTGAACGCCACCTCAAGCAGCTCCTCTGACAGGTCATCATGAATACCATCGCTGCACAATAAAACATAGTCGCCTGCCAGCAGCGCCAGCGGTGTTTGATTCGCATCGATTTCGGTCATGCTTGGAATACCTAGATAGCTGGTCAACAAATGACGTTCCGGATGTGACTCCGCTTCTTCTATGGAAAGCGTTCCTGCCAAAACTTGTTCATACAGCCGATTGGCATACACGTGATCTCGCGTTAATGAAACTAGCACGCCGCTCCGGTATAAATACACTCGGCTGTCACCTGCGGATATCCAGTTCAACTTCCCGCTAGCAATGACAGCTGCAATGAGCGTCGATCCAACATTCCATTCCAGATCATTCTTCAGCGCTAGCTCGTAAACGGCTTTATTCGCGAGCTGCAAGGACCGACCCAGCGCCTTAGGTACGGAGGTCAACGGCGAATGAATCGCATAAGCGCTCACCATCGTTTCCACAGCAAGTATTCCCGCTTCCTTGCCCATGGCGTAACCGCCCATGCCATCTGCCAGCACCGCAAAAAAGTCCTGTTTCTCCTTCTTCCCCGTTTCCTCTAGAGGAAAGAGCCTATAGGCATCCTGCTGCTCTTCTCGTTCGCCGATATGCTGCGCTAAGCCCGCAGCGACACTACGCGAAGCTGAAGCTCTATTTGCGCTTATGAGCTTATAAATGGATCTCCAAATGAAAGCTAGAATCCGTCTTACCCTCGCGCTTCCCTTAATGAGCCATCTCATTCTCATATGATCCCCGCCTTGTCCATACTGCTTTGAGCATACTGCTCTCAACAATATAGGTATGGAGAGTCCCCTTTGTTTAGAAGAAGATTTAATCATTTAAGAAAATTGTAACGACAGCTAGCTCAATAAACATGAAGAACAACAATAAGACTGCCGGTGACCGGCAGCCTTATGATCCGCAATAGGATGACTTTCCAACTAGTCAGCAATATTTCGGGTATAGTATTCGATTATATCTTTGCGGCGAATAATACCAAGGAAGACGCGATCGGCATCTACGACCGGAACGAAGTTCTGATCGGCCGCCAGCGCTAGCATATCGTCCAAATCGGCGTTAATCGCGACGCATTCGACTTTCATCCGTTTTTTGATGGAAACGACAGGAATTTCGTGCATCGTATCGAAGCTGAGGCCTGGTGTGCCTTTCAGCTTCCATAACAAATCTCCCTCGGATAGTGTTCCGAAATATAAGCCATTTTCATCTAGAATCGGAATGGCCGTATAGTGGCTTGCCTCTAATTTATCCATAGCTTCTTTCATGTTAGAGGATGTCAAAAGGTAAGAGACCTCGTTCTTAGGAAATAGAAACGATTTGATTTCCATTAAATCACACTCCTTTCGTATATTAAAACATATTTTGTCGTGGGGTGCATGTGGAAGTGACTGGGGCATACCTAACATTATCGAATAGAGGAAGCTGTTGACGATAAACAAAGAAAAACCCCGAGCGAGTGCTCGGAGTTTTCCATTGCTTATTATTTTTTCACGATATCCTGTACCGCTTTGTCAAATTTCTCAAGCAGCTGGTCACTCGTGATTTGCTTGCCAAGATACTCTTGCATTGCAGCGCCCCATTGCTGCGTAATGCCGTCTGGGAAGCGATCCCAGTTCCAGCTTTTCACTTGCTCAGGGTTCGCATTGGCGTAGATTGCGAAATCGCCGCCGATTTTGCCTACTGCCTCTGGGTTTGGCTCGATGGAGGACAGTGCAGGTACAAATTTAAAATCAGTCGCAATATATTTTTTGCCCGTTTCCGAAGTAACCATCCAGTTCAAGAATGCTTTAGCCTCTTCTACTTGATCCGATTTGCTGTTCACGATCCAGTTGTTCGGTACGCCTGTAAATACACTCGGCTTATCTAGAAGCGGCACCGCCATCATCCCTAGATTAAGTGCTGGATCGATTTCGTCGATCATCCCTTGAATCCAGTTGCCATGCTGAATCATCGCGTATTTGCCTGATGCAAATTCAGCTACCTGCGTATTGTAATCCGTTGTAAGAGCATTGTCTTGACCATTAGCGAACATAATGTCCACAAGGCGAATCCACTGCTTCATAGTCGGATCATCCTTCAGCTTCACTTTATCCGCCTTCACATCTTCGATGAAAGCAGCTGGGTCTGCTTGGTTAGCAAAGGCAATGTTGAGCGTATGAATACCCATCGACCACCACTCCGAAGTCAGTGCGAACGGAATGATGCCAGCGTCCTTCAGCTTCTTAGCCGCAGCCTCAAGCTCATCCAGCGTTTGCGGCAGCTCTGTAATGCCCGCTTTTGCGAATAAATCTTTGTTATACGTAAAGCCGTAAGCCTCAAGGTTCATCGGCATGCCAAGCAGCTTGCCATCACGCGTAATTTGCGCTTTAGACGCATCTACCAGATCCTTCGCCCACGCTTCACCTGACAGATCAACAGCACGGTCGACGTACGGATCGAAGCCTGACCAACCGCTGGAGTTGAAGATTTCCGGCTCTTCGCCAGCCGCCAGCTCCGCTTTCAGCAAGGCGCTGTAATCCTCGCCGCCGCCATGCGTTTCAATATCTACTTTTACACCTGTTTCCTTCTCATATTCTGTCGCCATTTTCGCAAGCGCATCTGCGATCTCTACTTTGAACTGAAACACTTTAATCGTAACGTCCTTCTTAGGTGCTGCCGTTGCTTCCGTTTTACCTGTATCGTTAGTATTCTTCGGTGCGTTTGTAGCCGCTCCACCATTATTGTTGCTGCCACAAGCACTTGCCAGAAAGATAAGCATAATAGCAGACAGCATAACCGCGATTAATTTTTTCATTTTTATGACCCCCCGCAATTTTTTATCATTTTTTGTAACGCTTACAACGTTAGTATAAGTGTGCAACAACGTAGCACAACACCGAATATATTGTACAAATAGGTGTAATATGTTGATAACTTCCAGATATACACGCTGCATGCTTACCCTTTTACTGAACCAGCCGTAATGCCTTCAATAATATGCTTTTGCAAAAATAAGAAAAACATGATGACCGGAATCGTACTTAAGGTGAGCGCGGCCATTGCAAGATCCCACTTGCGCAAATATTGGCCAAAAAACTTTTGCACCGCCAGTGGAATAGTAGTCAGATTATCGTTAACAACGAGCACCGGCAGCAAATAATCATTCCAAATCCACAGCACGTTCAAAATAATAACGGTAACGGTAATCGGCTTCAAGAGCGGAAATACGATCCGCCAAAACACCCCATAAGGAGAGCACCCGTCTACTACTGCAGCCTCCTCCACTTCAAGAGGCACCGACTTAATAAAGCCATGATACAAAAACATCGACAACGAAATACCGAAGCCCATATAACAAATAACGATACCATACAAATGTCCGCGAAGCTCGAACAGCGAAGTAATTCGCATCAAGGGCAGCATGACCGACTGAAATGGAATAATCATAGCCGCAATGAGTACCGTGAGCAGCAAATTATTGAACACTGTCGGGCGGCGGACCAAGCGATATGCCATCATCGAGCTAATGACTACCAGCATCGTCACGCTGATCGAGGTAATTAGGAATGAATTGAGAAATACAGTTGGAAAATCAATGGCGACCCATGCTCGCTTAAAGTTATCGAAGCCAAGCTTCTCTGGCAATGACGCCGCATTCAGCAAAATATATTTGAGCTCTTTAAACGAGTTGACGATGAGAAAATAAAAGGGTGCCAAAAAAACGAGAGCTGCTGCAATACCAACGAGCTCCAGCAGCAAGAGTAGAGGCGTATATCGCTGTTTGCTATCCATTACGCCTCCACCTCCTTCTTCTTCGTAATCCAAACCTGGGTCACCGTAATGAGCGCAACAGCGAAGAAGAAGATCATCGCTTTCGCTGTACCGAGACCATAGCGGTTGTTGACAAGCCCCTCCCGATAAACATTAAGTGCTATCGATTCCGTCGCATTGCCCGGTCCACCCGCCGTTAGAGACAAGTTAAGATCAAACATTCGAAATGAATTTGACGTCGTTAGAAATAAACAAATTGTTATGGCTGGCATAATGAGCGGTACAGTAACCGAACGCAGCATTTGCAGAGCGCCTGCCCCATCGATTCGTGCTGCCTCGATTAAATCCTTCGGCACACTAATCATCGCCGCAATATAAATAATCATCATATAGCCAGCGGTCTGCCATACAAAAACGATGACAATTCCCCAGAAGGCTGTATCCGGAGTTCCCAGCCACTGTAGATTAAAAAATCTGATACCCGTTGCCTCTCCAATCGCTCGGAAGCCCCTTACAAAAATGAAATACCAGATGTAGCCAAGCAGCAAGCCGCCAATGACGTTAGGCAGGAAGAACACCGTCCGCAAAATATTGCGGCTCTTCAGATTTCGCGTCAGCAGCAGCGACAGTAGAAATGCGATGACATTCGTGACGACAACAGCAGCAGCCGTAAACTTCGTCGTGAACCAAAACGCATTCCAAAATCGCTCATCATCAGTAAAAATTCTTATTATATTTTTCATTCCGATCCATTTAGCGTTTCCTAAGTCTAGTCCGTTCCATTCCGTAAACGTGTAATAAAAGCCCATCATGAACGGAGCCAGCACAATTAGCGTAAATGCAATTAATCCTGGGCCTACAAACACCGTTTGCTGGACCCATTCGTTCCATTTTATTTTTTTGGACATCATTCTCGTCCCCCTTCTCTTTCCCTCTGCCGGAATAAATCTATTACTAATCACAGTATAGAACCGAGCCCGCCAATGAACCACTGAGAATGATGATAAGGTAGGTGGACTATATTGACCATCCACAGCAGGATCGGTTACTGTGTATGCATGAGAGATATGAACAGAAAGCGGGCGAGTGCAGCTATGAATGGAGTTAAGCCATTTAATACGATTCGAAAAAAACTGATGCTCCTGCTGCTCGCAGCAACGATTTTGCCCATCGCGACCTCCATGATTATCTCCTATAATGCGACAACCAAATCGATCACAGAGGAAGCCATTGCCAAAAATAATCGACTGCTTTCCCTAGGCAAAACCAATATTATGAACTACATGAACAACATTAATCAGAAATCACTCGCTGTCTATAACGCGATGAACGTACCGCGCTCCTTGTATTATATTTTGGAGCACAGTATGGAGGATGAGGTATTTCCGAACGATATTACCGACGTCATCCGCAATCGCAATCTACTGAAGGACCACCTGTACAACATCTATCAAAGCGTCAGCGAATTCCATAAAGTACGATTGTATGTCGTGAACCAAAACGCAACCTATCTACTCTGGAATGACGACATCAAGGTCGGACAAAATGTGGAGGAAATACCAGAAACTCTCAAGAAGGCCTATATTGAGCCTACGCATAAAAGCCATAATTACGGACTCGTCAATCTTAAATCATCCGCGAGCGAGGAGCTTGTATTCACGCTGCATCGCCCGATATTTCGTGCGCCAAGCGACGAGCTGCTCGCCGAGCTGTCCATCGATGTCAAGCTGCTTGTACTGGAGGACTTAAATCGTCAGCTCTATGACAGCGGTGAGGAAAGCTTCTATATTGTCGATGCCGAGGGACAAATTGTGCTATCCTCAAACAAAGCTGAGATTGGCACAGAAGCTGCGCAAAGCTGGCTCGGTTCTATTGTAGAATCCGGTCAGGACAGCGGGCATTTCGATTGGAAGGCGGGAGCGTTCGACGGGATGATTTTTTATGATCGAATTAAAACGCCATATATGGACTGGTATTTAATTAAGCAAACGCCTTATAAGCATCTCTTTAGCGCTGCGGATCGAATTGCCCGGATTAATACAGCCGTCGGAATTGTGTTTCTTGCTATCGTGGTGCTCGCGACATTATTCATTTCCATCCGATTTACGAAGCCACTGCTGCGCTTGATCGGGTACGTGAACAAAATTGAAACGGGTAATTTGAACGTATCGATCGACATTCACAGCAATGACGAAATCGGCCTGCTCGCCAGACGCTTCCGCTCGATGATGCAGACGATTAACAATTTGATTTTGACAGAATATCGGCTCGAGATTGCCAACAAGACCAATGAGCTGAAGGCGCTGCAAGCGCAGGTAAATCCTCACTTTTTGTATAATGCGCTGCAGTCGATCGGAACAGTTTCACTACAGCACGGTGATACGAAGGCTTATTCACTCATTACCTCCCTTGGCAAAATGATGCGCTATCACATGAACACGATGGATGCAGTCGTAGAGCTTAGCAGAGAACTCGATTATGTACAGGCCTATCTCGACCTTCAGAAGCAGCGCTTTGATACTGCTCTGCATATTCAGCTTCATATAGAGGAGCAATCCAGACATATTCTCGTTCCAAAAATGATTCTGCAGCCGCTGCTTGAAAATTTCTTCAAGCACGGCTTCGTGCAATCGTCCGAGGAGCCCTCGGAGCTGATCATTGCCAGCAAGCTGGATGAAACACAGACATGGCTCACCATTACCATTGCGGATAATGGACGCGGCCTGTCTGAAGAGCGCCGGCAGGAAATTTTGCTGAGGCTGGAGCGTGTGACCACGCACGGGGCTCCTCAGACGAGTAAGCAGGAGGAAGGAGGGATCGGCTTGCACAACGTGCTTTCAAGGCTGCGCCTGCATTTTAACGCAACGGCTTTCATGGAGCTTCAGCATGTGCAGCCGCACGGCTTTTCCGTAACGATCCATATTCCGCTGGCAAAGGAGAATGAAGGATGAAGGCATTAATCATTGACGATGAGAAGCATGTAAGAGAAGCCATTCGCCTGCTTGTACCGTGGGAACGCTTTGGCATCGATACGCTGCTCGAAGCACAGGACGGTATGTCCGCTACCCATCTCATCCGCACCGAACGACCGGAAATTATTTTTACCGATATGATGATGCCGAATATGGATGGCACAGAGCTGCTGCAATGGGTGGCGGAGCATGCGCCTGCTAGTAAAATTATCGTTATCAGCGGACATGATGACTTCAGTCTCGTGCGCCATGCGGTAAAGTATGGCGGTGTCGATTATATTTTGAAGCCGATTGATGCGGAGCAGCTGGTAGGTGCACTTACGAAAGCGGTCAACTGCTGGACGACCGAGGAGCAGGAACGCACCCGAAAGCTCCAAATGAATATCGAGCTCAACCAGCTTAAGCCTATCTATTTGGAGCAGTATTTCTCGGCGCTGATCAACGAGCCAGGCAGCTATCCCAGCTTAGCCGAGACGCTAAGGCAGGAACTTGGCATCACTAAGTCCGTTACACAAGCACGAATCGCCATCGCTAGATTTGATCTCACTTCTCCTAGCATTAGAGAGAAGTTTGTATCTGGGCTGGATTTGCTATTGTTTTCTTTGACGAATATTTGTAATGAGTTTCTTAAGGAGACAGAGCTTGGCTTCGCGCTTCGCCACCGGGGGCAGGAGCATGAGCTGCTGCTGCTGTTCTGGGGAGAGGGCGAGCAGGCGCCTCAGCTGCTTGCAGCCATAAACGATGCGATATTTTTGGCGCTGAAGACGCGTCTTCACTTTGGAGTCGGGCGCGCAGAAGCCTTTCCTCTGTCAGCAGCAAGCGCGTATCAGCAAGCAAAGCTCGCACTGCTTAGGCGTAATTTGCTCGTTCATGATTCGTATTGCCATCTGTTTGATGAAGCCCATTCTACTTCGGAAAATACACTGCTTCTCTTCAGCGAGCATGAAGAAAGCATACGATTCGCTGTACAAAGCGGCAGCAAGGAGCAAATACGCCGCGCCTTTCAGCCTTGGTTCGATAAGCTTGATCAAAGCGGATATATTTCACTCAAACAGCTATTTCCATGGAGACAGCAATATGAGCTTGCCAAAACGATATGGAAATCCAAAAGCGTTCAAAACCGCAGCAATGGACAGGAACGTCCTTCCGAAGAATCGGTATCGCTGCCTGTCGACGAAAATGGATCTTTTGATTACGAGCTGTGGAAGAAAATGATATATGAAGAGGCATGTGACGTTTCCTCGCAGCTTTCGGAGTCAGACAAAGAGCGCAGTGTGATCGATGACATTGCAAAATATATCGAGCAGCATCCGCAGGAGGAAATTACACTGCAGGATATATCGGAGCGCTTTTATTTGAGCAGAGAGTATATCTCGCGGAAATTCAAGCAGGAGACTAACGGGAATCTGTCGGATTTCATTGCTGAGGTTCGTATCAAACGCGCGAAGGAGCTGCTGGCGAATAGACAGCTAAAAATTTCACAGGTGGCCGAGCTTGTTGGTTTCCAGGACGAGAAATATTTTAGCCGTGTATTTAAGAAACGTACGAGCTGTTCTCCCAATGACTACCGCAAGCAGCATTACGGTGAAAATGAATAGAGCTGCATCGAAAAATGAAAAAAGCCCAGCTCTGTGAGAACGGCGTTAACCGCTCCCGCAAAGCTGGGCTTCTCGTTGACAAAGGCACCTACGTAATCGGTGTGCCCTTCTTCAACGCCTTCATGTCACTATTAGAGTTATTGAGGGCTGGCAGCATCTTCTCGCCGCTGACCATTGGTGCATGGCAGATCAAACATGTAGGCACATGCTCAAACGCGAAGTTATCGCGCATCCAACTGTTGCACCCTTCTGTCTCACATGTCCATACCTTCGTGTTTTCTTCCGGAATTTCTTCAAGCGGTTTTTTACGATTGTACATGTTCAGCCTCCTTCGCGATAAAAAAGGAAAAACTGCCTCGAACTTATGAGTAAGGGGCAGTTATCATTTATAAACAGCAGTGTATTTTGAATATTTGCTTCAAACTTGCAATGATTTTATTGTACCATATTTCGTCCAATAAAGGCAAATATCAGTTCATATTTTCGCGCCTTTTTTTGAAGGAATCACTATAGTACGCAAATAACTGCTCGACCGGTTTAAAATACAGATGCCCATCCTCCCATGGCTGAAAATGCAGATCCATTCTGGAGTCCCCCCAATTTGGAGGCGTCCCCGCTGTACTTAGCTTTCCAGGCAGCACTGGCTCCTCAACAACAGCGGGAAACTCCTGATAGCCAAAGAGCATGTTCTCATGCATTGCAATGATTTCGTATTTCGGTCCAAGGAAGGCCCGCTCCTCCTGCAGCTGGTAATGATAATAAATGTAGCTGGCTGCCATTTCCGGCTTCAAGTGCGCCACTCTGCCTACTCGACGCTCAACAGGCTCTTTGCGAAGCCAATGCTCATAGCTCGCCGGCTCATTGAAATGAAACACATCGATCATCGGAATCCATTTGTGCGAAGCTGCTTGTCCCGGCCAATCCTCTAAATACGAGGCCATCCTGGGCAAAATTTCCTCTGGCTCAAGCTGTCGATCAACGCTTTCGAAGTAAACATATACGTTGCGCTCCCACTTGAAGCAGCCTGCCGTCATTATTTCACCCTGCTCGATTAGCTCATGGACAGCTTGCTCCCGCTTCGCTGCATCGATCGCTTCTTCCTCCATGCCTTCCTTGATGTGCGCACGTGCAATAATTCTAAACATACATTCCCTCGCTTCGGTGATTTGTGCTAACAGGGCGTTGCTTTATCGCTATGTACTCAGCAGTTGAATACTAAGAGCCGCTCATTTCATTTTATGCAAATCGGTGCTTAATCAGAACCTGAAATATATTATCCATACATCGTTATCATAAGGCAGGGCAAGCTCTGCATTCAATGACTATTTTATAAAAAACTAATGCTCACGCTGTGATATTTGAATTGTTGGATATTCTAATGGAGGTAGCCCTATAATAAAGCCCGATCGAAGGAGGATAAGCGATATGGAAAGCACAAAAGAGTTTGTTGAGAGACTTAAAGCTACTCAGCACAAAGCCGAGCTCAATAAAAGACGCAATGGCAATGGCAATCCAGCAGAAAGACTCTCCAACAAGCAGCACGGCACCAATAAGTAATTAGAACCAAATGCCCCTCTAACCGCGAGTGCTCTAGAGGGGCATTTTTTTATGAAAAGCAGGAGAGTCCTCTTCCTAGTCGAATTTACATAACTTAGTAAATATCGTTAGGAGGAATACGTATGATTACTAAAAAGCTAGCTGTATTCGGCGTCTCGCTTGTATTCTTGCTTGGAAGTGCAGCAGGAGCGGTAGCAAATTCAAAATTCCAAGAAATAAAAGCAGCTCTGAACCCCGCATTAAACGTAGAGCTTAACGGCGAGCTTTTGGCACCTATGAAAGCAATCATTTATGAAGGAACCACGTATTTGCCCGTTCGCAATATAGCATCCATGGCTGCGCTCAGCAGCAAAATCGAATACGATCAGAAAAACAACAAGCTGGTGCTTGGCAGCAAAAAATCTATAAATGTATCTTCGCCGAGCAGCGAAGGCTTCTATCAGCTAATCATAAACGGCAACTGGCATCCTTCGCTTTTAACAAGAAATCATTTGCTGTACAGCAATTCCTACATGGGTATTGAGTTTTATTTCGAAAGCGTCGAAGGCAGCTCTCTGGACTCTTATACAGCTTCCGCGCTTAAAGCGATGGGAGGAAAATCCACTCATCAAGCAGAACTTACATTAGCGAAGCAAAAAGCAAAAGAAATCAGCTATGAAACCCCGGGCTCCGTTGGAAAGCTCGCTATCGTAAAATATGGATCTGATTATATTACTTTAAATTTTTTCGTCAGCAAGCCTCAGTTTAAAGCTTCAGATTTTGATGAATTCGAAAAAATAAAAACAAGCTTCAACATCCAATAGAGGGACAAGCTGGACGTTATACCGAATACTCATGGGGATAATATTCAATGCGTGAATCTGCTGCGATCGTCAGACGGTTATGTTCTGTATCGTATTCGACCGGACCGTCCTTGACGTAATACCATGTTTTTAGCGTAGGCTGATCGTCAAATTCTTGAAAGATAAATACGTTCAGCTCCTGCTTATGAGCAAGCAGCTCCTTAATCGCCTCGCTCCATGGCACGTCTACTGTAAATATCCAGCCTTCCCCATGCTGAACGAGCGTATAAGGAATATGCTGCTTATTGGTGTCAATAAACATCCGTCCGCCTACGGCATGCTTTACTTGAAACGTTTTCTTCATCCCGAATCCCTCCTTGAAAGCGTGCATACGCAAGCTTTAATTGCAAGCTATGGCAGATCAATCAGCATAAAAAAGGCCGGCTCCTTAGCAGTAAAAACAAGCTCCTCCACTGCCTCGATCTGAGCCGTATCACCTGTCGCCAACGTTTCGCCATGCACTTGCAGCTGACCCTCAATGATGAATACGAACTGTTTGCGACCAGACTTAACTTCGTACGGCAGCTGCTTGCCTGTCTCAAGCTTACTCAAATAGATCGTCATATCTTGGCCGATTGAGGCAGCTTCCTCCAGCCCTTGATCAGATACGACAGGAAGCAGCGCATTGTGCAGTTTATTAATATCGAACCTGCTCGCTTCGTAAGACGGCGCCATGCCCCGCTCCTTAGGCATAAACCACAGCTGAAGCAAACGAAGCTCCTCCGTCTCCGATGCATTGAACTCTGTATGAATGACACCTGTACCCGCCGACATACGCTGTACTTCGCCAAACGAGGTTACGACAGAATTGCCCATATTATCTTCATGTCTAATTAAACCGTTTAATACGATAGATACAATTTCCATATCACTATGCGGATGAGCGCCAAAGCCTTTGCCTGGATCTAAAGAATCGTCATTACACACACGCATAACACTAAAGCCTGTCCGATTCGGATCATGATAGCCACCGAATGAGAAGCTTGGCCGGCTGCGCAGCCAGCCGAGATCGGCTGAATGCCGCGTTGCATCGGAAAATACGTTAATCATCGTTTCTCCTCCAAACAACTGTTTATTTACTTACTTATTTATAGCAGTTTTCAGTCTAGCAAGCAAGCCTCGCGCTGTGGTTCGGTGCGCTGCACAACCCCGAATCTAAAGAATGATCTACTCGCGCAGCGCCCAAAACGTAGATTTCTAGTCCATCTTATATGTTTCCGTCAACTCAATCACCCACCGGATTTCGAAGCGGCTCGAAGCCTTTGATCTGACATTCAATAATGTCGCCATTACGAATAACGACAGCGCCCGGTGTTCCTGTCATAATAATATCGCCAGGGAGCAGCGTCATCACTTTCGAATGAAAGGCTACCGTAAACCACGGACGAAACTTCATGTTGAACACTTTATTTCGATGAGCTATCTCGTCGTTAATGACTGTCTTGACTTCCATTTCCAACGGGTCAGGAAATTCGTCCTTCGTTATGAGCTGCGGTCCGAAGCTGAAGAACGTATCAAAGCTTTTGGCTCTCGTTAAATAGCGCGGATTTCTCGCATGAATGTCAGACGCGGTAATGTCGATCGTCGTTGTGTAGCCAGCAATAACATCCTGAGCCTCGGCCTCTGTTATATTTTTGCATGTCTTGCCAATAATAATACCCAGCTCTGCCTCCGCCGTAATTTGCCCCGCACCAAGCGGAATACGAATGGCATCAAGCGGACCGATAAGCGTCGTATCCGGCTTCATGAAGCTGACCGGCTCATCATCAGGAGCAGTAGTTGCGAGCTCGGCAGCATCCTTCACATAATTCATGCCGATACCCCATATTTTGCGCGGATGTCGATACAAGGGCCCATATTCCACTTCTTCATAAGGAATAGCCGTCAGTTGAATTAACTTTTCCTTGCCGCCCTCGTCGTACCATTTTGATAGCTGCTCCAGCTCCGCAAACCGGATAAGCTCGAACAGCTCCGCGCTCCAGCCCGTTCCTTCTGATTTATTAATTGTTTCTATTAATACTAGTCCATTCTCGCTAGGAAGAGCGGCGAGCTCCTGTCCATTCACCTTTACAGTCGATATCTTCATACCCGCAGGCTCCTTTTCTTAGCTTAGCTGCTTTATTTTTTCTGCTGCGTTATTAGCTACCCATTCCAGCAGCCTTAGATCTTGGCCACGACCTGCGATAAAGGATATCCCTATAGGAAAACCAAGCTCGCCAGCTATCGGCACCGTCACCTGCGGCAATCCTGACAGTCCAGCCACACAACACATTTCGAGCGTCTGCATACGGCGCTGCTCTACCTCAGGGCCAGCCATATTTAGAAGCGGAGCAATCGCCGGTACTGCTGGAACAATCAGTATTGCATCATCTCCAAGCAAGGCGTCCATTCTGTGGCGCACCGCTTCACGCAGCGCATAGGCCTCAGCATTTTCTTCCGTCTTTAGCGTGCTCGCCCATGCAAATCGTTCAGCTATGCCAGGCCCGAACGAGGGCTTCACGCTTGTAATCCATTCCTCATGCTCACGCCAAATTTCAATTCCTTGAATCGTACGAAACGCATTCATCCAGTCCCGTAAACCGTCCGGAGCAACGACTACATCCTCATTCCATTCCACCAGTCCGCTCAGTGCGTCAAAGAAAGGCGACGCTGCTGCCATCGAATGCTCATCTGTTAATGACCATATATCTTGGGCAAGCAGCAATCTTGAGAAAGACTCTTCACTGTCCTCAGGCGAATCAAGCAAAATACGTCCCACATCAAGCAGCGTCTGGGCGTCGCGAGCCATCCAGCCCACTGTGTCAAAGCTGGGGGCGAGTGGAATTAGCCCGCCAGTGGGAACTGCTCCATGCGTAGGACGTATGCCATAGATCCCGCAATATGCGGCTGGCACTCGAATGGAGCCTCCCGTATCGGTACCAATAGCAAAATCCGCTAAACCTGCTGATACAGCAACCGCTGACCCGCTCGAGGAGCCACCGGGAATGCGGCCCGGCGCACTCAGGTTCATGGGTGTGCCGTAATGTGCGTTCTCACCATTAATGCTATACATAATTTCATCGGTAATGGTCGTTCCCTCAAGCCTGGCACCGCTGCGCAGAAGCTTATCTACAACGACAGCATGCCTGGTAGACGGGCCATGAGAGCGAAGCCAATCTGGATTGCCTGCTCCCGAAGTATGACCCGCAATATTAAACACATCCTTAACCGCAAACGTTTTTCCGCTAAGACTTCCTTCTGCCAGCGGCTCTACTACTACCTGCTCATTCGCATACGCGTTCCAGCTTTGCTTCATCTCTGTCCCTGCCTCCAGTTCGCTCGTCTTCATCACTACCAGCCTATAGCTGCCCCGTCGCAGCGCGGATCTGATCCGCCTTGAAGAAATCCCTGCTCATCGCGCATAATGGCGTGGGCATGCCCCATAATACCATCAAAATCTTTTACTTTTCGTACCGTATGTCCTGCCTGCGCCAATGACTCCAGCACCTCTGCAGCTACACGCCCTTCTATTTTCAGCTCCTGTGTAGGCTCGCCCCATGTTCGGCCCCACACCCATCTAGGCTCATTGATCGCTTGCTGCGGGTCCATTCCGTAATCTATCATTCGAGTAAATATCGCTGTCTGCGTCTGCGGCTGTCCTTCCCCGCCTTGCGTGCCGTAAAGCACCGCAGGCTTGCCATCGCGACTAGCCATCGCTGGCATTAACGTATGAAAGGTCCGCTTAGCAGGCTTAAGACTGTTTACATGATTCGGATCGAGCGAGAAGAAGGAGCCTCTATTTTGCAATAAAACACCTGTGTTTCCTGCCACCACGCCTGAACCAAACTCAAAGTATAAGCTTTGAATAAAGGAGACGGAATTCCCCTCCTCATCTACAACTGCCGCATAGGCAGTATCGCTGCCCAGCACCTCCGATTTTTCCGATGATGCACGATTCAGCTCGATAGAGGCTGCTAGACTCGCTGCGTAGCCTTTGTCCAGCAGCCGCTCCAGCGGCACGTTCGCAAACGCAGGATCGGATAAATATTGGTTTCGGTCGCGGAAGCTCAGCTTAAGCGACTCGACACATAGCTGATAGTAATCATGGGAGCCATGCTCGATTTCACCGAGCTTAAATTGCTCCAATATTTGAAGCGCCATAATCGCGGAGAAGCCCTGTGAATTGGGCGGCATCTGATGAAGCGTGTAGCCACGGTAGCTGCCCTCGATCGGCGTCACCCAATCGCCATGATGATCCGCCAAATCATCCGCTGTCAAAAGGCCATCATGCTTGCCTAGAAAACGAACGATTTCCTTCGCAGTCTCACCCTTATAAAACTCATCGCGGCCAAATTCCGCTAAGCGCCGCAGCGTCTTCGCAAGCGCAGGCTGCTTAAATCGCTCGCCTATCTTTACGGCCTGCCCGCCTGGCAAATAAATATCCGCCGTCTCAAGTGTCCTCGCCAGCACCGCTTCGTTATGCACCGTATTATGATATTGATCCTTCGACATTGGAAAACCATTTTCAGCATATTCGATAGCAGGAGCCAGCACCTTCGCCCATGAAAGCCGTCCGTATTCACGATGAACCGCATCCCAGCCGTCAACCATGCCGGGCACCGTCACAATACTTTCAATACCGCGATTCGGAATGGCCGACATGCCTGCGTAGGCACCTATATTAGCGTTATATCCAGAACGACCGCTGGCGTTGTAGCCGCGTGCCTTTCCTTCCGAATGCTCATAGCTGAGCCAGAAGGAATCTCCTCCCAAGCTTGTCATATGCGGATAAACGACTGCGAGACAGGCACTGACGGCAACAGCGGCATCAAACGCATTGCCGCCCTGCTCCAAAATACGCGCCCCAGCCGCAGTAGCCAAATAATGAGGGCTGACAATCATTGCTTTCGTACCGATTACGGACTGATTCACGGCTACCACTCCCAAAAAAAGTTTACGATTATGAATAAATTCACTATAAATATAATTCAATGTCAGATTACCTAACACAATCTATGAATTTAAAATAACACTTTCATAGATGATAGGCAACTAAAATGTAATCAAAATTAATTTATTGTATTGAAAACGACTGACAATGTGTATATATTTATACATATGGTAATCGAAACACGATATTACAGTACACCTTGAAATTTAACCAAAGAGAATTGGAGCTGATCATACATGCATTCCAAACCGCTTGATGAGTCATCGGAAATCGGAATTGATGACATCGATCGTAAAATCATTGCAGAACTTAATATTAATGGGAGAATATCTTACACTGACTTAGCGAAAGAAATTGGTTTATCTCGTGTAGCCGTACAATCAAGAATCAATGCGTTAATGGATAGCGGCGTAATTGAACGCTTCACTGCCGTCATCAACCCTGAACGAATTGGTATACAGGTGTCGGCTTTTTTCAATGTTGAGGTGGAGCCCAAGCATCTGCACGCCGCAGCCGATCAGCTATCGGAGGAGCCATTTGTCACCAGCCTCTATCACATGACCGGACCTAGCAAGCTGCATATGCATGGTCTATTCCGCAACAATCAGGAGATGGAGTATTTCTTGAAAGAGAAGCTCTACCCGCTGCCCGGCATTATGAGCGTCGACTGTCAGGTACTCATTAATCGTTACAAAAGCCGAATGGGAATGAGGCTGTAGCATATGGGAAATAAAATAATGAACAACCGCTATATGCAGCTATCTTGGGCGATGATGAAGACGGGCATTATCGGTTATGGAGGCGGACCTTCGGTTATTCCGCTTATTCGTTACGAGGCAGTCACCAATTACAAGTGGATTGAAGATGAGGAGTTTGGCGAGATTCTTGCGATAGCCAATGCATTGCCCGGTCCTATTGCAACCAAAATGGCCGCTTATCTGGGCTATAGAGAGAAAGGAACCCTTGGAGCTGTTACAGCGGTTCTTGCCCACATCATTCCGTCCGGCCTTGCGATGATTTTGCTGCTGAGCTTTGTTCAGTATTTGAGCAGCGCCGCCTTTATTCAAGGGATGATCGGCGCGGTAACGCCCGTCGTCGCTGTTATGCTCGGCATGATGGCTTATGAGTTCGGTGAACGAGCAGTCAAAGGGCTCGGCAAATATGTCGGCTTCGGATTTTTCGCGATCGCTTTCGGCTTGCTGCAGGGCATCCATATTCATCCCGCAATCGTCATTGTTGCGTTTCTTGGCTACGGTGCTTTTCATCTGAGAACAGTCGCTGCGCTTCAGCGAAGAAAACAGAAGAAGCAGCAGCGCCGCGCACAGCAGAAGGAGGGTGTAACTCGTGGAATGGATTAATTTAATTATCGGTTTCTTTGTTGCCAATGCGCTCGGCTATGGCGGGGGACCTGCCTCCATTCCGCTTATGTACCGGGAGATCGTGACCAATCATGCGTGGACAACGCCGGTGGAGTTTTCGAATATCCTGGCTTTAGGAAATGCACTCCCAGGACCAATAGCAACAAAAATTGCCGCTTTTGTCGGCTACGACGTCGGAGGATGGATCGGCTTAATCGCGGCCCTTACGGCAACGATAGTACCTTCAGCTATAGCACTTATTCTGCTTCTTAAAGTATTGCAAAAGCATCGGCAATCGCCCGTTGTGAAGGGCATGACGCTGCTCGTGCAGCCCGTCATTGCGATCATGATGCTGCTTCTCACATGGCAAATGGCGGAGAGCTCTGTCGAATCGATTGGTATTATTCAATCCCTTATTATTGCTGCCGTCGCCTTCTGGGCGATGCAATTCCGCAAAATCCATCCTGCCATCGTCATCGTTATCGCATTTGCTTACGGCGGGCTCGTCATCCCGCACCTGAATGTTCTTTAGTTCGCTGAAATCATTTATGCTAGCTCGACAATGCAAATTTCAACACTCTGCTAAGGGCTGCTGGCAGCACACTCACATGTCCTTCTTCCGGAAACTTCACCAGTTTCGAATAAAAGCCTTTGGCTGCGAGCGGCTTTAAGCTTTCAGCCAGCTGCTCGGAATCCATCACCATATCCGGAAGCTCATCCGCACCGATGGTAATCATGAGCCTTGGCAGCGTATCGACATGAAGCTCCATCGCTTCAAAGCTTGCTTTCTCCTCCAGCACTGCATGACCATTCCACCAGATAGAGGGACTTCCCGCTACAAAATTTTGAAATGACTGCGGACGGTTGAATAAGGCATGAAGAACAAACAACCCTCCTAGAGAGTGCCCAAAAATTGTTTGTCGATTTTTATCAATCGGGTAGTCCTTCTCAATCTCAGGCATGAGCTCCGCCTCAATAAAGTCAAGAAAGAGATCAGCTCCGCCATGTTCCGGCCATGCCTGTCCATTAGGGCGAACAGGCAGCTTCTCCACCTGCGCAGGCATGGTGAAGTCATAGCAGCGCCGATCCATATCAAAGGGCTCCCTTGATGGATAGCCAATACCCACGATAACGACAGGATCATAACCATGAGGCTTACGCGTCTGCAAGCGAGCCGCCTCAGCCAATGTATCAAATACGGCATCACCATCCAAAGCATAAATTATAGGGTAGCCTTGCGAGGGGGGAGCCTCTTTCGGTCTTGCAATCCTAATATGATACTCCAGCTGCTTATGACTCGAATATAAAATATACTCAACATTCCCGGTAATAGAGCCGCTTATCGATGTCTCCTTGCTCATGGTGCTAGAAGCGCGACAACATCATCAATCATTTTGCCATAAGCAATCAGTCCGCTGCCTGTCCAGTATTGATCACTGACTTCAAATACATTTTCATTTTTAGCAGCAGGCATGCTTTTCCAGATCGCATTATCCGTTAGCTCCATAATGTTTGCCGTACCAGTACCCCCGTAATTAATGGTAAAAATAAAGTCGGCATCCAAATCAGGAAGAATTTCTAAAGATGCATCTAAACTGTTCGCCGTTTCTAACAGCTTGCTTTTGCCAATTCCAAGCTCATGTGAGAGAACATAGCCTCCGAAATAATTACCGCCAATTAGGTACATGCCTTTTCCGTTAAAATTAATTAATACTGCGTTTTTCCCATCTACGACAGGTGCGAGCTTAGCTTTGGCCTCTTCTTTCTTTTGCTCGTATGCACTCAGAGCATTAACCGCTTCTTCAGGCTTGCCAAGCAGCTCACCAAGCTTTGTAATGGAGCTTTCCAGATCGCCGGCAGCATTATTAAACACATAGGTTGGTGCAATTTTCGAATAATTCTCGTAAACGCCGTTCTCAGCATAAAATGCGTTATGCAAAATAATCAAATCAGGCTCAAACGCCATTACCACCTCAGGGGATGGCGGCAGACCGCCGGCAAAATTGGCTAACGGCACATCCTGGAGCTGATCCTGCAAATACTTCTGTCCTACTCCCCCGTCAGCCCATTGCACCACAGGCTTAACGCCTATACTAAGTAGAGAATCCTCCATATAAGGAGCAAATACCTTTAAAGGCTTGGCTGGTATTGTGAGTTCATGATCTTGCTCATCAATGACGACCTTAGTCGACGGCTCTTCTTGGACCTCTACTGCCGCAGTTTCTACTGGGGCTATGGTCTCCTCTGCAGGTCCAACATCATGACCAGCATTGGAACCGCAGGCAGAAAGCAGACTAACGGTCATTACAACCAAAAGTAATATAAGACTGCTTTTTTTCAGTAATTTTAAATACGGGTACGATTTTTGAAACATAAAAAAATCTCCTCCTGTGATAATTATTCTCATTTAGGAAGATTATAATGGATGCGCCTCGGAGTCTCCATGCATTTTATCCATATCCATATTTGGACAATGTCCTGTTAACAGCAGCAGCATTTCATCCAGCATACGATTAGCCGCAACCGCCGAAGATTCGCACCACGGGTCAGATGGAACAACATAGACATTGCCTTTTTGCACCGCTTTAAGGAAACGCCAGCTCTTATCATGCTGAAGAGATAACCAATACGCCCGCGACTCTGCCTCCGGACAAACCAAAAGAATAAACCGATCAGCATCAAGCTCATTCAACTGCTCCAACGTGATCAGCTGATTGTACAGTGACTCCTCCGCATAGGCGGAAGAAAGCTTCAGATCACGATATAATACGCCTTGAATAGCATGATTGCAGTATAAATGGAGCCCTTGGCCATACACGCGAAGAACGACAAAGGTATCCTCCCCTATCGTCTGCTGCATCTGCTTTCGAGCCAGTTCCAGCTTCTGTTCATAACCTTCAATCCAGGCTGTAGCTTGCTTTTCCCGTTCTACAAATACAGCGATCTGATAGAGCTGCTCTCTCCAGCCTGTTCCCGAGACCTCTACAAATAGCGAAGGCGCAATGCTGCTAAGCCTCTGCTTTTCTTCCTCCTGCAAATATCCGAAGCCCACAATCGCATCCGGTCGGCTCTTAATGAGCTTATCTGATTCCTCCAAGCTTTGCGCATCCCCATAGCTCATATGAACCTTGATTTTCGTTTGATAAACATTGTAGTAATAAGGAGTCCACTTCGAGTCGAGCGGTGCTGCAACTGGAATGATGTTAAGCGCTAGAAGCTGACCAATAATCGAAGGTGAGCAAGCCGCAATACGCTTTCGCGGATGCTTGACGAATGCGGAGGGCGATACTCCAACCTCTTTCTTGAACTTCCGGCTAAAATAAAACTCATCGCTATATCCGACCCTCTGAGCAATCTCCCTCAGCCGATATTCCGTCTCAATTAAATATCTTTTCGCCCGGTTAATGCGCAGATCCGTCAAGAAGTCCATCGCACTTTGACCATAGGTTTTCGTAAACAGGTCAACGAAATATTTTGGACTAATATTCGCCATCGCAGCCAGTTGTTCAACAGACAGCTGCTCGTTAAAATGCTGCTCCATAAACACCCGAATTTCAAACAAATCAGTCTTAGGCTGCCGAGCCTTCTCTGTTTTCGAATGATTCCGTTCCCAATGCATCACATACCCCCTAAGCCTATTCCATCCGATCTGTCCATTCTGAATAATTTCCTTATAACAACTTCATACATTATATCATCATTGAGAATCGTTATCAATTATAGATAGCTGCAGATGTGTCCTTATAGCAAATGAAAAATAGCAAAAAAACAGCAGCCCAAGGAATCTCCTCGAGCTGCTGTTATTTATTTTAAAGGCTCTTATATTCGTCCGCGAATCCCATCAATATAAGCCTTCGACTGCGCCATCTGATGCTCCTTCGCTTCCTCCATAATGATCTGGACATGCGGCTTATATTGATTTAGAAGCTTCATATAAAGCTCATAGTTCATCTTGCCAAGTCCAGCCGTCACGGTTCCTAGCTCACCATTATCCAGCAAAATACGATCCTTCGCATGGGCTGCAATAATTCGGTCGCCAAGCAGTTCGAACGCTTCTTCGATCACTTGATCCTGTTTCGCAAAATTTGCAGCCGTCAGCAGGTTGCCCGGATCGATAACGACGCCGATATTGGAGGAAGGAACCTCCTCCAGCATACGAGCAAGCTCGGGAGCCGTCCCGATCAAATGGTCATTTGCCGCCTCGAGGCCAACAAATACGCCCCATTTCTCTGCTTCCTCTACCAGCTCTTCCAGAGTAGCTTTCATAGTCGCCCAGTCGCGGTCGGTGTAGTCGTTGCCCTCATTGCGTCCAGTTTCAGCCGCCACCATTGGCGCTCCAAAAAACTTGGCATAACGCAGAAGCTCCTTAAAACGATTCACGTTCGCACGGCGAAGCTTCTCGTCTCGTTCAAACAAGTGAACGTAGCAGCCTAGCACCGAGATTGAAACACCATGCTTATCGAATTGCTCGCCGATTGCATTCGCAAGCCCTGGACTTATATTGCCCGGCTTGCTGAAATCCACATCGCTAATCGCCTTCCACAATGCAAGCTGAACATGCGTAAAGCCGCTTTCCGCTACTTTAGGAGCAAGCTCCTTATAGGGCAAGCTTCCGAATAAATGAGCTAATACACCGACTGACATCTGACCGTCTCCTTCATATTAGACGCTGCCCCCGAGTGCGACCTCCACCTTGGGCGCGTACACTTTTTTGGCTAGATAGGATTGCGCAATCATAAAGATACCGCCCGCCACCCAGTACAACGAAATAGCTGCAGGTGCCGATAAGGCGAACACGCCCATGAGAACCGGTGACAAATATCCCATGAAAGCAAGCTGCTTCTGCTGAGCCGCATTTGCGTTTGGCTGCGCTGTTTGCGATACCTTGAACTGCACAAAATAAACGAGCGCCGCGATGATCGGAAGCACAATATCAGGCGAGCCCAGCTTGAACCAAAGGAAAGAATGATCCGCCAGCTCGGGGGTCAGCTTAATGGCTGAATATAGACCCATCAATATTGGCATTTGAATGAGCATCGGCAAGCAGCCAATGGCAAGCGGATTGACCTTATGCTTCTGATAAAGCTGCATCGTTTCCTGCTGAAGCTTCTGCTTGGAATCTGCATCTGACTTGTTCTTATATTTGTCTTGAAGCTGCTTAAGCTCGGGCTGAAGTATTGCCATCTTTGTCTTCATCTGACTTTGCGAGCGATACTGGCGCATCATAAGCGGCAGCAGCAACAGACGGATAATCAGGGTAATGCCGATAATCGCAAAACCATAATTACCATGGAACATATCTGCCAAATACTGAAGAACCGCAGATAACGGATAGATCACATAATGATTGAATACCCCTGGTGTATTTCCATCGATCGTACCGCTAGCGGTACTGCAGCCGCTTACTAGAAGCAGGCCTGCCAGCATCATGCCGGCCAATAACAGTCGTCCATATTTTAATGAAGGGAATACATTGCTCGGTTGCATAAAAATCCTCCTCGTTTGTTTGAAAATAGCGCTACAAACGAGGCGGAGCAGTCTGCTATGTCGTCATCCGGCGATTCCTTTCGCTTAACCTTCCTTACCAGCCAGTGCCGCAGTGGAACAGTGCGTAACAGCACCTGCGGCAATGCAATATACAATATACTTACAACCCTGTGCCGTTCCCAATACTCATAGGCTCCTGAATGCAAATGTGCAGCATAGGCGTAAGCCAAGGAGCATAACAAGCTAATCGAAATCAAATACGGTATAATGTCATGCAGCTCAAACTCAAACAATGTATTCACCTCCCTTCCTTGCATTAATAATCAAAATACTTTTCATTCTATTTGGTTATTATATCAGTAATTCTGTTCTAATTACGAGTACAACCATCACAAATATGTTACAGCTCTAATTTAGTTGGTTATTTACAAATAGATGGTGAACAACATATACTTTCTAGGTTGCATTGGCCGATAGACAGCCGCATTTCAGTGCAATGAACAATCAACTTAGAAGAAAGAGGATCTCATGAAACGAAAAAAGTTACATCTCATCTATTTGCCGCTCATCGCCTTGATCATCCTGCTTCTTTCCCTAGGGCAGGCACTCCCATTTAACATAGAAAGCTCCTATTCTGTCCACGCAGAAAGTACAGCTGCTGCAGCGGTAGAGGGACAAAAAAAGAAGCTAGTCATGGGAACCTCAGCCGATTACCCTCCATACGAGAGCGTAGATGCCAAGAGCAGCGGTGAAATCGTCGGACTAGATCTCGATATTGCCAAGTATATCACCAGCCAGCTCGGTTATGAACTGGAAATCGCAAACATGGATTTCAATGGTCTTATTGCATCCCTCCAAACCGGACGCGTCGATTTCGTTATGTCTGCCATGTCCGCTACGGATGAACGCAGGCAAAATGTCGACTTCTCCGATACCTATTATGCTGCACGCAATACCATTGTCTCCAAAAAATCCGCACCGCTGGAAACAGAAAACTCTCTTTCCGGCAAAAAGGTAGGTACCCAGCTTGGCTCCACGCAGGATTTATATGCGCAAACCATCGAAGGTGCCGTCCTCAAGAAGCTCAATAAAATTCCTGATCTTATTCAAGAGCTGGGCTCCGGACGTATTGACGCCGCTATCGTTGAGGATGCCGTTGCGATCGAGATGACAAGCCTTAACCCAGATCTGGTCATGAACTTTCTGCCAGCAGAGTCTGCCGATAATGGCTATGCCATAGCATTTCCTAAGCAATCAACGATCGTGAATCAGTTCAATGGCGTGCTTGCAGAGATGAAAGCAAACGGCGAGCTTGATCGAATCGTACAAAAATGGTTTCCTGACGGAAGCTCAAAGTCTAGTTCCGGTCTGAACATCGACTTCAGCATTTTAAAGGACTATATCCCTTATATTTTGAAAGGCGTCTACGTAACCCTGCTCTTCACACTAGTTTCCGCACTATTCGGACTAGTATGGGGAACGGTATTGTCGCTGTTCAAGATTTCCGGTGTAAAGCCGCTCGAGTGGTTCGCGACCGCCTATACCTCTATTTTTCGCGGAACGCCGCTGCTCGTCCAGCTAACGATTATTTATTATGCAACACCGCAGCTGTTTCATTATGATATTCCTGCGCTGATGGCTGCTGGCCTTGCCTTTGGCCTCAACTCCGCCGCTTATTTGTCTGAAACGATTCGCGGCGGCATTATGGCCGTCGATAAGGGGCAGCGCGAGGCTGCTGTCGCGCTCGGGATTCCGTATCGCACGATGATGCTGCGCATCATTTTCCCACAGGCGCTTCGTACGATTTTGCCAGCACTTGTTAACGAATGTGTCGCTTTGCTGAAGGAGTCCTCACTCGTATCCGTCATTGGTGTCGCCGATCTAATGCGCCGCGCAGATGTCGTACGTTCCGACACATTCCGCTCCATTGAGGTGCTGCTGTTTATTGCCGCTATTTATTACGTGCTCGTGCTTATCTTAACTTCAATTGCTCGTAGACTTGAAAGGAGGCTGCGCCGCAGTGATTAATGTAACCGACCTTACGAAATCTTTCGGCAAAAATCAGGTACTTAAAGGCATCACAACAACGATTGAACGAGGAGAGGTGGTTGCGCTGATTGGGCCGTCAGGCTCTGGCAAATCTACTTTCCTACGCTGTATAAATATGCTGGAGACGCCAACCTCCGGTATCATTACGATTGATGGCACGCCAATTACTGATCCGAAAACTGACATTGCCCGCGTTCGTCAGCGCATTGGGATGGTGTTTCAGCATTTTCACCTATTCCCGCATATGACTGTGCTGGATAACATTACGTTTGCTCCCATCCAGGTCATAGGAATGTCGACTGAGGAGGCTAAAGGCAAAGCGAAGGAGCTGCTTGCCCGCGTAGGTCTCTCAGACAAAGCAGACAGCTATCCATCGCGCTTGTCTGGCGGACAGAAGCAGCGCGTAGCTATCGCTCGCAGCCTCGCGATGGAGCCCGACATTATGCTGTTCGACGAGCCTACCTCAGCGCTTGATCCTGAGATGGTGAAGGAAGTGCTGAGCGTCATTCGCGGACTCGCCCACAGCGGCATGACGATGCTCATCGTCACCCATGAGATGAAGTTTGCGCGTGAGGCTGCGGATACGATCTACTTCCTCGACCAAGGAAAGCTGGTTGAGCGGACGAAGCCCGAGCAGTTTTTCAGCAAGCCGCAAAGCGAGCGCGCAGCGCGGTTTCTGGAGCAGGTGCTCTAAACGCACCGTTCACGGCTTAGCAAACAAAAGCTTAAGCGCACACTAGTCGTTTATAGTCACAGGCTGCTAATTTACGTTGTAGTTTCTACAACAGATACCTTACATGAGGCTTAGCTAATTGAGCTACGTTGCAGTTATGCAGCAGATTGAATGGTTTTCGTCTCATTCGAGGTCATAATTGCTGATTCTATTGCATTTACTGCAGCGTAGACATTCGATCGGCTCTAACTAGGACATTCTACTGTAAAAACTACAATAGAATGCTCCGGCTAAAGATGAGGAAGAGCAATAAATACCTAAGCAGTCCACATCTGCTAACCATTCAAATCTAGCCTTCATCGTATACGCACGCAGTATAGCACACTGAGCTGAACATAGCTGGCAGCAAGCTGCTAAGCCGGATAAACGTTTGCTGCACGTAACAAATTCAAACAAAGCTCTGCGGCTCACCCAGCCGCAGAGCTTTCATTTTATTCGTTATTGCTTCGCAGCAACAAGCGACTCCATCTCCACACAGGCCATCACAAATGCGCCTACCCCGTGCAGATCGTTCTCGCAGGTCGGCCGAGTGACATAGCTTTCATAATCGCCAGCAGAAGTTCCGATACAAATATCCGGCAAAATAAATCCGCCTTGCTCGTCAAATCGCACCACGCTCACCAGTCCCGCGAACCCTCGCCTTGCAGCATTCAAGCCTTCCTCGCCAACAAGCCCAAGCTTATAAGCTCTTGCAAGCGTATAGACGAACAAGCAGGTGCAGGAGGTTTCCAGCCAGTTGTCCGATAAGCCGCCTTTGTCTACAATCTGATACCACAAGCCGCTCTCCGCATCCTGATAGTTGACTAGCGACCTTGAGAAATCAGCCTGCACGTCCTCAAGCTCCGAGCGTCCCGCTTCCCCTTCGGACAATTCATCCAGAAACTGCGCGACCGCAAGTCCATACCAGCCGAGCGAGCGTCCCCAAAATTCGGGTGAGCAGCCGGTCTCGGGGTCAGCCCATGACATCTGCCTGCTCTCATCCCATGCATGATACAGCAATCCCGTTTTCTCGTCCTTCATATATCGGCGCATCAGCTGCTCCTGATGCAGCGCCATCTCGCGCAAGCTTGGCTCGCCATAAGCGTTCGCATATTTCATTGCAAACACGCCGCCCATATACAAGCCGTCCAGCCACATATTATAGGCATACTTGTCCTTGTGCCAGAAACCGCCCTCCGAGGTGCGGTTTAAGGTCTGAAATAAGCTGCGCAGCTTATCCGCTGCTGCCCGATATTTGCGATCAGCACCCCGCTCATCCAGCCGGAACAGCAGCAGTCCTGCTTGCACCGCATCCAGCTCATCACGGGCAAACTCAAAATTTCCATAATCGTCCACTAATTTATCCACATAACGCTTAATATAGGCATCATAACGATCATCCCGCTCTGCCTGCCAGAGCATCTCCATTCCGCAAAGGAACACGCCTTGATGATAATGCCAGCGGCCAGCAGGCGGCAGCTCCTCCGGCAAATACGTGCTCATTAATGAATCACATGCCGCTCTCGCCCATTCCATCGGTGTCATTTTTTCTGTCTGAAGCATCATAGTCGAGCTCCTCCCTTTTGTTAGCCTTTAATTGAGCCCAGCATCGCGCCCTTGGAAAAATGCTTTTGCAAGAACGGATACACGATCAGTATCGGCAGCGTTGCTACCACGATAACGGCCATCTTCACCGTCTGATCCGGTGGCGGTACGGCTGCATCGAGATTTGAGCTGTAATCCATGCCGCTTGCAAGTACGACAATTTGGCGCAGCAGCACTTGAATCGGCCATTTCGCGCTGTCATCCAAATATAGAATCGCACTTAAATACGTGTTCCAATACGTAACTGCGTAGAATAAGGAAATCGTCGCAATCGCGGGCATCGAAAGCGGCAGCACGATCCGGAACAGAATGCCGAAATCGTTGCACCCATCAATTTTAGCCGATTCCTCCAGCCCTTCCGGAATATTTTGAAAAAAGTTTTTCATAATAATAAGGTTGAACGCACTGATCGCCGACGGAATAACAAGCGCCGCATAGCTGTTGATCAGCCCCATCTCTTTCACGACGAGGAAGGTTGGAATGAGTCCACCGCTGAACAGCATCGTAAATACGACAAGGAACATAATGGCTTTGCGTCCGTCGAGATCTCTTCGGGACAAGCCATACGCCATCAGGGCCGTCGTGAACATGCTGAATGCAGTACCAAACAGCGTAACACCACTTGAAACCGCCATTGCACGGAAAATCGTATCCGTCGAAAATATAAATTTATAAGCGTCCAAGCTCCAAATGGTTGGCACGAGGATGAACTTTTTCACCGCCATCTCGGCACTCGTCGTAAACGATCCAGCAACGACATGCAGAAACGGGAGCACCGTTACAAGCGCAATAATGGCGAGCAGTGTAAAGTTCACAATCTGGAAAAGCCGACCGCTGAGCGTTTTATCCTCTACCATGCAGAACCCTCCTAAAGTTTTTGTAGAAACAGCCTGCGTTAATAGACGCCTTCCTCACCCATCTTCTTCGCCAGCCTATTCGCTCCCATGACGAGCACGAGACCGATAAAGGATTTGAAGAAGCCAATGGCGGTGCTGTAGCTGAACTGTCCTTGCCTTAGCCCTGCCGTATACACGTAAGTGTCGATAATTTCGGCGACATCTCTATTCATGGAATTGATCAGCAGATATACATGCTCAAAGCCCAGCTCAAGCACATCGCCAATTTTCAGTATGAGCAAAATAATGATTACGCTGCGGATGGCAGGCAATGTAATATGCCACACCTGTCTGAGCCGCCCGGCACCATCCATGCGCGCTGCTTCATATAACCCGGGATCTACAGAGGCGATAGCCGCCAAATATATAATCGTTCCCCAACCCGCTTCCCGCCAGATGACTTGTAGGATGTAAGTAGGTCTGAACCACTCGGGACTGAGCAGGAAATTGATTTTTTCGAATCCAAAATACACAAGCAGCTCATTTACGATACCGCCGTCTGACGTCAGCATTACGAAGCTGATCGACACGATAATGACCCATGACATAAAGTGAGGCAAATAAACCAGCGTCTGGAACGTTCTTTTGAAAAATGATGTTCGAACCTCATTAAGCATAAGCGCCAATATAATCGGAACTGGAAAATAAAACAATAAATTCATGCCAAACAGCAGCAAGGTATTCGTCAAAATGTTCAAAAAATCAGGCTCGGTGAACAATCTCTCGAAATGCTTGAAGCCTACCCATTCGCTCCCGCCGAAGCCCTTGAACGGCTTATAATCTTGAAAGGCGATCGTAAGCCCAAACATCGGAATGTATTTGAAAATAATAAAATAAAAGATACCCGGCAGCAGCATGACATAAAGCAATTTGTTTTTCCATAAACGCTTCTTAAGCTCGCTTGTACGAGGCTGTGGCACCCTTGCCTGCTGAATAACCGTTTCCTGCATGTCGGTTCTTCCTTTCCACCGGAGGTTTTGGAGACTGCCCGAGATTTCGTGCAGCCCCCAACGCTTCACTGCTTTACTTCGAATGACGACCAATCTTTATTTTTTGTAAGCCGCATTAAATTCCTCAATAATTTGAGCACCGCCGCGTTTCTTCCAGTCCTCAACAGCCTTGTCGAACCCAGCTTTATCGATTGAACCATAAATATATTTGTAAGTAGCATCTTTAATCACATCTTGAAGCGGTGTACCCTTCTCTGTATATGTTGATGAATCAAGAGCTGCAGTTGGATCAGCGATCGCGATCTTCTCATTCTCAATGATAAGCTGCTCCGCATGAATACGTGCTGGAAGCTCATTAAGGCTCTCGTACATGCCGTTTGTTTCCGACTCTCCTACAACGCTGTCCTTGTAGCCCTTCACCTCACGCTCAATCAGCTCTTTGTCCGATGAAACTTTTGCTTGGCCATCTACTACTGTATAATGAGTGCCTTCAATACCCCAGAACATGACGTTCGCTACTTCAGGCGTCATCAGCTTATCGAAGAACGCCAAAATTTTCTTCAGCTCCGTTTCGTCTTTTATTGCAGATTTCGGGAACAGCACTACGTTGTTGTAGCCTGGAATAGACCAAGAAGCCAGCTGACCCTCCGGTCCGGCAACCATGCTATGCGTATCGACAACAGCTGTCGGCACGTTTTTGACTAGATCCTTCACCAAGGAATCCACATCCTGCATAGAGCCGATATAGACGCCCGCTTTGCCGCTTGTGAACATGTTTACCTGATCCGTCTTACTCGTCGCTGCAAAGTCCACATTCATCAATTTGGCATCACGAATTTTTTTTATATAATCCATCGTTGCTACATATTCAGGTGTCGTAAAATCAGGTACAAGCTGCCCATCTCTCTCGCCCCAGTTATTCGGTGTTCCAAACCAAGCAGATACGGTTTTGAACGCGCCGTAAATGAGATCATTGCGATCAGCCAAACCAACCGTATCCGGCTTACCGTTTCCGTCTGGATCACCAGTTGTAAATTTCTCCATCATGGCAAACAGCTCATCTTCGTTAGCCGGTGCAGCGATGCCCAGCTGATCTGCCCAGTCCTTGCGATATATGATGCCTTGACGCGCAAGCGGTCTGCCGATATATACCGAATACAGCTTGCCGTCGACCTTCGTATTGTTCAAAATTTCTTCCTTCAGCTTGCCAAGATTCGGAAACTCGTTTAGATAAGGCCCGATTTCCCAGAACTGGCCCTCGCGAAGCGCCTCCTTCATTTGGACGAAGGTTGCTTGATTTTTCAAATAAGTAACCTGCGGAAGCGAGCCTGTAGCAAAGGACGCGTTTAGCTTCTCTTCATAGCTGTCAGCTGGAAAGAACTGATAAGTCAGCTTCGTATTGGTTAGCTTTTCAATTTCCTTTTTGATCGTATCCGGTGGCGTCTCTGCGATGTTAAGTGGAAGCATAATCGTAATTTCGGTTGGCTTCTCCGGTTCTGCCGGTTTAGCTGTCTCTTCTGTCTTTGCACCGTTGTCATTGGTTGGAGCCGGCGAAGCATTTTTGCTGCCGCCATTATTATTACCCCCTGAACATGCTGCGAGCAATAAGCTAAACGTCAAAACCACGCTCATCAAAACCACCATCGATTTTCTCTTCATACAGCATTGACCTCCATCAATCGTTTTGGTTGCTACACCTCCAAGCTATCATCCCAAACGAGAGTGCCGATACAATCATTTGTACACATGAACACTGATTTCACGCCGATCTGAGCTAATGATTACTGCTGCTGTACATGACACCATGCGGAGGAATGGAAAGATACGCAGCACAAAAAGGGCGAAGATCGCTCTTCGCCCTTAAACTCATGTAATCCTATAGTTAGGATCGAGATGACATTAAGGTCACCGCTCCCGTTATTTCCAAGCTGAAATTTCTATTTTCTTATATTTGCGAACGAGCCTTCTTTCCAGCCTTTTGAAAAAACCTTGGTTCTGCTTCTCTTCCTGAATTTTACGCAGTCCTCTTATCAGCAAATGGTATCTCCATTCGTCATCATGGCCCAGCTTATGCACTTCTTTGAAGAAATCCGTTTTCATTTTTGTCACACTCCATGGCGCATTTTTTCAAATAATGGTAATGGACCTATTTTACAACAACAGTCTGTGCAAATTCTGAACATAATTCGATTTAGTTCGACACGTCGATGAATCTTTATACCTAACCAAATTAAAAAAACCTGTTTCTTTGTGCTCATTCCAATGAAAAACAGAACGGCCGTGCAGGATAAATATAGCCTGCACGGCCGCATTGAAATGGACTATTATTATTATTGCTTTATAAAATACGCATCCGTATACTCACTCATCATCATGCTCCCGCCGCTGCGCTTCCAGCGTTCAACCTCCTGATAGAAGCCTTCGGCGCTAATCTGCCCCAAAACATATCTATACGTTGCATCGGAAACGATTTTGTACAGCTCCATGCTCTTCTCGTCATATGTCCTAGATTCAAGGCCAATTGTCGGGTCCTTCACAATAAATTTTTCGTTGTCTGCGCTAAGTCGATCCGCGAGCTCCCACATGGACTCCTTCTCCGCGACCTTCAGCAAATTAGGGTTGCTAAGGTCAGCAATCATCAGTGAATAGAGCGCGTTTACCTCCGAGACTCGCAATTGCGAGGTGGCTTCGGGCAGCTGTACCTGTTCTCCATCCATTGTGTAATGCTTGCCCTCTATTCCATAGCGCATCAGATTGGCTACATCCTTATCCATCGTGCGGTCGAAGAAAGCAAGCTGCTCCAGCAGCTCCTCCTCCGTGCGAATCGCTTTTTTGGAAAATAAATAAAGCCCGTTATAATTAGGAATTGACCATACACGGTAGCCCTCTGGCCCCTGCATACGGTTCACCAGCGTAAATCGCGCATCGGGGTTGATCTGCTTCGCCTCATCTGACAGCCGCTGCACGTCGGTCATGCTCCCGATATAAACGCCTGCGGCCCCGCGTATAATTTTGTCCCGCTGCATTTCCTTGCTCGTAACTGCAAAGTCCGCGTTCATCAGCTTCTCATCATACAACCGCTTCATGAAGTTCATCGTGTCCATATAAGATGCTGTTTCAAATTCCGGAACTACCGCCTTGCCCGCGATTCCCCAGTTGTTAGGCGTGCCAAAATAAGAACTCAACGTCTTAAAGGCACCAAATACCAAATCATTGCGGTCAGCTAGTCCAACCGTATCCTGTCTCCCATTTCGATCAGGGTCATTCAGCGTAAATTGCTTAATCACCTCATACAGCTCTTCGAGTGTTCCCGGCTTGCCAAGCTTTAGGTTATCCAGCCAGTCCTCCCTAATGATAATGCCTTGTCTTGAGGATGGCCTTTCCGTATAGAGTCCATATATCCGCCCTTCGATCGCAGCTTGCGCCAAAATGCCTTCATCCAAATGCCGCAAATTCGGAAACTGCTTCAAATAAGGGCCAATCTCCCAAAAGGATTCGGAGCGAATCGCATTTTTCACAAAAATATAATCGGTATGCTTCACGAAGGTTGCCTTCTTAAGCGAGTTGGTGGAAAGCGCCGTATTCATTTTATCCGTATAAATACCGTCGGGAACCCAATTGATTTCAAGCTTCGCATTCGTAAGCTCTTCAATTTCCGCAATAATTTCCTCGCTTGGCGGATGAGGAAAATGCAGCGGCGCCATAATCGAAATCGTCGGTCTGGTGCTGCTGCCCCCCTGCTCTTGTGAAGCTGATGCGGCGCAGGAAGCACACAAAAGGAGAATAAGAAATACAGCGAGAATACGTCCGCTACTATGCAGTCCTGCTTGACGTGAACGGTTGCCCATAGGTATCCTCCTTGTTTAATCAGCCTTTTTTCTTCATAATCTAAGGAACTGATTATCTATCGTCCAGATGATTATTGCTCAAAATGTATGCGTTTACTAAAATAAAGCTATTGCTCTCTCAATTCTTGATAAGGTGTTGATGGCTGTGCGATCCTTAACTTTTCTAAGCAAGATGACGATATTCGGATTTCTGCTCAGCACGCTTCCTGTTATTTTTATCGGCAGCTTTTCCTACGTGACTTCTACCAAAGAAATCCAGAAAAATGTAAACGCAGGGAAAATGCAGTTGATTATGCAAATCAACTCAAATGTAGAGCAGAAACTAACAACTGTCAACCACACGCTGAATCAGGTCATCAACTCGACGGTTCTGAAAAAAGCGATGAACCAGCCGCTCACCGTAAACGAATTTGTCATGTATGACGATTTGCGAAGCGAGATTCGGCATATGCAATCGTTTGACACAAAGCTGGAGGATGTTGTGCTGATCAATGATCGGCATAACTGGATGATCAAAAACTCCGGTCTATATGATTTTGAGCACTATGCTTATTATGAGGAGCTTGCCAGCTTGATGCAAGAAAGCGAGAGCACCTCTTGGGTACTGAACCCATCCAGCTGGTTTTATAGCGAGGAGGCCGCAGGAAGTGCCGCTTGCAGCTACAGCATCAGTCTAGTTAAGAAGCTCCCTACCAACGGACTTGAGCATTACGGCTTGGCGCTTGCCAATATTCCGACCTGCAGCCTAGAGGAATTGCTCGAAAATGAAGGCGACCCCTTCTCTAATATGATGATTTTGGATGATCAATTTCGCATTTTGCTGCATCACGATCAGTCGTTGATTGGCAAGCCCTTAGCGGAGAGCGGCTTACACATGGAGCAGCTTACAGATACATCAGGCCAGTATACGGCTGCGATCGATCAACAGAATTATTCAGTTTCCTACTATCGCTCCGAGCTTAACGGCTGGATCTATTTGTCGACGACCTCCATTGCCAGCATTACGAAGGAATCGACTAAAATTGGCGCGTACACGCTCTATATATGCCTGTTTATGGTCATGCTGAGCATGCTGCTTGCTTGGCTTGTCTCTCGCCGCATGTACTCCCCCATTCAGCTCCTGCTGAATCAGATCGGTGAGCGGCTGACTGATATTCAGAAACGGAAAACGAATGAATTCCAGGCCATTGGCGAGCGTGTTACACATTTATTCCAATCAAAATCAGAGCTGGAGAAAGAGGTTAGCCAGCATATCCATCAGGTCCGTACCTTCTTCCTGATGAAAGCCTTCCAAGGAACAGCTAAGCAAAGTGAGATCCCAGAGAGACTGGTTCAATTCGGCTATAAGCGGCAGCTGGAGGAGTGGAGCACGATGGCTGCCATTACGCTGCAAATCGATTTCAGCGACAGCAGCCGTTATTCAAAAAGCGATTCAGAGCTGCTGCTATTCGCCGTGCACAATATGATTGAGGAGCTTATTCCTGCTGAGCAGCGCCTCTCGCCGGTCATCATGGATCAGACTATCGTGACGATAATCGGCAGCAGCGAATCTGACCTAGAAGCGTTTCACACGGCCAAGTACGCCCTAACCGAGCATCTTCAGCAGCAAATTACGAGCTATCTCAACGTGCAGGTCAGCATAGGCATGAGCTTGCCGTTTCATTCCTTCTCCGCGCTTGCCACTGCGTACAGGGAAGGTCTGGAGGCGCTGAAGCATCGGATCAAATTAGGCGAGGGCATCATCATTCAGTATGAGAACATCAATGAAGGCAATCACTATTTAAATCTGAATTATCCAGGGCAGATTGAGAACGAGCTTATGGATGCCATTAAGCTGGCGGATAAAGACAAATCGAAGGAGCTGCTTCGGACCTTTTTGCAGGCGGTATTTGCCGTAGAGCTGTCCCCCCAGGAATACCAGATCCCGCTGGCTCGGCTGCTCAATAACCTACTGATCGTCATGCAGGAATCCGGAGTAAGCTTGAATCAGATTCACCCCATGAAGGGCTCGCTGCTCGAGGAGCTGCTGGAGCTGCACACGACTACAGAAATTGACGACTGGTTCTGGACTAAAGTCGTTTATCCGATGATCAAGATTTTCAAGGATCGCCAAGAGGCGCAGTATCATAACATTTCCGAGAAAATCATTGATCTCGTGCAGCATCAATACGATACCGACCTTACGCTGGAGGAATGCGCTTCACGCCTTCATTATAATGCCAATTATTTAAGCAGCGTGTTCCGCAAGGAAACCGGCCATTCCTTTAGCGAGTATTTGTCGATGTACCGTTTTAAAATGGCTAAGAAATGGCTTGCTGAGAGTGAAATGCCGATCAAGGACATTGCTGCCAAGCTTTGCTATAATAATCCGCAAAATTTTATTCGCTCCTTCCGCAAACAGGAAGGCATCACGCCTGGTCAGTATCGCTATAAAAAACGCGGTGAATAAACCGATAATAAAGAGTAGATATTTTTTCGAATCATACTTTGCTCTTCAATATGACTGGGAGGCTAGACGCATGCTGCAACGACCGTCCAAGGAAGAATATATGGCCTATTATGAGCAATATGTTGCATTAGTAGGAGACGAACCGCTAATTGATACACTTGCAAAACAGCTGACAAGCACGACTGAGCTGCTCTCTGATATTCCTGAGCAGCAGTCAAATTTCCGCTATGCAGAAGGCAAATGGACGCTTAAGGAGGTTATTGGGCATATCTCAGATAACGAGCGCGTCATGAGCTATCGCTTGCTTCGCATCGCCCGCGGCGATAATACACCGCTTGCTGGCTATGACCAAGACCAATTTATGAGCGGCTCCTCGTTCCAGGACTGGAGCTTATCCCAGATCATTGAGGACTATATATCCGTTCGAAAGGCAACACTCACGCTGCTGCGCGGCTTGTCCGACGAGGCTTGGCAACGCATTGGCTCAGCTAATGGCACAGAGATCACAGCTAGAGCAATAGCATATATCATTGCAGGGCATGAGCTTCATCATTGGAGGATCATTCAGGATAAATATTTGGGTTAATAGATTGTCGAAGCCGCTATTGCAAAATATTATATATGTAAACCTACCGTTATGATAAAATAGTTAACATATATTATTTTAGCATAAGGGGCGGTAACGGGATGACGATTCGATTGCGGGGGCATCATCTGCTTTGTTTACTCGGTTACCGAGGCATGGGCTATTCTGATGATTTCTGCACCAATATGACGATCATTTATGAGACGCTGCGCACCAGCCCCCATACCGAGGTTGAGATTGTCATCGGTCCAGACGATGTATGCAAAGCTTATCCGCCAGATAAGGCCTACCACTGTGAAGGCACGGTCTACGGTTTAGATGCGGCTGTGCTTGCAAAGCTTGGACTGAGTGCAAATGAACGCGACAGCTGGCAGTCCATATGCAGCCGCGTTGCAGCTACAATGGTGCCTGAGGATATTAGCCGGCTCTGTACCACTTGTCCGTGGGAGAAATACGGGGTCTGCTCGGAAGGCGTCGGTCTCGTTGTCAACGGCCAGCCGCTGCCTAAGGTAGGCAGCTAACTGCTAGAGAGCGGATTAGTAGCCTAGTTCGTTAGAGCATTATTATTTTAATCACTGCTGAGCAGACGTTTTTTTGAGCCCTGTCGATCATCGATCAGGGCTCTTTCTTTTGTTTCGAGACGGGGTCCAGCGCAGCGTACGCTGCACTTTGTGCAGTAGATTTGCTGCTGCTGCACTGACTGCTCGCGTACACTGCACTATATACAGTAGATTCCTTGTTTTGAGGCATAAATCGTTCGTTTGAAGCTACTTCTGCTGCAAAAGTGCAACGTAGCTGTTCGAATTGACTCCTATGTGAGATTTCTACTGCAAAAGGTGCAACGTAGGCTTTTGTCAGAAGCAATAAAGTATTACACTGGCTCCAACAAAAAGACAGCGGCAGCCATGGACGAGAAAATAAAGTCCTAGACTACCACTGTTTTATTGAGCTAACGTTCCTTGTTAGCGTAATGACAAATGATACGATTCACTATTATTAATGGTAATTAATTGATACTGTGAAGAGCGTGAAGTGCATCCTGTTTATCTTTTAAAAAGAATACCTGCTTGCCATTGTTACACTCATAAATAAAATCCTTCAAACTCTTGCTGTTATACTCAGCGAATTCTCCGACAATAGCGAGCTTAACATTGTAGTTCGCATATTTCTGCAATACATCACCAGCAAGTCCAGTCTTTAGCTCGAAGAAATCCTCAGTTATGTTCGATTTGTTAATCATTATTTTATTGCAACCATTGTTGTTGTAACTAATAGAAGCCATTAAATCCAATGCATCTTGAACATCGTGTATTACGATATCAGAACTATCTACAATTGCGACCATAGAATTACCATTTTGGTCGATAAATATATTCATTTTTATACCACCTTTCATTGATAAGATGCTTTAATCGAGCTAATTCGTCAAACTTACTAGGTTAACCTTTGGGCAGAAGAATCTGCTGCATGCCATTCATATAAGGCTGAAGCGCTGCCGGAATACGGATAGAGCCATCCTCCTGCTGATGATTCTCGAGGAGTGGAATGAGAATACGCGGGCTTGCCACTGCCGTATTGTTGAGCGTATGGCAAAACTTTAGCGAGCCATCCTTATCTCGGTAACGGATATTCGAGCGACGCGCTTGAAAATCGTGCAGGTTCGACGACGAATGTGTCTCCCCATAGGCTCCACGGCTCGGCATCCACGTTTCAATATCGTATTGCTTATATGTTTTTTGCGACATGTCGCCGGTACATACCGCCATGACCCGGTAAGGCAGCTCCAGGCATTGCAGCAGCTCCTCGGCATTCGCCGTTATTTGCTGCAGCAGCGCCTCCGATAGCACAGGATCAGCCTTGCATAGAATGACCTGCTCCACCTTAGCGAACTGGTGAACTCGGTATAGCCCATGAACATCCCTGCCCGCCGAGCCAACTTCGCTGCGGAAGCAGGTCGAAGCCGCGGCCAGCTTGATTGGACGATCCGCGTCTATGATTTCATCTGCGTAATAGGCAACCATAGGCACTTCCGAGGTGCCGACCAGCCATTTATCCTCATTCGCAATTCGATAGGTTTGGTCTTCCCCTAACGGGAAAAAGCCTGTATGGTTCATCGCTTCCGTCCGAACCATCAACGGCACATCGAGCAGCGTGAAGCCTTTTTGCAGCAGCATATCAAGGGCCAGCTGCTGCACCGCCCGATGGAGCAGCACACCCGCTCCCTTCAAATAATAGTTGCGGCTGCCCGCTGTCTTTACGCCCCGCTGAACATCAACCATATCGTGGAGCTCGCCAAGCGCCATATGATCCCTCAGCTCAAAACCAAAGATTGGTGCTTCGCCTATCCGTCTTTGCTCCACATTATCGGCATCCGAGCGGCCCTCTGGCGTATCCGGCGACACGATATTCGGAACTAGCGCGAGCAGCTCTGCCGTTTTGCACTCCGCTCTTGTCAGCTCTGTTTCTGCAACGGCTAGCTTCTCATTCGTTTCCTTTACCTTCTGCTTCGCCTGCTCCACCTCTTGCTGCGGTGCGCCCTGCCTCACCAGCGTCCCGATATGGTTCGACAGCTTATTGCGCAGGCTCCTTAGAGCCTCAACCTCCTGCAACAGCGAGCGCCGTTTCTCATCCCATTGCAGCAGCTCCGTAATCGAAATGAGTATCCCTTTCTGAGCGGCTACCTTCTGCACTTGTTCCTCATTTTGCCTGATCCATTTCATGTCCAACATGACACCACGCTCCTTTTTAATAGAAAAACACAAAAAACGCCCTCATCCCTATATGGGACGAGGAGCGTTTTTTACTCGCGGTGCCACCCAAATTGACCAAACAGACAAGCTGTTCAATCCTCTTTGCTCCGCGATAACGGGCGGACCCGGTAAACTTAGGGGGAGGTGTCTTCCTCCCCTTGACGAGAACGCCTCCGAGTTGGATTCTCTTCACTGGCGTGATCCGATAATTAATTTTCTAGTACTATAGCATATGAATCAGTAAGAAAACAAGTGCGAATACAAAAACATGCTATTCAACTCTTACTTTAGAGCATATAAATATTTCTTCATACTCCGATTTCACTCTGTAAGGACGCATGCGTCCTTACAGACCACATCCTAATGACTTTGGAGCTTACAGCTATCTTTCGGGCTCACCCACACTCCGCTTGCAGCCATCTTTTACGTTCACACATACGCCTACTTTTCTCAACCTCAAAATCGCAATACTCTGTATCACAAAGTATTACCAATCAATCCCCTCCTGCTCATACGCTTTATCGACTAACTCACCTTCTTTTATCTCCCATACATTCAGCAACCATTCGACAGCGAAAAGTGACTTTCTATAAATATATGGTTGAAAATACTAAAATACGTTTACATTAATAAAGGGGTTGACCTCGGGATGAGACGAGTTTGGCCCTATTAAAGGAGGATCATCATGTGGAACGATATGACAACGATAAGAAAGGTCAAAAGCAATAGGAAGGGCTTTACCACCTTCGCCGCTTTTGGCATTGCCATGACCTTATTGGCAGGCTGTGGGCAGACAGGTACCAGTAATATGGGTGATAGCTCTAATGTAGACGCTGCTGTCATCACACCGCCAGGTTCAAGCGACGGAATGAACGCACAAATAGACGAGAATAATCCCTATGCGGCGGCAGGTATTAATAATCCAACAGCTTTTGTAAAAATGTTTGAGATCGCTAAAGCAGCAATTGCCGCTGATGAAAAGAAGGCTGTTGCGGAGCTTGTCTTGTTTCCACTTCAGGTAAATGGAGAAAATCCTGTTAAAATTACGTCCAAGGCGGATTTTATAGAGAAATACGACCAAATTATAACCCAATCCGTAAAGGATGCTCTGGCTGCTCAGAAGGTAGAAGATTTATTTGTTCGCGATCAAGGTGTCATGGTTGGAGACGGCGAGCTGTGGTTCGGAGCATCAGCCGAGGAGCCTCAGGTGTATGGCATCATTGCCGTTAACCCTTCCTAATAAGAAGAAGCGACTACGTCGTCCTTGTCTAAGAACAAGAAGTTTCTCGCAAAAATATAGACGGAGAATAAATGTGAAACTTATACTTTCCTATATTTGAAAAAAACCAGTCCTCACCCGAGAACGGAGTGAGTGGCTGGTTTTTTTTGTTCCTCAAAATCAAGTCTGCTAAGAGCTCGCAAGCGCGTTTCGAAAGGCTAAAATATATTTGGATTGATCCAGCGGGCTAACTCCTCGTCTTTCACGCTCTGCATGCACATCAGGAGGACATTCACGATAGCCCGCGAAGAAGGTCGCCAAAACTCCCCTGCCCTTGGTCAGCGAACCAAACCGCGCTGGAAAATCGAGCGAGGTTGCAACTGGCAGCGTTCCTTCAATTTCCATTCTCTCCTGCCTGACAACTGGCGTGTCAAACTCACCACGCATGAGAATGAGCTCATTCATCAGCTTGCCCCCATTCTCCTCCGGTACAGAGAGACGGAACGAGAGCATCGGCTCGAGAAGCTTCACTCCTATATGTGACAGGCCATCCATAATGCCCATTGGCGTAGCAAGCGCGAAGTCAAGCGGATGCGTATGCCATACATGATGCTCTCCCTCAATGAGCGTCACCTTCAGATCCGTGACCTCCCAGCCAAAAAGCCCCTGCTGAAGCGCTTCCGGCACACTTCTAGCAACCTCGTTCTGATAGCGGTCAAGCAGCCGCTCTGAGCGAACGACAGAGCTGTAGGTTAACCCGCTGCCGCGTTCACCAGGCTCAATAAGAAACCGCAAAATCGCCCAGCACGGCTTCGGCATCGTATAAGCAATAAAACCCTCTCCTGCCTGTGCTGGCGTTTCTTTATAAATAACGGAAGGCTCGCCAAAGCCGGCCTTCAAGCCGTAGCGATGGTTCAGCAGATGAGTCAGCACCTCAATTTGTATAGGTCCCATTACTTTCACATGGAGCTCCCGCTGCTCCTGCAGCCATTGCAAGCCAAGCAGCGGGTCCTCATCCGCCAGCTCCTGCAGCGCGGCAACGACAGCTGGATAATCGGCCTCACTGCTCCAGCGCACCTGAACCGTTAGAAGCGGCACCGCCAGCCGTGTCTCTCCGGGAACATAGTCGGCACAGCCGATAATATCGCCAATACGCGCCTGATTCCAGCCGCAAACAGCAGCGATATCGCCTGCCTCCAGCAATCCGACATCCTCTACCTTTTGCCCATCGATTTTGCGAATCTGTGTAATCTTCTCCTCAATCTGCTGTGTCTTATTCACAATAGAATCCCGATTCCGGATGGCACCGCTGTATAGGCGCACATAGGCGATTCTACCCATCACCGAATCACGCTCGATACGAAAGACGACTCCGGATACAGGCCCTTCCACGACATTTTCCGGAGGTGGCAGCAGCGCAACCATCGCCTGCATAAGCGGCTCAATGCCAATCCCTCGATTCGATGCGCCAAACAGAATAGGAAACAGCTCTCTGTTCTTTGTAAGCGCTGGCAGCATTTGCTTCAGCTCTGCCCTAAGCAGCGTCCCGTGCTCCAAGTAGTGAAGAAGAAGGGATTCGTCTCGCTCAGCAACTGTTTCCTCAAGCAGCAGCAAATACGACTGCCATTCCTCCCGCTGGCTGTCATCCTCAAGTAAGTTGATTAGGCCGCTAAAGCTGTCCTCTACACCGTTTGGCGCCTGTATCGGCGCAGCCAAGGGAGTTAGCAGTCGTCTAATTTGCCGCATTGTACCTAGTGGATTGGCCCCGATTCGATCGAGCTTGTTCACGTAGATCAGCGTTGGAATATTTCGCTCCCGCAGCGCATCCCATATCACTTCGGTCTGCGCCTGTACGCCCTCAACCGCAGATATAATCAGTACTGCGCCATCCATCACACGCAAGGAGCGCTCTACCTCGGAAAGAAAATCGACATGTCCCGGCGTGTCCACTAGGTTAATCGTAATTCCCTGCCACGAGAACCTAGTTGCCGCCGCGCGAACAGAAATCCCTCTGGAGCGTTCAACCTCCAAAAAGTCAGTCTGCGCCGTGCCAGCATCGACACTGCCCAGTGAGCGAATACGACCGCTGTGAAACAGTATTTGCTCAGTCGTCGTCGTCTTTCCTGCATCCACATGGGCAAAAATTCCGATATTTCGTATATTTTGCGAAGCGTTAGATGCCATTTTGCATATCTCCCCTACTCACTCTTCCTTTCCTTATCGTAACTCTGAATGCGCTATACAGCAAGGTGAAACGGCTGTAGCCGTCCTTTAGTAGCGCCAAAGCGTTTCATTTCAACAAAAAACGACCTATCGGAAAAATCGCCCGATAAGCCGTTCATTAGTAAGTAGATATGAGTCTTAACCTTGGTGAGACGCTTCAATTTCAATCGAAACCTTCACTTCGTCGCCAATGAGTACGCCGCCTGTTTCTAGAGCAGCATTATAGGTTAGTCCGTAGTTGCTGCGTTTCAGGCTGCCCGTCGCGCTAAAACCGACTTTTTCATTGCCCCAAGGATCTTTGCCCGCACCTTCAAAGGTGACAGAAAATGTCTCGGAGCGTGTTACACCATGCAGATTCACGTCGCCTATAAGCGCATATTCACCTTCATCTGTTTTTGTAATCGCTGTTGATGTGAAGATTAGAGAAGGATGTTTCTCAACTTCAAAAAAATCAGCACTCCGAAGATGTGCATCACGATCATTGTTGCGTGTATTCACGCTGTTTAGATCGATCGTAATTTGAATATCTGCTGAAGTCAGATCATGAGCGTCGGCAACGATGTTTGCTTCAAAGGCTTGAAAAGTACCTTTAACCTTTGCTATCATCATATGCTTTACTGAGAAATCAATGCTGCTGTGCGTAGAGTCAACCGTCCATTGTGATTTTGCCATTTTAAAAAAACCTCCTATTATTATATGAATGTTTATAAACTTACTTTTTATAATTAACTAACTTTTATTTTGTATATACACATACTATTGTACCGACACAATTTTGTCAATTCTTTTTTAATACGAATAATCCGCAGCAGTCATCATTTACTTTCCTATATTTCAAAAAAGAAGAGGCACCAGCAAAGTTAAAAATCACTTCACTGACGCCTCTTCTCTTACTCCTTGCCTGACTGCACCCTTTAATGTTAGCTATGCAGAACCGCAGTCTGCTCCTTTGAATCGCGCTTGACCAGCGCATGCTTCTCCCACGCTTTGCTGCGCCAGCGGAAAAACATAATAAAAGCACGCAGCCATTCATCCGCCGCGATCGCAAGCCAAATGCCTGCAAGGCCCAGCTCCAGCTGGAACACAAAGAAATAACCGAGCGGAAGGCTCATCGCCACCATTGAAAACATACCGATCCAGAGCGGATACTTCGCATCCCCTGCTGCACGGAGCGAGTTCACAAGTATAATATTGATCGTACGTCCCGTCTCCAGCACGATACTGAGCAGCAGGACGTTAATTCCAAGACGAATAATTTCCTCGTCATCGGTAAATATGCGCATGAGCGGCTCACGGAAAACAATGACGAGCAGAACCGCAATCAAGGTTACACCGCTTGCCCAGCGGACGCTTTTCCAAACCCGATAATACGCCGTCGTTGGTTCACCAGCACCTACCAGCCTGCCAACGATAATCGATGTACCCATTCCGATTGCAAATGCAAATAAATAAGTAAACATCGAAATACTGTTTGCATAGTTTTTGGCCGCTAGCGAGGCTGCCCCAAGATAGGTGGCATAGTATAAGAAAACAATTTGGCATGCCTGGTACATGACTTGCTCCAGTGCAGACGGAATGCCGATTTTCAAAATTTTAGATACATACTCTTTAGACAGGTTAAAGTAGTAATGAAGCTCTACTCTCACCGACATAATGCGGTACAGCATCCAGAAAAATACGACGAGCGCGAGCCCACGACTAATCACGGATGAGAGCGCAGCGCCTTGAACACCCATTTCTGGAAAGCCGAAATTGCCAAATATGAGTAAATAATTGCCTATAATATGCACGATGTTCATGCCTAGCGATACATACATCGCTTCCTTCGTAAATCCATGTACACGAATAATTGCCGCGATTGAGTTAATGATGGCCTGCAAGAAAATAAATCCGCCTACGATCGACAGATAGCTTTTGGCATGTACTAATATTTCGCCCTGCAAATTCAACGTCTGCAGCAAATGTCCGCCAAACAGAACAAAGGTTAAGCTGAGAAGCAGCCCTACTGCCAGATTGAGCGTTACAGCAAGCGCTGATATTTTAGCCGCCTCGACAAACTTGCGTGATCCAATATATTGTGCTACCACAATAGACGCCCCGTTGCCGATCACCTCAAGCAGCAAAATTGCAATATGCAAAAACTGATTCGATGCTCCGACTCCCGATACTGCATTATCCGAAATCGCGCTCAGCATCAACGTATCTGCAATACCCATAAACATAAACAAAGAGATTTCCAAAAAAATAGGCCATGTCAGAAAAAATAAATTAATACCCTTCTGCTCCTGCTGCCCTTGTCCATTACCGGCTGTTGCCGTACTCATGATGTCACCTTCTTCTAATAGGTAAAGTAAAGCACAGGTATCTTAGCACATTGATAGGTCTAATGCACGCAAGAAATACGATTTACACAAATAAAATGTATCTCTTCCTATATATTAAAAAAAGACTGAACCCTTGTCGTCGAAACGACTTTGGAACAGTCTTTCTCTTTATAATTTAAAATGATAGATATCATTATTGCTCTTCAGACTCTTCATCAGCAGCTTCTTCCTCAGCCGCCTCTTCTTCCGCTTCCTCTGCAGCTTCTTCCTCAACCGCAGCAGCCGCTTCTTCCGCTTCCTCATCCAGTTCAGCCTCAACAGCTTCTACTGCTTCTTCCGCTGGAGCCTCTTCCGAAATGAGTTCTGCGGTTTCTTCCGCACTTTCTTGAACTACTTCTTCTTCTTGGCTCATATTATTCACCTCCCGTCTCTTAATAACTTAATTGTAGCGCTTTCATAGAACTATACAAGAGGTGTAAATTGTCGTTTCATAAGAACTATTTCCGCTTTTTGTAGGGTTCGAGCCTGTTCGCTATCATTCGACTAACGGCTCGGTCTGAGGCCTAGTGAGGCGTTCATACCTACGGCGGTTTTTACGCCCCATCAGAACTAGATAAGTAGAATAGCTTCTTGTTCCTACCCTGTACTTTTGCAGGATAGGCGGTGTACGGAGGAAGCGGGGGTTCGTGCTCGGAGTAAATGTACGACTATCCTAGATCTAACCCTCCAACCAGTTCTCCATCGGGCTCTCCAACTAACCAACCAACTAACTACGGTGCTATCCTGCACTTGAGCAGGATAGAGGCTAGTTTTTCGTGCTCCCGCGTGTCTATGTTGCACTGCTGCACTATAGATAGCCTCACAGGTATGTCTTAAGCCAAAATCAGTCTATTCTAATGCATAGGTGCAGGATAGCCCGCCTAGGAAGGCTGAAAAGCGCGAAGTTACTGCATGCGTGCAGGATAGGCGGCGTTTATCGGTGGATGCCAAAGAGGCGCAAGCTCCTTCTTGCAGCCGACGAAAGGGTGTATGGTGAAAATACGCTACAATACACTGACACTGCTCGCCGAAGGTCTGCCCCAGCCCAGCGATCATCGTTCCTCATCCGCTATATTCTATACTAGACTTTAGTCTAGTTCACCGTTTTACCTGTAGCAGGAGGCGGCCGTTTTCACAGTATGCTATGCTGAATGGAGCTAATAAATTGAAGATTGGGGTGCATTAAAGCTATGAATTTGAAAACTATTGGGGGAATTGTTCTCGTCCTGCTCGGTGCCTGCCTATTTCTAAATCAAGGCAAAGCATTTGGCCCTGGAACCATTTTCACCTACTTTTGGCCATCGATTTTCGTCATACCGCTGGGCCTGTTTTTTCACTGGCTATACTTCAGCATGATTGGCAGAAAAGGGATCGGCGTCTTAATCCCAGGAGGCATACTGTTCACTGCAGGTGTAATTTGCCAAGTCTCCATGCTCTTCAACAATTGGGGTTATATGTGGCCTGGCTTTATTCTCGCTGTAGCTGTCGGCTTATTTGAATTTTATTGGTTCGGAAACCGCAATAAATGGCTGCTGATCCCGATTAATATTTTAACCGTGCTTTCGCTGCTCTTCTTTGCGGTTTTCTCGATAGGCTCCATCTACAACAAATTCGCGTTTAGCCAACCGATCATCGCGATCATAATCATTACTGCTGGCGCAATACTTCTCATGAAGAAGAAAGACATGTAACAGCTTCCTCCGCCTGTATGGTATAATCACAAGCGTCGCAGCAAATGCTGCACAAACGTAAGCTAATGCTTACGATGTGGTTTGCTCCGCAAACCTTAGCCTATGCTTACGATGTGGTTTGCTCCGCAAACCTTAGCCTATGCTTACGATGTGGTTTGCTCCGCAAACCTTAGGAGGAAAAAAAACAATGTTATCTTTTGAACAAAAGCTTGCTATAATCGAAGCTTTTCCTGAATTGCAACGGAAGAACGTCTCACTGGGGCGCACGAACTTCCATTACGAGGAAAGTTTGTATGAGAAAAAATCGGTCGTACACCATTTGCATCCGAACGGCAATGGTTACGTATTCGCTGGTCTCGTTCCTGGTGTCGCAACCGACGAGAAAGGGCTCGTAAATATTAGAGATTACAGCGAGGATGAGCTTCGCTCACTTATTGAGAAAGCAATTCAAGCACTCGCCCTTGCTCCGCCTGAGAAGCCGGAGTCCAAGAAAAAGAAAAAAAACAAGCCTCCGCAGGAAGAACGCTGGATCGGACCGAATAACGCCGTTCTTACGCTGCTGTTCGAGGAAGACCTCTGGTACTTATATGCTGATCTGAATTTGGAATCGGCTTTCGAAACCTATGAAGAGGCTGTACTGTACTTAGAAGAAGAGCAATTTACGCGGGCTTAACTGAATAATGAACCAGTACAAGGAGAAGCAGCTCATGTTTCTCCTTTTTTATGTGCTGAAAAACAGGATTTTTGCCACTCCGTGTCTAATTGTACTACTTCCACCACAGACTCAAAGGAGGTATCCATGTTGTCTATAAAAGCAAAACTATCCTTTTCCATCTCCATCATCGTGGCAATTATATTGGCACTCAGTACCTCTCTCTATTACTATTCATCCAAATCAGAGAGCGAGGCCAATCTCGTGACTCAGCTTAATAATATCGCCAAACAAATTAGTCATACCGTTGAGGCTTCAGAGAACGCTCTTCAATATATGGAGGACACGCTTGGGGATAAGCTGAGAATCGCATCCCTCGCTGCAAAAGAGCAGCTGGATCCCGATATTAATAATGTAACCAACGAGCAGCTGGTAAGCTTAAGCGCCAAGCTTGGGGTCGACCATATCACATTATGGCAGCGCGTTGGAGATGATGTTATCGTAGCTAAATCCTCCGACCCTAGCGAGATCGGCATGAGCTCAAAAACATGGGATTATTGGCATGTCGCTTTTCTACAGCTGTTCGACAACCAGGTCGTCACCATAGATGAAGGACAAAAGCTTGAAAATTATTGGTCAGGACCGTTTAATTTTGCAACATCGGATCCATCAGAAATTCGCAAATGGGGCTATTATTACGATGGGTCAACCAACTATATTATCAATCCGTACGTTAATGCGCAGGTACTGCTCGATTTTAACTATACTATTGGAACGAACGCCATCGTTAACAAAATCATTGCCGATCAACCTGACATTTTAGAAATTACCGGCTTTGATCTGGAATTTTACGGAAAAGATAAAATAATTAAGTACAAGCAGGGAATACCGGTCTACAATCTTGATGTTCGGGAAATCCCCTTTGGCGACTATAATTATCGAGATCTGATTAATGATCCTGTAAACATTTGGGAATCGAATACAACCGGCAAGCCAATAACCGTAAAGGGAACCGTTAACGGCATTCCGGTCATCAAAAATTTCATTCCAATTAAAATGAATAAAACCTATGTCTTCAGCGTCATATTTGATCGTCAAGCGATCCAGAGACCTATCAATGAGCTGCTTGTTTTGCAAATCATTATCTCCCTTAGCCTTGTCCTGATTACAATGATCGCGAGCTATTTCATAGCGGGCTTCATGATGCGCGGCCTTAATCAAATTATGCGTAAAGTAAATGCCATTGCCGCCGGAAACTTTCACGAGGTCATTACAATTCGCAGCAACGATGAATTTGGACTGCTCGCCTCTCGCGTAGATACGATGGGCAGCAATTTGAAGCACTACACAGCAGAGCTGAAAACAACCGCTGAAGAACTGCAAAGCACGAAGCAGTACTTGGAATCGTTCGTCAATCATACGTCCGATGCCATTCATGTTGCTGATTTGGAAGGTAAAATTATTAAGGCGAACAACGCTTTTGAAAAAATGTATGGCTGGAGTCAAGAAGAGACTCTTGGCAAGCCGCTAGATCATGTGCCAGCCGGCTATGCCAGCTCCCATCTTGAGCTAGAGGCAATCGTTCTCAGCGGAGGCTCGGTTACTGATTTCGAGACGATCAGATTCACCAAATCAGGCGATCTTATTGATCTAAGCATTACGATTTCACCTATTCGCGATGAGCAGGGTGCTATTATCGCAATTGCTACCATTTCACGCAATATTACGTCTCGCAAGCAGACAGAGGAAATCATCAGACGGTCGGAGAAGCTATCTGTTGTCGGCCAAATAGCTGCAGGTGTTGCACATGAGGTACGCAACCCGCTAACGACGCTGAGAGGTTTCGTGCAGCTGCAAAAGCAGACCGGCACATTGTCGCCAGCCCATCTTGAGGTTATGCTGGGCGAGCTCGATCAGATCAATATGATTGTGAGCGAGTTTCTCGTATTTGCGAAACCTCAAGCCAACCACTATCAGCCAATCGACGTGCTTGGCCTTGTTAGCGATATTATGCTGCTGCTTGATTCGGAAGCGAAATTGAGCAGTGTTCAGCTTGTTTTGCTCGCTGACGCGGAGCTGCCTAGGGTCATTGGCGAAGCAAGTCAGTTAAAGCAGGTCTTCGTGAATATTATGAAGAACGGTATTGAATCTATGCCATACGGAGGAACACTAACCATACAGATTAAGAGTAATACAATAGATCACATTTTGCTGCAGTTTATCGATCAAGGCTGCGGTATTGCCGAGGCTGACTTACTTCGCTTAGGAGAGCCCTTTTTTACGAAAAAAACGAATGGAAACGGTCTTGGCCTCATGGTCAGCCAACAAATTATTGCTGCTCATAAGGGCACGATTCACTTCCGCAGTGAGCTTGGCAAGGGCACCTGTGTCGAGATTTCACTGCCTCTATAAAAACTATAGCCTTCAAAATAAAAAAAAGCTGACAACGAATTCAGATCGGTGTCAGCTTCTGTGATTTTTTTGCATAAGTAACAAACAATATGATTAAGAACAACATTTCACATGCGACATATCGATCCCGCTGTACGTATTTTTATTGTTTTGAAGAAAAGCAAGCTCCTATGGTAAACTGTGTCCGTAGCCTTTTTTTATACGATTATAAACTCGATGAATTTAGCTGGAATTTCTCCCGTTAAAATAACGTTATTCGCTTGGCATATGAAATAGATGGAATTTGTCCCGTTAATTTTACAAGAAGTTTCTCGCAAAAATGCAGGCAGAGTATACATGTGAAACTTATACTTTCCTACTATTCCGCTACATCAGGAGCCGTTTATGTTGATAACTATGGATACATCTCTTTCAAAGTTTATTATTATTGTTATCATCTCTGGTGTGCTTAGCGTGCTGCTTTCCATATATGCTTTCTACAACAAGAAAAGCTTCACAGGCATGAAGGTGTTTATGTGGTCGACCATTCTCTCTGCCATATATTCCTTTGCCTTTGCTTTCGAGCTTGCCAGCGATTCGCTTCGCGAAATTCGATTCTGGTTAAATATCGAGTACATCGGCATGCCGTTCATTGCACCCTGCAGCCTTCTTCTAATTATGCATTATGTAGGCTATGAAAAATTCAATTCCATAAAAAAATCATGGGTTTTATTTGTCATCCCTGCCATCACTCTGCTGATGGTTACGACAAATGAATACCATCAATTGTTCTATAAAGCAATTTTTTTGCGGCCTGGCGTTGCCACTCCTCTTGTTGATGTGGTGCCGGGTATTTGGTATTACGTTCATGGCGCGTATACTTCCGGCTCGATGTTCGCCAGCTTGTTTATTCTGTGGCTTTATCGCCGGAGGACAAGGTCTATTTATCGCAAACAGATGCTGACACTAGCTTTCGGAACCTTGCTCCCTTTATTGGGCGCACTTTTGTATGTACTCGGCCTCGCTCCACTTGGAATGGACCCTGTACCGATTATCCTGTGCATTACCTCCATTTTGTATGTTACGTCCATTTTCTCATCGTCACTGCTGACCGTAGCCCCGATCGCAAGAGAACATATATTTGAAAGTATGCGCGATGGTGTGCTTGTCCTTAATCTAGACAATCAAATTATGGACTTTAATAGCGCCGCTACCAAAATCATTCCTGCACTTACACCGCAAGCCATCGGTCAAAAGCTGGATCACATTTGGAAACGCGGAGCGGAGTCTGGCGCTTTCTCATTTGGAATGGACGAAACAGAGGAGCAGGAGCTTAAATGGATACGCGGCGGTGAAACATTCTATTATCAAATAAGAGCCTCCAATCTATTAAGGCAAAATGGGGAGCTTGCAGGCCGAACTATCGTTATGATCGATGTTACGGAGCATACGCAGCTAGAGCATAAGCTGCGCCATTTGGCTGAAATTGATGGTCTTACGTCCATTTATAACCGCACTTTTTTCACAGAAAAAAGCAAAGCTCTCCTGTTTGCCGCTCATCAAGCTGCACAGCCGATCTCTTTTATTTTGTTCGATATTGATTATTTCAAACAAATCAACGATCGCTTTGGTCATAGCGTTGGCGATTTTGCTCTCCAGCATGTCGTCACGATCTGCCAGCAATCGCTTCCCGCGGATAGCGTATTCGGGCGCTACGGCGGCGAGGAATTTGCCATTAGTTTACCGAATATGACCATTAAGCAGGCGGGACAAGCAGCTGAGAAACTTCGAGCAGACATTTCCGGAAATCCGCTTTACAGCGCCTCTAAAGCGATATCCATCACCGCAAGCTTCGGTGTCTCTGAGGCCAGAGAAGCTGATGTGCCGCTCGAAACTCTGCTATACGAGGCAGACATCGCCCTTTATCAGTCGAAAAATAGCGGCCGGAATGCTGTTCACCTGTCAAATCCGCATGAAGTACATGCAAACCAACAAAAATAACCATACTAGCGTGAAAGAGATAGGTGGGATTGAATTTATGCTAAAAGCTGCCGTCCTGCGCAACAAAATACGATTTCGACCAAGTCCGCCGCAGATCATGACTTTCGGCTTTATCTTGCTCATTTTCATTGGCGCGCAGCTCCTGACACAGCCGATCTCCTACACAAATGACATCGGCATATCTTATCTTGATGCATTATTTATGTCAGCAAGCGCCACCTGCGTTACAGGTCTGACTGTACTTAGCACCGGCACGCACTTCTCCACATTCGGGCAGGTCGTTATTATCGCGCTAGCCCAGATTGGGGGGCTGGGCTTTATGACGATGGCCACCTTATTTGCTTTGCTCTTTCGTAAAAAGATTTCGTTTCGTGAGCGTCTCGTCCTTCAGGAATCTATGAATTATGGCTCCAATGAAGGAATCGTGCGCATGATCCGAAAAGTGTTGCTCTATGCGCTAGTTATAGAGCTCACAGGAGCAGTGCTGCTTAGCGGATATTTCATGCTGGAGATGCCAGTAGGCCGTTCGATTTATTTTGGCATATTCCATAGTATTTCGTTCTTTAATAATGCGGGCTTTGATTTATTCTCGCAGTTTCCCGATCGGCCGAGCAGTCTCATCCATTACGCAGAGGACCCTTTCGTCAATGTCGTATCGATGCTGCTCATTTTCTTCGGTGGAATTGGCTTTATCGTTATCTCAGAGCTTGTGACTTATCCGAAAAACAGAAAGCTAAGCTTGCACAGCAAGGTGGTATTGTCCGTTACCGGTCTTCTTACTGTGCTAGGAGCTATCGTTATTTTTGCACTTGAGCTCTCCAATCCTCATACGCTGCAGCCGTTGTCAGCAATCGGCAAATTTTTGAGCTCCATGTTTCAATCGGTTACGGCACGTTCTGCTGGCCTAAGCACCGTTGATCCCGGCCTCTTGCGGGAAGCAACGCAGTTTTTCCTTGTCCTGCTAATGTTTATTGGTGCGGGACCAGGCTCTACCGGTGGCGGTATTCGCGTGACAACCTTCGCTATTCTCATCGGAGCGATTGTTGCCATGATGCGTGGAAAAGACGATGTCGTGCTATTTCGTTATCGAATTGCCAAGCAGCAAATCCATCAAGCCATTATGTTCACCATGATCGCATTCTCCATTATTTGTGCAGGGACGATGATTCTCTCCATAACAGAAACCGGATCATTTCTTGCTATATTATTTGAAGCAACCTCTGCCTATTGTACGGTGGGTATGTCAGCAGGTTTAACGAGCCATATAAGCGAGGCTGGGAAAATTATTATTATTGTGCTCATGTTTGTTGGGCGTCTAGGGCCCGTCACACTCGCTTTTGCACTGAATACACGCTCGAAGAAGGAGCTGTACCGATTCCCTGAAGGAAAAATTACGATCGGCTAGCTTCGCCGATTGCATCTATTAACAGGCAAGTGTACGATAATATCAAGAGAACCGATACCGTCGCCAAAGGAGCTTGTGTCTTCATGCCATTGCCATCACAAATCGATTCGATTCAAAATAAGAATGACCAAACGCCCAGCAGCAAGCGCGTGCTGATCGTTACCGCTGTTGACGCTGAGCGTGATGCTGTGCTTCGCGGATTGCAGGGCCTGCAAGGCGTTGACGTTATTGCTGCGGGTGTAGGCGCTGCCGCTGCCGCTGCTCGAACGGCAGCGGCGCTTGTTTCCACAGCCGAACCATATCGCTTGGTCATAAGTGCAGGAATTGGCGGCGGCTTTACAGAAAGAGCCGCAATTGGCTCGCTTGTGGTAGCCGATCTTATCGTCGCTGCTGATTTAGGGGCTGAGACGCCGGATGGCTTCCTCAGCTTGGACGAGCTTGGCTTCGGCTCCGCACGCATCACCCCAAGCACAAAATGGAATAGCCGGCTGGTTGACGCTATTCAGGCAGCTGGTTTATCCGTTTGCAGCGGTCCTATTCTAACGGTTACAACAGCTACGGGCAGCGCAGAGACAACCGCTGCATTAGAAGCACGAATAAACGGTGCAGCAGCCGAGGGTATGGAAGGCCACGGGGTTGCCGTTGCTGCCGCGGGACTCGGTATTCCTGTCACTGAGATTCGCGCCATCTCGAATGCGGTAGGACCGCGGGATCGCGCAGCTTGGCGAATCGGTGAAGCACTAGCTTCATTAGAAGCAGCATGCAAAGCTATACAGGAGGTATTAATATGAATATCGCTTATTCTCCATGTCCAAATGATACATTCGTCTTCCATGCTTGGGCTCACGGCCTTATCCCCGGCGCACCTGAGCTGGATGTCACCTATGCCGACATTGATATTACGAATAATTGGGCCGCCAAATCGAAAGGCCCCGAAGTCATGAAAATTTCCTATGCCGCATTGCCATGGGTATTATCCGATTATAAACTGTTGTCTTGCGGCGGTGCGCTTGGAAGAGGCTGCGGTCCGCTTGTGTTAACGAACAGCAAGGATGAATCGAGCCCCGCCTCTCTATCCGGCAAACGGGTCGCCGTTCCTAGCGAGCGCTCCACCGCTTATCTCCTCTTCCGACTGTGGGCAGCCCGCAATGTACCTGGAGGAGTCGGTGAAATTGTCGTTATGCCCTTTCACGAAATTATGCCTGCGGTGCGCGATGGCGAGATCGACGCCGGCCTTGTCATTCACGAGGCCCGCTTCACTTATCCAGCCTATGGGCTTAACATGCTGACGGATCTTGGAAGCTGGTGGGAAGCTGATACTGGCTTGCCTATTCCACTTGGAGCCATCATCGCCAAGCGTTCGCTAGATACCGATGCCATAACCAAGTGGATTCGTGCGTCAGTCGATTACGCCTGGGCGCATCCAGAGGAATCAAAGTCTTATATTATGCAGCATGCTCAAGAGCTGTCGCCTGATGTCGCTCAAGCGCATATCGATCTGTACGTCAACGAGTTTACTGCAAGCTTAGGCGAGGACGGCTACGCTGCAATAACCGCCCTGCTCGGACGTGCAGCTGAGGAAGGGCTTGTTCCAAGCTTCGACTTGTCGCTGCTTCGTTAATGAAGCTGGCTGCGCTATACACCTAATAGAATCAAAGTGAAATGGCTGTCGCCGTCCCTTGGTGGTGCGGCCCGTTTCATTCCAAGAAATATAGAGATAGTATGGCGAAATGATATACTATTCTATATTTCAACAAAAAGGAGCAGCTCCTCAAGTAGATTTATCTACTTGAGGAGCTGCTCCTTTTTTGACCATAGATCATATGAGTGGCATTAGATCTGGGTGATAGATCTATTGCTCCCGAAGTCGCGTTTGTTAGCTACGGGCTTATTTGTCGGCATTAGGTTCTATAGCGGCAAGCGGCTCATAAGAGTCCGCCGTTATACTTTCATCAGCTTCTACGTAGCGCTTCAGAGCGGATAATTTATTATCCCAATATCGCTCATAATAAGCTAACCAGCGCTTTAACTCACGCAGCGGCTCCGGATCTAGGCGATAACGTGTCTCCCTGCCAACCTTCCTATCCTTCACAAGCCCCGCATCCGCTAATACGCGCAAATGCTTCGATACCGCTGTTCGGCTCATCGTAAAATGTCCGCTAATCACATTGACCGGCAGCTCCTCATCCCCAAGCAGATGCAGCAGCTTGCGCCGTGTGGGATCTGCGATCGCCTGAAACACATCATGCTTCGGTGCGGGATCAGCCATCTTAGTCCTCTACAATCTTGCTTAGCTTTTGTACAATTCCAACCCAGCCACCCGACATTCTATCACGAACCTCGTTATGCGATTGACCGAACTCTGTAACCTTATCCGCATCCCAGCCAGCATGAATAAGCGTAAATTCGGTTTTACCGTCCATCTCGACTAGCTCGAACGTCAATGACCAATCTTTGCCCCATTCAAAAGCGAGACAGTTGGGCGGATCAAGCACGGTTACCTTGCAAGGAGAATTGCCGAAGGGTCCGGCTTCCAGATGAAATTCATAGCCCAGCTCCGGTTGAAAATTGTTAGGCATGAACCATGCTGCAATGCCTTCAGCCGTCGCAACCGCAGCCCATACCTTCTGAATTGGCGCATTCAGCACCAGCGTTTGTCGAATATCGGGTAACGTATTTTGCGTATTATTATCCATTTGATTGCCTCCACTAGGAATATCTAAATTATATTTTTCATAAACATGAAACCTTTTGGTTTCGCATTATGATTATATGATACCTTTTGGTTTCATGTCAAATGAACATGCAAATGCCCAGCCCATTCCTATCACCTTATACTTTATACCCGTACGTCAAATAATCGATCAGAATTAGCTACAGGACCAGTGGCCGCCTTCGTTGCGCTAGCACCTTCGTTTGCAGCTGTATTTGTATTAGCCGCAGGCTGAATAGCTTGATTAGCGCTTGCCTCCGCCTTCTGTTTAGCGATTTCTTGCTGAATTTGTTGAATCTGCTGCTGGATAACCTGTGCCTTCTTATCCTTCGCCGCTTGCTCATCATCGCTGTCATTTACTTTTTTGAGCTCCGATTGCAGACTCTGCAGCTGCTTCTCTAAGCTTGATGTGTCCACCGCTGGTGCGGAATACGATGCTTTGCTGCTTGATACCGATGATATGTTCATTTTGTATATTCCTCCCCCAGGATGCTATAAGAATATAGCAAGCATACATCAGGAAAATGAACCCAATATGAACAAGCCTGAACATCTACACCGCGGAGCAGACCTCTAAAGCAGAGAAGCCACTTTTAGCGCTTCGGACCATTTGCCGCCCACCAGCTTGCCTCCGGAGAAGACAGCTTCCCTTAGTGGAGCAGCTGCAATCGCATGCTTCACATTGACTGCTGATACAAGCATAAAGCTTGCGGAATCGCCCACCTTCGGCGTTAGCGCGCCAGCAGATATAAGCGGATACGTCTGCATCAGCCCTTCATCAAGTATCCAGCCGAATTTCTCAGCCAGCTTCGCACCTCTCGCGAGCAAATCTCCATTTCCGAACGGACTCCAAGCATCAAGAATATTATCAGAGCCAACATGCACACGCACGCCTTCGGCTACAAGCTGATCCACGCGCGGCATCGGTCTGTCGAGCGGGACACTTGTAATGATTGCTACGTTGTTGGCCTTTAGCTGCTGCGCAAGCTCTCTCGATTCTGCCTCCGAAACCTGTCCCAAGCAATACGCGTGGCTGACTGCTGTTCTGCCACCCTTGCCTGCCTCCAGCGTTAAATCAGCAAACCGGCTGATCGTATATAAACCCAAGTGACCCGGATCATGCAAATGAAGATCAACGCCTGCATTAAATTCAGCACTTAGCTCAAAAGTCGTCTCCAGACTCCGATCAACCTGTCGGTCTAGTCCCGCAGGATCGACACCGCCAACATATTCAGCGCCAGCGCGCAGCGCATCCTTCATGACAGGCAACGAATTCGAGCGAAGCAGCCCTTGCTGTGGAAATGCTACGATTTCAATTTCCATCACGCCTCGGTATTCCTCTCGCACCTCAAGCACCTGCTCCACATGTGAAATTCCGATTTGCGGGTCGACGTCAACATGCGTCCGAATCTTGGTCGTCCCATGGCTAAGCAGCAAATCAATCAGTCGGCGTGCGCGTTCAGCTACCGTTGTTGGAAGTGATGCCAGCATAGACTTTTCAAATGCTAATTGCCCGGGCAATGTTACAAAAGGCTGAAGCGGCTTCCACGGCTCGCCCAAAAAATGCTTGTCCAAATGAATATGCATATCAGTCGTTGCCGGTAAATACTGCAAGCCCTCTGCATCTCTAACGCCCGCTGCCGCTGCTCCTTCAGAAGCATGATTACTAGGCGTAATATGTGAGATAATCCCCTTCTCTACGTCCAGCCTCAAATCATACAGACTTTCATTTATGCGAATACGATTGATTTGTGTTATCTCCATGTCTGTCACCCTTTACTTGATCGTTTAGTTAGTGTGCGCCCAAATATGCTTTGATCATTCGATCATCATTCAGCAGTGCAGACGATGCACCCTGCAATGCTATGCTGCCATTATCTATGACATAACCATACTTCGCAATCGACAGCGCCTTATGCGCCATTTGCTCTATAAGCAAAATCGCAGTACCGTCCTGTGCAAGTTCACTAATTATAGCAAAAATTTCGTTCACGATAATCGGCGCTAGCCCTAGTGACGGCTCATCAAGCAAAAGCAGCTTCGGCTTGCTGATCATAGCCCGTGAGAGAACGAGCATTTGCTGCTCGCCTCCGCTAAGTGTGAAAGCAAGCTGATTGCGCCGCTCATGCAGGCGGGGAAACCGCTCGAATATTAATGCTAACTCCTCGTCGAACTGCTGCTTTGATACCGAGCCGATCTTTCTCTTGAGTCCCATGCGCAAGTTCTCAATGACCGATAATGTTCCGAATACTTCGCGCCCTTCCGGCACAAGAGAAACACCAAGATTTGATGTCTTGTTCGCAGATAAATAGGTAATCGGTTTCCCCTCCAGCTCAATTACCCCTGCGTTCGGGCGAACAAGACCGAGCACCGATTGCAGCAGCGTCGTTTTGCCTGCTCCGTTCGATCCGATAACTGCGATGATCTCGCCCTTGCCAAGCTCCATATCGATGCCCTTCAAAGCATGAATGGCGCCATATTTTACTTCCAGTCCCTTAATGTTCAGCACTAGCCGCCACCTCTTCTCCGCCAAGGTAAGCCTGAATGACACGAGGATCGCTCAGCATTCGCTCTGGACTGCCCGTTCCGATAACTCTGCCGAAATCCAGCACCGTCACCGTATCGGATACACGCTGCACGAAATCCATATGGTGTTCGATCAATATGACAGTCAAGCCATACATGACAAGCTTACGCAGAAGCTCCTCGAGCTGCTCAATCTCGGCAGTTGTCATGCCTGCCGCCGGCTCATCAAGCAGGAGCAGGCTTGGCGTCGTAGCCAATGCGCGGGAAATCTCCACCATCCGTTGATGTCCATAGGGCAGCTGGCTTGCAGGCATATCCCGATCCCCTTCGTATCCGATGAGATCCAGCAGCGCATGTGCTCGCTCCTCCATACGCCGCTCCGCACGAAGCTGCTTTTTCGTTCGCAGCAAGGAGGCTCCGAGCCCGGTGCGCTCCTTCTTCGTCATACCGGTCATGACATTCTCAAGCACTGACAGCTCCTTGAACAACCTAGAATGCTGGAACGTCCTAGCAATACCAAGCTGAGCCACAGCAGACAACGAACGCGGTACGAGCGTCTTTCCGTGCAGTGCAAAATTGCCTTGCTCAGAGCTATACAAGCCGGAAATGACGTTTAGCAGCGTTGTTTTGCCAGCTCCGTTAGGACCTACCAGCGAGTGAATCGTACCGGAGACTACCGAAAAGCTTACATCCTTCAAAGCATGCAGTCCGCCAAAATATTTATTAATGCCTTCAAGCACAAGCAGCGGCTTATCATTCTCTTGCGATGAGGCGGCAAACAAAACACTTTCATCCACGGCCCCATATGACGAACTCTTTTCTTTCGGCACAAAACGGCTTAGCCGCGGCGAAAGCCAGCTTGCTGCTGTACCGACAATACCTTTCGGCAGGAAAAACAGCACCGCAAACATAATGCTCCCGTAAAGAGCCATCCGCAGCTTTTCCATATCAAGTACTTCCGGCAGAAACACGATAATAGCAGCTCCGATGACCGGACCCAGCACTCTGCCCGCCCCACCTAAAATAACGATCAATACCAGCTGGACCGAAGTCTGAAAATTGTACGTATCCGGGCTGATAAAGCTGTTCGTATGCGCATAGATCGCACCCGACAACCCCGCTAGCACAGAACTAATTGCAAATCCTGCATATTGCACCGTAAACTTGCGAATACCAAGTGATGCCGCCGCGATTTCATTCTCCTTCGTCGCAATCATTGCCCTGCCCCAAGAGGAGCGGCGCAAGTTGCGAGCTAGCAGCAGTGCAATCACTGCGATGGCCAATACGAGTATATACATACTCTTTAAATCAAACGTATAACCGGCAGCCTGCGGCTTTGCAATGCCCGAAATGCCAAGCGGACCGCCAGAGAAGCCATCCCACCGAATAAGCACTTCGTGAATAACGACGCCGAAGGCGATTGTAATCATAGATAAGTAGACGCCGCCCGCCCGAATGGTTGGAATGGCGATCAGGCTCCCGATAATCAAGGAAACCAGCATGCCGATCATTGCCACTGTCCAGAACGAGAGTCCGTACTGGGTGCTGAGGAAGGAGGACATATAAGCACCGATTGCCATTAGGCCTGCGTGCCCGATGGAAACGATGCCGCAGTAGCCGATTAATATGTTCATCCCTGTGCACGTAATGACAAAGGTTCCGATCATAAACAATAGATTCAAATAATACGTGTCAACCAGCCAAGGCCCGGCAGCAAGCAGCCCCACGGCGGCAACACCTGCAATCCAAGCGGCTGCCGTGCGGTAGCCGAAGCTTCGTTCGATAAGTTGATTCATGTGCGCGCCCCCTGACGTTTGCGATATTACACTTTCACTATCGTTTTGCGTGCATTAAAGAGGCCCATCGGCTTCCAATACAGCACGAGAATAACTAAACCGTAGACAAACATCTCTCTAAAAGCTGTTGAAATGTACTGTCCTATAATGGCCTCAGATATACCTAGAATCAGACCGGCGGCAACGATTCCTTTCGGATTGTTAACTCCAGCGAGTATGGCGACTGAAATTGCCTTAAGTCCGAGCGGTAGACCGATATCGACAGAAACTGCATAATTGGTAGACATTAGGGCTCCGCCAATGCCCGCAAGCAAACCACTCAATACATAAGCAACTGCAACGATCTTATTGCTGCTAATTCCCATAATTTCAACCGCTGTCCGATTGTCGGCAGTTGCTCGAAGCCATAAACCCCAATGCGATTTTTTGTAAAATAAAACTAACAGAATCAGAAGAATGCCTACGACCGGCAGGAAAATAAATTCCTTCCAATAGATCCCTGCCCCAAATATGCGAAGCATTTCGTCGCCAACCGGAGAAGGCGTAACACCCTCATCCGGCCCGTTAATATAGAGGGCGACATCTTGGATAATAATACCTACCGCTATCGTGCTGAGCACCCACTCGATCGAATTTGCTCCCTTATCGAACTTACGAATTGCAAGTCTCTCTATGCCCAGATTGAGCAGCCCAACAATTAACGCAGCAAGCGCAAATGAAGCGAGAAAGGGCAGATGCCCGAGCTCGGAGAATCCGAACATAAGCACCCCGCCAAGCATGACCAGCTGTCCCTGCGACATATTTAGCGTTCCGTTCACGACGAACGTTAAGCTGTAGCCAAGCGCAATCAAGGCATATAGACATCCGACAGAGAGCCCGCTAATGACGAGCTGAAGTATAAGCGACATGTCCATCCCTCTTTCTTTGTGTAATGACCTATTGCTTGTCGGAAATAACCAGCTTGCCGTCCTTCCATACACACATCAAGTACGAATTTACATCGACCGCGTCATGGTTCTCAGCCGTGAACATTTGGTCCCAATCCTTGATCACGCCGCTATACGATCCAAGCCCAGTCTCGAGCGTATCTTTGATCGCTTCGCGGTCCTTTGCCAAATCACCGGTCAAGCCCGCTTTCTCGATCGCTTGAAAAATCACCATTGCTCCGTCATAGCCTTGTGCCGCAGAAGCGAAGGTGGTTGGGATATGGCCAAATTTGGCCGTGAAGTCCTCCAAAAATACCTTTGCAGTCTCACGCGTTTGATCTACGTTGAAGTTTGCTGTCTGAATCGCGTACGTGCCATTCGCCAGCTCCTTGCCGACCTCTTGCACACCCTTGTTCGCCATGCCATTCTCGCCTACAATCGGCACCTTCCAGCCAAGCTTATCCATCGCCTGCAGCACATAGCCATTAGCTGCGCCTTGGCCGAACAAATAAATAACCTCTGCCCCAGCTTCCTTCGCACGGTTGACCTGTGCCGTCATATCCTTATCCTTCGCATTGTCAAAGGACTCAACCGCTACCGGCTTCAAGCCTTCTGATTCAAGCACCTTCGTCATTGCTGCTGCTGCGCCCTTGCCATAGCCGCCATTCTCGTGCAGAACCGCAATATTTGTCGTATTAAAGTGCTCCTTAATAAACTTAAGCGCATATTGTGCCGTAATATTCGCATTCATCCGCACGCCGAACGTCCAGGGCATACCCGTTTCTACAGATGCCGGCACGTTAGAGGTAGCGACCATGAACGGAAACTTTTCTTCCATAATAATAGGCGACTGAGCCAGCATAACCGTGCTGTGGAAACCGCCTATTGCAGCTAATACCTTCTCCTTTTGGCTAAAGTCACGGATAATGCTAATGCCTCGCGTCGGATTTTGCTCGGTATCACGCACAACCAGCTCAATCAAGCGACCATCTATGCCGCCTTTGGCATTCACTTGATCAACCGCTACTTGAACACCTTGGTACAGATTAATCGAGTTCATCGCGTTATCGCCCGTCGCTTCTGTTGACATACCGATTAGAATTGGCTGCTTACTTCCCGCTCCATTACTCGCTGCGGGTGCATTTACTCCCTTTGACTCCTTATCGCCGCCTCCACATGCGGCCAGCACCCACATCATGACTACAACCAATAAACCCAATGTCATTTTTTTGCTAGATAGCTTCCTCATCCGAATACCCACTCCTCTATATCGTTTTAATTAAAGCCTATTTAAAAGAATTGCAACCTGCGTTTCCGCTACCTTAATACCGCGTTTCCATACTGTTCTTTGCTCTGGCTTATCAAGCAAAATATCACGTTCGGTCGGTACTGAAAAAAGCACCATATCCGCCTCTGCTCCTAATCGCAGTCCATAATTTTTCAGGCCAAGCGCCTGTGCCGCCCCTTCCGTCAGCATCCGAATCAATTGACGAGCTTCACTGTCTCCACCCATATAGGCGGTAACTGCAACCAGCCATGCCGTTTCGAGTGGATCCGCCTTGCCGAACGGCGTAAATGGGTTTCGTACGTTATTGACGCCTATGACGACATTGACACCCTTCTCAAGCAACATGACAATTGGAGTCAATCCACGCCGCTTTCTCTCCATATCAGCCCTGCCGTTAATAAACAAATCGGTAGCTGGCAAGCTCATGATGTGAAGATTAGCCTCCTGAATACGTTCAGCGACGGCCTCCGCTCTCCCGTGCTCAAGAGAGCCTAAAGAGGTCACATGCCCAGCAGAGACCAGTCCCTCCATACCTGCTGCAATCGTTCTTTCTGCAATATCGACAATGGCAAGATGCTCGGGATTATCAGAGAAATCAGTATGAATATCAATCGATTTTCCATATTTCTCTGCCAAATTAAACACAAATTGCAAATGGGCCTGCAGGTCAGTATCTTGATACGTAATGCCGCCCACCACATCCCCTCCAAGCCGCATGGCTTCTTCCATAAGTTCTGCCGTTCCAGCATTTTTGAAAATACCTTCTTGCGGAAAAACAACAATTTGCAAATCAAGCGCATGACTCACTAGCTGCTTCAGCTCCAGTGCTGATTCGAACGCGCTAAGTCCTAGAATCGGATCAACCTCTGCGTGACAGCGCATATGTGTAACACCACTGCGAACTGCCTCGCGAATGACAGCCAGTGATCGCTGCTTCATGTCCTCCCTCGTAAAGCCGTGCTTCATCGCTGCTGTCATTCGAATGGCATCCTGCAAGGATGCTGCCTCCTGTTCCATTTGCGAGAGCAAGTGCGCCTTCTCAAGATGAACATGGGGCTCTACTAGGCCAGGGAGCAGCATGCCTCCCATACCATCCTCAATGCTTAACGCATCCGGCTTATATTCACGTTCACTCGGTGCTAAATAATCGATTATGCCATTTCGCACACCAATATCCATTACTGCTGATGCGTTTTGTAGTCGTACCTGTGTAAGCAGTAAATCAAGCATTCCACTCACCTCTAACTTACGCAATTTTTTAAAAATTTGAGGATGTGAAGCATCGCCTTTCCCACCCTCGAACGTGTCATGTTATCTAACATTAATTAACTTAGAAAGAGCATAACTTTTTGCTGATCCGCTGTCATTGTACGTTAAATCTAAATGTTTCATTAACATTTAGATCATTCGTCCAGCATACTCTTTACAACTACTTGAATTGATGTTAGTTTTTATATCATCACCATTGACGAGAGGATGGACGAAAATGCTGCTTGAGCAATTGCTGTCCAATACTATATTTTCTAAAATGCAGGTTATTGCAGGCCACAACGGCTTAAACCGTACCGTTCAGACCGTTAATATTATGGATGCCCCTGATATCATTCACTTCCTAAGACCCGGCGAGCTGCTGCTCACGAATGGCTACTTCATGAAGGAAAAGCCTGCAATGCTGCTGGAGCTCATGAGAAACATGAATCAATTGAAATGTGCTGGACTAGCAGTAAAAACCAAACGTTTCAAGCTCGATATTCCGCAGGAGGTACTCCAGGAGGCAAATCGTATTCAATTTCCGATTATTGAAATTTCCTCAGTTGGGCATTCGCTGGGGGAAATATTGCAGCACTCTACCAGTATTATTTTGGACAATAGAAATGAAGAATTGCAGTACTCGTTAAATATCCACAAACGTTTTTCCACAATGATTATGCACGGGAACGGTATTGATGAAATTATGGATGCACTAACACAGCTGCTTTCCTCACCTATCCTGCTGTTCAGCAGCAAGCTTCAGGTGACCGCACAGTCACAGCATTTCAAGCATTCCCACATGCAATCGGTCATTACCGCTACTGAGGCAGTATTAAGCCATATTTCTGTCATCCCTGCGGCAGTGAAGCTTTGCTTGCTTGATCCGGCTGTAAGAAATTATCGTTACATTGAGCTCTATCCCATTTTCACCTATCGGCATGAGGGATACCTCATTGCCTACCAACCCCAGCAAGCTGCCTCCAGTAAATATGGCTTAACACTAGAGCAGGCTTCCAACGTTATCGGCATAGAAATGTCGAAGCAGTACGCAGTGAAGGAGCGTTCGCGCCGCTACAAAAACGAATTTTTCTCTGATTTAATCGATGGTTTTATTGGATCTGAGCAAGAAGCGCTTCATCGGGGAAAAAAATACGGCCTTAGGTCGCCAGGAACATGGCTGCTTCTAGCTGCACGAAAGGATGAGTCATTTCATTTAGGTCCAAGCATCACAAAAAACAGCACGTCCTTAGCCGACGAGCGCCTGATCTCTGAGAGAGATGTGCAATATGAGCTGATCAAGCGCCAATTATCGCAGCTTGGAGAAACTTTTGTCCTGTTCACAAAAAATGATTTGTTCGGTGTGCTCTTGTTCATTCCAGAGACGGAGTGGGAGGAAGCTGTATTTCTGAAGCAGTTAGCAGCTATGACAGAGCAGCTTGCTGCGCAATCCCAGCTCAGCATCTCGCTTGGGGTAGGCAATCCAGTATCAAATGTACTTGATATCGGACTTTCCTACAGCGAGGCAGTCAAAGCGCTGCAAATCGGCTATCAAATGAAAAAAACGAGGTTTATTCAATCATATCAAGCCAAGGACGTTAGTTATCTCTTCCGGTTGATTCCTTATGAGGAGCTGAAGCATTTTTATGAGGAAACGTTTCGTCCCTTCTCATCCAGTGAAGAAAATGAGCAAAAGGAGCTGCTGCGCACGCTAAATGTATATTTCGACACACAGTGCCAGCTCGTCGAAACGTCCAAACAGCTTTTTGTGCACCGAAACACGGTTATCTATCGATTGGATAAATGCGAGAAACTAATGGGCATTAAGCTCAAGGATCCGATAGAGAGCCTGCGTCTACGCATCGCCTTCGCTATCGAGCCTCTCTTAAAAAACCCATAACCATCCGGATAGGGCAGTGTGCGGCGGTAATCCTCGGCTATCATCAGACAACAAAAAAAGCAAGCCCCGGTCATGTTGACTGCCGAGCTTGCCCCTTCGCTATTGCCATTTGATTATTCCAAATTAGCATGATTGCCGTACATCGCCTTGCCGCTCAGCTCTTCCCTTGCCATCAACCGCAAAATAATTGTATCGCATAAGAGTAAAAGTATCTGCTCAAATAACGAGCCCATCGGCTGGATCGTCGAAGCTGTATCTCCTGCTTGATCCTTAGGCGCGCCAGGCAGCCTCACGACGATATCAGCAAGTCCGCCGATCGTTGAGGTCTCAGAGAGTGTCAAAGCACCTACCTTGGCCTCAAGGCTGTGAGCCTTCTCTGCCATCGGTATAAGTGACTTCGTCTCCCCAGAGCCTGAGCCAATGAGCAGCAGATCATCCTTGCTCAAGCTGCGTGTGACCGTTTCACCGACCACATATACATCCAGCCCCAGATGCATGAGCCGCATCGCGAACGCTCGCATCATCAGTCCCGAGCGGCCAGCTCCCGCTACGAATACGCGTCCTGCCTTGCTGATCGCATCGGTCAATTGCTCAAGCTGCTGCTCATCTATTTGATTCGCCGCTTGGTTAAGCTCGTCCACGATCAGCGTCAAGTTAGGTTGCTTTGGCATTATCTTCATTACGCTTGCTTGATCAATTGCTGCATCTCGGAGGCTGCTGCCTTAATGTCGGCTTGTCCGGTAATGCCGCCGCCTACGATAACGAGGTCAGGGCCCGCTGCGATAACCTCAGGAAGCGTGCTCAGTTTAATTCCGCCGGCAACGGCTACCTTTGCATTTTTAACTACCGATTTAATCGTACGAAGATCTTCAAAGGAATTCTGGCCCTCAGCTTGAAGATCGTAGCCTGTGTGCACGCAAATATAATCCACGCCGAATGAATCCACCTGCGCCGCACGCTCCGCCAAGTTTTTCACTGCGATCATATCGACCAAAATCTGCTTGCCTTGCTTCTTCGCTTCTTCAACCGCGCCCTTGATGCTCGCATCCTCGGCTACGCCTAGAATCGTCACGATATCCGCTCCAGCTTCTGCCGCCTTCATCACCTCATAGCCGCCCGCATCCATAATTTTCAGATCAGCAAGGACAGATAGGTTTGGAAAAGCTTCCTTGAGCGCTTTGACAGCGTGCAGTCCTTCATTAATGACGATTGGTGTGCCAATTTCCACAATATCAACAAAAGACTCCACTTGCTTCACAAGCTCAATGGCTCCAGGTATATCAACAAGGTCAAGCGCTAATTGCAATTTCATTTATCGTTCACTCCTCATAGGTTCTGTTTCGCTAACAACCCCTATTCTAGACCCTCCTGCTCGAATAGAACAGTACGCACTTTTGCGGAACGTAGTACCCATTTGGGAACTATAAGGAGCTATTTCATTCAGTTTTCCGGCTTCCGCAACTCTCTTTCTTGATGCTGCTCTCCCCACTGCGACATGACGTTTAGCAGCTCCTTCACCGATAATCCATACTCCGTTAAAGAATACTCCACCTTAGGCGGCATCTGCACATAAACCTTCCGGTCAATGATCGCATCCTCCTCTAATTCCCGCAGCTGCTGGGTAAGCATCTTTTGAGTAATAGCAGGCATTTCCCTTTTCAGCTCGCCGAAACGATGCGTACCCTCCGTCAGATGACAAAGAATGACTGGCTTCCACTTGCCACCAATAACCTTCAAGGTCAGCTCCACGGTTTCTTTAAAATGCTGATCTCCCAACGTAAACGACTCCTTTTAGTATAAAAATAATACTATCTTACTAATAAGTTGGTACTTGCTTTAAGTATGATATAACATAATAATTGAACTTAACGTATGCGATGCCTTAATAAAAGGATATCATACCTATGTCGCTTCATACGAATCGAATAAAATGCAATAGACAAAGGAGAGATTATCATGGAATTAAAAAATAGATCCGCGATCATTACCGGTGCTGGCAAAGGGATCGGTAAAGCGATCGCCGTTGCGTTAGCAGCAGAGGGTGTTAACCTTGGTCTACTCGCTCGGACAAGCTCCGATTTGGAGACATTGCAGGCTGAGCTTGCAGGCAAATACGGCGTTAATATTTTTATCGCCACGGCGGATATCTCGGTAAAGGCTGACGTAGATCAAGCCATTGCAGCACTGAAGGAGAGCCTAGGCTCCATCGACATTCTCATTAACAACGCGGGCATCGGAACCTTTGGCACACTGCTGGATATGGACCATGAGCAGTGGGAGCGTATTATTCAAACGAATGTCATGGGAACCTACTACGTCACTCGCGCAGCACTTCCAACGATGCTTGAGCAAACAGGGGGAAGCATCATTAATATCGCCTCTACCGCTGGTGAGCGCGGATTCGCAACCGGCTCCGCTTACTGCGCATCCAAGTTTGCGGTTATCGGGATGACTGAATCGCTCATGCAGGAGGTCCGCAAATCAAACATCCGTGTAACAGCACTCACGCCAAGTACTGTTAATACCGAGCTTGCCGTAACTGCCGGCCTCAAAATTGGCGATGAGGATCGTATGATGCAGGCTGAGGATATGGCTGAGCTTGTCTTGGCGACTTTGAAGCTTCCAGACCGTGTGTTTATTAAATCAGCAGGAATTTGGACAACCAACCCACAGTAAAAAAGTGTTACCTCAGAACCCCTCGCCCTTTTGCTGGCGCTAGGGGTTTTACGTCTAAGGCTGATCAAGTTCATTCCTCCCAGCAATGTTGACCTGACTTGTCGTTTATACTTTCCTAAGGAGGTGCTATTCACGATGTCTATTCATGATATTCCTTTATCTATCCTTGATCTTGCTCCAATCGTAACTGGCAGCAAGCCGGCTAGTTCGTTCCGAAATACGCTTGATTTGGCTCAGCATGCGGAAAAATGGGGCTATCACCGTTTTTGGCTTGCAGAGCATCACAATATGCCCGGTATTGCGAGCTCAGCAACATCGGTCGTCATTGGCTACGTAGCGGCTGGCACTGAAAAAATTCGTGTCGGCTCCGGCGGCATTATGCTGCCAAATCACGCACCGCTTGTCATTGCCGAGCAATTTGGCACGCTGGAATCGATGTACCCTGGGCGGATTGATCTTGGCCTCGGAAGAGCGCCTGGCTCTGATCAGCTTGCAGCACGAGCACTGCGGCGTGGACTGGGGAGCAACGGAGAGGACTTTCCTGAGCAGTTGAACGAGCTTCGTCATTATTTCAATCCGACTGACGAATCCCGTGCGGTTATGCCTAAAGCTGTTCCTGGAGAGGATCTGAATGTCCCAATATGGCTGCTCGGCTCTAGCGGCTTTAGCGCACAGCTGGCTGCGCACCACGGGCTGCCGTTTGCATTCGCTAGCCATTTTGCTCCCGACTTTTTATTGCCGGCCTTGAAGCTGTACCGTGATCATTTCCGACCATCCGATGTACTAGACAAGCCTTACGCGATGATTGCCGTTAACGTCATCGTTGCTGATACAGACGAAGCAGCCAAGTTTCTAGCAACCTCACAGGAGCAGGCATTCCTGAACCTCATACGTGGACGTATGGGTCAGCTGGCTCCTCCTGTAGATAGTATGGACGAGCTTTGGAGCGAGCAGGAAAAAATGATCGTACGCAAACAGCTTAGCTTTACCATTACCGGTACGAAAGCAACCGTCAAAGATAAACTAAACGCCATCGTCGAGCAAACCGAAGCGGATGAGCTTATTGTCGTCAGCCAGGTGTATGATCATGCAGCGCGGCTCCGCTCCTTCGAGCTGCTCGCTGAAATCGTGCAGGAAAGCCGCGACTCGGCCGCGCAATAAACATAATTGTCTCAGAAAAAGCAGCAGCTCCGCTATCCAAGCCGAGCTGCTGCTTTTTTCCTATGTTCATGTTAATAATCCTATACGTATCGATGCGTAGATTTTGATGGATTCAGTCATACTAAGATACGTATTTTTTGGGAGGCAGCTGAATATGACCCGTATTTTTTCCATTTACTTAAACGATCTTCGCAATATATTTCGAAATAGCGCCGCCGCGATCATTATTATCGGACTCGCTTGTTTGCCATCGTTATACGCCTGGTTCAATATCAAAGCTTCATGGGACCCTTATGGACAGACAAGCTCCCTCGCCATTGCTGTCGCGAACAACGACGAAGGCGCCGAGCTCCGCGGTACCCCCCTTAAGATTGGCGATGAAATCATAGCCTCCTTGAAGGAAAATAAAAATATTGGCTGGGTTTTTGTTGATGAGAAAGATGCGCTGGCCGGTGTGAAACATGGCGAATATTATGCCAGCATTACGATTCCGGCCGACTTTTCAGCGAAAATGGCTACCGTTCTTACGGACAATGCGCAGCAAGCAGAGCTGGATTATGCAGTAAACGAGAAGATCAATGCAGTAGCTCCAAAAATAGCGCAAAAAGGAGCAAGCGGCATTATCGAGGAGGTTCGCAGCACCTTTGTCAAAACCGCGAACGAAACGATCTTTCGTATCTTTAATCAAATCGGCTTAGAGCTGGAGGAGAATCAGCCTGCCATTGAGCAGGTGCGCAATACGATATTTAAGCTGGAAGCATTAATTCCGCAGATTGATGAAGCTGTAGCCTTAGCGGCAACCGATATGAATAAATCCAAAAAGATTGTCGCAGCGGTGCAAAGCGAGCTCCCGAAGGCTGCTCAGCTCGCTAAAGATGGCGAAGCCTTCACGAAGCAGCTTGCGGTCTTTTTCAAACAAAGTTCGACGGTACTCGGTACAGCTGGCCCGCTTATCAAGCAGGATTTGCAGCTGCTGCTGCAAACGGCCAATGCCATAGAGGAGCTTACCGCTATTTTGCAGGATACATCCGTTGATCCGGAAGCCGTAAAATCAGCACTGGTACTGGCCCAGCAACGATTAACGAGCGCTTCCCAAGTAACTGGTGGAACAATCGCACTGCTTGAGAGTTTGAATGCAACGGCAGAGGGCAAGCCCCTTTCCTCCACAATAGATCGGTTGAAGCAAGTAAACAGCCGTTTCCAGCAGCAGCTCACACTTGTTCAGCAAATAAGCTCAGCAATTGATAAGGGAGAGAAGCCCGCGCAAAGCCTTGTGGATCGACTCAGCTCCCTGTCCAAGGAATCCTCCTCCATACTGGCAGATATACTGAATAGATATGATGACGAAATTTTGCCTAGCGTTACGCAAGCTGTCAACAACGCTAAGCAGGCCGCAGAAAAATCCGGGGCATTGCTAACTGCAGCCAACGAAAATATGCCAAGTGCCATTCAAATCGTGAACGATGCAGCAAAGGGGCTTGAAGCCGGCAGTAAAGAGCTTGTGAAAATACAGCAAGGATTGCCTGCTGCTGAGCAGCGGATTAAAGACTTCGCAAAGCGGATTCGGGAGCTTGAGAAGGAAGGGAATTTGAATGAGCTTATTGATTTGCTCAAAAACGATGCTGAGCGCGAGGGTGCTTTCTTTGCCGAACCCGTCATTTTAAAAGAAAATCGACTGTACCCTATACCCAACTACGGATCTGCAATGTCGCCTTTTTTCACAACACTCTCGTTATGGGTTGGCGCTCTTCTGCTCGTTTCCTTATTGACCGTGGATGTGCATCATTCGGAAAGTACGTATAAAAGCTATCACATCTACTTTGGCCGTTATCTCACCTTCCTTACCATCGCGCTCGTTCAGTCACTGCTCGTGACGATTGGCGACATATGGCTGCTTAAAGCTTACGTCGCAGATAAAGCAGCGTTCATCGGGTTTGGACTCGTGCTTAGCGCGGTATTTATGCTTATTGTTTACACGCTGGTATCCGTATTCGACAATGTAGGCAAAGCGATGGCTATCGTTCTGCTCGTGCTCCAGCTTGCGGGATCGGGGGGAACGTTCCCTATTCAGGTGACCTCTCCTTTTTTCCAGGCCATTCATCCCTTTCTCCCCTTCACCTATGCCATTAGTATGATGCGAGAAGCGGTCGGTGGTATTTTGTGGGATATTGTCGTTAGAGACCTGATTGCTCTAGCGGTTTTTGCCGGAATCTCTCTATTAATTGGACTAGCTTTAAAAAAATGGATTAACCCTTTTACTACCAAAATGCTGGAAAAAGCAAAGAAAAGCGGATTAATTCATTAGAACAATATTTGACTCTTAGCCACTTTCTATGAATAATAAATAGATAGATAGAAAGTCATACGGCTAGGAGGAAATTATATGTCCATCGTTCCACGTATGTTGGAATTCAACAAAAAATTTGTCGAGGAAAAGCAATATGAGGCCTATCTTACGGACAAATACCCTGATAAAAAAATAGCCGTCCTTACCTGCATGGATACGCGGCTCGTAGAGCTGCTTCCTAAAGCTTTAAATTTAAAAAATGGCGATGCCAAATTTATTAAAAATGCTGGCGCCATTTTGACTCAGCCATTCGGAAGCGCAATGCGCAGTATCCTCGTTGCCGTCTATGAGCTTGGCGCGCGCGAGGTGCTTGTCATTGGGCATCACGGCTGCGGCATGACTAATCTTGATTCCGCTGGCATGGTTAATAAGTTCATCGATCACGGCATTGATCCGCTTGTCATTCAGACGCTAGAAACCTCAGGCATTCGCATGGAGAAATTTTTGCGGGGCTTCTCAAGCTCCGAGGAAGGCGTCATGCACAGCGTCCAATTAATTCGGAAGCATCCGCTCTTTCCGAAGGACATTCCTGTTCACGGCTTTATCTTCGATCCGGAAACAGGTGCGCTAGAGGTGCTTGTTCAGGATTACCGCGAGGAAGCGGTTCTATAGTCGCAGAAAGCACTTCAACTCAGTTGAAGTGCTTTCTTCTTTTTATTTAATGAAACAATCGAAAAGTAACTTATTTTATAGCTATGTGGATGTCGACTTCCGCATCTGCCGGATTGAAGGATCGGCCGTCATACAGCTCGTAATCACCTGTATACGCTCGCTCAATGGATGAATGCTCAAAAAACGCCCATATTTCCCCCCATGCTTCCAGCACGACCTCATACACGGGACCTTTCCTCGTCTTAAATACGATAAATTTAGACTCTGGAATCAGCGCCTGCTCCATGCCAGTCGGTACCTGTAATGTAGCGTTATCGCCACGCTCATGTCCAATAAGCACTGTGTAAGCACCGCTAGCGTCACTCTCATAGTCCGTATATAACGCATAAATTAAATGAGCGTTGCTTGCCCCTATCTGTTCTGCGATTCCGCTGGCGAAATAGGTGTCCCAAAGCGCCGCAAGGCGTCCGCTTGGTCCCGCTTCCTCAGCATTGGTGGTGCGGACAGCTACTCCGATAAGTGATACTTCCGGTTTTACAATACTCTCTGTATTCAACGTTTATTCCCCATTTCTATTGGTTTGCCCTTATTGTACATGGGGAATATGGACAGCAGTCTGTCTTAGTTCTGATACCGGCCAATAATATTTTTTGCGCGTTGAATGACTTCCTCCGCTATATAGTCAGGCTGCTCCACCATCACCTGATCGCCATAGCTCAGCAGCATTCCGTAAAACCATTCATCTAGCGTAAACATTCTTTTTACACGCAAGGTTCCATCCTCTAGAACAGTTACTTGGTCCGCAGGAAAAGCATCTCCCACTCGATAGCGTACCTGCGCACGGAAAACAAGTGTGACTTCCGTTTCGTCAGTGCCCAGCCATTCCTGATCCCATGCATAGCTATCCAACACAGGCGTCTGACGACGTTCAAACGTACCCGGCAACGAATGAAACTGCTGGACGCGAGATAAGCGGAACACGCGAAATTGTTCACGGAGCAAACAATAAGCATGCAAGTACCATACATTTCCCTTTAAAATTAACGCATACGGCTCAGTTTCTCTCTCCGTTTCTGTGCCATTCCTATTAATATAACTGAGCTGAACCCTTCGGCTGGCTTCAATCGCTTCCTTGAACAAATTCACCTTATGGCGAGCCACTGGTCCCTGAGCCCATGGATTAAGGTCAAAGACCAGACTCTCCCCTCGGTGACTCACCCCGTCCTTCTCCGATCGGTTCAGCAGCACTTCAACCTTCTCAAGCAAGCTTGAGAAGGTCGCATCGTCCAAGGCAGTACCCATTCCCTTCACTGCAGCAATAATAGAAGATATTTCGCCTAGGGTTAAATATTGGCGAGAAATCGTATACTGCTCCATAATCTCGAACCCGCCTGTCGTCCCTTGATGGGCGAATACAGGAATACCGGACTGGCTTAACGTATCCATGTCGCGATAAATGGTTTTGGTGGATACTTCAAATCGGTCGGCGAGCTCCTTCGCGCTAATTCTTCCGCGATTCAGAAGCAGCACCGTCATCGCAAGTAATCGATCAATTTTCAGATAGGCCCCTACTTTCCCAAATCTTCTCTCTATTCAAAACGAATTTCGGCAATAGGTCCGCTCTCTACGAAGCCTATATTTTTGTATACCTTGTTCGACGCTGGATTTCTAGTATCAGCATACAGCATCGGCTTCCTGTTCTCCTCTTCCAAAATAGAACAAAGCCCTGCAACGAGAGCGCTGGCATATCCGTTTTTCCGCAGCACCGGCGGCGTGTAGACGACATTAATTCGTCCATGTCGAGGAGATCGATGTGCAATGTTCGCCATCGCAGCAGGCTGCTCGTCCACCGACCAGAAATATAAATTCCCTCTCATAATCATACCTTCAGCAGCTGCTAGCTGGCTAGCGGGAATAACTGATGCCCCATACGCATCCTCGGAGAAACCCGCCATAAATTCAGCGACAAGCTCAAGGTGCTGCCTTGTCGCTTGCACCATTGCCCCCTTTACCTTCGTGGGCTTGATCACTTTAGGACAAGAGTAGGCTTCCATCATCATATAGGTGTGATAATTTTTTTGCCTGATTTCAGCATACAGCTTAGCAAATGGCTCCACCGTATGAGGAGATCCGCAAATGCCGGGCAGATCTATTTCTTCATAATATGCGACGAGCTCCTTCATGAGCAGCAACCTTCGTTCGTCCGTCATCTCCTCTGCCAGCCATAACCAAGCATTATGGCCTGGCGAGCCTGCAAATACCATGCGCCCATCAGCCGTCTTGAACGTAGTCGCTCCTTCGAATGCGACAATCAAATGAACCAAATTATATGACAGCTCGTCTTTCATAAACGGATATTGGTTTAATACAAGATCATCGGTGTACAGCCTCTCTAGCATAGCTTGTCTCCTCTTTCTCATGTCTTACGCTCTCTCCCCGTTCAGGGCAGGGCTAGCTTAATTTCTATCTTCCAAAGCAATACCCAATGCGTATCCTGTTGTAACAAAGTAATTAAACGCCTAACCGAGTCCGCTTATTGCTGGCTGCTGCATATCGCCATTTCGAGCGCCCCGAAGCGTACGTTGAGAGCCCGGCAAGTAACGTCGATTCTACTGTAGAAAGTGGAGTATTATGCGAGCTGAGAGCTTGGCTGCGTCTAATCACAACGAAATCAAAAACCTCATACCATTCCATTCATTAGCCAAAATCCTGATGAGATAAATCTGTATTGGCGCCAATTGCGGCCTTGCTGCCCTCACCAGCAGCTACAATGAGCTGCGCTGGCACGACGATAGAGGTGTCCCCCGCAGCGTACACGCCTCTCACGCTAGTTCTGCCATAGTCATCCGTAACAAAGCCGCCGCTTGGCGTCATGGCACAGCCGAGCCGCTCACCAAAGGATACGGATTGGTCCCAGCTCGGAGTGACGAAGCCGCCTGTACGCGCAGTCTCAGTGTTATTTTCAAAAACAACACGGCTAAGTCGTCCTTCTTTTCCAATCAAAGCTTTGATACGTTGGTAGTTAACCTCAATCCCCTTATGTCTAAGCTGACTGAGCTGCTCCGGGTGCAAGAGATTCGCCCCATTTGTACAAACGATAATATCCCTACTCCAGTTGTAGACGATTTTGGCCAAGGAAAAAATATTCGAGCCCTCCGAAATAACGACAAGCGGTTGATCGCGCAGCTCCCAGCCATCGCAATAAGGACAGCTAAACAGGCTTCTACCATAAAAATCATGAATGCCCGGTATCCTTGGTAAAGTTTCCGTAAGTCCCGCCGCCAAAATAATCGTCCGTGCTTGATACATGACGTTATTGCTCGTTGTCAGCCAAAACCCTTCATGATTCGGCATAACCTCTATTACCTTATCCGGTTTAATCGTAACGGAAGGATATTTCGCAATATCCTCATGGGCAAGCTTGCGAAACTCTCGAGGCGCAATGCCGTCTCGCGTTAGAAATCCGTGTGACTCATACGCTACTGCATTTCTTGGCCGATTATGATCGAACACAATGACGTGTCTCCGCGCCCTGCCCAGCACCAAAGCAGCGTTCAAGCCTGCCGGCCCGCCCCCAATAATGGCACAATCCAGCTTCATCGTTAGATCGCTCCTCTTATCAAAATGAAAATGATTGCTTATCCTTATTCAGACATCGCCGGAAGGATGCTTCTATTCTTTGTAGACACAGCTATTTTTCCAATTGGCTGCTACGAATGGATGAATGCTTAGCCTAAGTCATACATTAATATCTTCTCACTTACGTTTCCTGTAATCGACATTTTTCAGCTTGGATTGTATAATTTTGTTGTTCCTTAATAAATATCGGTGGTGACGATCATTTCTTATGTCTTCGCGTTACTATTTTCTTTTACAATTGTTTATTTCTTAATTCCGCCGTTCGGAAGGCTGGCTTTCCGTCTGGATTTTGTGGACAAGCCCCGCAAGGACGTGGAGCGGAAGCTTCATCGCGAGCCTATTCCACTAACTGCAAGCTATGTCATCTTTATAGGCTTCTTCCTTACTTATTTACTCGTTACCAGAGACTTCTCCTTACAGACCGGCGCGATATTCGTTGGCGGCTTGCTGCTGCTCATCATTGGCACTATTGATGATTGGTATAAGACGAAGGGCAAGGATTTTCCTTCGCTGCCCAAATTTATCGTACAAATTTCTGCGGCGGTACTCGTCTATGCCTCCGGCATTTCCTTCACGGGCTTTTACAATCCGCTTTCCGGAGAATATGTGCTGCTGCCGGTGCTTTTACAATTTTTACTCACGATTTTGTGGATATTCGGAGTTACGACCGTCATTAACTTCACCGATGGAATGGATGGACTTGCAGGCAGCCTCTCGGCGATCTCGGCGATTACGCTGTTTATAGTCGCCATTGCGAAGGGTCAATCGAACTCAGCTATCATGGCTATTATTTTAGTAGGTGTAACGATTGCATATGTACGGTATAACAAGCCGCCTGCAAAAATATTTATGGGCGACGCGAGAGCAACCTTCCTTGGATTTATATTGGCGGTTATTGCTCTGGATGGCGCATTCAAGCAGGCCACGGTTATGTCGCTGTTCATTCCTATTTTGGTACTCGGCGTTCCGATCTTCGACAATTTGTTCGTCGTTATTAGACGGATGATGCAGGGAAAAGCCATCTACCAAGCGGATGCGAGCCAAGCCCACTATCGTCTGCTTCGCGCAGGACTAAATCATAAGCAGGTCGTCATGTTTCTATGTCTAATTAGTACATGCCTTTGCTTATCCTCTATTATTTTGCTGCTTGTACAAACCTAAAGAAAGAACCGAGATGCAGCGTCTCGGTTCTTTTGTTTCTTCTTAATAAAAAGAAAGCACCGCTCCCCAGTTCCATTGCCCATAATAAGATTCAACCGCATCAATCCCTTTGATCCATTCGATCGGCCCTCGTCCATCAGCCTCAGCCACCATAGCACTTGCCTCAGCCTGTCCATGGCTATATTTCACCCAGGCGAGCTTTGAACCCAGCATAACGGGTTGAAACGAGCCGCTTTCACTGGACTGCCTCGTGATCGTCGTTTGCTTTCCGCTCGCTAGCTCTATGCTTACTAAAAAAGGATAGGCTGGTGCAGCATGAGCTACCTGTGGCTTGGCCTCAACTGCCCGAGATACCACAATATGCTGCATATTCTGCCACGCGAACGCTTGATCAACATAACCCTTCGGAGTGTACACAGCTCCCTTTTCCCTTGTCACCGCCAAGACTTTCAGCTGTTTGTTACTTGTGGCTTGGCGTCCTATACCGGCGATATACGCAAGACTGTCACCGCTTTCGGCCCATTCAAACCACTGCGGATGATTAACCATTTCATCCAATGTTCGAAATACGACACCATCCGAGGTCACCGCGCAAAGAATGTTGCTGTCAGCCGATAGGGAAGCGGTAGGATTAGCTAGGAAAGCGATCCAGCGTCCATCTGCCGACCATTTGAAAATGCTCGTATTTACCGCAAAAAAATCGTCTGATGGCTTTGGCAGCACATGAACCGTTATATATTTGCTAGGATCTCCTAATACTTCAAGCGATATTTGATAAAGGCTAATCGGTGTCCAGCCGTCAGGCAGCAGCTTCGATTGCGATGATGCGAAAAAACCGCTGCCGCTCGGAAGCCATGAAAAATTCCCGATTCCGCTAGCTGTGCCTAGCGGCTGGTCCGGATGCAGCACATCGACATAGCTCAGCCGATCCTCGATTTGATAAGCAAGCTTCCTATCCTTTGGCGACCATGCGAAGCTGCTTCCTCCTGTCGATGAGACAAGCTGGCTTTGCCCGCTTCCAACCTCCAGCACCCAAAGCTCTTGCTCCACCTCGCCTTTCGTATAGGCGAGCCACTTCCCATCAAAGGACCAACTGGGATGGCGTATAAATGGACCGCTATCGAGCTTCTTTTCTTTATTGCCTTCCTTTAGCCAAAGCTCTCCACTGCGTACAAAGGCTGCCTTCAGCTCTGCTTCTCTTTTTTTCGCTTCGGCGTGCTCTGCTCCATTGGTCATCCAGATCAGAGCAAACAACAAGATAATACTCACTTTTACGATATTCATGTCCCCTATTCCCTCCAAAATTTGCATTAAAGTTACCGTTCCCTTAGCTAGGCAAAACATACTCGCTTAGCTGTAACCAAACGCATCTTTTGTTTCCATTTTGAAACCGATTTGTAACTGTTCTGTTACGAATTTTTCGAGCATTAGCCCTATAATTGCTTATACAACGATTTAACTTCCAGAGGGGCTGAACACTATTTTTACCGCCGGCAAGATCAATAACCATCGCCTGTTCCACGACTTTCTTCAGATCCGCCTATTTTCCTCCCGTCTTACAATGCCAATAGGTAAAGGGGGAGCTCGTCATGCCTAAACCACTAGGCAATAGCAGCCGTTACATGCCAGGGCTCGATGGTCTGCGTGCCATCGCTGTTCTCGCTGTTATTGCCTATCATTTGAACTTGGGATGGGTGCCCGGCGGTTTGCTCGGCGTAACGATGTTTTTCGTCCTCTCTGGTTATCTCATCACAGATATTCTGCTCAGGCAGCTTCGCTCCGATCAACCAAAATCGTTTGATTTCAAAACATTTCTTATCCGCCGCGCTCGGCGTCTTCTGCCTGCTATGTTCATCATGCTAGCAGCCGTTTCGCTGTATCTAGCAATCACCGACCCAAGCAGGCTGATCTCTCTAGAAGGTGATATCGGCTCCGCCTTACTCTATATAAACAACTGGTGGCTTATTTTTCATGAAGTATCTTATTTCGAGAGCTTCGGACCGGCTTCTCCATTCGGACATCTATGGTCGCTTGCTGTGGAAGAGCAATTTTATCTCGTTTGGCCGTTAATTCTGCTAATCGTCATTCGCTTTGTGCCCAAGCGCGGCAAGCTTGCGTTATGGACGCTGGCTGCGGCCGCATTATCCGCTGGCGCAATGACGCTGCTCTATGAGCCCGGAGCTGACCCAAGCCGCGTCTATTATGGCACAGATACAAGAGCCTTTGCTCTGCTTATCGGAGCGGCACTTGCTGTCGTATGGCCGAGCTGGAAACTGACCACAGCCATTTCTCGCCAAAGCCGTATTGCACTCGATACAATCGCAGCAATCGGGTTTGCAAGCATCCTCCTGATGATTGGTACAGTCGGCGAATACGACTCCTTTCTTTACCAAGGAGGCATGGTGCTCTTCGCAATCGCAACCACAGTTGTCGTGGCAGCACTGTCCCATCCCGCAAGCAGACTCGCGCATCTTATCGGCAGCAAAGCCTTCACCTGGGTAGGCGTTCGTTCCTATGGCATATATTTATATCATTATCCGATTATCGTGCTAACGACAAGAGCTGCTGAGAGCGGAGAGTTTCAGCCGGTGCGTGCAGCCATCCAACTTATTTTGACCTTTGTTTTTGCAGAGCTGTCATATCGGTTTATTGAGGAGCCTATTCGCCGCGGCGCGCTGGAGAGCGGGCTGCGTACACTTAAAGCGTATACCAATCATCGCCTGCGCTCGCCTAAGCTCAAAAGATCGTCCAGCTACCTTGCTGCTGCCATGCTTGTCGTAACCTGCGTATCCTGCACGAGCAGCGTTGATTCGCAATCGTCCAGCAGCCTTAAACCAAACGATACGACGGAGTCCCATGCTCCCGTGAATAAGCCAGCTGAGGAAACTATAAGCGAAATCCCTGCCTCAAAACCAACGGATACCGAAGCAAGCAAGCCCATTGTTTCTGAGCCTGAGGTGACAGAGCAGCCGTCTCCAGTCCCCCAGGAAGAAGAAGCCGATAAGGAGCAGTCCAGCATTACAGCTATCGGCGACTCTGTCTTGCTGGATGCAGGCCCTTATTTGGAGGAAAGGTATCCCGGCATTGTCATCGATGGCAAAATCGGCAGACAATTCAGCCACGCTGCTGCGATTATTGAGGAGCTTAAGAAGGCAAATCAGCTTGGAGACACCGTCATTATTGAGCTAGGAACAAACGGAGCCTTCACAACCAAACAAATGAATGAGCTGCTTGAAGTCATTGGAGGGGAACGCGATATCCTTCTCGTCAACACTCGAGTTCCTCGCAAATGGCAGGACTCTGTGAACAAGATGCTTGCAGCAACAGCGAGCAAAACGGCGAATGTTACTGTAGTGGATTGGTATGCAGCGAGCAAAGGCAAAGAGGATTTCTTCTCGGGTGACGGGGTACATTTGACCAAACATGGAGCGGAGTACTATGCGGATGTACTAACGAAGGCAATCGATAGTTAAGCCTATTTATAATTGAAAACTTATAAATTCTTAAATACGAACAAAATCACCCTTACAGGTGATTAGAAATCGCATACCCGTCAGCTCATACTTCTAACGGAAACCAGAGACGCTAAATCGCCTTTATTGTTCGTTTCAAGATTGTAACGGAAACACGGGCCTCTATTTGTACCTACATGCTGGATCTGGCTTCATTTCTGCGGAATAGCGTCTCCCATTTCCGTTAAAATGTGACACTAGCCAAAAATGGTACTTTAGAGTCTCTGGTTTCCGTTAGCTTTTGTTATCCGCCCTCCGGCTGCTGGCGCAGCATCGTTATCAACAGGTTCGGAGAGTCCATAGTTTACTATATAAGTTGGACTTGAAAAATGAAGTGTAAGCGAAGCGAGAAGATCGTTCTGGAGAAACGAAGTGTTCGCCTTTGCAGCCTTATTCTCACCTTTAAATGTCTTAGGGAATCAAAGAATCTGGCTGCAACCGCGATCGTAAGAGTGATCTTCTGGCGCAGCGCAAAAAAACGTAAATGTTTAGTTCAACTTATATAGATAACTAGACTCTCCGAAGCTCGAACAGACGCGCCGTCTTAACCGTAGGCAAAGTGACTTCGAGCATACCATCTGCTGCATGCCATTCGCACCTCGTACCTAAAGCATCTGCTGGGTAGGCGCACACTGCCTCCAGCTGCTGTCCCTGCCAGCGTGCAAGGGGAAGCTTTATGTCGGCCGTAGCTCCAGCAATCCGCCAGACGGCCAAATAGATTCGGTCGCCATGATACAGACCATAGCTAACCCAATCGTCCTGCTGCGTTGGCAGACCGAGCGGCCAGAATGGCAGTGCCGCAGGAATGTCCCCGCGAATCTTTTTGTAGTAATCTAGCGCCTCCTTAACGAGCGACCTGCGGCGCGGGCTGAGCTCAGCCAAATGACCACTCTGATGCACACGCAGTAATAACGCATTCACCATGTTGTAAATAACTTCTTCATCGTCACCTTCACGAAGGGGATAAGACCAAATAGCAGATTGCTCTGGCGTTAATACTGCTGGCGAGCTGGCTGCAATAGCTGCGTATTTCACGTAATCCTCTTGATCGCTAGTCGATTGAATGCTGTGGCGGCTAAGCATCGCATAATCCATTCGCATGCCGCCGCTGGAGCAGTTTTCGATGACAAGCTCTGGATATTTTGCGAATATGCGATCCAGCCAGCTTAGATAAGCACGATTATGCTGAAGAAGACCGTCTCCGAAGCTGTCGGAAGCCGTTTCCGTTCCAATGCCCGCGTTGATATTATAATCCATCTTAATATAGCCTACGCCATAATCCTCAACTAAACGACGAATGACCTCATCCGCATGAGCGATAACCTTGGGGCTGCGATAGTCGAGCTGATAACGGCTGCGGTCCTTAACCCGCTTGCCATGGCGCATGAAGAACCAGCTGTCATCGGTTTCCGCCAGCTTTGGACTATTAATGCCCATGACCTCAAGCTCGAGCCACAGACCTGGAATTAGCCCTTTGCTGCGGATATAATCCAGCACATACTTGATTCCTTCGGGGAATCTCTCCTCTGAGGGCAGCCACTCGCCCACGCCGTCCCACCATTCTCCTGGTGCATACCAGCCAGCATCAATACAGAAATATTCACATCCGACCTCGGCTGCCGCATCAATTAGCGGAAGCAGCTTCTCTGTCGTAGGAGCTCCCCACAGGCAGTTCATGTAATCGTTAAAAATAACACGGAGCAGCTCGTTATCCTCATTCGGTCTCCGAATAAGGCGGCGATAGGCCGTCAGCTGCGCAACCGATTCTTCAAAGCCGCCAATAACCGTCCCGATGGCAAGCGGTACTGATACAAATTCTGCTCCTGGCGCAAGGCTCAGCCACCAGTGATTGTCATGCTCTGTTGGCCCGCTTATGAGAACGGTGAGCAAGTCAGATTGCTCGATAATCTCCCAGTGCCAAGAGCCATTATGCTCGATTTGCCAGAATAAGCTCGTTCCTGCCTCCTCGTTTTGCAGCACAGCCATTGGAATATGCTCCGCTGCCGACCATGAGCCTGTATTGCTGCAGGATACCCGCTTCGAGCCGCGGTCCTTCAAATGCGACATGCCAAGCTCCGGCAGCTTGTAGGAGCGCCACTGCAGCTCGCTTTGCCAGCCATTATGGGCGAGATGCAGCCGCATTTTGTCATCGCGATCCTGCAAGCCTTCTTTATCTAGTCCCGTTAAGGCAAAGGATGAAACGTATTCCACCTCGACAGATGCCTGACCTTCATTCTTCAGCACGGTCCAGCTGCGAACCGTCTGCAGCCCATCATAAAACTGAAAATGCTGAATCGCCTTGAGTCCTGTTGCCTCATCTAGCAAGCACAGCTCAAGTTTCCGTCCAAGTGTATTGCGTGTATCTTCATGTGCAGCATAAACCATCCGGAGGCCCGGATATGTTGCACGGTGCGTCCGTCCGTGATACTCCGCGCGGTCTTCGCCTGTCAGCTGCAGCTCCATAAGCCGAAATCCTGGCTTCTGCTCTTCTTGAATCGCAGTCGCATTCAGAGGCTGCGGTCCAAAATGAAGAAACAACACGTCTCCGCTATCGGTAATCTCAAAGTTAAAATACAGTCCATTTTCCACAATTTCTATATGCTTGCTCATTTCGTTCCCACATCCTTAAAGCTTTTTTTATGGTCTATAAAACAGCTTAACTCAGCACTGTAGCAGCGCTGAGTTAAGAGTTTGCCTATGGTTAGGCTTATTCTGCAGATCCGAATTGTATCCAAGCTTTTTGAATTTCATCGATCGCTTGATCCTTCGTTTTGCTGCCGCCAATATAAGCCTGCATCAACTCACCAAATTTTTGGTGGAACGTGTCAAGCGAGTAGTTAACCGACAAGTCACCGGATTTTTCTGTTTTCAAAATTTCTTCCATTTGCTTAGGCATATCCAGGTCAGGAAGCGGAGCATCCTTGATCGGAGGAATAACCTTCGCTACGTCGGAGAACCAGCTTTTGCCGTAATCCGATGTGTAGAGCCAGTTAAAGAATTCAATCGTTTCATTCACTACTTTAGAATCCTTGTTGATACGAAGCGCTTGATCGGCACCTGTAACGAGCAAGGTTTGGTCTGCTTTTTCACTAACAGGGTAACCTACGATGCCAAGCTCAAAGTCTGGCGTAATTTTTTTGATGGCTTCTTCGTCCCAAGCGCCTTTACCTGTCATGAACGCTGCTTTGCCCGAAGCGAAATCACTTACTCCAGCGTTGCTGTCACGCTCAAGCGGCTTGTTCGTGCCATGCTTCACAGTCGTATCGATAAAGCTGAAGAAGTTGTCGTTCAGTACAGGATATTCCTTAAACGTTGTTTCACCTGCAATGAAGTTCGCTACCAATTCTTTAGGTGTAATGCCTGCATCCTCAGCAGCTGCGTTTACAAAGTTTTGGAAGATATGCTTCCATACCCACCACTCTTTATAAGCGTTGGCGAATGGTGTAATTCCTTTTGCTTCAAGCTTCGTAATGGCGTCTGCCATCTCAGAAGTCGTTTTCGGCACTTCAGTAATACCAGCATCAGCAAGCAATTTTTTGTTATAAACCATATTCATTAGATTTCCTTTAACTGGGAATCCAAGAACCTTGCCGTCTTTGGAGCTCATATTGATTTTAACGGAATCCGTCATTGCATCCGCTAACGGCTCATTTGTCAGATCAGCGCTGTATTCAGCGAAAGTGTCGATATCTCCGCCTGCTGTCGTTTGGAACACGTCAGGCGTGCTGCCGGCAGCAATCTTTGATTTAAGAACCGTGTTGTAGTCAGCTTGCATAATTTCAAGATTGATCGTTACATTTGGTTTAACCTTTTTGTATTCTGCGATGTATGCGTTGAAAGCTTCTGTGTATTCTGGAGAAGCGGTAAACATATTAATTGTGACTGGCTTATCAGAGGTTTCTGTATTTCCACCAGTATTCGTACCCTCGTTGTTGCCTGCCTTGTTGTTGCTGCCGCAAGCAGCCAGTATTCCGATAATCAGCACTAAGCTGACAGAGAGTGCAAGAAATCTTTTGACCATTGTAATGCCCCCATTTCCTTCATTAATTGTTGTCTACGATGCCTATTCTAAAGAAAAAGGAATGAGATAAGAATGCACATAAGTGAATAGTTAAGGGTAAAAAAGTGTCCTACTGCTTTCTGTTCACTTTTTAGCTATCTGCATTCGCGGATCTATACTCCGAAGGAGAAACGGCATAATAATTACGAAACGCTTTGCTGAAATAGTTTTTATCCTTATATCCTAGCATCTCCGAAATGTCCTGTATTTTCAAATTTGAATCGGCTAGCAGCTCCTTTGCCTTCTCCATTCTGACCTTCTGCACATATTCATGAATGCCGAAGCCAAATTGCTGCTTAAACAGCTTCATTAGATATTCTCTACTCAAAAAATACTTGTCCGAAAACATTGAAATTTTAATTTCTTCAAAATAGTGATTGTCGATATAGGACTTAATATCCCCAACTTCGAACGGCTGATTCGTCGTCAGAGCATTCCTAATTTGACCACTGTAGTAGTCTAAAATATGGTTGAGCAGCTGTTCATATTGCTCTATACTCGCAAAGTCAGTCGATATGCCAATTGCTCTGAGCGCATGATCACCGGTAAGCGGAAGCTCCTCAGGTGAAACGCCAAGCTCCAAAGCCATATCATTTAGCAAAATAACAAACTCATGCAGCGCTCGATCCGCATCTCCGATGCTAAAATGATCCGATGACTTCCACTTTTTCACATATTCACTCAAAATCGCTTTTGCGTTATGTACATTGCCCAGCTCCAACGCGTTTCGAATAATAAGGATACGGCTGGTGAGCGATTGATTATTATCCTTTGGCGCGGCAGCAGCAGTCGTTTCTGTGATGCTCGTGACCGCTGCGCCTTTCAGCTTAAGAAGATCTATTCCGCTAATTGCTGCTTTGGCTGCTTCATAGGAAGAGGCGATTTCCAGCGCATCTGGACTGGAGTGGCCTATGCCTACCGCAACGACGATGCCAAACAGCTCCTTTAAGGTTGTCGTTACTTTGTTCATTTGATGCATCGACCGATAAGCGATATCGTCAGCATAACCGCCCTTCATCGTAAGAATCGCAATGAGCTCACGCTCCTGCTTCGGGCTGGCAAAGCTGAACGCTGTAAAATGGTCACCCGTTATTTCATCCATTACATTCGCAACAGCAAATTGCAAAAGATCAGTATCCTCATGGAAGCGGCTCTTCCTGATCTGCTCTAAATTCAGTACCCGAAGCACAACGGCTGTAAAACGATTTCCAGAGTCATCGGCACCGATCAGCGGCAGGAAAGCTTCGTTATTTTTGCTCTTGAAGCTGCGCTCAATAATCGATAAATACACCTTCTCCTTCAAGCGCGGAAGTGACATATTCAGCGTAATGTTGCGATTAATAAATTCACTGTCCTTCTTCCGCTTAGCCTCCAGCACATCAATGGCCTTGCGGAGAGATTGATTCAGTTCATGCCGATTAACGGGCTTCAGCAAATAATCGACCACCTTGGAGTGAATCGCTTGACGCGTATATTCAAAATCATTATAGCCGCTTATGACAATCGTCAGCAGATTGGGGTAGTCACGCTCAATAATCTGCAGCAGCTCTATGCCATTAAGCTCCGGCATCTTCATATCCACCATCGCCAAATCGATTTTGTGCTCTGCCAGCATCGCAAGCCCGACCTTCCCATCGGTTGCCTCCAGCACCTCAACGACGTCCAGTCCCTTCCAATCGCCCAATATACGAATCGCTTCGCGAAGCGGCTCCTCATCATCAATAATTAATACTCTATACATGACTGACCCCTCCTCTTGATAACAGCATCAGCATTCTCGTGCCGCCCTTGTCTGTCTCGATTTGAAGCTCAGCCTTACCTCCGTAAAGCAGCTTCAACCGCGTATTCAGGTTAACAAGCCCGATGCTCTCATTATCGCCCTCTCGGTCCTCCCATTCGCTTTCAAATGAGCTCCTCACCTGCGCCAACCGCTCAGGCGTAAATCCTGGCCCATTATCCCACACCGAAATAACAGCATGTGTCTCTGTCAGGCTTGCGCTAATATCGATGGTAATCGTACTCGACACTTTCTCCAGCGCATGCTTAATTGAATTTTCTACAAGCGTCTGAAGCGATAGCTTCGGAATCTCCAGTTCCCTTAACGATTCATCCCAAGCATAGGTTACCTGAAGCCTGCTGCCGAAGCGTGCCTTCTGCAGCGACAAATAATTTTCAATATGCTTCAGCTCCTCGCGCGCCTGCACGATATCCTTGCCGCTGATGCAATAACGCAGCGTTAGCGCCAGCGCATCAACCATATCGGCGATGTCATATCGCTCATTCTTAAGCGCCTTCGTTGATATGGCTTGCAGCGCATTATACAAAAAATGCGGATTGATTTCCGCCTCCAGCGCCTTTAAAATCGCATTTTTCTCTACTAGCTTCATCTTATAGCGCTCATTAATGAGATCGTTCGTCCGTTTAACCATCTGATTGAAATGACGGGATAAATAGGCAATTTCATCTCTGCCCTTCACCTCTGCCTCAGCATCAAAGTCTCCCGTACTGAATCGATTCATCTGATAAGATAGCCGCTGCAGCGGCTTTGTAATTGCATTGGAGAAATAGATAACAACAATAATCGAAAGCACTAGGAAGAGAAACCCGATGGAGAAGCTAATGTTCCGCGTCGTCCTAGCCGCCTCATAGATTTGCGTATACGGAATCGGCTTTACAAGCTTCCAGCCCTCCTGCTCTCCGACATCATACACGACAAGATACTTCTGCTGCTCCTCTGACCATGTGAACTCACCATTTGACTGCTCTGCAAGCTTATCCAGCAAGCTTGCTTCCTTCACACGAGAATAAAATTCTGGATCATCCGTATAAAATGGTTCATTATCAGGGCTTAAATACAGTAAGTGCTGTCCCGCGTCCACAGGAATATCACTTAGAATTTCATCTCTAACCGATGAATCATAATAAAATGACAGCACCGCTTGCGGCTGCCGGGACACAATAGAGCGCAGCACCCTATGGTAAGCCATAAAGCTCTCTTCAGAATTGACCGAATAGCCCGGATCGGAGTTCGGCGTTACGAACGATTGAAAGGAGCGGTTTTGCGCACTCGACATCGTTTTCTCATACCAAGGAAGCTCTTTTATCGCAGAGTTATTCCCCGTCTCAATTTTCACATCATTATTTACCTTCGATATGGCGTAATACTTATTTTCTTTCACGACGTACAAATAAATGGCTTTCAGATCATTCCGTGAATAATACAGCCCACGTAAATAATCCTCCAAATACATTTTCGATGCATACTCTTGCGATTCGTGAGTAATAGCGTACGTAATTTCTTCATATCTAATTTGCGGCAGGGACAGCTGCTCCATCCCCATTAAGTAGTCCTCCAAATTCTGATTGACCAGCAGCAAATTATTCGATGTGCTCGAAATACTGTTTGTGATCGATTCCTTCTGCAGCATTTGATATGAAATATAAGTCAGTGATCCTACAACGAGTATAATTATGAACGTAAACAGCAAAATAAGCTTGTTCACTAGTCTTCTCGACATCCGTTCAACAGCGGTTTTTGCAGCCTTATATACATGATTAATATAGATTTCCCCTCATCCCTTCTGCCCAGTATTCCGTTCACCTTTTTACCCCTAAATGATTTGTTAAATCCATTTTTGCAGGCGGGCTGCTGTTTTATAATACACATTATAGACGATACCGATTAGTTAAGAAGAAACGACAGATAAGCCTTACAGGCAAATCATGCTTTCGCTTTTCCACAATAATTGTACTGTCATTCTGCCATTAAACCAAATCTTAAGAAAAGGGGTGCAGCGATGTTTAAAGCATTAGGTAGAAAATGGGGCGAAAAGCTCGAATTCGGCATCTTCACCTTGCCCGTATTAATTTGTATCGCTGTTGCGTTTTACTTTCCATTTGCCATGACGATTCGATATTCCTTGACGAAATGGAACGGCATTTCCAAAAATCCGACATTTGTCGGGCTGGATAACTTCAAGCAAATTTTTACGGGTGACGCCAATTTCGCAAGCTCCGCATGGTTTACGATTAAATATGCCGTTCTATACATCGTACTCGTTAACGTGTTTGCCATCTTGCTGGCTGTCTTGCTCGACATGAAGCTTAGAACAACCTCATGGCTGCGCGCAGCCTTCTTTGTCCCTTATATTTTGAGCTTAGTCATTGTCGGCTTTATCTGGAAATTCATTTTTATGCAAGGGTTCGAATCACTTGGAGAGAGCACGGGCTGGGGCATATTCGACCTTAGCTGGCTTGGCGAACCCGGACTCGCCTTCGTCTCTATCTTGCTTGTTTCCATCTGGCAGTCGATTGGCTTCTACTTAGTCATTTACATTGCTGGCTTGCAATCGGTACCAGAGGACTTGAAGGAAGCCGCGACGGTTGACGGAGCAGGTCCGGTTCGACGCTTCTTCAGCATTACGCTGCCGCTGCTTGCGCCATCTATTACAATTTCCGTATTTATGGCTCTGACGAACTCCATTAAAGTGTTTGACGTTATTCTCTCGCTTACAGGCGGCGGGCCTGGCGGCACAACCTACAGTATCGCTTATGACATTTACAGAGATACGTTCCAAAACAATCTTTATGGCTATGGAACGGCGAAGGCGCTCATTTTGTTCGTTGCTGTATTGTTCGTGACGATCATTCAGTTGACGCTCTTTAAACGCAGGGAGGTTGAAGCCTAATGAATACGCACACTAAAGCCAAAGCGGGACGCATTATTCTTGAAGTTGTACTGGTGCTCGTCTCGCTCGTGTTTCTCTACCCGTTGTTCTTGGCTATTAACAACTCGTTGAAGAGCTTTGGCGAGGTCATGACTGACGTCGTCGCGCTTCCGAAGCAGCTGATGTTCGAGAATTATTCCTATGTATGGTCATTCATTAACTATCCGAGGCTATTTCTCAATAACATGATTATTACGACTGTGGGTATTGTCGGCATTATTCTCGTCTCCTCCATTGCCGCTTACAAGCTGGCAAGAACGAAGACGCGCTGGAGCGGACTGCTTTATCTGCTCTGCATCATGCCAATGCTCATCCCTTTTCAATCGATTATGCTTACCGTTATGCAATTAGCCAAAACACTGCATTTATCCGAAAGCACATGGGGACTCGGCATTCTGTACTGGGGCTTTGGCGCACCGCTTGCTGTCTTCATCTATCATGGCTTCGTGAAGGGTATTCCGAAGGAAATTGACGAGAGCGCAACGATTGACGGCGCTTCCGGCTTTAAGCTGTTCTTTCTTGTCATTTTCCCGCTACTAAAATCAGTAACAACCACAATCATTATTATTGATGTGATGTGGATCTGGAATGACTTCCTGCTTCCACTGCTTATGGTAAACGGCTCACCAGATACGAAAACGTTGACGCTAGCCGCATATACCTTCGTGGGTCAATACACCTCCGATTGGCAATATGCAATGACCGCCATGGTGATGGCTGTGCTGCCATCCATCATCGCCTTCATCTTCCTGCAAAAATACATCGTTAAAGGCGTTGTCGCCGGCGCGGTGAAAGGTTAATCCTTTTGGAAAAAGCCTGACCCCTTGTTTATAATGGGGATCAGGCTTTTTTTATTGTATTAAGTACCCTGCTAACGTGACGCACATACTCAAGCATGGACGGCCAACACTGAGCATCCGCAGTAACACCTACTCCCTTAATCTAGCGGGATATCCCGCAGGCTCCAGCTGCAGTAGAATCGGCGTTATTCGCTGGGCTCCCAGCGTACGCTGCACTTTTTACAGTAGATTGAGTGCTTTGAGAGGAAAACCGGCTGTTTCTCGCCGATTCTGTTGCATAAATACACTGTAGCCGCTCGAAACGGCACTCATGTAAGGTTTCTATTGCAGTAAGTGCAGCGTAGGCTTGTTGATACTCAGCGTGGTGATATGCAGCAGCATTATTCGGACTGTTCGGACGAATGGCGAGTGGGCGTTGGGTTAGCAAGCAAATTGGCGGTACTTGGGATCAAGCGATCATCAAGCGATCTCACCGAAATAATGAGATAAGGCAGTCTTTCGCCTCGATAACAGCGCAAACGTTGAAAGCACAGGCACCGTCCATTACTGACGGTGCCTGTGCTTTATGGTTTATTCCGTTTTAAATTGAGCGGAAGCAGAAGCCAAATCCTGAGTCAGCTTATCAATCGTCGTGACCATAGCCGCGAGCTGCTGAACCATTGCCGCTTGCTCCTGCACAGTAGCAGTTACCTCTTCAACAGAGGCGGAAACCTCCTCGCCGGAGGCAGATAAGTTTTCAGCGGCATCAAGCACCTCGTTCTTATCATTCTCCACCTCGTACAGCTCCTCCGCCATCGCCCGTACTTGCTCGATAATATCCTTTACATGCTCCGAGACGAGCTCGAACGATTGTTTTGTCTTACCTACACTGTCATTATGCTGTACTGTAATGGCTTCAATAGCGTGAACGCTGCGATTATTTAGCTCCACATGATTAATTGTCTGTCCTACAATTGCATTGATGTCATGCGACTGTATAGAGGTTTGCTCTGCAAGCTTCCGAATTTCACTGGCTACAACGGCGAAGCCTCTGCCGTGCTCCCCAGCTCTTGCCGCCTCAATGGAAGCATTCAATGCGAGCAGCTTTGTCTGATTCGCAATCTCTGCGATCGCGTCAGTCATGCGCCCAATGCCCGAAGAGCTTTCCGCAAGCTGCGTCGTAATTTCAGATATTTTGTGGACCTCTTCTTCATTCTTTATATTGATTGCAACTAGGGATTCAATAACCTCATGGTTGGCCGTAAATATCTCAGTGATAGCATCGGCCTTCGCTTTAATCGTATGTGATTTCTCCGTAGCACTGGCGATTTTGTCGCCCACGTCCATAAATTTATTGACGATCGCTTCGGTATCATTGGCCTGCGATTCCATAGCCTTCGCTATTTCTAATGTTGTCGTAGACGTCTCCATAATGGAGACAGACGTCCGGGAGGAGGTTTGATCCAGCTCTGTTGTACTGCTGTGAAGCACCGCTATCGTATGGTTCATACTTGAAATCAAGTCCTTATTGCGCTCAGCCATCATATTGAAGCTATCCGCCAGCTCCTTAAATTCCCCATTGTATTTTCCTGTCGCCGACGTCGTTAAATCACCTGAAGACAGCTTTTTGAACAATGCTGTCAATTGTCCGATTGGCCTCGTTACCAGCCTTGAGATAAGCACTCCGACCAAGATAGACAATAGCAGTGCAATAAGCATCACCGAACCCATCTTTTGCATCATCGCTTTCAGCGGCTTATTTACATCCTTGTAGTTATCCTCTACAATAACCGTCCAGTCCGACACCGGTATTTTGGAATAATAGGCCACCTTTTCTTTCAGCTCTACCTCTCCCTGAGAAAGCTTCCCCTCACCGGCAGCCTTTGTGATTTCATTATACTCTCCGCCTTCAAGAGGCTTGCCGATGAGCGTCTCGTCGCCGGAATGGTAGACCAGTGTCCCCACCCGATCCAAAATAAGCAAAATGCCTTCTTCGTTTATTTTAACGTTCTCTAATTTATCAACAAAAAAAGACGTAACGACCGTCGATATAAATACGCCCTGTACCTTGCCATTCGAATCAAGAACGGGCAGCGAAAATACATTCACTTGATTGCCGCTTGTTTTGGAGACGAGTGATTCACTTACTACCGACTTTCCTAGCAAACTGTCTTGGAAGTATTGGCGATCTGCTCTGCTCTTCGCCACAATCTCCGGATTGTTCGATGCGACTATGATACCATTTCTGTCTATGAGCATGAGCGATTCATTTCCCGGCATGCCATTAATGCTGTTTACCAAGGTTTGATTGGCTTTCACATAAAGCTGGTTTGATGCGGAGAAGAACACCTCGTCTGTCATTGTACCTCTGTTTCTCAGCTCCAGCAGCTCAGTAAACTCCGAATTAATCGATAAGAGGTATACCGATTGCTGCTCGAGCTGTACAGATGAAAATAATCCCTCACCAATGCGGTCTGACGTTGCTTTAATCTCATCCTTGCTTTTATCCAGCGTAATGTCGGAGGCAATCTGATAGGATATGTAACTCGTTGTTAGCAAAACAACACCTACGAGTATACAAATCATGACTGGCAATTTAGTACGGAATGATATTTTCGACCAGTAATCTAATTTCAGAACTGCAAACATTTAATAATCTCCCTTATAAAAGTCTATGATGGCAATCTAGCTCTATCGTAACAAAGGAGTATTAGATTAATGGGAGAATTGCATTAGATAATTGTTAGTGCTGAGTAACCACTCGCCAACTATGATGACAGACTGCCTCCACCTCGGCATGCTTCTGGAGGTAGCTCGCAACCAGCTCCGCCATATCCATCTGAACCTCTCTCACCACTTGCTTGCCTTGATACATTTCGTAATCGCCTCCGCCAGCTGCTCGGTAATTGTTCATGACCACATCAAACAGCTCATCAGCAAGCAAAGGCTCTCCGTTCCTCAGCAGCCTCGTAACTCTCTGGCCTATCGGCTTCGCCACATTCAGCTCGTATGCAATGCCGCCCCACATATCATAGTTATAATGCTGGAGCTTCGGCTCTATATAAGCAGGGTTAACCCCTAATGTACCGTCCTCATTGATCTGAAAATAGGCCGCCGTTTGCTCCAGCGCAGCTTTAATGTCCTTGCCGCTGAGCCTTAGCACAGTCAACGTGTTCGGATACATAAAGTTGGTCAATATATCACGCATAGTCACCTCATCGCGAAAGCCCTCCGAATCGTTATTCAGCAGCGAGGCCACTGAAATATCAACACCAGCCGCATCCATCTGCACCTTATTCATAAACGCAATGAAGGGATGATCGGCGCTGCGGCACAGAAGCGGATCAGTGATCGTCATGTCGCCTATGATTTTGCCCATTGGCTGATCAAGCCAGACTTGCGTCTCTGCCTCCGCTTCCTGCGTTAATGCCATGATAACGGGATCGGCAGCCACCTTATCGTCTAACTGCAGCAGCTCCGCTGTTTTGGAAACGATGCTCCAGCCGCTCTCCTCTCTATGAAAGGCAACGCTAATTTTACCTAAAGCATGTCCGTTGCAGCCAGGCTGAATAACAGCAACCCCGTTCACCTCACCTGTTAGTTGACGATGCTGATGACCGGTGATCAGCACATCGATTCCTTCAACCTCCATGCACATCGCATAAGCCTGATTTTCACCCGTCAGCCTCTCCGCGGGCTCACCGCTTAATAGATCACATTCGAATCCACCATGATAAGAAACAATCAGCAGATCCGGCTGCTCCTGCTCGCGAATATCGGCGGTCCATGCTTTAACCGTCCCAAGTGCATCGTGGAACGATAATCCGCCAATATGCACGGGGTTCTCCCAATGTGGAATGTAATGCGTAGTAACACCTAGTATTACCGTTTTAATACTATCATTCAAAACCTTCACAATATAAGGTTTTCCAAATGCAGGCTGATGTGTCGCTTCATCCACGATACCCGCAGATAGCCACGGAAAATTAGAATCCTCCACCGCTTTGCCCAGCAATTCCAAGCCATAGTTAAATTCATGATTGCCGAGCACCGCTGCATCATATTGCAGCTCATTTAATACTGCAATCGCAGGATTCGTCCTATTTCCCCCTAATGTGGCTGCAAAATATGCGAACGGTGTCCCTTGCAGCAGATCCCCATTGTCCACCAATAGCAGCTCCGGTGCTCGCTTTCTTTCCGCTTTTACAAGTGACGCTATTTTGGCAAGACCTAGCTGCTGCTCCTCGCGCGTACGATAATCCGTAGGCAAAATATGTCCGTGTATATCGCTTGTTACCATGATCTCGCAAGTAAACCGATCACTATTCTCCATACGATAAACTTCCCTTCCACTAGCGTTATTCGACTTTCACCCTTCTATTTTAGCAGGAATAGCAGCAGTAATAGACAGCCATCCCTCTCCTTTACAAAAGCTTATCCCCCGCTTTACGAACAGATAATAAACTCTCCTTATAGTTAGCCAAGTAACTTAAATTAGAATTTCTGGAGGGTTATCTTTTGAAAAATGTGACTAAGTTTGTTCTACCGTTATTATTATCCGTTTCTCTGCTCAGTGGCTGCGGAGCAAACAAAACGAACAACGAAGCCGGGCAGGCTGCTGGTTATGTGCCTGAGAAGCTGACCGTACAATTCGTTCCTTCCCAGAATGCAGATACACTCGAGGCAAAGGCGAAGCCGCTGGAGCAGCTGCTTACAGACAAGCTTGGCATTCCTGTAGAAGTAAGTATCTCCACCGATTACAACACAATTATTGAAGCAATGGCTTCCAAAAAGGTTGACGTGGGCTTCTTGCCTCCAACAGCTTATGTATTAGCGAAAGATAAAGGCGCGGCTGAGGTTATTCTTCAAGCACAGCGCTTTGGCGTACAGGACGATACAGGAGCTCCGACGGATCAGCTCGTTGATTTCTATAAATCGATGTTTATTGTAAAGAAGGACTCCGACATCAAGACGATCGAGGATCTAAAAGGCAAAAAAATCGCGTATCAAAACGCAACCTCCTCCGCAGGCTTCGTATGGCCGGCAGGCAAGCTGCTTGAAGCTAGCATTGATCCACTGAAGGATGTATCTGCCGTGACCGTCAAGGGCCATGACCAAGGCGTTATCGCCGTTCTGAACGGCGATGTGGATGCCGCAGCTATTTTCCAGGATGCCCGTACGACTGTAGCGAAGGATTTCCCAACCGTTTTTGATGATACTCGCGTACTTACTTATACCGAAAACATCCCGAATGACACGATTTCCGTTCGATCCGATATGAGTGCAGAATGGATAACTAAAATTCAAGACGCCTTTATTGCACTAGGCAACGATGAGGCTAGCCGCCAAATTATTTTTGACATCTACTCTCATCAGGGTTATGTGAAATCCGAGGACAGCATCTTCAACATCGTGCGTGAGTACGGCGAGAAGGTCAAAACGGAGTAGTTATCGATTTCTTGAAAATGGACCCATACGTACGTTAAGCCAGTTCGGTGCATGTGCACCGGACTGGCTATCCTTTATTACGATGATATTCAGCAAAGGAATGATCTTCCTGTGATCGAACTTCGAAATGTATCGAAATTGTATTCAAACGGAACAAAAGGCTTGAACCGGATCAACCTCACCTTTGCCAAAGGTGAATTTATCGTTATCGTTGGGCTCTCCGGCGCTGGGAAGTCAACGCTGCTGCGCTCTATCAATCGTCTTCACGATATTTCAGAGGGTGATATTCTGGTCGATGGGCAATCCATTACGAAAGCGAAGGGCAAGCAGCTTCGCTTGATCCGCCGCAATATCGGCATGATCTTTCAGAGCTTCAACCTCGTCAAGCGCTCATCGGTGCTGCGCAACGTGCTCGCAGGGCGGGTTGGCTATCATTCTACAATACGTACACTGACAGGCCGATTCCCTGAGCAAGACATGAATCTTGCCTTCGAAGCGCTGGACCGCGTCAATATTGTCGAGAAAGCTTATTCACGCGCGGATGAGCTCTCTGGCGGCCAGCAGCAGCGAGTGGCGATCGCTCGTGTGCTCGCGCAAGAGGCAAAAATTATTTTGGCAGACGAGCCCGTCGCCTCCCTCGACCCGCTTACAACGAAGCAGGTCATGGATGATTTGAAGAAAATCAATCTGGAGCTTGGCATCACAACGATTGTAAATTTACACTATGTCGATTTGGCACGGCAATACGCGACACGTATCGTTGGTTTGCGGGGCGGACAGGTCGTATTTGACGGGCCGGTAGCAGAGGCAACGGACGAGATATTTGCTGAAATATACGGTCGCCCGATTGAGGAAGCTGAACTGCTGGGAGAGCGACGCGCATGAACAACCAAACCGAGCTTAAGCGCCCGAAGCCGCCGAGCAAGCTTAAGCATTATTTGACGGCAGTGATCGTTCTTCTACTGCTTTGGGGAAGCTCAATTCAAACCGAGGCTACGCCACGCGAGCTAATTGAAGGCTTTCCAAATATGTTCGATCTGCTTGCAGAGATGTTTCCGCCAAAATGGACCTATTTCGACAATATCATTAGCGCTATGCTGGAGACGATTCGTATGGCCCTCATCGGAACGACGATCGGCGCTGTATTTGCCGTGCCTGTTGCCCTGCTGTGTGCAAGCAACCTAACGAGGAGCTGGTGGCTCCGTCACCCTGTACGTTTCGTGCTTAATCTAATTCGCACTATTCCCGATCTGCTGCTCGCAGCCATCTTTGTAGCGATTGTCGGAATCGGGCCGCTGCCGGGGACAATGGCACTAACCGTCTTTTCTTTGGGGCTTATTGCCAAGCTGACATATGAGGCTTTGGAATCCATTGATCGCGGGCCGCTGGAGGCGATGACCGCCGTCGGCGCTACCAGCATGCAGCGTATCTTATATGCCGTCATTCCGCAAATACAAGCTCATTTCATGTCGTTTACGCTTTATACCTTTGAAATCAACGTTCGCGCAGCAGCCGTGCTTGGCCTTGTAGGTGCTGGCGGAATCGGTCACTATTATGAAATTACGCTAGGCTTTCTAGAATACGACAAAACGAGCGTCATTATTATTTTCACATTAGCCATCGTCTTGCTCATTGATTATTCAAGCTCTAAGCTGCGGGAGAAGCTGCTATGAACAAAAACTGGAATACTGTCATTCAGAAACCGAGAAAATATCATTACCGCTGGCTGATTTATCTCGCACTGGCTGCGGTCTATATTTGGGCTTTTGCGGGTGTCCCGTTTACAGGCATTAAGGAAACAGCTGTTCAAATTACGAAGTCAATCATGACTGGCATCTTCTCTCCCGATTGGGATTTTGTTTATTTGCCTGAAGGCGAGGATCTGCTGCGAGGCTTGCTCGATACATTAGCCATATCCATTCTAGGTACTTTTATCTCTACACTGATTTGTCTGCCGCTCGCTTTCTGGGCAGCTGTTAACATGAGCAGTTCAAGAGCAGTCTCCGGCTCAGGCAAAATGGTGCTCAGCTTCATTCGGGCCATTCCTGAAATCGTATTGGCCCTGATGTTTATTAAGGCCGTTGGTCCTGGCTCGTTCGCTGGTGTCCTTGCGCTAGGCTTGCATTCCGTCGGAATGCTCGGTAAACTGTTCGCTGATGAAGTGGAGAGCATGGATAAGGGACCAGTGGAAGCACTGCTCGCCACTGGCGCAAATCGGATGCAAATTTTATGGTTTGCCGTCCTGCCACAGGTGCTCCCAGGCTTTCTATCGTACATGCTTTACCGCTTCGAAATTAATATGCGCTCGGCGACCATCCTTGGCGTGATTGGTGCTGGCGGCATTGGTACACCGCTCATCTTCGCCCTCAGCACCCGAAACTGGGATCGCGTCGGCATTATTTTACTCGGCATTGTCGTACTGATTACGATCATCGATATGATTTCTGGCGCGATCCGCAGGCGCCTTGTATAACCGCATTCGCAAAAACATCCCGTACCGATGAGCAATCATCGTGTACGGGATGTTTCAAACAGGCCGTTCTATTGAAAACTGCTCCCCAAGCTTGGCATAATCATTGCCGGCCAAGCGGCTAACGGGCTTCAATGCCTCTGCGTTAATTCTTCCGTTTTCGTAAAGAGCATCATCGACGTGAAAGCGTACAACTCTCCCAATCAATAGGTCGCAGGCCGGTGCTTCGGCAGAGCCGCCCAGCGGAAGCGATTGTTCAAGTACACATTCCATACGAATTCTCGCCTCAGCAACGCCGGGAACCCCCACAGATTCACTTGCAATAGCAGTCAGCCCCGCAAGAGCAACCTCACTCTCCTCTGGCGGCAAATTTGCAGCTGTGACATTGATTGCTTCAATGTAGCTTTCATCGGAGATATGGACAACGAATTCACCTACTGCAACCGCATTGCGGGCAGTATCCTTCTGCTCACCGCCAGGCTTGCGCTGCACGGATACCGCTACCATCGGTGGGTTAGCTGTTACAATATTGAAGAAGCTGAAGGGTGCTGCATTCAGCACCCCTTCGATTGATTGGGTTGTTACGAAGGCGATAGGCCGCGGAACAATACTGCCGATGAGCAGCTTGTAATTATCCTGCACACTTTGACTCGTTGGATCAATGGACCGCACAGCCAGCACCCCTTTTATCATTTAATTACACAGTAAAGGTTTCTTTATACCAAGCTGCTGCCGCTGTCACCTCTGAGCTTGTCAGCTGATGGCCATGCTGCTCCCAATGAACGGTAACGGAAGCACCTGCTCCCTGCAGCAAACGATCAAGATCCTCGGTCTCCTGAGGCGTGCAAAGCGGATCATTCGAGCCTGCGCCGATGAAGCAAGGAACATCTGCTAGATCAGGCAACGTGACGCCGCGGATGGGTACCATCGGGTGATGCAGGATCGCACCGCGCAAAGTACCTTGATAATGAAACAGTAAGCTCCCAGCAATATTAGCCCCGTTGGAGTAGCCAATTGCAACTAGATTGTTTCGATCAAAGCCGTACTCGCTTGCAGCGCTATCTAGAAAATCATTCAGCTCCTTCGTACGAAACAGAAGATCCTCGATATCAAATAGACCTTCCGCCAGCCGCCGGAAATAACGAGGCATGCCATTCTCCAGCACATTTCCTCTAACGCTTAGTACAGATGAGGCAGGCGAGACAAGCTCCGCGAGCGGGAGCAAATCCCGCTCCGTGCCTCCCGTTCCATGCAAGAGCAGCAGTACTGGAGCTTCTTTATCGGTACCTTGTTTAAATAAATGCTTCATGATTGATCCTCCTTCAAAACTCTTACCTCAAATGGCGACAATAGCTGTTCAACCTGTGTTCTTTTTTCCTCAAACCATGCTGGAAGCATGAGCTTTTCTCCTAGATGCTCAGAAGCTTCGTCTCGGTCAAATCCCGGAGTATCCGTCGCAATCTCAAATAATATGCCCCCAGTCTCGCGGAAATAGAGTGCATTAAAATATTGACGGTCTACAATTGGTGTAGGCTGGAAGCCATTTCTCTCCACATGGCTGCTCCAAAGCGCATGCTCGGCATCATCTTTGGCTCGCCAAGCGATATGGTGAACAGTCCCTGCACCGCCATGCCCTAGCTCCATGCTCGCCACGTTAACATCAATAAGATTGCCCAAATCTCCTGTCGATTTGAAACGCATATAGGCCCCTTCCTGACCTACCCTCGCAAGTCCCATCACGTTGATGAGAAGCTCTGCGGTTTGAGCGGGAGCGGTGCTGTACAGAATAGCGCCGCCGAATCCTTTGATCGCTTTATTTGCAGAGACTCCGCCAAACGCCCATTTACTCTCCGCACCGTGCTCACGGGCTACAATTTCAAGCTTCAAGCCATCTGGGTCTACAAATTGCAGATAGGTCTCGCCAAATCTCGACGTTTGTATAAAGGCTATCTGGAACTTCGTCAGCCGCTCCTTCCAGAAATCGAGCGCTCCAGCAGGAACGACGTAGGTGGTAAAGCCGACTTGACCTCCGCCAATCCTGCCTTGGCGTGCATTTTTCCAAGGAAAGAATGTAATAGCGGTGCCTGGGCTTCCCATCTCATTGCCAAAGTACAAATGATACACCTCGGGGGCATCGAAGTTAATTGTCTTTTTAATTAAGCGCAGCCCCAGCACTCCTGCATAGAAATCAGTTGTAATTTGCGGGTCTCTAACAAAGGCCGTTATATGGTGAATGCCTGCCGTTTGAGTTGTCATATGCTTGCACTCCTTATTCTAAAGTAATTTCGAAAGTAATGTAACTCACTAAATGATCTATTAACCAATCAAAGCATCAAGGGAGTAATCTCCAGCCCCTATTAAAGCAATACCTATAGCAATGGCTATTAGAACCAAATTATATTCATATCCGTTAGCTGTCGACCATAATCCATTTGGTCCGTGCACCTTCACAATAGCGACCAGCATCGTAAGCACGATCAAAACAGCCGCAAGAGGTGTAATCAAGCCTGCTGCGAATAACAGGCCGCCAACAAGCTCCATGAGACCCGCAACAACGGCCATCGCTACCCCTGGCTTAATGCCAATAGACTCCAGCCAACCGCCCGTGCCCTTCGGACCATACCCGCCAAACCAGCCGAACAGCTTCTGTGCTCCATGCCCTACGAACAACAAACCTACAACTAGACGAACGATCAACAATCCCAATGAAATACTCATTATAATTCCTCCATTTTATTATAATTTAAAGAATCTCTAATTTAAGATATAAGACAAAGATACAAGGGCTCACACAGCATTCAAGTGTCGAAGCCCGTTTCCCTATATGAACAAAGCAGCTGTTCTCCCTATTTATGCCCAGCTACTTGTAATGCTCCTGTGCAAACTTGCCTAGCTTCTTAAGCAGCTTGCTCGCTAACTGCTGCTCTTCTGGCGAAAGTCCGTTCACCGCCTGCTCAATCGTTGCTTGATGCCCAGGAAACGCTTCCTCTACGAATTGCTTGCCCTGCTCAGTCAGCTCGGCGTAGATGAGACGTCTATCCTCCGTTGAAGCGCGGCGACGCACCATTTGCTTCTTCTCCAGCTTATCTACAACATAAGTAATGTTGCCGCTGCTCATCAGCACCTTCTCGCCAATTTGCTGCAAAGGCTGTGGTCCTTTATGGTACAACAACTCAAGAACCCCAAATTCTGAACGGTTTAAGCCATTATTGCGAATATCACGATCCGCGTGCGCATTTACCCACTGGGTCGCTCTAGACAGCGCAATGAAAAGATCTAATGAATCATTTTGCTTTTGTGTTTGATTTTCGTTAGTCATGATTATCACTCCCTTCTGCGCTGCATTTATCTTGAATTATATTATCTTAAGTTAAAGATAATATAATTTCGAGCTGCTGTCAACCTTATTTAATAAATTAGGCAGCTGCTAACGAATAGCGTTTGCAAATAGGCTTCATCTCATCCACAATCAACGTAAAGGAGGCGAGATGATGCTGCATATTGTTAATGGAGATTCTGTCGCAGATACGCTCAGAGAGACTGGGATTCAAGGGGATATTCTCGTTTGGCGAGAAATCTATACAGAGGGGCCTGTCTTCTTGCAGCCCGAGCTGCCCGAGAATCGAAAGGCTAGAGGAGATTTCTTGGAACAAGCTTTAGGTATACCGCTGAAGGAATGGTGCAGCTCATCGGAGGCACAAGAGAAGCAGCTCGCTGATTTTCATTTGCATGAAGATATTGTCCTTTGGTTCGAGCATGACCTATTCGACCAAACCATGCTTAGCTATTTGCTTCACTGGTTCTCGCAGCACTTAGAAGACAAGACGAGACTGCATTTGCTAAGCATCAATGAATATCCGGGCATTCCATTATTCCATGGTCTCGGCCAGCTTTCCGCAGCGCAGCTTTCTACTCTGGTCGGCACCTGGCAAGAAATAAGCACTGAACAGCTTCTACTCGGCCACAAAGCTTGGGAAGCTTATACATCCTCCACTCCTGAAGCTATCGTCAGTCTGCTTGAAGAGGACACCTCAGCGCTCCCTTTTCTTCATGATGCTCTGCGCATCCACTTAGCTCGGTTTCCTTCTGTACATAATGGCCTTGGCATTATCGAACAAACAACGCTGGAACTGCTCACCAAAGGAATAGACACTCCCCTCCAGCTATTTCAGCAGACAAGCGATAAGCATCACATGCTTGGCATGGGTGATATCCAGTATTGGCTCTGCTTGCGCCGTCTCTCCCTAGGCTCTCATCCGCTGCTTAGCATTGAAGGTGACGGCAAGTTTCCGGGACTACATGATTCACCTGAACACTTTCTGCAATCCAAAGTAAAGCTAACCGAGCTTGGTACTACGGTCGTGAAGGGGCATAAGAATTGGATCAGCTTGAACGGTATTTACCAATGGTATGGCGGTGTTTTGCTCAAGGGAGATCAACCCTCATGGCGCTGGAATCCCGAGCATTCGGCCCTCATACGCCAATAGCAACGCCTTACGCTTGAGCAAATAAAAACCCAGACTGCACTTAATACAACAGAAACCTGACATGGGAGCTGTTTCAGACGGCTACAATGTAGTATTGCAGTAGAATTAGCTTCAGACCAACGAATATCGCTCTATAATTGGAAATCCGTTGCACAAACTGCAGCGTACGAGTCGAGTCGGGCAAGTAACGTCGATTACGTTGTACAAAGTGCAGCGTAGCCTCATCCTATAGCGCTATTTCATAAATAACCCCCTCGGGCGAGCACACCCATCCCAAGAATTGAATGTTTCAGATCATACTCACCCATTTTATTTCCACATTAGCGTGAAACAACACAGAAGAGCTGTCATCAAAGATCCATATAGATCTTTGATGACAGCCCTTTATTCACTTTACCGCCACCAAGAAAAGGACGGATACGCAGCTGCTTGGATATAAACGGTCTCGCCTATTTTGGGAGTGGAAATCAACGCCGCATGCTGCTTTGCTGCGCGGACAGCACGCTCTACCGGGTCCGTCCAATCATGCAGCGCAAGCGTAAACGCACCCCAGTGGATGGGAATTAACACCTTCCCGCGGACATCCAAATGCGCTTGCACCGTTTCTTCAGGCATCATATGAATAGCAGCCCAACGATCATCGTATTGCCCGCATTCCATTAATGTAAGATCAAATGGTCCATACTTTTCGCCAATTTCTTTGAAATGCGGACCATAACCGCTGTCGCCGCTAAAAAAGATCTTGTTCTCGCGTCCCTGTATCACCCATGAGCACCATAACGTAGCATCCCGGTCCCCCAGACTTCTGCCCGAGAAATGTCTTGCGGGCGTGCAGGCCAGCTGCAGCCCCTCATAGGAAAACTCCTCCCACCAATCATGCTCCTCAATAATCGCAGGGTTCACACCCCATCTCACCAAATGGGAGGCCACGCCGAGTGGAACAATAAATCGCTTTACCTTGCTCTTCAGCTTCATAATCGAACCGTAATCCAGATGATCATAATGATCATGCGATATGATTACCGCGTCGATTAACGGCAGCTGCTCGATCTCAAACGGCAGCTTATGGCTGAACCGCTTGCCCCCGATGAAAGGAAACGGCGACGGTGCCCGGCCGAACATCGGATCAAGCAGCAGCGTCTTATTATCGAGCTGAAGCATGGCTGCCGAATGCCCAAACCAAGTCACTGCTGGCTTCTGCCCCTCGCCAGCACTCCTGCCGCTAAACGGCTCAAAAACAACCGCCTTAGCCGGTCTCGCCTTCTTATTGCCTCTTACAAATTCCACAAGCAGCTTAATTTTTTCGCCTGTAGTACTATCCATCATTACTGTAGGAATAGCATTTCTAAATTTCTTGTCCTTGTATTGCCTCGACCGACTGAGATGCTGCCTTTGCTCCACCGACTGTTTAGCACCAAACGCAGGATAATAATGCAGAATCAAATAAACGGCAACAATCAAGATGACAATGATGCTAATAAATAGGAGCATTCCTCTAACCTCTCTCACTGTTACATTTTAAATAAAAAAAGAACCGCTATTGAAGTATACGTTACACTTCAACAACGGTTCTATTAAGTTTATATAAAAGTCAGCTTATCTTCGTCTTGCCCCGCGCATAATTGCACTCAATATAAGAACAACCACAATCGATCCAATAATGGCTGGAATAATAGCAAAGCCACCTAATGTTGGACCCCAGTCACCTAGAATGAGTGTACCAAGCCAAGCGCCGACGAAACCAGCTACAATGTTGCCGATAATCCCTCCTGGAATGTCACGCCCTGCGATCAAGCCGCCTAACCAGCCAATTATTCCACCTACAATTAATGTCCATAATAGACCCATATTGATCTTCCCCTCTCTGTATAACCATATAGCTAAGATTAACCACATATACCTCATTTGAAACAAATTGGTTAAAAGTAATATTTGGCAGGAGGAACTAGCGTCTTTAAACGGTCAATTCTTGGTGTTGAGGCTATTCAGCTGGCAGCGTTACCTCAAAGGTTGAGCCTGCGAGCAGACGGCTTTTCACTTGAATATCGCCTTGATGCAGCTCTACAATTTTTTTCACTATGGACAGTCCAAGCCCGCTTCCGTCAGCAGTTCTTGTACGCTGCTTGTCTCCCATATAGAAGCGCTCAAAAATACGAAGCTGGTCCTCAGGCGAAATGCCAATACCCGTATCCGTTATGGTCACAGCTATGTTATTCTCTACTTTGCGCAGTACGATTCTGATGCTGCCCAGAGCAGGCGTAAACTTAATCGCATTATGAATGAGATTTACCCAGACCTGGCTTAACATCTCCTCATTCGCCGCAATTTCCGTTTCCTCCAGCTCTAATTCAAGCTCAAGCTCCTTCTCCAGCCACTGGGGCTCACAAGCCAGTACGATACTCTCCAGCTGCGCATCAAGGCGGTAACGTCTCCGATCAAGCTGCTGCTGCTCCGATTCAAGCGTAGTCAGCTTTAGCAGATTGTCGCTTATTCTGGATAGCCGTGTCGTTTCCTTCTCAATAATGGACAAGTAATGCTTTTGCTCCTCTGCGCTTAAATCCTCGCGCTGCAGCGTGCTTGCGAAGCCGCGAATAGATGTTAAGGGAGATTGAATCTCATGCGATACATTCGAGATAAATTCCTGCCGCAGCAGCTCGACCTGCTTTAAATCATGGGCCATATCGTTAATGGATTGTATGAAATCACCGATTTGACCACGATACTTCTTATCCTGATCCACCATTACATTGAAGTCGCCTTTGGCCATTCGCCTTAATGCATCCATCATCTCGTTCCAAACCGCTCTCTGCTTCGGCTGGACCAGCAAATTAACGACCGCAAAAATCAAAATTAATAGGAGAACACCGAGGCCCCAATTCACGAGCTGAAGCACATACTCCGGCAAATCCACCTCATGCTTTGAATAGAACCAGTAAGTCAGCCAATAAGCAAGTGAAAAAGCGCCGCCGCTAAACGTGAAAACCATCGCTGTTGCTCCTGCAACCTTCAGCCCAATCAGCCATTTAGATGATTGATGCTTCATTTCAAAGCCTCCAGTCGATAGCCGAGACCACGAATCGTACTAATCTTAATGGAAACCTGCCAGGTCACGAATCGTTCCCTTAATCGGTTAATATGCACATCGAGCGTTCTTTCATTACCGTCAAAATCATATCCCCAAATCGACTCGATCAGCTGATTTCGCGGAAGTGTTCGGCCTAGATGGCTAACCAGCATGAACAGCAGCTCAAACTCCTTCGGCGGGAGCGTAATATTTTCCGAATGCACCCTTATTTCATAAGCCTGACGATCCAGCATTAGCTCTGCTACAGCTACCTGCTGGGATACTGCTATGCGATAGCGCTTCATCAACGCCTTGACTCTGACGCTTAGCTCAGCCGGATCAAATGGTTTGACCAAATAATCGTCCGTTCCCAGATTGAAGCCTTTTACCTTGTCCCCCATCTCTCCCTTGGCTGTCAGCATGAGCAGCGGAATATCGTACTGCTTCCGCAGCTCTCGGCATAGCTCCCAGCCGTCCATATTGGGCATCATGATGTCCAATATAACCATATCCGCCGGTAAATTCGCCATCTGTGCAAGCGCCGATTGTCCGTCTGGCGCCTCCTCCACATTCAGTCCCTCTTTCTGCAAAATGACACAAACAAGCTCCCGTATATGCGGATCATCGTCCACCACTAGTACATAGCCCATTTCTACACCCTCTTCTTCCGATTAGGAGGCCGTTTGATTCAACCGAAGCTGACCATTGGCGAATTCACGATACATTGCGTGGCTGTCATACAGCTGATCATGAGTTCCAACACCAGTTATGATCCCTTTTTCTAAAAATACGATCGAGTCCGCATCCACAACCGTCGATAAACGATGAGCGATCACGACGGTCGTCCGTCCGATCATCAAGTTTTTCAGCGCGTCCTGTACTACTTCCTCTGACTTGCTATCCAGATTCGACGTGGCCTCGTCGAGCATGAGAATATGCGGGTCCCGAAGCAGCGCTCTTGCAATAGCAATCCGCTGACGCTGACCGCCTGAGAGCTTAATGCCGCGTTCTCCTACACTAGTTTCATAGCGATCGGGCAGTGCATCAATAAAGCCGTCTGCATAGGCCATCTTAGCAGCCTGCTCGATTTCCAAATCTGTGACTTCACGGGATAGCCCGTAGCACAGATTATCTCTTATCGTCCCGGCTATAATCGGGCTCTCCTGTGACACATAGCCGATCTGGCTGCGCCATGAGCGCAGCGAGGAATTACGAATATCCGTTCCGCCTAGCCGAATGGCGCCAGAGGTTGGATCATAGAAGCGCTCTAGCAGCGAGAAAAGCGTCGTCTTGCCGCTGCCGCTTGGGCCGACAAGCGCCGTTACCTTGCCCGCTGCTATCGTTAAGCTCACATCCTTAAGAATCGGCTCTTCCGGCTTATAGGAGAAGGAAACATGGTCTACCTGCAGCGTCTGATTCATCTCCGTAACGGCTTTGCCGCTATCTTGATCTTCCTCTTCTGACTCTATAATACCAATAATACTATCGGTCGCTCCCATTGCTTTCTGAAACTGTGTGAAGAACTGTGAGATCTGTGTAATCGGCAGCATAATTTGAAACAGATACATAATGAAGGCGACCAATTCGCCTGCAGTCATTGCACCTGAAGATACTTGAACACCGCCGAACCCAATTAAGCATACGAGCAGCAGCAGCATAACAAAAGTAACGATAGGCGAAATAATTGCCTGCATACGCGCTTCCTTCAGGCCAAGTCCGAACAAATTTTGAATACCTGTACGTCCCTGCTCATATTCTACCGGCTCCGAGCCGGACGCCTTCACTAGACGAATTTCAGATACGACGCGATTGATGACAGACGTAAATTGAGCATTTTCCGCCTGTGTCGCCTTGGAGATGGTGTACATTTTGCGGCCAATCGGTACCATAATTAAAGCAGCGACTGGAAAAACAGTAAGCATAATGAGCGTCATCTGCCAATTCATATAGAATAGGATCGACAATGCGCCAACAATGGACAAAATCCCTGTAAAAAAGCCTGTTACATGCTCCGTAATGAGTCCTTTCAGCAGTGCGGTGTCGTTGGTAAGACGGCTAATCGTATCCCCTGAGGATTTATTGTCATAATAGGGAACCGGCAAGCGCAGCAGCTTGCTCCATAGACGCTCGCGAATGGACGATACAATTTTATTGCCGCTGTAATGCAGCAGATAGACTGAAACACCGCCGGATACGACCTGCGCAATAAAAGCGACTCCCATGCCGATCATTTGAGCCGTGCTTAATGAGCCCAGTGAAAATCCGTTAACCATATTTTTTGTAAAAATAGGAATCGTCAATCCCACAAGTGTTGTAATGACACTTAGAATAACCGCTATAGTAAGCATCACCTTTGGAGGATTTGTCTCCATAATGAGTCCTATAAACCGCTTAACATTACTCCGTTTGTCTTTCATATATCTCACTCCTCTATCTCTCTTCTCTCCACCACGCTGTTTACTTTACACTCCCTGTTTAAACACAATATAAACAACACCATAATCACATATTAGGAAGCCGCAAGCAACTGATGCCTTTAGCCATCTCCAAAACAACCGCTTCTTGCGGGTGGGAAAATGAGGTAAAATTAAACTGCTGCGGCATCGTTTTGGAATCGTATCACCATCATTTTTGCAGGAGGCTTTATTATGAACTCGGAGCATGTAGTAATTGGAATAGATGGCGGCGGGACCTACACCCGCGTTATGATATGTGATCTTTGGGGTCATGTGCTCTCCTTTGTTGAGAGAGGCTCGGCTTCTATTTATAAGGACGAGAAGGCCGCTCAAAATGTACAGGGTGCCATAGCCGAGGCTTTGCGCCAGGCTAACCGGACAAATGAACAGGTAGTCGCGCTGGTTGCTGGCATAGCAGGCTACGATGCGCCGTCCGATCTCGAATGGATTACTCCGCTTACAGAGCTTCCTGGTCTGTCTTGTCCAAAATGGCATGTAAATGATGCCGTATCTGCCCACTCTGGCGCCTTGATGGGCAAGCCTGGAATCGTCGTTATTGCCGGTACCGGCTCCATTATTGTAGGTAGTACGGAAGATGGTCAATTCATACGCAATTATGATTTTCATCATTACGCAGTAAGCGCCGCTCGCTCTATCGCTTATGATGCGGTATATGAAATGCTGGCTGGAGGCTATGACGAAACCGATCGTCCTCTTCTCCTAAAGATGCTTGAGCACTTTGGGGTTCAAGCTATTGATCAGCTTGCGGAAGCTGCCAAAAAAGGTTTTGCCGAGGATCGGCGCGAGCGCGACAAACATTTTGGCGATTTTGCTCCTGTCATTACTGAGGCGGCTGAGCAAGGAAGCGTGCTTGCTATCCGCGTATGCAACCGTGCCATCGCTCAAATTAAGGTTGGCATCGAGCTTATTGCCGCTTCCTTCACAAGTGAAGAAGTAGCCGTTACCTTCATTGGCAGCGTAGCGAACAGCACTTATTTCCTACGAACGCTGAGCGATCGGCTCACCATCGGAAACAATAAGCGCTATTCCATTATGAAGCCGCAATTCGCACCCGTAATCGGTTCAGTTCTCTTGGCGTTAAAAAACGTGAATGTTTCCGTTGATAATGAAATGATAAGCAAGCTGCAGGAGTTTAAGCATCCTCAGCTCTAAAATTAGCCTATTGTGGATCGCTCGCTGTACGGCTTATTTGCCAGACTAACTTCTATTACATCTAGTTATCTCGCCAAGGAGCAGCTTAGCTGCGCTTCCAAAGGCCATGTTTGTTGGTTGGTTGGTTGGTTGGTGCCAGCCCACCCGCCGCTCCTACACTGCACTTTTTACAATGAAACCGGCGTCTGAGCGGCTCCATTTAGCCTACAGTGTACTTCCTACAATAGAATCGGCCTCCGAGGGCATAAATTGACCAATAAAGCGCGAATCTACTGTATTTTGTACAACGTAGACCTGTGAATCGCGCTTTGCAACCTATTCCGTTGTACAAAGTACACTACTTTCCATCACCAAGCCGCAAATCGCTTCCCACCATCCTATCAAGCATCGCTGGCCTCTCTCCAATAATGACTTTACTAATAAGTAGGTTTTTCTCCACAATGCTGCTAGGTGTATGTCGCTATCGGCCAAATACAGCAAGTGATCCATTGAGAATGGAAAATGACCGCCCTCATCAGAGGTAGCGGTCATTTCTTAATTTCATATGGAGCAGTATGCTTTGGCTTTCTAGTTCAGCTCTGAATTTTGTAGATGGTTTTTTGGATACACCATGTGGTCATGCAGCGCTTTCCTGCTACGATGACCGTTTTGAGCGGTTCATACCATTGACCGTTCAGCCTGTCAGTCAAGCTTAACAGCCGCTCTTCATTTACAAGAAAACGAATGCTGCCATCTGGAAGCAGATAACGTTCATTGCCAAGCGGCTGCACACTGGACTCCATCCCGATGGATGAGGCCAAACGTGCGAATAATCTCCCGCCCGGCTTCAATACCCGCCATAGCTCATGAACCATTTGTTCAAAGTGAGCCTCATCATTCGCAAAATGCAGCACCGCGCTGCTTATAATAAAATCAAAGCTTTCGTCGGCAAAGCTCATCTGCTCCACAGCCTCAACGCGAGCCTGCTCACTGAGCCAGCCTGGAGCGATTGCAGCCCCCAGCTTCTGCACCTCCCCAATCGCAGCCTCCGAGCGATCGACCGCATACACCTCATAGCCGCCGCGAAGCAAATACGTTAAATTCCGCCCAGTGCCGCAGCCGGCATCCAGTATCCGCATCTCCTGTGTCACTCTGCCTTTGAGCAGCTGATCAAATAGGTAGATATCAATATCGCCAAATTGCTCCTTTAAATCCAGCTTCATCATTACTCCCCACTTCCCGCTCTCCATCCCAATGGTCAAGCCTTGTATACATACAGCTTAGTACGATACAGATCGCGACAAATAATGGTCTGCTCCGGCTCCCAGTCCGGCAGCGCAAAGCAGACACTGATGACATATGCTCCGGGATCCAATTGTGCTCGAAAAATTGTACTTAGCCGCTGCATCGCTCCCGGATAAAGATAACACACAACCGTATCCACACCCCTGTATGAATATGTGTATAAATCAGTCCTTTCGAACGATACATTGGGATGATTACCAAGCCTCGCCGCCAAAAAAGATATCCACATGGGGATAACTGAATTTTCGATGCCGATCACTCGCCAGCCCTTGCAGCTTTCTGCAATCTGCAGCGCTAATGTACCCCAGCCCGAACCCGCCTCTACCATAACTCCGCGACTCGCCCGCTGTTTCATCACACGGACAACTGCATGTCTAACAGCTGCCGATGCAGGCATCGGCGATATGCCGTTTCTCCAGCTCTTATAAACGATGTATAAGACCGCAGCCAGAACGGCTGCAGCCACAATCATCATAACCATCTGATAGACGAGGTTTTCCATCGACAGACCCCAGCCCCCTCTACAGACTCACTGCCTTAGGATTTATTGCCTCTGCGAACCTTCAGCTGCTTGCCCTTGACCGTCGTATTTCTCATCACTTCGAGTACGAGCGATCCTTTTCCGTTTAGAATCTCTACATCCGTAACGTTGTCCAATATCGTGATAATACCGATATCATCCGCAGACACGCCTTCTATTTTCGCAATCGTGCCGACAAAATCAACCGCTCTAAGCTTCTTCTTCTTTCCGCCATTGAAATTCAGCTTCATAATCTGTTTGTTCAATTGCTCACGCTTATCCTTTTTGAGCACCGGACCGATATTAAGCTTTTGCTCAAAATCCTCGCGTCGAAGATCAACCGCTTCCTCCGATGGCGCCTTGGCCTTATGAATACCGAACCCGATATAGCCTTCGATTTCAGCTAAACGCCGCCCATCCTTAGGCGCTGCGAAGGTAATCGCTTTTCCCGACTTTCCGGCCCGGCCTGTTCTGCCTGTGCGGTGAACATAACCTTCCTTCTCCAGCGGAATATCAAAGTTGATGACATGGGTAATGTTCGTAATATCAATGCCTCTTGCAGCAACATCGGTCGCCACCAAGTAGCGGAATTGTCCTCTGCGGAAAGCATTCATCACTTCAAAGCGCTCATCCTGCTCCATTCCGCCGTGAATGCGATCGCACGGATACTGCAGCTCAGCCATCTGCCGGAATACTTGATCGACATTTTCCTGTGTGCGGCAAAAAATAATGCAGCTGTCCGGGTTTTCGACGATCATAACATCCTGCAGCAGCTTGAACTTGTCCGCTTCCTTCACTTCTATTACGGTGTGCTCAATCGTAGCTGTCGTTAACCCCTCAGCCTTAATTTCCACCTGTACAGGGTCCTTCATATATTTGTGCGCTAACTTCGCTACATCCTCTGGAAATGTCGCGGAAAAGAGCATCGTTACTCGGTCTGTTGAAAGCTGTTGAATGATACCCTGCACCTGCTCGATAAAGCCCATATTCAGCATCTCATCTGCTTCATCAATAACTAGGTATTTAATCCGATCAATCGCAAGTGTTCCGCGTTCGATATGATCGTGCACACGCCCCGGCGTCCCTACAACCACATGTGTTCTTTGCTTAAGCTCTGCCTTCTGAATATGAAATGGAGCCTTACCATAAACAGCCATCGCCTTGATCCGTTTGAATCGTCCTATATTCGTAATATCCTCATTTACTTGGAGAGCAAGCTCTCTTGTTGGCGTCAAAACAAGCACCTGCGGCTTATTTTCATTCCAATCGACCAGCTCGCATAGCGGAATGCCATAAGCTGCTGTCTTGCCGCTGCCCGTTTGGGATTTGACTACAAGATCCTTCTGCTCAAGCGCTACGGGTATAACCTCGCGCTGCACCTCGGTCGGTGTTTCATAGGACAGGCTCTCTAGCGCCCGCACAATTTCATTACTTAAAGAATAATCCGCAAACTTCACTTCACTCATCTATTGACCTCTTCTGCACATTTAGTTTATTCGTAACTTTAAGCATAGCATACTCGGCAGTCTTTTGATTCATAAACCTTTAACACCTTACTATAATCCCCAATAATCCACCTCCATAAAGCAAACACGCCTGACAAGATATTGTCAGGCGTGCTCTAGCTTATTATTCAGTGATATGACGCAAATCCGTCTCTGCTTGCTTGATAAGCCTTTGGCTGCTTCGATTATTTTCAAGCAGCGATTCAATCGTCGCCGAGAGCTGCTCCAGCGTTGCAGAAGCCTCTTCGCTAATAGAGGCAAGGTTCGCTGTAGAATCGCCAATAACCCCTGAGGAGCTATTAATTTTTTGCATCAGACTGCCGTAGCCTATTGTCAATACATTAAGCTCCGATACTGAGCTAACAATGGAATCAAAGGACTCTCTTGTATACTCTGTAATGGCATGGCTATCCTGCATACGATGAGCCGCTTGGGACAGATTGCTGCGCGTCGACTCCGATTGGCCGGAAAACTGTGTCAGCTGCTCGGTAATACGTATAGCAGCCTGTGCAGTCATATCAGCCAGCTTGCGAATTTCATTTGCGACAACAGCAAAGCCTTTGCCATGCTCACCTGCACGAGCGGCCTCGATGCTGGCATTCAGTGACAATAGATTGGTTTGATTAGCTATATCCCGTATCGTCGTGCTAAATTGGCTAGTTTCTGCTAATCGGTCGATAAGCAGTGCCGTCTCCTCGTTCACGGAAGCAATATCCTGCGAGAATTCCATATTGGTCTCCATTAGCTTGGCCATGCTGCCTTTGCCTTGCTCTGCAAGAGTCGCCGCCTCACTCGTCTTATGAAGCAGGTCATCAATAGATGCAGACATCTGATTGATTAGTGCATTCGTATCCTGAATAGAGTCACTAATAGATAATGTAGAATCTACTTGATCGGTGGCGCCGCGTGCTATTTCCTGGAAAGCAAAATTCATTTCTACGAAGGAATTATTACTCTCCTCTCCAGCTGCGGTTATATTGTTCAAATGGGCGGTAACCACATTAACATGATCAATCAGCGCTTGCTGCTGGCTGGCTTGCTGCTCGGATAAATGCTCCGCTTTCTCACGCGCTGCTTCCATGCTTTTGATCATTTTCGTGGAAACGTTAATCGCACCGAATAATAGAAAAGCAATTAATATGTACATAATTATATAGGTAGGAACTGTCGCTGCATCCAGCTGTAATTGTTCACCTTGCCCAATTAATATGTACAGCAGCTCAGCAAACCCTAGAGTAATCCCTAACACAAGCGGCCATAGCTTCATAAAAATAACGCAAATGACAAGCATATAAAAGATTGAAAATGTATTGGATATGCTGGGGGACTGAAGGATCGTAGATATGGTATTAATACTTGATCCGATAATAGCTAAATAACAAATATAAGGAATAAGCTTCCGCGAGAAATAAAAAAAAGCATACAAACCCGTGGTCAAAAGCTGTAAAACAATAATTCTGAATGTGCTGGCGTCCACTGATCCTTGGCCAATAAAAGCAAGTATGCTTAACAATGTGATACCTAGTGTAAATAATAAAGCACACAGTACTACAAGATTGCGTCTGACCATATCACGGTCTCTCTCGGATAACTGCTCATCCTTCTCCTTTACAACCATACGGATGTTTCTAATGATGTTTGTCATGATCGTCTTCCACCCCACTATAAAGATAATATCGTGTTCATCAAACAACGCTATTTCCTATTTGTACCCCAATTATAGGATCGTTGCTGAATTTTGTCGATTTAATTATTCAGTGGCTGTTATGTCACAAAATTAGGAGATGAAAGCGGTCTTTTCCGTGGAGCACTAGTACTACAAAAAGTGAGTACTAGTTGATATAAGAATAGGTCACTATAATGAAAGTACATACCAATATGAAAGGCGTGTGAGTGCAATGCTACGATTAAATGTTACACGTGTCAGCTTCCTTATGGGCGTTTCTCTCCTGCTTGCCGCCATTATTTATTTCTTTGCCGCTAACTGGGGCGGCCTTGGTCGTGCCGATAAAATTTTAGCCTCTGCAGGAATCATGGTTCTTTTCTACGGATCGTCCTTTCTGTTCGCGAAGATGAAGATCATGCTGGGACACCACTCCTTCCTGTCCTCTATTTTTCTAGTCGGCGGCTGTATCTCGTTTGGAGCGGCGGTAGCCCTGCTCAATCAAATTTATAATTCACATGCCGATACCTATGAGCTGTTTTTGGTGTGGACGATACCCGCCTTTTTATTTTCATTGATAACGCGGTTCAGTCCCTTTTATTTGCTCACCTACGCGCTAGCTCATCTGACTTTATGGCAGTACTTTTTCCCTTCATCCCTAAATGTCTACCACAGCGATGGAGAGTTATTTCTGATCGGTGGCTTATTCGCCCTGATTAATCTGGTTCTGTTCATTCTCACGGAAACGAAACTTCTCGTCTCCCCCCCTTTGAAATATGTAAGCTTTATCGCTTTCCATATTGCCTTGCTCGTCCTAAGCAATTCCCTGATCTATGAGCAGTACGGACCTTGGATGAACATTGTAAGTGTGGCCGCTATCGCTTTCGGTTTCTACTATTTTAGTCAGATGCGCTTAAATAAAATAATGCTTACCCTCAATGCGCTTGCAGCATCCGCATACGCTATATTCAAGTTTTTAGAGCTGTTGACCGAGCATGCCTCTACGTCCTTCTTTGTATTCGGATTGCTCTTTGTGGCATTGCTGCTCACTGGCAACGTGTTGTTCTTCCGGTACCTGAATCGACTCGGCCAATCTGTCCAAGGTACCGAGAAGCTAGAAGCCAAAGCCGAGGGGAATGAACATAAGAGCGCCATTTTCGGCAAAATCGTCTCTACCGCTGTAACCGTTATTGGCGTATTGATTGGCAGCATATCGCTGATTGGTCTCGTCTTTTTGGCCACCGACGGCGATAACACAGAGTATGTGCTCTTTGTCATCTCGCTGTTATTCATTATCCCGGCCCTGTTTCTGACTCGTCTAAATGCAATCGTTCGGTATACGATCCTCACGATCGGATATGCAGCAGGCTTGATTGCCATTGCCTGGATCAATCTTCCGTTTCTGACCCTGCTTTTTCTGCTGGTAACGACTGCCGGCTGGCTGCGGCTGGATGGGCGGGGACAACATCTGTTTATCTATTCGTTATTTAACATCAATATAGCCATTCTGCTGTTTCAGCTATTTGAATCCGTCCAGCATGCCTACTCCTTTATCGTCCTCATTATGGCGGCGCTGAACGCTGTCATCTATGCAAGCCACCATTTGCTTAGCGAAGGCGCGCTCCGGCAAAATGCAAGGGAATGCGGACTGCTGTACATGCTGCTGTTCTTATTTTGGCTGACGTTTATGGAAGATATATTCCCGTATTCCTACGAGTTGTTTAATGTGCTCAATTTCCTTGTCGTCACTGCCCTGACCTTCCTATTCGTCCGTCGCAGCCAAGCGTTGGAGGCAGCTGCCAGCTTAACCTTCTGGTTCATCTATATTGGCTTCAAATATTACGATATTTTCTGGACATTGCTTCATAAGTCAATTACGCTCGCACTGCTCGGCTTGATTATTATCGCTGTTACTTACTTTTTCGCTTACCGGACCCGTTCTGCCGTACCGGAGAAGGCAGATGAATACGGACGCTTGCTGAGCAAGAGCAAGGTACTGATCGCCATCGTTATTGTGCTGCAGCTTGGTTACGTCGGATATCACGCAGCTACTAGCGAAGTGCTGCTGTCAACCGGCAAATCGATTAAGCTCGCCATTGAGCCGCTTGATCCCCGGTCACTCCTTCAAGGCGACTATGTAAGGCTTAATTACAGCATTTCTACACCACCAGAAGCAGTTCGTCAGGAGCTGGACAACAAACAGGGGCTCAGCCGCATCAAGGTTGTTCTGCAGGAAAGCGCCGACGGAGTCTATGCGTTTGACCGCTTTTACCAAAGCGGAGAAGCTCTTGCGGTAAGCGAGGTCATTATCAACGCTTCCGCCAGCGGCTGGCAAAACCTCTATTATGGTATCGAAACGTTTTTTGTACCGGAGGGTACGGGTCTCGAAACCGAGCGAAACGCCCGCTACGCCTACGTAAAGGTTGGCAAAAAAGGCGACGCGCTGCTAGAGAGGCTGAGCAAGGATTAGCACCTACACCCACCAATCAAGGTGAATCAGCTGTCGCCGTCCTTTGGCGGCGCCAGCTCGTTTCAATCCGAGAAACATAGAGAAAACATGGAAAAACAATTAACCTGGTGATATTACAACTATTTCTCAAAAAACCAACCTTTTCCTGCCTATTTGGGACCACTCAGCGATATTAGATCTATGTTTTAGATCTATTTCTTCCAACCCGGCTATTTCCGGTGAATTAGGTCTAAAAATTAGATCTATTCCTCAAAAATCCAGCATTTTTCCGCCTATTTGGGACTACCCAGCGATATTAGATCTATTTTTTAGATCTATTTCTTCCAACCCGGCTATTTCCGGTGAATTAGGTCTAAAAATTAGATCTATTCCTCAAAAATCCAGCATTTTTCCGCCTATTTGGGACCACCCAGCGATATTAGATCTATTTTTTAGATCTATTTCCTCCAATTTGGCTATTTCCGGTGAATTAGGTCTAAAAATTAGATCTATATAAGTTGAACTTAAAAAATAAAGATTAGCGGAGCGAGAAGATCGTTCTGGAGAAACGAAGTGTTCGCCTTTGTAGCCTTATTCTTACCTTTAAATGTCTTAGGAAATCAAAGAATCTGGCTGCAACAGCGATCGTAAGAATGATCTACTCGCGCAGCGACCAAAACGTAAATGTTTAGTTCAACTTATATATTCCTCAGAAAACCAGCATTTTCCCGCCCATTGGGCATGTAAAAAGAGCAGGAACGCTCGCAGCTGCTATGCTGCTTCCGTTCCTGCTCTTCTTGTTAATTCACCAGCTTGCTCAGTTCAGGAAACTCTTCTAAATAGCCGTGCTTCTCCAGCTCCGACAACGCCTTCCGAATGCTTTGTTCATCCTCGCCTGATTGGTCTGAGAGCGCCAGCAGGTCAGACAGCGTAAGGTTCTTATGCTCCTTGCAATAGGTGAGCAGCCCCTTCGCCGCCCAGGATAAGCGGTCATCCTGAAATTCCCCAATCATTTTGCGGAACAATTTATGTGGGATTAGCTGCTCATCAACTAATGCTTGCATCGCTTTAATAGCATTTTTTGTTGTCATCCGGCCTTTCTTGGCGACGTCATCTATCGTCAGCGATGCAGAGTCTACAGTACCCGAGCTCAGCACGATATAAATCATTTGCGAATAAATATCCAAGCTTGGGTTAAAAAAGATTTCGGTGGATACAGTAAAGTTGCGTACATGGTTAGGCGTAAGTTCTGTTGTCATTTGTAGATCTCCCTTCCGATTGGTCTATACCATAATATAGGTTCGGATAAGGAGTTTCAATTTAGGCTTTATTAAAAAAAGTTAATGGTAACCAGCTAAGTCTATTTTTAAAATCAATGAACTGCTTATTTATTTGTTTTGATCGGCATAAACAGCCATTGCATCACGCATAAATACCGCCAAGCCCTCGCCAAATTGATCAATGTTCTTCATGAAACGCCCGTCCTCTACATACATTTGTCCGAGCCCCTTGAACGCTTCCAGCGAATAGCTGCCTAATTTATTCAAATAGTTGTACCACTCTTGTATCGCTGCCTGTGATTGCTCCGACTCTGGTGGATCGTTGCGAAGCGCTGCCAGCTTGAAGTAGATCGCATTCATACCGCTTGCCAAATCTGCTTGCTCTTTTTCAGTCATTTTACCTATTTGAGCCTTGGAATTATCTACGCTCTCATCTCCATAGCGCTCGCGAGCCTCTTGCTCATAGGGATTGCTACCAAAGCTAAAGCCTTCAAATTTCTGTTCATTGGTCATTACAATTTCTCCTCTCATGTGTAGAATCGTCCGATCAATCGTTCGGATCATTTGCTCCAGCTGGCGCTGCTTGCTATGCAGCATTCTGCGTTGAAGCTGAAGCGCCTCCTCTTTGTTAAAGGCAGGGCTGCTGAGTATTTCTTTTATTTTCTTCAAAGGAAAGTCCAGCTCACGAAAGAACAAAATTTGCTGAAGACGCTCCAGCTCCTGATCGGAATAAAGACGATAGCCGGCCTCCGTTATTTCACCTGGCTTAAGGAGACCAATCTCATCATAATGATGCAGCGTGCGCACGCTGATCCCGACCAAATCTGCAACTTCCTTTACTTTCATGGATGCTCACCTCCCTTATTCATCACTATAGGGTATCACGTTGCGTGAGAGTCAATTAGCATTAGAAAATTTCTTCCTCATTCACAGGATAATAGCGGTATTTGTCCACATCGACCCGTCCATCCTTGCTAACCTCTACACCTTCCCCTTGTAAAATAACGGTTTGCATATAACGACTCTCTTCATCTGGAATGGCAATCTCACCCTTTGCATTAACTACCCGGTGCCAGGGTAGATTATGAATACCGCTTAAGGAATGTAAAATCCGCACGACCTGTCTAGCCGCTCTTCTGCTACCAGCCTGCTCCGCAATTTGTCCGTATGTCATGATGGAGCCCTCAGGAATGGATTTTATGACTTCAATAACTCTTAGCGTAAAAGGCTGCATAGGTTTTATTCCCTCTCTGCTCAGATTCTTTTGTATTTAATTATAAGTCCGATGACCATAATATGTGGTAATTATGACAATTTAATGTCATGAAAACGCTGAAATCCGACAAAATTCGTGGGGCTGAGCGTCATTTGGCGAAAAAAGAAATATTTTTTGTAAAAGTTATAAATTTCTTTTTAACTTTTCATGAAAACGATGTAGAATAGACACAAAGGGTTTGAATCCGATTACGTCATACTCGCTACCTCATCTTTCTCCTTATCCGGGGATTAAGGCTGTTAACTGCGCATAGACATTTTTTGAAAAACTATGTGAAAAGTGTAACAATCTTTCGAGAGTACAGCCTTACCTTAGCGGCTGACACAATTGAGACCACAACTTACTTTCAAATTTGCGTAAAGGAGGACATTCTATTATGTCACAACCATCTGCTGGACAAGAGGTCGCAGCTAGCCTCGTGGAAGAAAAGCAAACACTAGATGTACTTGATCAGTTAATGAAGCCGGAGGTTCAAGAGTCGTTGACTGTGCTCGTGGACAGCCTTCCTAAATTAGCTGAAATGGTTACTTTGATGACCAAAGCTTATGATTTCGCACAAGGCATCGCTACAGACAAAGTATTGATCAACGATTTCGCTCAAGGTATTGGTGAATTCGTCAAACCGGTTCAAGAAAAAGCAAAAGGTATTGCTGCAGCAGCTATTGAAGCTGGTGAACGCTCACAAGAGGCTGCTAATTCGTCTGTTGGCCTGTTCGCTATGTTGAAAATGCTGAAAGATCCGGAAGTTCAAAAAACGCTACGCTTTGCGCAAGCTTTCTTGAGCGTATTGTCTGAACGTAAAAACGAAAACGTTTAAAACACCTAATACTTATAGAACGAACGGAGGATAAACATGTCTAAGCAAATTTTGATCCTTGGTGGCGGTTATGGCGGTCTTCTTACTGCTCTAACAGCACGTAAGCATTTGACAGCAGCAGAAGCAAGCATTACAATCGTTAACCGTTATCCTACGCACCAAATTATTACCGAGCTGCACAGACTTGCAGGGGATTCCATCGCTGAGCAAGCGGTAGCTCTTCCACTTAACAAGCTGTTAGGCGATAAACACGTTAATATCATCGTGGATTCGGTTAAAGAAATTAAACCAAATGAAAAACAAGTGGTTCTAGAAAGCGGTCAGGTTCAAAAATACGACATGCTTGTCGTTGCCCTAGGCAGCGAAACGAACTACTTCGGTATCCCAGGACTGGAAGAGAACAGCCTTGTTCTTAAATCCGTTGCTGATGCTAACCGCATCCGCAAGCATGTTGAGGATCGCCTTGACGCTTACAAAAAATCAGGCAGCAAAGCGGATGCAACGATCGTTGTTGGCGGCGGCGGCTTGACTGGCGTCGAGCTTGTTGGCGAATTCGCTGACAGACTTCCTGAGGTTTGCCGCAGCAAAGGAATCGACTTCAATGACATTTCGCTATATTGCGTAGAAGCTGGCCCTGCCGTTCTGCCAATCTTCCCGAAAGTATTGATCGATCGCGCGGTAACCAGCCTTGAGAAACGCGGCGTAACGTTCGTAACGGGCGTAGCGATTACAGAAGCAACTAAAAACACGGTATCACTTAAAGATGGACGTACGATTGAATCCAGCACAATCATCTGGACTGGCGGCGTAAAAGGCAACCCTGTTGTCGGCAGCAGCGGCCTTGCAGAGGATCGTGGCCGTTCAACGGTTACACCTACACTTCAATCGACTTCCCACGCTGATGTATTCCTAGCTGGCGACTGTGCGGTTGTATTCCCAGAGGGCGGCGAACGTCCTTACCCGCCAACGGCCCAGCTTGCTTGGCAAATGGGCGAAACGGTAGGCTACAACCTAGCGGTTCAAATTAAAGGTGGCGCTATGGATAAATTTGTACCGGTCTTCTCAGGTACACTTGGAAGCCTTGGACGCAAAGACGGCGTAGGCACGATCGGCGGAAACTCGACACAATTGAAAGGCTTGCCTGCATCCCTTATGAAGGAAGCAAGCAACATTCGTTACCTGTCGCATATCCACGGCCTATTCGCGCTTGCACACTAATATACAAAAAACAAAGCAGGAGGGCAAATTGCCCTCCTGCTTTATTTTTATCCTGTCTTAACTGCCGCTCATTCTCCGCTTCGACAGCTCTAATCTCCGTTTATTCCAGCAACTCTTGTAATTTTGTTCTTGCCATCATTTTTGGAGAGATAAAGCGCTTTGTCTGCTTGCTGGAAGAGCTCCTCGAACGTTATGCGGTCGCTGGCGCTCGCGTGAGCGATTCCACCGCTAGTCGTAACTGTAATTTGTTTGCCCTGGGTCAAGCTAATCTCGCTGCCCTCCACTGTGGCTCGCAAGCGTTCCGCCAGCTCCAAGCTGTCAGCCTCGCTGCTGCCCTTCAAGAATACTGCGAATTCTTCTCCGCCTACCCTGCCTATTATTCCATAATCCACGTATACCTCATGCAAAATGCTTGAGAAGGTCATCAACACCTGATCTCCTGCCATGTGGCCGTGCACATCGTTTACTTGCTTAAAATCATCAATGTCGAGAAGCAGCAAGGAACAGTCTGAGCTTGTCTCCCCCATCTGCCCCCGTACTAATTCCACAAAATGTCTGCGATTATAAATGCCAGTGAGATCATCGATAGTCGCTTGTGCCAACAATTTCTGACCTGTGACTCTAGCATTATGCGCTTCTTGTATTTTGTAATCCATCGCATTCCTTAAGCGGTGAAAAACGTAGACGATTGCAATCAGACTGGACATGAACAGCAGCAAAACGAAAGAATGAATGAGCATCGTCGTTGTGAACTGATTGTAGGCGGCTTGCCCAACCTCTAGCCTGCTTGTAGTCATGAACTTATCCACGATATAGTATCCATTTAACAGCAGAACAAGACCGCAAACCAGCATCATAAACCATCGATCAACATATAGACAAAATAAAGCTGCGAGCGGGAATACAAAGGTGAATGTCACCGATGTCGTTGCCGTCAGCAATGTAAACATATACATAATAAAGAAACCAGCAAAGGTTACATATCTCACATATTTAGTTAAGGGGCTTCTTCTATAAACAATTGTACCTATGATTACCGAGACAAGGCCGGTCACCAGTATAGGGATAACAAAAGACAGCTCACGCAATCCTTTAAAATATTCAATCATGAAGCCGGCTGACAAAACAAATATCATAACCCAGCATATAATCACCACTATAAAATTCACAGCGTTTTCATAATAAAAGGCCTTATGCTCTTTTATCTTAAGTTCTCCCTTCTTCATTAGCATCTCGTCGATTTCACTTTACTCTATCGTATAAGGAATGAGTTGCCTTGTCACTGTGAAAATAATCGAAATAAAAGAAAGTAATACCAAGTATCATAACGGGATACTTGGTATTACTAAATGTTACTATGAATGCGATTACCGAGTGTTACTAAGTATTCTTAAGTGATACTTGCATGTTGAATCTTTACAATTAGCTCCATGCTTCAATATCATCGTCGTCGATTTCTTCCTCCACTACAGGCTCAGGAGCATGTATCGCCTCTGAGGCAGCAGCTGTTTGTTCAGCTCCAATGGTCGTCGCTGCCGCCGCATAAGCAGGCGGCTCACTAACAACAGCCTCCGGCAATCCTGCGGAGTCCTGCAACCGATTACGTTCCATCGGTACGAACGCTTGTAAGTTGCGAACGCCATTTTGTGCAATTTCATTCTCTACCAAATATCGAAGAGAATCCATTAGATTCGATTGCGCGTTCAGCCATTGCATGACCAAGGGGTCCTCGGTCTTCTTCGTCTTCAAGCTAATATTGCCGCCAGGCAGCTTTACCTTTTTCATATAAATCACCTACCAAAATACGTTAATTTATGATCCAGATTGTGCTGGATTTCCTTAAGCCGGCTGAATCGATTTGTTTTTCAGCGCTTCGTAAATTTTACCCCGCACAAAAGCATCCAGACCCATCGCATTCAAGAGTACAGCATAGTTTGCAGGAATATACAGCAGCTGCATCTCACGTTCCGCACATAGTTCCTTAAGCTGCGGATACAGGACCGAACGCATAAGAATGCTGCCGCCGCCATATACACAAATGATATCAATCTCGTTGCGAGCCTTAGTCAGCTGCTTCTTGACTTGCTGTACAATTTGTCTAACCTGACTCTCAAGCGGACGCTTCAACGTTTTGAGCGCTCTAGCATGATATTTATGCTTAGGGTTTTTAATGACATCACTAAAAAATTGTCTTGGGCTGTCCGGCAAATGAATGAGGCGATTGAACTCCTGAAGGGCCTCCTCGATCGCATAACCCGCTCCATGATGGCTGCCGTGTACGAATTGACGTAAAAATTTATTTCCTTCTGTAATCGGATATTCCGTAGAGCCGTCACCAATATCAATATGAAGAATTCGTTTATCTTTGAAATAGCTGCCGTTAAATTTCTTCTCTATCTCATAGGACTGAAGAAAATCATCGAATATTTCCCCTTCTCTCCAGCCACCCTCGGCATCCTTCTGAAGCGCGAAAATAACCGGCGTTGCCTCAGGAACAACCTTAGCAAATGGAAATACGATTTTTACAGCTACACGTTGAATGCCTAAGTGAACCGTCACATGATGGGTCCCCGCAGTGAAACGCTTCTCAAACTTGCCCGAGGTTTCATCCGTATGCTGGGTAACGGGCAGTGCCGTTGCCATGTCAACCTCGACATCAATTTGAGCAGGGATCTTCTTCCCATCCTCATATGCCTTCTGGACAGCCATTGCTGCGATTTGTGCCAGCGAATTTATGATCGGCAGATCGACATCGCTTTTCAGATCGATGCCGATTTGAAGGTTGTCCAAAATCTCTCCGCTCTCAAGCGCAAACTTTCCAACATAATACATTCCTGGTCTTGCCGCAGGTGAGTCAATCGTAACAACAAGCTGGTCCTGCAAATTTTTCACAAAGCTTTCTGGCGATTGCTCTTCACTCCATGGAAGCTCGTCCACAGTACAATTCACATTCGGCTGCTGAATGAGTTTACCGTCAATAATAAGATCATGCTCGCTATTTCCGTTATCGTTGCCTACAAAAAAATGAAAATTCATAATAGCTTTCCTCCTAAAAAAAGGTTTGGGGAAACGAAATAAGTATTGTAAAAGCTCACGTTATACAAGGCATCTTCCTTAGTATTACTTTGCCATACAAAGTAATAGTTTACATCAAACTAGAGTCCCATGCCCATTATTTTTTTCTCATCTAATTTTGTCGGAATATGATTATCTAAATCGGTTGGACAGTAAAGCTGTCGCTTCTGTTAATTAAGGTGAAAAAAGCCAATCCCCCGCATCGTTGGATTAGCTTGTTCCGCACCTATTAACAACGATGAGAACCAAGCGGTGTCGGCATCCCATCAATGCTTTTCGAATTTTTCTCTTCCCGGTATTTCTTCAAGCCTTCTTCGCCTTGTTGAATGGACCAGCGCTGCAGCGTCTCTCTCTCGCCTGTATAGGATAGGAATGGAATAGAGTAGCCGCAGGACGTCTGCACCTTATGGACATCGATGTCAATGATCTGCCGTGCACCTGGAAGGGGTGGAAACAGCGGATACAAAGCATCCCATTCCGGCGAACCCGGGAGCAAGACAGTGCCTGTGCCATAAAGCCTCAGAATGTTCGGCGCGCCTTCGAATGCGCAAAACATGAGCGTAATACGTTTGTTCTCAGCAATATGCGCACTAGTCTCATTGCCACTGCCCGTCATGTCCAAATAGGCAACACGATTAGCGGACAGGATTCTGAGGCAATCATGCCCTTTAGGCGATATGTTAACATGCCCATCTTCTGAGAGCGGTGCTGATCCTACGAAAAAAATATGCTGCTGGCCAATGAAAGCCTCATGCTGCGGTAGCATTGCGTCAAATTGTTTTCCCATATCTCATCCGCCCTTTGCTTTCGATATAAAGAATTACATCGCTCTAATTTCCAGAAGCTCGTATTTAATTACACCCATAGGCGCGTTGACGCTTATGATGCTGCCGATCGTTTTGCCGAGAAGCTCTTTGCCGAGTGGACTCTCATAGGAAATTTTATTTTCGGCAACGTCCGCCTCTTCCGTTCCTACGATCTTGTATTCAATCTGCTCAGAAAATTCAATATCGTTTAAAATGACGGTTAAACCGATGCTCACCTTGGATAGATCTAGGATTGCTGCCTCAATTACACGGGCCTTCTTCAGCATTTTATCTAGAATAAGAATTCTTGTTTCCATAAAGGACTGATCATTTTTTGCAGAATGATATTCACTATTTTCCTTAAGATCCCCGTAGCTAATGGCTAATTTGATTCTTGCAGCCAATTCCTTGCGCTTCACATATTTGAGATCATCGAGCTCAGCTTGCAATTGAGCCAAGCCCTCTTTAGTTAATATCACTTCGTCTTTCGACATTTGAACAACTCCTATTTACTTTCTTCCCTTAATCTTAACCTATTTTTCGAAAATAAGCGAAAAGCGATGACTGGCAAAGTCATCGCTTTTGGTATCGTTCCAGTGCATTTCTTTGAATTTCAATGGCACGATGAATTTTTAAAGACTCAATTTGAGCTGCATAATCGTCAAAAGCTTCCAGCGGCTCAATACCTAATATCATTTTCAAAGACATTTCATCTACAAGCGTCGTAACATCCAGCATAATGGCTGATAACTCCGTGCTTTCCTGTTCCGTCTTCGGTATTTGCGGCAGCATCGTGCGTTCTGCATCGGTATTTGACCAAATCTTGAGCGCTTCCTTCTGCTGTGGCAGCAAATAATACTGCTCCATATACCGAACGTCTTGTACAAAGGTGCCAAAATAACTCGCGCGAGTATACATAGCAAGTGCCTGAGCGGGAACCAGCTTATCCGGGTTATTCAGAATTAGATCGGTATAGGCGGGATAACCGTCCTTCATCACATAGCTCAAGCCTTCAATACCGAAGTTAAAGAGCAGATGCCCCTCTGGACTATAGCCATAATCAAGCATCCGCGCGGCTTCCTCTACGTTTTCACTCTTGCTTGATATCGCGACGCCACCGCTTCCCGTATACGCATAGGTTCTTTGCCCAAACTTCGGCTTGTCACCCTCCTGCAATACCGGATAAGGAGCCGGAACGAACTGTGCTTTAGGCTGCTTGTCCATTACTATGGGCTGCCAAGTGCCAATGCCCGCTCCTGCGTTCCAAATACTCGCTCCGCTTCTGCCGGAGATCATATTGGAATCGAGCGTTTTGGTGTCAACGGTTGCGATGTTCTTATCAATCAATCCTTCTGCATACCATTTGCGAAATAACGCCAGAAACGATTTATAGCCTTGCTCCAGCGGCCCATACTTTACTTCACCCTGATCCAAATAAAAGCCTTTCTTGATTCCATAGGCTCCTACGAAGCCGCCGCTCTCAAGCCCAAATAACGGATTTGGCACGCCTAAGAACGTCAGCGGTGCCTCAATGCCTTTCTGTTCCTTAAACGCCTTCAGTACCGTGTACCAATCATCAATCGTAACAGGAAGCGGCAAGCCCAGCTCATCTAACCAATCCTTGCGGATAATTGGCCCTTGATAGGTCCGCAGCATATCATCTCCCTGAATAAAAGGAAATACATAGTAGCTGCCATCATCGGTTTTTATTTGCTTATCAATTTCAGGATGCTCGCTCAAATATTTTTTTAGATGGGGCGCATACTTGTCAAAGACGTCATTCAAACGCAAAATATAGCCATCATTGATCGCCTTCTCTGGCCCGCCAGGAAAGTTGGCCCATTCATATTCAAGCATATCTGGAAGGTCGCCAGAGGCTAGCAGCACGTTAATGGCTTCTCTGGCCTGATTGGCTGGCGGCTGAACGAAATCAAGCTTCACGCCTGTACGCCGCTGCCACTCTTGGAAGAATGGCACATCCTGAAAGCTTGGCTTTATGCTGCCTGCATTGCCGTTTAGCTCCGCCCAATAGGTGAGCTGCTTGTCCGTCTTGATGGGATATAAGCCTCCGTAGTGGGCGGTCGGAGTTCCCTCAGGTGTACTTTCGATAAAATCATCCACCTCTGAGCGTGGATCGTTTGATTTGGCGCAGGAGGAGCATAGAATCGCTAATATAAGCATCAGCGGCAAGCCCGATGCGAACAATCCCTTTATTTTCATGTTTCTAACCACCTCTGCCCATGGACTGCTCAATCCATTTCTTTGAATTTCCCGGGTGTAATCCCCTCGTATTTCTTGAATACGCGAATGAAGGTAGCAACCTCGTTATAGCCTACTTGCTTAGCAACGTCAGATATGGAATGCTGCTTGCGCTTTATCATGCGCTTAGCTTGCTCGATACGATACTTGCTGATGAAATCCAGCAAACCTTCGCCTGTCTGATTTTTAAACAGCTTCGACAAATAACTGCCCTTCAGCTCAAAATGCTCTCCGAGCGTGTTGACACTAAGATTAGGGTCGCTATACTGCTCTTCAATATAACAAGTCACCTTTGTCACCAGATCACGCAGCGATTCCGCACGTTCATGAGATACGTTATTCTCCAGCTTGGCAGCAGCAAAGGCACAAACCTCCTTCAACAGCGTCTGAAGCTCCTGCTTCATTTCCAGAATCGTATCGCAGGCAATGATTTTGTCGAGCCACAACGGATTGTCTCCCAAAATGCTGTTATCGCCGTCCCCTAGCTCATTAATCGCCTTCACCATCGTACCCGCTAAATTAAAGATCAGACATCTAGCGAGTGTTAATGACATGATAGGCTTATTAAAGTTGCGATCCGTCACATCCTCCATAAATTTAGAGGCCTGCTCGAAATCACCGACCTTAATCAGGTTAATGATTTGCTGCTCGACTTGCAGCGGATAATAATAGCCAAATTGCAGATTATCCTCGGTATCTCTGCGTATTTCATCATACGTAATGATCTCCTGCTTTCCAAGCACCATCTTGTATGCCATCGCATCAACGGCCTCGCGATAAGCTTCTGCAATACCAGGCAGCGATGCGTGAATACCGCCGATAGATACCGTTAAATCCATCTGGAAGCGAAGCAGAAATCGCTGTGCCTCTGTTGCAATAGCGTGCAGCTCCTCCTTAAAGCCCGCCGAATCCGCAGCTCCGAAATTAACCAAACAAACCATCATATCATCAACTTCCGCTACGTACCCCGCATGATGATAATGGCCAACAAGCTCTTCTACCACGTTCGTAATAATGAACTGAATCAGCTTGCTGCGCTCATTGGTATCCATTCCCGGCAATTTGACAGATAAACTGCTATCATTTTCCACCACAAATAGTATGACAGCGAATTGCTCCGACAGCAGCTTCATATTAAACGAGGTGAACGCCTCTTCATAAGGAATAAGCGTATCCATTTTCCCCTTCAGCAGCCGATTGAGCATATTGGAGCGCAGCACCTGCTGATGGGCCTCGAACTGCAGCGATATTTTCTCTTTCTCGCTTCTCGTATTCGAAATAGCCCTTTGGATAAAGCTCAATTCATTCCAATCGGTCCGCTCTCCATATACATTTTTATCAGAAAGCGACTGTACCAGCTGCTGAATCGGCGAATAATTGCGACGCATAAAGAACCAAGTTAATACTCCTGCCCCTATCAAGCTGATTAAGATACTCATATACGTAAATTTGCGTACATACTCTGCCTTCTCCCAATAAATACGGCTGGGAATAACCAATACATATTTTAATTCGGACACCGCTGAATGAATGTAAAACAGTTCCGAATCACCGTCCCGCGTTGGCGTGTACATGACCTGAGATCCGTCCTTGAACCGTTGAAGCAAACTTTCCTGATTAATCGAAACCGGCAAATTGGACAGCAGCACCTGATTATCCTCATTTAGTATGAGCACTTGGCCACCGCTGAAGCCGGAAATGCTCTCAATGGCTTGCTGAAAACGTCCGATATCGGCCATAACTACGACAGTACCCGTTTCCTCTCCATTCAGGTCCTTAGGCAAATGGGTCAAATAAGCGATTCCGGTTTGCGGCTTTACCGAATCCAAGTGAGGAAGCAATAAAAAACGGTTGTTTTTAGAATGACGAATTTGATCGAGCCACTGCTCATAGCTCATCGTTCCTGTATCATGAATCGTTTTAAATGCGGTTTCCATATCTCGTACATTGCCAGAGCGAAGCACAGCCGATTCTTGATTCCAAGTCACGTAAAACTCATCAATGGATGCGTAAGAGGTCTGATACATCCGGAATTCCTTCACTAATTGATAGGCCGTGAACTGGGCCTCACCAGCTGAAATCGTCGAATACATTAAGTTTTGCAGCTTGGAATTCCATGTAATTTCCATATTTAAGCGCTTCATTAAATCAATCTGCGTATCAATCGTGTATTTCACTTGCCTCAGCATTGAGTCATTGGCACGATGAATTTCACTCTTAAGTGTATCACTCGACTGTGAATAGACAATTAGACTAATAATCATTGGGACGAATAAAACTGCGCTGTAAGAAAGGAGCCATGTAAAAATAATGCTTTTTCGCTTTTTCCATAAATCATTGAAATTCAAACGGAACCCCTCATATCTGATTAGGTTGTAAACGAATAGGATTGCCCTTACCGTATTCTAATTATAACCATCATTGCAGGGGGAGGAATGCTCAAAAAGTTCAAAACGATTGATAAAATAGCGATTTGGGGATGAAATTGCGGGTTTGGGGAGCACAAATAGCCCGAATGAGTAACGCTCATTCGGGCATGGGGTTATTTTAGAAAATGCGGTTTTTCCAACCCTTCAGCTTCGCTATCGCTTCGACGAAGAAATAATCTCCGTAAATCAAGGAGACATCTACGTTTTCTCCGGCTGGCTTATAGCCCGTTCCCTGAAGAAGAATCGCTTCATGCGCTTCATTATCCCAAGTCCCGTAGTTCTCATATAGAGATAATAGCATGCGCTCGGCAGCATCGCGGTAAGCCCATCCCTCTTCTCCGGGAAGCTGATCAGCGAGCTCCAACAATCCCGAAGCAGCGATGGCACCTGCAGATGTGTCGCGCGGCTCATCAGCTAAGCTCTTATTGGCACGAAAATCCCAATGCGGGACATGATCCTCTGGCAGATGTGCAATGAAGAAGTGTGCAACGCGCTGAGCTGCCCTTAAATACGCTGCGTCACCCGTATAGCGGAATGTATTAACCATGCCATATAATGCCCAAGCGGCCCCTCTGCTCCAGCCAGAGTTAGGTGCGTGGCCTTGACCGCCTAATGCCTCCAGATATTCCCCCGTCTCCGGGTCAAAGCACACAATATGATTAACCGAACCATCCTCGCGAATAAAATGCTTCAGTACCGTATTCGCATGCTCTCTTGCCACGTGTGCGAACCTAGGGTCCTTCGACTGCTCGGTCGCCCAGAACAGGAGAGATAAATTCATCGCGGTATCTATAATAGACCAGCCATGCTTATCGCTGTTCCAAGCCCGAATGAAGCTGCCGCTCAGATTAAATCGTCCAGTTAGAAAATTTGCGGCGAACAACCCCCGACGAGCAGCATCCTCGTTTTGCGTCAGCTTATGCTTGAACACTGCCGTATGCAAAAATTGAAACCCTACATCATGGTCAAAATAGTTCGGCTGAAGCATACGCTGCTCCAAACGCTCATCCCAGCTCCATGCTGCTTCCTTATAGTGCGGTTTTCCCGTCATATCGTGCAATAGCCACAGCATGCCCGGCCAGAAGCCTGATGTCCACCAATCGATGCGCTGATCATCGTACTTGCCGTCAGCCTTAGCCACATGAGGCGATTTATCGCCAATAAGGGAAATCATCCGATCTACCTTACGCTCCAATTGCTCCCAAACGACAGAAGCATTCAGCTTATTCTGCAAAGCATCCATCTTCTCACTCCTTCACCATAATCGATTGCCAATTAGCCTTTCAGCGAGCCTACCATAACCCCTTTAACGAAGAAGCGCTGAACGAACGGATAGACGCATAGAATGGGCACAGTCGCAACCATAATCGTCGCATACTTGATGGTCTCGCCGATCTGATGGCGGTCTCCGGCGCTCGCTCCCGCAGACATGCTGTCTGTTGAATTCGCGATCAATATTTCTCTCAGTACAAGCTGCAGCGGATAGAGATCCCTGCTCTTAATAAATACCGATGCATAAAACCAGCCGTTCCACTTGTCTACGGCATAATAAAGAATCATAACGGCAATGACCGGCATGGAGAGCGGAATGATAATGCGGAACAATATCGTAAAATGATTCGCTCCGTCAATCTTCGCTGACTCCTCCAAGCTGTCCGGTATGCCCATAAAGGCGGTACGCATAATGATCAGATTGAACGTGCTGATCGAGAACGGAATAATCGTCGACCAGAGCGAATCGAGCAAGCCTACTCCTTTAACTACGAGGTACAAAGGAATGAGCCCTCCGTGAAAAAACATAGTAAAAATAATAAACACCATGAAGCCGTTATTGAGCAGCACATTTTTGCGAGACAGCACATAGGCGCCAAGCGCAGTCATAACTAAATTGACAGATAAGCCGAAAAATACGATAAACAGCGTATTTCGGTAGCCAATCAAAATGCCTGGATTCGCGATAACACTCTTGTACGCCTCTAGGCTAAAGCCCAGCGGCTTCCACAGTATCCCTTTATGCACGATGAGCTGCCCCGAGTCGCTGAACGAAGCGAAGAGCACATAAAGCAGCGGATACAGCGTCACTACAACGAGAAAGATGAGAAGCGCGTATATGCCAACATCAAATATTTTATCGAATAAACTGGATTGCCTTTTCATTTGCTTCACCTCACCATAAGCTGCTTTTGTTAACCTTGCGACTGATATAATTTGCTGTAATCAATAGAGCCAAATTGATAAGGGAATTAAACAAGCCCACTGCCGAGCTGTAGCTCCAACCAAATTCAAGAAGCCCTTTACGGTAGACGAAGGATGAAATGACATCGGCTGTCTCGTACGTAATCGGATTGTACAGCAAAATAATTTTTTCAAAGCCGACATTGAGCAAATTGCCCATGCGAAGAATGAGCATAATCGCAATCGTAGGCATAATACCCGGCAATGTAATATAGAAAATTTGCTTGAGACGGCTCGCGCCATCCATTTTGGCTGCCTCATATTGCTCCACATCAATGCTCATTAAGGCTGCAATGTAAATAATCGACTCCCAGCCAATTCGCTGCCAAATTTCCGATAAAATATAGATTGGACGGAATAATTCAGGCTTCTGGAGCATGGCTTGACCATCATAGCCGAGTAGCATAAGCAATCTATTGATAACACCGTCAGCATTCGTAAAATCGGTAATGATTCCGCATATAACGACGAGCGAAATAAAATACGGCATGTACGTTATCGTCTGCGCCACACGTTTAAACGATTTGCTGCGAACCTCATTAATTAGCAGAGCCAATATAATCGGTGCGGGAAATTCAAAGATTAAGGAATAAACACTAATAACGATCGTGTTCTTCAGAATCCTCCAAAAATAATAGCTGTTGAAAAAATCATAAAAATGCTTAAGACCGACCCAATCGCTGCCGAGTATCCCTTTCATCGGGGAATATTCTTTAAAGGCAATCAACGCCCCATACATAGGTGCATAGTGAAAAACAAGATAATAGCCGATAACAGGAAGCATCATGATATAGAGGTACTTATTCATCATCAAATCGCGGACATAGCGATTCGTTTTTATTTGCGTATTTTCCATATGGTCTCACCTCAATCCAGATTGAGAGAGAGGGCAATTGCCCTCTCTCCTGAGCTCTTATCCCTTACCGTTTGTTGTATCGATCCAAAGCTGCTGCCTGAATTTCAATGGCACGGTCGAGATGCAGCGAATTCATTTTTGAAATATAGCTTTCGAATTGATCCACTGGCTCCGCTCCTAAAATAATTTTTAGCGTCATTTCATCCACCAGCGTATTGATGTCATTCATAATTTTCGCATATTCCGTGCTCTCCTCTGGCGTTGGCGTAATCGGAGGCAGGCTGTATTTATCCGCATCCGTATTCTGCCACGTCACAACTGCATCACGCTGTGTTTGAAGAGCAAAAAACTGTTCTGCATAACGTTTGTCTTGAATAAATGGACCATTGTAGCTGCCCCGTGTATATAGTGAGATCGCTTGAGCAGGTGCTAGCTTATCTGGATTCGCCAGCAGCAGGTCCGTATATTTCGGGTATCCATCCGCAAGGTTGTAGCTGACGCCCTCCATACCGAAGTTAAAGAACATTCTGCCTTCCTCGCTGTAGCCATAGTCCAGCATTTTCACAGCCAAAACAGGGTCCTTTGCTGCTGTTGTAATCGCTACTGTACCCTCTGATGCATACGCCTTATGCTTTTGTCCGAATTTCGGCTTGTCGCCTTTGTTCAGTACCGGATATGGCGCACCTACCAGCACCGCATCCTTGTCATTGCTCTCAACGAGCGGCTGCCATTTCCCAATGCCGCCGCCGGCATTTCCTACGGATGCACCTGTAGCTCCGGATGCTATATTGCCATCCAATGATTTGGTATCGGCTGTTGCGATATTTTTGTCGAGCAAGCCGTCTTTGTACCACTGGCGGAACAAGCTCAAATACTCCTTAAAGCCGTTCTCAGCCGGTCCAAACTTGACCGAACCATCTTCTAAATAAAAGCCGCGCGTCACGCCAAATGCGCCAAGGAACGCCCCGTTGCCTGATTCATTGAAGAAGCGAGGCTTGCTTACGACTCCGAAAGAAGCTGATGCCCCTTTCTTCTCCTTAAATGCCGTCAATGTCGTTGTCCAATCCTCAATCGTCTCCGGCACAGGCAGGCCTAGCTCATCCAGCCAATCCTGGCGAATAATCGGGCCTTGGAACACCCGTAAATATTCGTCGCCTCTAATGAAAGGAAACGCGTAGTAGCTGCCGCTGTCCGTCTTAACCATCTTGTCGATATCCGGATTTTCTTGCAAAAACTTTTTCAAGTTTGGTGCATGCTCATCAATGAGATCATTCAGCTTCAAAATATAGCCGTCATTAATTGCTTTCTCAGGCCCCCCTGGAAAGTCACCCAAAAAGTTGTACTCGATCATGTCCGGCAAATCGCCAGACGCCAGCATGACGTTCATCGCTTCTTTCGTTTGCCCTGTAGGAGGAGCTGTAAACGTAAGTGATACGCCGGTTTGCTTTTGCCAGTCCTGGAAGAAAGGAACCTCATCATGTGTCGCTTTTACCCCAACGAGATTTCCGTTAATTTCTCCCCAATAAGAAAGCTTCTTATCCGTATTGATTGGATACGTGGTTACCCCCGTGCTTGCTTCCGTATCGTTTGTTGTACCTGTATTAACGTTATTGCTGCCTGCCTTATCTCCCTGCGATGAACAAGCGATCAACGACGTTCCCAGCATGGTAAGAATTAATGTAGAAGTTAACAGTCTCTTCATTTCGTAACCCCCGTTAATAATATGGTGAGATGCATCTCTTCCACAGATTAACGATTTTATCGGGCAGCCGATATGAGCAAAATAAGAGATTCCATATTGATTTCTAGTCCAAATCTCCAGCATTTCTCCAATGCAATAGACAAAATCGCTAAAACGGCTCATTTCATGTAAAAAAAGCCCCTTGATTTCCGAAAAATCAGGGGGCTTACGTTTGTTTATTCGATTTGTGATTACTTCGATATGTCAATAAAGCCTTCGCCAAACACGTCTCGCACATCATGAATCGTAATAAATGCCTGCTTGTCAGCAGCCTTTACGATCTTCTTCAGCTGGCTTAGCTCCTGCTTGCTAATGACAATATACAGAATCTCCTGTGCCGTTTGGGAATAGTAGCCCCGGCCATAAATAACGGTTACCCCTCTATCCATAACCAAATTGACTTGCTCGGCAATGGTGTTCTGCTCCTTGGAAATAATCGTCACCGCTTTTTTCGGATTCACGCCCTCGATGATGAAATCCATGACCTTCGTGCCGATATACAGCATCAGAATCGTTAGCATCAGCGCCTGTGCTCCAATGATGAAATAAGAAGAAAAGGCAACAATGAGGTCAAAGAACAAGAGCGCATAGCTAATGTTCCAGTCCAAATATTTATTAGCAATCCTCGCCAAAATGGTCGTCCCTGCTGTCGTTCCTCCGACACGAATAATCATGCCTATCCCAATGCCGGCGAATAAGCCGCCAAATACAGCATTAATCATAATTTCATCCGAATCAATATTCCAGCTCTCCGTCAGGATGAGGAATAGAGAATGAAATATAACTGCCGCAATCGTGTATACCACTGTACGCTTGTCCAGAAAGCGATAACCGATGAGCAGCAGAAATGAGTTAAAAACAAGACTCACTATACCTGGTGACCAACCGAACAAATAATATAAAATAATCGTTATTCCCGTGACTCCGCCTTCACCAAGCTCATTCGGAATAACGAATAAATTGATCGCTAGCGCAAAAATAAATGCTCCTGCCATAATAATGAGCAGGTCCATTACCTTCTTCTTCATATCGATACATCCTTTTTATCCAAAAATAGAGCATCTCCAGTGAAGGAGATGCTCTTTAAATGAAGAGATTGACTAGCCAAGCTGAAGCTCCTTGGTTTTTTTGATTTGCTTGCTTCTGAGCTGTCCGCATGCTGCATCGATGTCCGTACCATGCTCCAGGCGCACGCTGACGCTGACGCCTTGCTTCTTCAGCGTATCATAGAACGCGCGAATCGTTTCACGGTCCGTCCGTTGGTACTGGCTGTGCTCATCCACCGGATTATAAGGAATGAGATTCACGTTTGCAAGACTGCGGCGGTTCCCGATGAGCTCCGCAAGCTCCAATGCATGCTCGCGCTGATCATTAACGTCCTTGAGCAAAATGTACTCCAGCGTAATTCTCCGGTTGGTTTTCTCCAAGTAATAATCGATTGACTGCATCAGTTTCTCGATTGGAATCGCCTTGTTGATTTTCATAATACGGGTTCTCAGCTCATTATTGGGCGCGTGCAAAGAAACCGCAAGGTTAACCTGCAGGTCGGAATCGGCAAACTCCACGATTTTGTTCGCGAGTCCGCTTGTAGACACCGTAATATGCCTTGCCGCTATGGCAAGACCCTTCTGGCTCTTGATCACGCCGATAAAGTCAGTCATGTTCTGGAAATTATCGAAGGGCTCGCCGATACCCATAACGACAACATGACTTACATGCTCTTCCTGTTCCAACCGGTCCAGATGCAATTGCGCCTGCATGATTTGCTCCACGATCTCGGCGCTGGACAGGTCACGGCTCTTCGCCAGCAGGCCGCTCGCACAAAAGCTGCAGCCGATGTTGCAGCCTACCTGAGTTGTCACGCAAACCGATAATCCGAACTTATGTCTCATAAGTACCGTCTCGATCAGATTGCCGTCCTGCAGCTTGAACAAAAATTTGTTCGTTCCGTCAGCGGACTCCTGCCTAGTATGCTCCGTAAGCGTCTGGATGACAAAATGCTCTTCCAGCAGCGCGATGCACTCTTGCTTCACATCTGTCATCTCAGCGAACTGGGTTACCCGTTTCCGGTAAAGCCATTCCCATACTTGAGACGCACGGAATTTCGTAAAACCATGCCCGTTCAGCCATGCTGTTAATTGATCAAACGTCAATCCATATATAGATTCTTTATTCATGTGATAGCCTCTTTTCAAAACGCCATAATTCAGTCCTGCTTTGACCAGTCTGCCGAAACATATAATCTGCTTATTATTGTCCCAAAATTGTAACATTAAAACAAGTAGAGAAGAGTCATTTATTTTGAATAAAAAATACCATAAGCCTGCGAACTTCACCGGGATGGCGAGATTCGCAGGCTTATTTTTAGAAAGATTAACTTTTCTCTTATTTCGTCTGGTTAAGCAATCCGATGATTAATGCGACCGATTCCGCTCTAGTCGCTACTTGCAGCGGTGCAAATCGGTTTTGGCCTACCCCGCTAACGAGACCAGCTTCTACTGCCGCGGCTACGTATGGTACCGCCCATGTTGGAATGTTTTTCGTATCTGCAAAAGAAAGCTTGGCATCTGGATTAACCTTGATTCCGCTAGCACGAACGATCATTGCGACCATTTCTGCGCGGTTCAGTTCTTTCTCAGGACCAAAGGTGCCATCCTGATAGCCACTAATAATGCCTGATTCTACGGCTTGTGCAACAAAAGATTGCGCCCATGCCGGGATTTTATCAGCATCCTTGAAATCCATGGTCTTGCCTGAATCAGGAAGCTTCAGCGCACGAGCCAGCATCGTAATAAACTCGGCACGGTTCACGCCCTTATTCGGACGGAAGGCATTGTCTTCATACCCTTTCACGAAGCCTGCTTCCACCGCTTGCTCAATGGCAGACGCAGCCCAGTGACTCGCGATATCTGTCAGAACTACGGATGGCGTGCTGCCTCCACCATTTCCAGTTCCAGGGTTCGTCGTTCCCGGGTTTGTTGTACCTGGATTGGTTGTTCCTGGGTTCGTACCTGGGTTTGTTGTGCCTGGATCTGTTCCTGGGTCAGTGACGGTTTTCTTCACAATTCCGAACTGATCCACGATAAACGGCTCAGCATTGTACTGGTTTTGATCAATTTCATACGTTACTGCCGTCAGCTTGCCGCCATCGATAGTGATGCCAACAAAGTTCTGCACTTGGCTGCGTTTCGGGCGCTTGCTGTCGTTTTCATCTGGTCCGTACTTTTCAGCATGATTCTCTTCAGCACGCTCGAAGAGGCTGTAATACGCATCGCCAAGCTCTGGTTTTGCGTTTTTGTAATAAACCTTCGGGCCTGCAGTAGCAGGAATTAAATAGATTGAGCCGTCAGGATTAACCGAATACTCGATTTTCTCGCCGTTCAGCGTTTCTGTAATTTTCTCTGGCGCAGAAGCTGTTCCGTCTTGTTTGATCGGCTTCGTACGTGCATAGATATGGTCATGGCCTTGGACAACAAAGTCAATGCCCAGCTCGGCCATTAGCGGTGCAATTTTGTTGCGCACCCCGTTAGCACCCATAATATCAGTATCCGTTGCATGGTTCGAAGTCGTATATGGGCCTTTATGGATATTGACGATGATCCACTGTGCACCTGCTGCCTTAGCAGCCTGCACATCCTTCTTTAACCATTCGACTTGGGCAACTGAGAAGTTAGCATACTCCTCTGAATTTTCATTGGAGTTGAGGACCACGAAATGTGCGTTGCTGTAATCATAAGAATAATAAGCACCGGTTAGCGTCGCGGAATTTTCCGCTTCTTTGATGTTAAAATGCTCGTAAAAAGCGTTATTCTTGTCTTCATGGTTACCCGCTGAAGGAACGATTGTTGTGTTCAGCAAGCTTGCTTGCGAATTGCCTAGCAGCCAGTCCCACTGTTCTTCCTTCGTGCCAGTATCCACAATGTCACCATTATGAACAACAAATTGCGCATTTGGGACTTGAAGAAGCGCCTTTGCCAACGTTTCGGCCGATAACACCGCTTCATCCTCTTCTTTCGCCTGTGTATCCGCCAAATCAATAAACGTAAACGCTCCGCTTTCTGGCGCCGTACGGAAGGTACCCGCATCGCTCCAAATATTTAGTGCCGCATCGCCGACGCGGAAATCATAAGCGGTATTAGCTTTAAGGCCAGTCGCCTCCGCTTTATGAACAAGCTCATTCACCGAGTTCGAGGACACGCTTGAGCGTCCAGTAAACGTCAGAGCATGATTAAAATCAGCTGCTGCGTCTGTTTTCTCGACAACCTGTAGGTCCGTTCCTGTAAGCAGGAGAGAGCTATACCATGCAAAACCTTTAGCGGTTTTTGTATCTCCGTTAAACGTCACTGTCACCTTGCTTATTTTCTCGTTGCTGTAATCCGGTTTTGTATCTTTTACAATTCCGAATTGATCAATAATGAACGGGACGCCGTTGTTAATGTTTTTGTCGATTTCATACGTAACGGCTGTCAGCTTGCCGCCGTCGATCGTAACGCCGACAAAGTTTTGTACATGACCACGCGCAAGGCTAGTCGTGTCGCCATATTTTCTTGCATGGTTCTCTTCAGCAAGCTCGAACAGATTAAAATAGGCATCGCCTAGCTGCGTTTTTGTATTTTTGAAATAAACTTTAGCGCCTGCAGTTGCCGGAATCAAATAAATCGTGCCGTCTGGCTTAACCGCATACTCAATTGTTTTTCCGTTGATCGATTCTGTAATTTTTTCAACCGTTTCCGCAGTGCCATCGCTTTTGATCGGCTTGGTACGGGCATAAATATGGTCATGTCCTTGGAATACAAAATCAATGCCCAGCTCATTCATCAGAGGCGCGATTTTGTTCCGTACGCCGTTAGTGCCCATAATGTCACTATCTGTTGCATGGTTGGAGGTCGTGTACGGCCCTTTATGGATATTAACAAGAATCCACTCTGCACCCGCTGCTTTCGCAGCCTCCACATCCTTCTTCATCCATTCTACTTGCTCAACAGAGAAGTTAGCATATTCGGCAGAGTTCTCATTCGAGTTCAATACGATAAAATGTGCATTGCTGTAATCATAAGAATAGTACGCTCCCGTTTCCGTAGCTGCATTCTCAGGAGTTTTTACATTAAAATGGTCGATAAAGGAATAGTTATCGTCTTCGTGGTTACCGGCTGCCGGAACGAGCGTCGTGTTCAGCAAGCTGGCTTGCGAATGGCCTAGCAGCCAGTTCCACTCTTGCTCTGAAGTACCGTTCTCAACAACGTCGCCGTTATGCACGATAAACTTCGCGTTCGGTACCGTAGCTAGCGCCTTGGAAAATGTTTCTGCCGAAAGAATCGCTTCGTCTTCTTCTTTCGCTTGCGTATCTGTCAGATCAATAAAGGAAAATGCTCCGCCAATCGGTGCGGTTTGAAACGTTCCCGTCTCGCTCCATACATCCAGGCTTTGGTCGCCAACGCGGAAGAAATAGGACGTATCTGCTTTGAGGCCAGTAGCTTCTGCCTTATGTACATGCTCGCCGTTTGAATTTTTGGAAACGGTAGTTGTACCCGTAAACAGGGCTGCATTTGTAAAATCAGCCGCGCTTCCCGATTTCTCTACCACCTGTAGGTCACTGCGAGTAGAAGCAAGCGGCGTGTACCAGGTAAATCCTTTGGAGCTGACCGGATCACCATTAAAAGTTACCGTCACCTTGCTAACTTCAATGGCTGGTGCCTTGTGAAGTGCTGCAAGCTCCATATCAAAATAAAGGTCCGAGCTGCTGTCGCTTTGCTGATGAACCTCTACCGCCAGCTCATTGTCACCTTCGCGAAGCGCTGCTTTTAATTCAGCTGTCAGATCAACAGCCTCGTAGAGGACCGGAAGGTCCTTGTTTGACGTAGCAAACGTGCTGTACGTGATCTCACCTTCCGGCAAGCCAAAGCGTTTGATTTCCGTACCGTTTACATAAAAGACGGCACCGTCATCAATCGCAAAAGTAGCCAGCAGCTGACCGTACCCATCGATTTCATTTTTATCAATATTTAGAATCTGACGGAAATAAGTCGTCCGATGTTTCTTCTTCTTATCCCCGCCATAATCGACAACGGTCTTCAAAGCACCAAAACGTGCGGTGCTGATTCCTGCTCCTGAATCCTTGTAACCGAATGGAGCTGAATCGAAGCTCCATGCCGAATCATCGTAAGTGGACTGCCACACTGTTCCTTGATCGATGCCTTTATCGAAATATTTCCACTCCGAATTTCCGGACAGCAGGATGATCGGCTCATCCGCTGGAGCTGCCGATACCGATGATGGTGCGGCTCCACCGAACAGACCTAGCAATAGTGCCGAAGATAACAGAATAGATAATAACCTGCTGTAAACCTTGTTCATAATAATCTCCTTTATAAATGAATTTGACTCTTCCGGCTCTACCGGACGGGCTTATCATAACAAAGGGATATTATAGAACTGTTTTCTCAGGGTAAAGGTTTTGTAAAGCTGTCCTTGAGCTTCACAACATTTCCATAAAAATTACAGTAAGCATACAAAAGCGCCAAGGAGCTGACACATCACTGGCTTACCGTCCTGAAATAGGCATTAATCTTCTTTAGCTTCTGTTCATGCCGGCCTTTGGAGCTCTCCATGCTGCCAAACTCGAAAAATTTCACTTTTTTAATTCCTACGTAATTGAACAGCGCTTTGCGCATTAAAACCTTGTGAGCGTTATTAAGCCACAGCAATGGATAAAACCTTGGTCCCTTCATACTGGAGATACAAACGACCGACTTCCCTTTCAACAAGCCCTCCGGCAGCAGCCCGCCTGTATCCTTATACGCAAAGTCCGAAGCAAACATTTGATCAATATAACCCATAAGCATCGCCGGCGGACGCCCCCACCAGATCGGATATACAAACACGATTTTGTCGGCCCAAGTAAGCTGCTCTCTGTATAGAGCTAGACTCGGTTCGGAGTGCATATTTCTGCGCCGTTTAGTCTCATTAAAGACCAAGACTGGATTAAACTGCTCCTCGTATAAGTCCAGTACCTTGACCTCCTTGATTGCCGAGTTTTCTTTGCTTCCTTGAATAACCTCCTGCAAAAAAGCATAGCTTAAGCTCTTATGATTCGGATGTGTATAAATAATGAGCATATTCATAATAAAACTCCTTTTACTTATCATTTGATAACAAAACAGTATCACATTGCAATTTTAGTTGTCAAATGATAATTGTTTTATGAGAACTAATTTGCTATGGTTTCAGTAGAGGTGATCCCATGGACAACAATGCCATGTTTCAAAAATTTGTGGCCTTTACGACTGCCGTTCATCAAACCACGAATGAAATATCCCAGGATATACGACCCAAATCCATTACGCCCGTTCAATATAAAATTCTTGAATATATTTCCGTCAGCCAACCCGTAACGCTCAGCAAAATCAGTGATTGCATGTTGATGTCCATGCCGAATACGAGCCGGGAGCTGAAAAAGCTAACCGATAAGGAGCTATGCGAGAAGGTTACCGACGAGGAAGACCGCCGCAAGCAGTTTATTCGGCTTTCTGCGAAAGGCGAAGCGATGATGGGCGAAGCTTTCGGGTTCATTGCAGCCCGATTTGCACAGCGGATTGAGAAGGAATCGGAGGAAGAGATGCAGGAGCTGGCACACGCGCTTGAGCTGCTGCATCGCAAGGTGTTTTATTAATCTTCTGGAAAGCACACAAAGAAGCGGCATCATTTGGGATGCCGCTTCTTTTGTATTATAATTTACCCTATAAAAAATAATGGCAATGGAGCTGAGCTGCGACGATGAAAACAGAAATTATAAACCGGTTTATTTCTTACGCCAAGGTAGAGACACAATCTGATGACAGCAGCGAGACCTGTCCGTCAACACCCGGACAATGGGTTCTAGCCCGCATGCTCGTAGAAGAGCTTACATCGATCGGCATGCAAGAAATAACCATGGATGACAACGGTTATGTCATGGCTACCCTGCCGGCCAATACCGACAAAGCGGTTCCGACGATCGGTTTTCTGGCCCACATCGATACCGCTACCGACTTTACAGGTAAGAATGTGAAGCCACAAATCGTGGAAAGCTATGATGGACAAGACATTATTTTAAACGAAGCACTCCATATCGTCCTGTCACCAACCGATTTCCCTGAGCTGACTGGCTATAAAGGACACACCCTAATTACAACAGACGGTACTACACTGCTTGGCGCTGATGATAAAGCCGGCATCGCCGAGATTATGACTGCGATGGCCTATTTAATCACTCATCCTGAGCTGAAGCACGGTAAGATTCGCGTAGCCTTTACCCCGGATGAGGAAATTGGCAGAGGACCGCACCGGTTTGGTGTGGCTGCATTTGATGCTGTATATGCCTATACGATGGATGGCGGTCCGCTTGGCGAGCTTCAGTATGAGAGCTTTAATGCAGCGTCTGCCGTCATTACCTGTATCGGCAAGAACGTTCATCCTGGCACCGCTAAGGGCAAGATGATCAACTCCGCAAAAATCGCCATGGAGCTCCATAGCAAATTGCCTGCCGATGAAACACCGGAGCAGACTGCGGGCTACGAGGGCTTTTACCACCTAACCTCTATTGAAGGCGACGTTGAACAGACCCAGCTTCGATACTTGATTCGCGATCATGACCAGAATCGATTCAACGAAAGAAAAGTTGAGCTTACGGGATTTGTACAGGAACTGCAGGAAAAATACGGAGATAAACGAATTGCGCTCGAAATCAAGGATCAATACTTCAACATGGGAGAGAAGATTGCGCCCGTCAAAGAGGTCGTAGACATTGCCAGAGAGGCACTCGAGAACCTCGGCATCAAGCCGATTATAGAGCCTATTCGCGGCGGTACGGACGGCTCTCAGCTATCCTATATGGGATTGCCGACACCGAACCTATTTACTGGCGGGGAAAACTATCATGGACGATACGAGTACGTATCCGCCGACAATATGGTGCAAGCCGTAAATACCATTATCGAAATCGTTAAGCTGTATGAGCAGCGGACGTAGAGCACATTACAAGGAGAAAGCTGTCGCAATTAGCGACAGCTTTCTCCTTGTTTATTTATAATAAACCTTTTCCACATTGTACTTGGCTCTTGATTTATTAATCATATAGGTTTCATAAATCTCCCGTTCAACAGGGTCCTCATTAACGAAAACCTCAATCTTGGTCACTTCATTGCGATAGTTCTTCATGACGGAAACCGAGTCCTCAAAATGCTTCTTGATTCTTGGTCTAATCTTCCTAGCCTTGCCAACAAAGAGCAGTTCATTCTTGTCGTTGTAGAACGTAAAGAAGCCACCCTTGTCTCTTGGAATCAGATGAAAATCAGTAAATCCGTAAATATGGCTTAACTGAGGGTCAGCCTGTTTTCTAATGACAACATCCGGTACCGGAATAGTTATGTTAATCATAATCGATCACGTCCTCTTTCTATATAGAACTAAATCTTAACACATCAGACAAGTTAAAACCATTCTATATATGAAAATACAGCCCTGCCGTCTTAAATCCAAAAACCACAGCAATTAGGATCATAGGCATGGAGCTAATACTTGTATTACATCTGAAGATAATTTTCACTCGCTTTAAGCTCTGGATAGGCCTCGGCAATCTTAGTCAATACGTCAAATCTATTTTGCATATAAACGTCAGTAGACGCAAAGGATTCTTTCACACGATTACGCAAGCTAGTTTATATTCCCCATTTATCTCCATCCACGATACGACTCTGGAAAGCTGCTTCGTGCTTCCACTGAGGCCATCGCACTAGGTTATCTGCCACCGCTAAATGCACTATCGTTTGATCCATAGATCATACACCTCAGTTTCCCCCATTTTTAAATATTACCCTCTTGCCTTCGCACATTCTATTATCCAAACGCAGCAAAATAGTCGAATTCGGGCATACTTTCATTTTCCTTCACAGACAAATAAAAGAAGACGAGCTCTTTCCTAAGAGAAAACTTGTCTGAATATAATCATTATGTTTTTCTCAAGCAGCTGCTGCATTAGCGCCATGAGCATAGAACTTCTTATAAAAATACAATCCCTTATTTGTCTCTATTTTCGATAGATACGGACATCAGATCTTTGGGACAGCCCTATCTTTTATAAAAAATTCGTCCTATTTGTGATATGGTTCACCGTATCATCTATAGAGCGAAATCAAAAACATCAAAAAACACCCAATAGAGTAGCTAACTCACTATTTCCATATGATCTCATCTATTATTCATTTACAGCTTTTACTGATTGTTTACCACCACAGGATACTCCAACAAGCCCATATCCATAAAACATTTAGGTATTTGTACCTCTAACACTATTAATATAAGAACATGTATAGCGAACTATGTTATATAATGTATCTAGTTAGGGGGAAAGGTACTGTGCCAGTAAAACCATTTAAATCAACATCAGAACAATATGATTTGTTAATTTCTAGAGGTCTCAGAATTAAAGATAAGGATTTCTTTATTAAATATATTAATGAAAACAATTACTTTAATGTCATCAATGGAAACGAAGATTTATTGCTTATCGATCCTGGTGGTAATAATAAATTTTATGGTACAGCATCATTTAACGATTTTGTTAGACTCCACAAATTTGATAAAACGCTTACTAATCAAGTATTATCAATTTTGCATGATTTTGAAACAAAGTTAAAAACGTCAATAGCAAGACATTTTACCGAATCATTCTGCAGAACTCCTAGTAATACCATGCAGTATACCAATAAACATAACTTCTTGGATTTGCCCAATATATTTAGTACAAGTTATCCACTTTACCATGATCAAAACAAGAGTATTATAGACAAATATAATGATTTTTTGTTATTCAAACCAAACTTTATCAATACTCTGGTAAGATGTAATGATTTCATTAATGTTAATATATTCTCTACACCATTTAATCAATATACCCCTCCTCAGGGATGTGCTTCCTTTGTAGAACGTAATCGGCATATTGTTGTTCCTTTATGGGTAGTAATAGAAACTTTTGATTTTGGTACTCTTCAAAGATTTTGTCATTATGCCAATAGAGCTGTTATGGAAAAAGTGTTGAATGATTTTGGATTAAAATATTCAGATAGAGATTTATTTTTAAATTCTTTAGATATTATAAGAGAATTTCGTAATAAATGTGCTCATTTTTCTTTAATAAACAGGTTTTCAACTTCATCATCAATCAAGATTCTACCTGTTTTGGTGAGCAGATTGAACTTATCACCAGCTCAAAAAGCCAGACGTATATATGTTAACGGTAAGGGAAATGTTAATAAAAATGCAGCAATATTAAACCTTTATGATACTTTAAATGTCCTAGGAATGTATGCAGATTTATCAAGATTAAAAAAACCATTACAAAAAATTATTTACAGTAACAATAAATATTTTCAGAAAAAGACCTATGACCTGAATACTCGACTTCTTCAAAGAATGGGTAATGTAAACTATAGAGACTGGAAATTATTATTTTCTTAACTTGTTGACATTTCCTTTTTCAATGAATATACTTTAAAGTAGCATTACGAGCCATTCTAGATGGCACAAGATAACTCTGGAACGTTTTAACGTTACAGTAGGTTATCTTTATTTTTTGTCTTTTTTATAGCACTCAATGTAAATCTATTGTAGCTACGTCCATCTACTACAATACTCATGAGCACCTTTTAAGAGAAATTCTCTTAAAAGGTGCTTTTCGCTTCTACTTATTTAATCCTTATATTTCGCCCTACTTATGATATGGCTCCCCCCAATTTATCTTCACCGCTTATACACACACATTCTCTCGTATATTCATTTATCAAATTAATCGAGTAGGAGAACTACTGCCTTCATCTTTCGGAACTTGAACCCTAGAAATAGCGCCCATGCTGGGCTACCAAAAAAATGCCCTCGATGTCCAATGGACACAAGGGCATTTTCTTATTTACAAAAAGACTAATGAAAAATTCATTTCACTCTAATCTACACAAGCCATTTGTCCCAAACGTCGCCTATAGGCGTCCGCCTCATACTGCCGCATACGGCTGTAGCCAAGGGTCAGAAGCCTACGATGTACTTTTTACAATAAAAACCTTACATGAGTGCTCATCGCAACAGCTACAGTGTACTTTTGCAACAGGATTAACGTTTCATAGGCCATTTACCTCTCAAAACAGGAAATCCACTGCATAAAGTGCAGCGTACATGCAATGCCAGGTCATTAACTTCAAATCTATTGTATAAAGTGCAATCCAGCTCTATATACAAGGGGTAACCTCGGTATGACGCGTATCAAATCGATTATACGGAGCTAGCCATATAAGAATGGACTTAGACTCCGAATCTCTCTTATGCTTTTTTAACAAATTCAGACTTTAGCTTCATAGCTCCAAAGCCGTCAATTTTACAATCGATATCATGATCTCCGTCAACCAAACGTATATTCCTTACCTTAGTTCCTATCTTCACTACTAACGAGCTTCCTTTTACTTTCAGGTCTTTAATTACCGTTACGCTGTCACCATCGTTTAATACATTCCCGTTGGCATCTTTGATTATCTTCTGATCCTCATTATTCTCGCTATCTGATTCTAAAGACCATTCATGCGCACATTCGGGGCAGACCAGCAAGCTTCCATCCTCGTAAGTATATTCAGAATTGCATGCTGGACAATTTGGCAATACGTTCATAATGTCATGCTCTCCATTCGCTATTTTTATTATTAAACCAGATACATGATTTTCAATTTTCCCTTTGTATTTTGTCATACTCTCATCCGATTGACAAATCAAGAGCCTCATTCCAGTACATTCACTCGTTGTCTTTTCTCGTTTTTCTTATATTTTGTAGGTGATTCGCCCATCGTTTTCGTAAATAAAATGGTAAAATAGTTCGCATTGTCATAGCCCAAAAACTCAGCAATTTCGTTTATTCGCATATTGGTGTTAAGCAGCAAACGCCCAGCCTCCCCCATCCTTCTATGGAGCATATAATTAATAGGGGAATCGTTATATCTTTTCTTAAAAACATGCGAGAGATAATAAGCATTCATGTGGAACGCATTGGCAACGTCAGTCAATTTCAAATGCTTCAAGTAATTTTGATCTAAAAATGCTCTCAGCTGTACCGCCAGCTCCTCTGGATCCTTTGCAGGCAATTCTTCCTCTTTATGAACCATTCGCTGAATTAACGTAATCAACGTCAGCAGCAGAGTTCCGCTAATCATTTCGTACCCCGCAGCTTTATTAGAGGATTCTTCATATAAGAATGAGAAAATGGTATTCATTTTATCGGCATACTGTTCCGTCTTTATATGCGGTGCTGCGCCTTCTGGAATAATATTATAGCCGCTCTTTATGTTCGCTACCCCGCAATAGTACGTGTTCAGCGGACAAATAGGGGACGAGCATTCTTCATGCACGATCCCTCGATTATAAATTAATAAATCACCTTGCTCGACAACATACGGCTGCCCATCTATTTTTATGAGTCCTTCTCCATGCGAAATAAAAACCATTTCACTCACATCCTCATGTGAATGACTTGGAAGTTTCCAATTTGGATTTCCACTTACCTTGCCAATATAAACCAATGTGGGGAATGCTTCTGTATTGATTTCCCCCATAACAATCACCTTTTCCTTTTTCATTTCATCGTACAGCAATCGCTCCAAAAAGCAAGATAGATCACATTATCAGAGACAAAAACAAGATAATGCATTGAGTATATAAAAAATTAATTTTATTATTAGCTTACCTGCCGCATACTATCAGAACTCAGTTTAAATAACAACTGCAAACCAATTACCTAATAAAGGGGTTAATCATAATGGCAAAGCTAGACTCACCCATAACTCTCAAGGGCCTGACGCTGAAAAATCGCATCGTTATGGCTCCTATGTGTCAATACTCGGTGGATGCAGAAGACGGCAAGCCAAATGACTGGCATTTCGTTCATTACGTATCCAGAGCAGTAGGTGGAACAGGGTTGATTATCGTTGAAATGACGGATGTGGAGCCTGATGGCCGGATCACGAATCGAGATTTGGGGCTGTGGTCCGATGAACAAATTCCTGCTTACAGCCGGATTGTATCCGAGGTTCATAAATACGGTTCGAAGATCGGCATCCAAATTGCTCATGCCGGACGCAAAGCCGAGGATGCCGCAGAGCCTGTCGGTGCTTCCAATAAACCAGTCGCTGTCCTTCAGGAAGAAACCAAACGAGGCGAGCTAACGATCCCTCGCGCACTTTCCACTGAGGAAGTGAAACAAATGGTAAATAAATTCAAAGAAGCGATTCGAAGAGCCGTTGAAGCAGGCTTCGATACGATTGAGCTGCACGGCGCGCATGGTTACTTGATCCACCAATTTCATTCCCCTGGTATTAATGACCGAACCGATGTTTATGGCCAAAATCCACATCAGTTTGGGGTTGAGATTATCCAAGCAGCTCGCAGCGTCATGCCCGCGGATATGCCACTTATTATGAGAATTTCTGCAATTGAATATATGGATGGCGGCTATGGACTGGAGCATTCGATCGAGATTGCAAAGCGTTATCAAGAAGCTGGTGTCGACATCTTTCATGTATCGTCTGGCGGAGAAGCGCCTCCTGGGAGTAAATTAAAGCCTGCTAGTCACCCTGGCTACCAAATTCCATTTGCCCGCGCGTTTAAACAAGCATTGGATGTCCCAATCATTGCAGTAGGCAAGCTTGATGACCCTCTGCTTGCAGAGGCAACATTGGCGAACGAAGACGCTGACCTTGTCGCGGTAGGCCGCGGAATGCTGAACGATCCTTACTGGGCGCTGCATGCCATTAAAGACGTAACTAGAACGGTTCAGCCTCCCGTCCAATATGAACGAGGCATATACGTCCGATAGGCTGCTGTATGATGGTTTCCCTATCCATACAAATGGTTAATCAGAAAAGCCGTGAATGTCTACAATACGTAGATATCACGGCTTTTTTTCAGTATACTCTGGTTTTACTTTTGAAATTTAATAAAGTTATCAACAACGGTATCTAAAAAAGCAATGGTTGGTTCGTGGACCAGCTGGCCTGCATCATTAATTTTCTCATGAACACTGCCAATATATACTTCATTGCCTGACATATTAGGGGACGAAACACCGGTAGAAAATAAAATATCACGTAAATGCTGTTGAGCGCGCACAGTTCCCAGCTGGCCCATCGAGGCTCCAACTACAAGCGATGGCTTGCCGATCATAAGCTTGTCTACGCGCGACAGCCAATCAATAGCATTCTTGAGCACACCTGGAATCGAATAGTTATATTCAGGCGTTACCCATAAGACCGCATCTGCATCAGCAATCGTCTCTTTAAATGCTTTCACAACAGCAGGAGGATCAAGCTCGATATCTTGATCATAGTGCGGAAGATCACGGATATTTCCAATTTCAATGTCTAAACGGCCTTTATATCGTTCCTGCATAAACTTTGCGAGTTTTAAATTATACGATTCCTTACGAATACTTCCTACAAGGGCCACAATTTTCATCATAAAAACCTCCATTTTCTAAAATACAGGCTGATCTAAGCTAAAATATTTCACTATGGTTTAGTCTAAACCTCGAAGTTACCTTTGTCTAGTAACTATATTTAAGTTATTTATTTTCCGAATATATAAAGCAGCCAATTGCATAGAAGCAACAGGCTGCTATAACTCCAAATCCCTATATCCAGCTATGGCTTTAGGCTAAAACTAGATCACTAATATCTTAACTATTTAATCTTGCTCTATATAGATGTTTAGGATTGAACAATATTCACTATAAATAATATGGTTTATCGGTTATATTTATTAGTTAAGATTATCGCATTATACCAACCAAGGGGGTGCAGGCTTGCTTCAAATGTATAACAATTACCCTATGCTGGAACATCTATCTCCCGAAGTTTTGCAGCAGATTTTACCTGAACTCCAAGAGGTTCATTATACTGCGGGTACGCTTATTATGAAGCAGAACAAGGTCAGCCAGCAAATTTATATTATTGTATCTGGGCAAGCCCGTGTATATATCAATAAAGAAACAAAGGTAGAATTAGCCGTCCTATCCAATGGACAATTTTTTGGCGAGATGTCTTGTCTGACGGGTGATCCAGTCAGTGCGCATGTAGAGGCTATTGACGATGTTCATGTGGTTACGGTATCACGAATGGGAATGCTGCTATTAATGGATAAAAATCACGACTTCCGCAAAAAAATAATTGATGCCATGATTCAGCGAATCCAAAGCTCTAATGAACGAGTCGTTGAGGAACATACAAAAAGCCTTGTTATTATGAAGCTGCAGGAATCAGAGGAGCAGCAGCGCTATGGTCGTCTGATCGGCGAGAGCGCCTCCATGCGAGCATTGCTTGAAAGGCTCAATCGTCTGTCCAACGAGCAAAAGCATCTGATCATTATAGGTGAGGCTGGGACAGGAAAGGTTAATGTAGCGCGTGAGCTGCATTACAGAACAACGAGCGGACAATATCCGCTGCTAACCCTAAATGTAAATGATATGAGCTTACATGATTGGGAGACGAATGCAAAGGCAGCGAAGGGCGGCACGATCATCGTCGAGGGGGCAGAAGGCTGTCCTGCTGACAAGATGAAGCAGATGCTGCATGCTTCTGCCAATACCCGAGTTGTTCTGACCTCTACGCGGCCGCTAGATGTGACAAATACAGAGGTTCTGCAGGTCCCTCCGCTGCGCGAGCGGGTAGAGGATATCCCATTGCTTGCAAACTATTTTATAGAAAAAGAAGGGGGAGCCGCTAACGAAAGCATTTCACAGGATGCTTTAAGCAAGCTCGCTCTGTTCCCTTACTTAGACCATAATGTCGAGGAGCTGCGCAATATCGTGAAGGAGGCTTATATTCGCAGCGAAGGACGTATCATCTATAGTCATCATCTTCGCTTCGGCCGAACCCGCAAGGCAGGCGAACGCCCAACCATCGGCTTAGCGCTGGGAAGTGGGGCCGCCCGAGGCATGGCTCATCTGGGCGTTCTTCGTATTTTGGAGCAGGAGGGCATACCCATTGACATGATTGCCGGAACCAGCGTCGGTTCCATGGTAGGAGGTGTATACGCGGCTGGAATGTCTGTGAAGGACTGCGTAAAGGTGCTCTCTACGATTAGCTGGGGACAGTTGGTGCGGCCGACATTCCCCATGCGCTCCCTAGTTCACAACGCTCCCATGATCAGCTTTATTGAAAAGTACATCGGCAAGCGTCAAATTGAGGACCTGCCTATCCCATTTGGTGCTATAGCTTCAGATGTTTCCAATGGCGAGGCTCATATTATGCGAACGGGATCGCTCGCTCATGCCATTTGCGCGAGTACAGCTGTTCCTGTAGCGATGCGACCGGTAAACCATCAGGGTAAGCAGCTAGCTGACGGGGCTGTCGTTCACCCTGTGCCCGCTGCGCTAGTTCGAAGCATGGGAGCTGATATTGTCATCGCAGTTAATGTATGCCCTGAATCCTTCACGAAGGGGTCCGCTAGACATTTGATTGATTCATTAATGAATACGATAGATATTATGAGCGCGAAGCTGGTGAAGGAAGAGCTTCAGCTTGCAGATATTATTTTGCGGCCTGATCTGGGTTTCAATCAGATCAGCTTCAAGGATGCAGATAACTATATAGCGGCAGGAGAAGTAGTGACCATAGAATCTATTGCGCGAATTCGCCAGAAGATAGCATCTGCTCAATAGTTAAGGGCACCTAATTTAGGTGCCCTTAGTATAATCTCTTATTCCATTATGATAACCAAATGAATGATTTGTACTTGAGAGTCAGACCTATAGAAATCGAGGATGGTTTCCGGAGCAGAACAGCTTGCGAATTGGAAAACGGAGACATTATTGATGAGAAGCAGTGGCCAAGCGAAGCAGCAGCTAACCGTGTGAGGCCACCGAAGAGAAGATCCTTCTCTATGTGGCTTCACCAGTTGCTTGCTTATTCTAATGTCTACTTCCAATAAGAAGCAGTCAGCAGGTCAATCTAGCCTTTATTAGAAGAACCAAATTCTTTGATTTTTCCAATAACGGTTTGTTTGATCGCTTCACGACCTGGAGCAAGGAATTTACGTGGATCGAAAACATCAGCATCGTGTGTAAGGATCTCACGAGCAATTTTTGTAAATGCAATTTGGTTCTCTGTATTTACATTGATTTTTGCCGTTCCAAGTGAGATTGATTTTTTAATTTGCTCAGTTGGGATTCCTGTACCACCGTGCAATACCATTGGCAAATTGATTGTTTTTCCGATTTCTTCCATTTCCTTAAAGCCTAGGTTTGGTTCGCCTTTGTATGGTCCATGAACGGAACCAAGTGCTGGAGCAAGGCAATCAATACCTGTAAGCTTAACAAGCTCAAGACATTCCTTAGGATCTGCATAAATAACGCCATCAGCGATAATGTCATCCTCTTGGCCGCCAACAGTTCCAAGCTCAGCCTCTACTGAAATTCCACGCTCATGAGCATAGGCAACAACTGCTTGAGTTGTTTTCACATTCTCTTCAAATGGGGAATGAGAAGCATCGATCATAACGGAAGTAAAACCAGCATCGATAGCTGCTTTACATTTTTCAAAGCTTGAACCATGATCCAAGTGAATAGCAACTGGAACTGTAATTTTCATTTCTTCGATTAGGGATCTAACGATTGCAGTTACAACCGTGAAACCTCCCATGTAACGAGCAGCTCCTTCAGAAACGCCCAAAATAACTGGTGATTTCTCAGTTTGAGCAGCATCTAGAATGGCTTGCGTCCACTCTAGGTTGTTTATGTTAAATTGACCTACTGCGTACCCTTCCTTCATTGCGTTGTTTAACATTTCTTTCATTGAAACTAATGCCATGTTAAATCCTCCTTCAAATTATACAGCTGCTGTAATTAAGTATCTTTGCTATTCCTTTTCAATCATAACCAATTTGACCACAGTTTATCAAATTAAAAATTGCATAAATCTTATAAAGTTCAATACAGGAATCAGTATTTGACTAAAAAAGGTTCGTATAAAAACGGAAAATATCTGCTAATCCTTTATTGTTGAAAGTCCTACACTACAACAGACGGAATAGACAGATGCAGATCCAGTATATCAATGAAATGCTCGATTTACCAGAACTACAGATTAGCCCAATCCTACTTATTGGAGCCGATCATCTTCATATCGAAGCCTTGCCTGTGAATCACAAGCAAAGCTGTCCCTGCTGCAAGACGGACTAAGCGGTCATCCGCAAAGGTCGTAATGACAAGCGGACGATCAGGCATCTTGCTGTATTTGAGAAAAAAACGTACTTGTGCGTACCCAGAATCCGCTTTACTACATAAAACAAAAACACGATCCTATAGACCGTGTTTAGTAAATTGGGTAACCCCGCACGCTGGTGGTTACAGCTTGCGCAATTCTCTTAATATATCTTCAGGCTCAAACCGCTGCATGAAGTTCGGATTAACATATGCCGAACGGACGGAGCCACTCTCGTCAATCATGAATGTCGAGGGCACCGGCAGAATCCATCGGCTCGTGGCGTTGTATTCAGCCAGATTGAGACCTAGGCCTTGCTGAAATACGTCCTGGATGTAGGACGGCACGTCGTAAAGGATATGATACATCGCCGCAACCAGACCGTTCCGGTCGCTGAGCACATGGAAGCGCAGCTCATCCTTCTCCGATTGGGACAGTGTAGCATCTGGGCTTTGCGGACTGATCGCGATCAGCTGAGCGCCAAGCTCTTCTATTTCAGGCAGCACTTCCTGATAAGACTTGAGCTGTCTGCTGCAGTAAGGGCACCAACCTCCGCGGTAAAAGGTTAAAACGACCGGGCCCCTGGTCAACTCATCATATAAATTGACTGCCCGTCCAAGTGCATCCTGCAGGGTGAAATCCTTGGCTTTCTGTCCAACCTGCAGACCGAAAGGGGCTGCCGATTCCTGTTGCTCTCGGATTAGCCGAGACAGAGCAGCCTGCGCTTCCAGCGGCGTAAGAGGGTCAAACGTCTTCTTCATCTGCGCTAATTCCTGATTCAAGGTCATCGTTATTCTCCTTTAGATTTTAATACGTTAAGCTAAAATTTCATAAACCCAATAACCAGAAAAACGAGACCAATCGCAATGGAGAGGTAGCCGGCAACTTTTCTTATAGGGCCGCCCCATCTCGCTAATTTGCTTAGAATGGAAATGGAAAAGACTGCGACGGCCACGAGTATCACGCCTTTCCCTAACGAATAAGTCGTCATGAGCAACGCTCCGTGTAGCGGACTTCCGTGAAGTGCGATATAACTAATGAGCGCAAAAAAGATGGGAATCGCACAAGGCGAAATAACAAGTCCATAAGGAATCCCTAGCTTGAAAGCGGCCAAGTTGCTTTGCGGGAGTTCTGGCCGGCTGATCGGCTTTTGGAAAGTAGGCATTGCGAATGAAATGACACCAAGCAACTGCAGCCCAGCCAATATGTCAAAGAGAGGCGGAACCCAGGTTAACAAACGATATTTCGCAACAGAAGGCAGGAACTGTTGGCCGAGCAGCGCGATGATCAAACCAATCAACACCGAAGTGACAACCATACCCAAGATAAAGTTGACAGCGATCCGAATTGCTTTTCTTCTATCGCCGGCAGCTCCTTTCTGGACATAATTCGCAAACATAGCAAGCACGGGCAAATAACATGCTAATACCGCGCTCACGATTCCGACGACGAACACAAGGATGTAGGTAGAAGCGGAAATTCCGCCTGTAATCGTAAAATGATATAAATCTTCCATTCGTTTCTCCTTTTATCTAGCGGATTTTTCAATCAAGCAATTCATACACACGTTTACGAAGCTTAGGCAGTGAGGGCAAAGTGGCAAATTCCGCTTTCCCATTGATGAGAATCGCTCCGGCGCTGAAAATGTTCAGTTCCTGAAGACGTTCAAACTGATCGACCACATGCAACTCCTGAATATCGATTTGCGGAAATTCCGCCGCTACTTGATTCACTATCTTTATCGCTTTTTGACAGATGGAACAGCCTGGTCCAGCTGATACAACCTCGATTAACAAAAGACCTCCTCCTTCTTCTCCATTCTGATATACATCCTCCATGCAAAAGGAAGATTTGCTTTGATTATAAAGGTCGAGCTGTTAAATCCTTGTTAAGTCAGTGAAGCTCCGAAAAACTGCATGAATTTCCTCGTTTCGCGGAAACATGTGTGATATTCTATTATCATTGTCATGGAAGGAAGGAGTGGTGATATGCGAATCCTCATTGTCGAAGATGAGGAGGACCTTTCACGCGCATTAGCCAAGGGTTTAAGGCGGGAAGGTTATGCAGTGGACATCGCTGCTGACGGGCTAATCGGGTGGGAGCTCGCGGATACCAATGATTATGACGTGATTCTTCTCGACATCAATCTTCCGGAGCTGGATGGCATTTCACTTTGTCAACGAATTCGCCAGTCCTCGCGCCATAACGATGTTTTTATTCTCATGCTGACAGCTCGCAGCCATCCGGACGAGGTGGAAGAAGGGCTCGATTCGGGTGCGGATGACTACCTCCGTAAACCGTTTGTGTTCAATGAATTGCTTGCTCGCATCCGGGCGCTCCTTCGCCGTAGTTCCTCTGTGAAAAGCCCCGTCCTGCAGTTCGAACAGCTTACTCTTGATTCAAAGACAAAGGAAGTTTGGCTCGAGAATGTTTTTATTTCATTGACGAAAAAAGAATTCGGTTTGCTCGAATATCTGATGCTGCATCCCGGCGAGGTCATTTCATCGGAAAGGCTTCTTGAGCATGTTTGGGATATCCATGCGGATCCCTTTTCCACAACGGTTCGGGTTCACATCAATTCCTTGCGCAGAAAGCTCTCTCACCATGATCCAGAGGCAGGAGCAAGGTATATTCAGACCATTCAAGGTTATGGGTATAAATGGAGCCTAAGCACAGCCGCAAAGAAAGAGGAAACGACATGAGACCATGGAACCGGCTTTCACTGCGTACAAGATTGACGCTGTTTGCTATTCTTTTTTTGGGGGTCTTGATTACTCTATATGTCGGAATAGAGTCTTTGATCTCCGTATACAAGGTCTTACCAGAGATGCAGGGGCGACTCATAAGCTTGCTTGTCGTATTAGGAGGCATGGTTCTCAGCGCGCAATGGCTCGCAGTGATTATTCTGAAGCCTGTGAAACGGATGAGTGAAACCGCTGCTGGAATAACAGCAGCCACCCTGGACCAACGACTTGAGATTGACCAACTTCATGATGAATTGAAGAAGCTAGGGATCGTATTTAATACGATGCTGGATGGGCTGGAACACTCTTTTAAACAACAGGCCCGTTTCGTTTCCGCAGCCGCGCATGAATTAAGAACGCCGCTTTCCATCCTGCGCACGAATCTTGAAGTGGCCGGAGACAGCGAGGGCATTGATCCAAGCGAATGGAGAGATTACAGTGCGACAACAGAGCGGACGCTTACGCGACTAGAGTCATTAACGGAGGATTTGTTGCTGCTGGCTGACGGCACATACGATCGGGAGCATAACGAGCACAAGGTTGTGGAGCTTGCCGACATTCTTGCAGACGCAACCTCTTTTATGGAACCGATGGCAGTCAAATACGGGGTGACACTTCATCTGATGGAGCCTTGCGATGCTATGGTTAAGGGGGAAGAAAGCTTCTTATTCCTGGTCTTTCGAAATCTGCTGGACAACGGAATCCGGTATAATCGGCCAAATGGGAACGTTACGCTGCAGGTATCGCAGGAAGATGGAAAGGTTGTAGTTCGGGTTTCGGATACGGGGAAGGGAATATCTCCTCCATCAAGAGAGCTGGTTTTCGAGCGGTTTTACCGACTCGACTCGTCTCGAGCACGCAGCCATGGCGGGGCTGGTCTAGGCCTGTCGATTGTCCGCCATTTGCTTGCAATCTTCCAGGGGACCGTTGAACTGGAGTCGAGTTCCGAATCGGGAAGTGTATTTAAGGTCACGTTGATCCGGGGTTAAGAGGCTGGACTACATGTTAATCGATTACACATTATAAAGTTACGTAATTATGTTAAGTAAACAAAACTGTCTGTAGGTTACCTTTGTGCAGTACTTGAGAGATACAATTACTTTTCCTTTGACAAGCGATACTAGTATGGAATACATGATCCTCTAGTATTGGGGATGAATTGCAAAAGTCATGTATGGTGTCAAGTTGTGACTTTCCAGCCGGTTTAGAGTAAACCGGCTGGAAAATCACAACTTTCTTTGTCGGACAGCTTGCCGTATGACGTTATCTCCGTCGGTTGAATAAGCAAGCGCTTTTGGGGCATCCAATTCTTCCAGCCTCTTCACGAGTGCTGCCCAAATGTCGTCGTAAGCATCGCTGCCAAGCGGCATTCGCAGCGGAACGTCCCCCTGATCAACACGCCGAAGGATGGCTCGATTTCTTTGGCTAGCGCCTCAAATGCGCTTTCTCATTATCGCTCACACTATCTTTTCACTTAAAAAAGCACAATTGCTAGATCATACCTGATTAAAATACGATTTCAGTATCCGATCCAGAAGGCTTATCTACTAAAGCTTTTTCTGCAAGAACGATAAGCATTGAAACCTCAATCACTTTTGTGAGACAATCAACAAGGATAAACCCATTTCTCAAATATAACCAATGATTAGGGAGGCCACAACGATCATGAGGACGATGAAGCTTGGAACGAGTACATTAGATGTACCGGTTGTTGCAGTCGGATGCATGCGGATAAATTCACTGGACAAAACCGAGGCGGAGCAGTTTGTCCAAACGGCTCTAGAGCAAGGCGCAAACTTCTTCGAGCATGCTGATATTTACGGTGCTGGCGCGTGTGAGGAAATATTTGCAGATGCCATACATATGAGCGAGAATGTTCGCGAAAAAATCATTCTGCAATCCAAATGCGGCATTCGAAAAGGGATGTTCGACTTTTCCAAAGAGCATATTTTGGCGTCCGTGGATGGTATATTGCAACGGCTAAAAACCGATTATTTGGATATTCTGCTTCTCCATCGCCCTGATACATTGGTAGAGCCAGAAGAGGTTGCCGAAGCCTTCGATCTACTTGAAAGCTCAGGAAAAGTACGCCATTTTGGCGTATCCAATCAGAACCCGATGCAAATACAGCTATTGAAAAAGTCTGTGAAGCAGCCGCTTGTTGCGAACCAGCTGCAATTAAGCATTACCAACACGACGATGATCTCTAGCGGATTTAATGTCAACATGGAAAATGACTTTGCTGTAAATCGGGATGGCAGTGTGCTCGACTATTGCAGACTGAACGATATCACGATTCAGCCTTGGTCTCCCTTCCAGTATGGGTTCTTCGAGGGTGTTTTCCTCGGAAACGACAAGTTCCCAGAATTAAACAAGCAAATCGATAAAGTTGCGAAAAAATATGAGGTTAGCAACACGACGATCGCCATAGCTTGGCTCTTGCGCCACCCCGCGCATATGCAGCCCGTTATCGGTACTATGAATATTGAACGGTTGAAGGATTGCTGTAAAGCAAGCGACGTTCACCTAACACGCGAGGAATGGTATGCGATCTATCGTGCAGCAGGCAACATCCTTCCTTAAGCTGACAAAAAAAGCAACCACCTGTCACATGGACCGGTGGTTGCTTTTTATATGACTGCTGAGAGTCCGATCATGAGATCGATACCATTAAAGCAGTCGTCTAGCTAAGCATGGTTTCCTAGCAGACCGCGCGGCTGGTGACTCATTCCACTCGCGTAGAGGTGGGAGACATCGGACATGCCAATGCACCGGGGAACGGCAAAATGCTCGCTTCGCTCCTCAAACAGAACCGTTGTAACCGAGCTTGGTGCCAGCCAGAAGATCGACCAAGCAAGCGCTAATGGAATTTGCAGCAAATGGGCGAGCCAAGCAAGACCAAAGCCGCCATGGCACACCACTGCTATTTTTTCAGTAGAGGGCTTCATGATGCGATACAGGCCATTCTCTCGTTTATAATGCTGACCAAGCAGAAATTCATCAGAGGCCGCTTGCAAGCCTTCGTATCTGACCTTATATCCCTCCTGCTTCAGCCAAAAATCAGTCTCATCCCCCCATTGCCGTTTCCCGCTTGATAGCTCCGGAATATGTTCACCAGGGTAATCCCAAATGGGACCATGCTTATCATCCGAAATTATAATTCCCGGCCAATCCAGCTCACATGTCCACGCTTGCGTATCAATGGCAAGCCCTGTTTCTTTGGCAATATAGCTTGCTGTAGTCTGTGCTCGGCCAAGTGATGAAGCGTATAGCTTATCCAGACCAATAGAAGCCATACGCTTGCCCAATGCTGCCGCTTCCTGATGGCCGATATCTGTCAGGTTATCAATTGAATAGTCAGGATCTGCATGACGAATAATGTATAACTGCATAAACATTTTCACTCCTAACTGTAGTCCATCTTATAGCCCATTATATATACAGCCCACTCATTATGACACCCCCTCCCCTCTCATGCAAAATGAAAGGGCATCCCTATGGACGCCCTTATCATCACTACTATTATTCTTTCACTAATTGCTTGGTGCTGCGAACGGTATCAATCGGGCGGACCAGCTTTTCAATCTGCTCACGCTGAGGCTCTAGAAACGGCGGCAGCGATAGCTTCTCACCCAGCGTCTCATAAGGCTCATCCCCCATAAAGCCTGGACCATCGGTAGCAAATTCGAATAAAATTTGCGGAGCAACCCTTGCATACAGCGACTCAAAGAAATGACGGTTCACATAACCTGATGTCGAGAAGTTATAGCTCTCCAGACGCCCCATCCAAGCATCGAGTTCAGCGCGATCATTCACACGGAAAGCAGTATGGTGAACCGTACCGTAGCCTTGCTGTGCTCTAGGAAGAATAACATTATGCTCGACAATGACTTGGGCGCCATTGCCGCCTTCACCTACCTCGAATAGATAGAAGGAGCCTTCCTTCGCAATCTCTTTAAATAAAAGCACTTTCTCCAGCATTTCTTTAAAATAGTCCACATTTGATACACGAATGAAGATGGGTCCTAAACCTGTAATCGCATGCTCTAATGGAATTGGGCCGTCCTGCCACGGCGTGCCAGAAACGACGCCCTGATTAAGCTCATCGGAGATTAACTGATACTGCTGGTCATCAAAATCAACGAAGGAAAGCGTCTTTTTACCGAAAAACTCTTGAATTCCTGTATGGTCTACTTTCAAACGATCAAAGCGCTCTACCCAGTAGTTCAAAGCTGCATCATTCGGCACACGGAACGATGTTTTCGATATCTCGTCTGTCCCATGTCTGCCTTTCTGAATGCCCGGGAAATCAAAAAATGTCATATCTGTTCCTGCACTGCCTTTATCATCAGCGAAAAACAAATGATACGTTTGAATATCGTCCTGATTGACCGTTTTCTTAACCAAACGCATACCTAATACATAAGTGAAAAACTCATAGTTTTTTTCTGCGCTGCTTGTAATCGCGGTTACGTGGTGAATCCCTTTTAAATTGTTCATGAATATCATCCTCCATATTGTATTATGCCCTCCATAAAGAATAGGCACGCTGTAGTCATTAAATTATATCTTAATATTGTATATCTTTATTTAAAGATATTGTATAACGATTATTTCCGTTTGTCAAATAATAACCTTGTATATAGCCCGCTAGCGAAGGATATCTCCTCCATCTAGCGGGCTTTGCACTGCACTATTCGCTCTCGGCTATGCTTCTAATCTTTTCTTAATTTCAAGCGCAGGAATAGGATCATTGCATGTCATCACAGTCGTTCCGCATCCAATCGAGTAATGAACGTCGCTTGCTGTATCCGGACAGTAACTCCAAACCTGTAAGCCCATATCCCTGAATGTCTGTACATCCTGTCGATTCAGAAGAGACATTTCTAGAGCTAACGCCCACATTTTAGAATAAGTACCGCCCTCGCCGGAGACAAAGTTACGCATAACCTCTGCTTTAAACCCTTGCGTTTTCGCACCATAACGATCATAAAGATACGCAATAATTTGAGCATCAAAGCATGTAAACACACATCTTGGAAATAATTGATACTTCTCAAGCAGCTTAACTGCCTCATCAACTGTATCCTGAGCATCCACGCTGGACTTAATTTCTACATTCAGAAGAACCTCTGGATACTCAGCTAGCAGCTGACAGAGCTCTTCGAAAGCAGGAATTTTGAGTCCAGCAAATACAGGGGAAAACCAACCGCCCGCATCTAATGCTTTCAGCTCCATCAGTGTAAAGTCGCGTACAGCTCCTGTACCATTCGTCGTACGATCCACCGTATCATCATGAATCACAACGACCGTACGATCCTTAGCCATTCGTAAATCAAACTCCAGCATATGAACGCCTACTTCAATAGCGCGCTTGAATGCGAGCAGCGTATTTTCCGGGTAGTCGGATTTATAACCGCGATGCCCAGATACAATAATGGAACCCGTATCCCTCACTTGCTCAATCATCGTTCACGTCTCCTCCCCTACCTCAAGTATTATTCCGACAACAGACGCTCGGCTTCTTTTTTCAGTGTCGCTAGCGTAGCTGGAATATCTTCACTATCGTACATGATCGCTTCAATGGCTGAATTGAATTCCAGTCCAATCGCCGGCCATGCGACATCTTTGTTCGTATCTACTGCATATTGAAGCTGCTCATAAGCCGTTTGGCGGATTGGCTCCTTCGCCCAAAGCTCCTTGATCGCATCCGACTCGACCATAACATGGGTAACTGGAAGATATCCCGAATCCAGAATGAATGGCAATGCACCGTCCTCTTCTACCATCATCCAACGAATAAATTCCCATGCCGCTTCCTTATTTGCCGATCCGCTCAACATCGATACGTTAGCTCCGCCAGTAGGGTTGGCGAATTTCTCGTCCATAGGCAGAAATGCTGTTACATAATCAAAATCAACTGCGCTAAGCAAGCCGCCAATTGAACCTGTCGATTGGAACATTACCGCTAGCTTGCCTTCTGTAAACATACCGTTCACGATCGTACCTGAATCTGTAGCAGGTGGATAGAACAACGCGCCAGTCGACTGCAAGTCCTTCAAATAGCGGAATACTTTCTCGCCTGCACCATCATCAACAAATGCTAGAGATGTACGATCCTCGTTAAAAAACGAGCTTCCAGCTTGAGTGAACATCGCCATTGGGTACCATGTATCGAATGGCATCGACATGCCGTAACGTGTGAATTCATTGCCTTCTTTTTTTACCGCCGCATTGGTTACTGCTTTAAGCTCGTCCCATGTTGTTGGAACCTCCATGCCAAGCTCATCTAGAATCGTCTTATTTACATGCATAATGGGTGTCGAGCGATTAAGCGGAAGAGATAATATTTGATCATTGAAATAGGAATGGCCCATAAGACCCTCAATAAAATCAGTTTCTTTCACTTCTGACTTTTCCATGTATGCCGTTAGATCTTCAAGCACTTCCGAATCAGCAAACATCTCTACATCTGCACGTTCGATCATCGATACATCGGGTGCAGTTCCAGCAGCTATAGATTGTTGAAGCTTGGTCGTAGTTTCAGCATAATTGCCTTGGAAGGTGGCGACGATTTCAATAGCATCATGCGATTCATTAAAACGTTTAACCATGGCGTCCACACGCTCACCATTGCCTCCGCCCATGGAATGCCAGAATTGAACGGTTGATTTAGCCCCAGAAGCGGTGTTCGTTGCCGTCGCTGGCGTATTGCCTGTCGTGTTATTTGCAGTACCTGTATTGTTGGTTCCACATGCTGCCAGCAAACCAACGATCATCGTTGATGCCAGTATAACTGAGAATTTTTTCAAGAAAATTACCTCCATTTTTTTGTAATTTGATTTATCATCCCGCTCTATGTCAGAGGCATATTGCCTTTATTTGATACCAGAGTACACAAACGCTTTGACAATTTGCTTGGAACAAAATAGATAAACGATCAAAATAGGTATGACCAAAACGACGTTCCCAGCCATAATGACATGCCAGTTGCTTATTCCTTCTGTCTCTCTGAGCATCGAAATCCCAATCGTTAAAGGTCTCACTGCTGCAGAATCGGTCATCACCAGCGGCCAGAAATAATCATTCCAATGGCTGACGAAACTGAATAGTCCAATCGTTGCTAGTGCAGGCTTAGACATCGGAATCATGATCTTCCATAAAATTTTGAACTCACTAGCATTGTCCAGCCGTGCCGCTTCAACAATTTCCTCTTGAATTTGCATAAAATATTGTCTAAGCAGGAAGATGCCAAAGGCATTCGTCATAAAAGGCAATATTTGCGGCAGTAATGTTTTGTTTATTCCCCAATCAGCCATCATCAGATAGACCGGAATAAAAGTTACCTGACCTGGAATCATAAAGGCAAGCAGAACAAGACTGAATAATATTCCGCTGCCTTTGAATTTATATTTAGCAAAAGCATAGGCAGCAGGTATCAAAACAAGCAATTGAATCACAATAATGGAACCCGTCACAAGGACAGAGTTTTTAAAATAGGTTAGAAATGGCCCCGCCTGCAGCGCAGTGAAATAGTTAATGAATTGCGGAACTGCAGGTATCAAAGTAGGCGGATAGGCCAACGTTTCACGAAAGGTTTGCAAAGACGTTAAGATCATCCATAAAAACGGGAAAATAAAAATCATTAACACTATTGTTTTCAGGAGATAGCTCGCCGTTAGCCTTGTGTAATGCAGCGCTTTTATCATCATATCCTCCTTATTGATAATGGACCTTTTTGGCTAGCATTCGGAAATATACGAAAGTAAGAACCCCAATAATGGCCATAAGAACCATGCCTGTTGCTGATGCATATCCGATGTTTGTCGTACGATTCTGGAAAATATAGTAGACCAGTGTATTCGTCGCATCGTTCGGACCGCCCGAGGTCATCATTTTCACCGTATCGAATACTTTAAACGAGCCTATGGTCATAATAATGAGTATGAAAAATAGCTGTGGCGATATCATTGGCAGCGTGATTTTGAAAAACACTCTGGACTTGCTTGCATTATCAAGTGCCGCTGCCTCATAAATATTTGGTGAAATCCCTTGCAGCGCCGCTACTAAAATGAGCACATAATAACCGATTCCTTGCCATACCGAGACGATGATGATCGATAGCAGCGCGGTATCTGAGCTTTGCAGCCACCGAGACGCAGGCAATCCTACGCTTCGCGATATGAAATTTAAGAAGCCTAGATTCGGTTCCATCATCCACAGCCATACCAGTGAGATCGATACGACGGACACGATATGCGGTGTGAATATTCCGGTTTGGACAAACCTATTCATTTTTGTTTTTTTGCTTAACCAAACGGCAAGCATTAACGAAATCAATAGAGTAAGAACAACCGTTCCAACCGTATAGATAGCTGTGTTGCTTAATGATTTGTAAAAATCGGCTCTTGAGAAAATATTGATATAATTATCAAAGCCTATATACTTGCTCTTTGCCGAATTCATCAAGTTGTACTTAAAGAAGCTGAGATAGGCTAGATAAAAGACAGGGTAAACAACGAATACAGCAATCCCAAGCATCGCTGGAGCGATCATAAGATACGGTCTGAGTACCTCGCTTAATCGTTTCTTATCCATGGAATCGCCCTCTCAGTATCTCGAGACCTCGGGCGTGCGCTTCACTCTGCTGATCGATTCGCAGCTCATCTTTATCGAAGAAATTAAGCTTCGCAGCTGGAACACCGATAAACACCTGATCATCGACCACGAAATGGTCCTCTACGCATTTGATCATGAAGGAATATGATTCCGCCTTCACCTGATAGATCGTTTCCGATCCAAGCATTTCCCTTGTTGCAATTACGCCTCTAATAGAAAACAAGTGCGTGCTTGGTTCATAGGAAAGCTCTGCACTCTCCGGCCTAAATCCAAAGGTCAGCTTCTGTCCCGGAAGCTCTTCAATGTTCATAGGAGGAACACCGATAAATTGTGCAGTGAACTGGTTGCTTGGCTTGTGATACATGACCTCAGGAGGTGCTTCCTGCTGGATCAAGCCTTTGTTCATCAAGACGATGTTATCTGCCATCGACATCGCTTCCACTTGGTCATGGGTAACATAGACGAAGGTGGTGCCTAGCTTCTTATGCAATTCAATGAGCTCGATTCGCATCTGGACACGAAGTTTAGCATCCAAATTGGATAATGGCTCGTCCATTAGAAATACCGAAGGCTGCTTGACCATCGCTCTTGCAAGCGCAACACGCTGACGCTGTCCGCCCGATAAGGTGGAGGGCTTGCGATCCAAGTACTCATACAGGCCAACAGTAGAGCTAATGCTCTCCACTAGCTCCTTTCTAACGGCCTTCTGAACGCCATTATTCTTTAATCCGAACTCAATATTTTCTCGAACAGACATCGTCGGGTAAATCGCATAGTTTTGAAAAACCATTGCAACTCCCCGTTTGCCAGGCGCGGTTTTCGACACGTCCTGCCCGTTAATTAACACTTGGCCTGATGTTTGAGGGTCGAGACCAGCAATCATCCGAAGCAGTGTCGTCTTCCCGCAGCCGGAAGGACCAACTAATACGGTAAATTTCCCATCCTCTATCGTTAAGTTCAAATCCTTAATAACATCCTGTTTATCAAATGACTTTGTTATATTCAGCAATTGAATAGACGCCATGAATATTACCTCCTCAAAGGTCTTTTCGTAATTTCTCAAACGACATATACGGTCATGCCACTAGCTTTATAGGAGTCAATATCCTCCTCGGATGCCTCAATTCCTGTAATTAAAGTATGAATGGCTCTTGTAGGGGCCACGGTATGAAGCGACAGCTTCCCCAGCTTTCGATGATCGGTTACGACAATAATTTCTCTCGCAGCATGAATCATTCCCTGCTTTGTCGGTACAAGCTGCGCTTCTGGGTGCATAAGGCCATGCTGTGGATGAAGTGCCGGTGTACCAATAAAGGCTTTTACAACATGCAGCGATTTCAATGCATAATCAGTCAGCATGCCGTTAACCATATAGCTTGAGGGATACAACTCTCCGCCAGTCAAAATGACCTTTACACCAGGCGCATCCCTTAGCTCGCTAGCTACGTTAATATCGTTGGTAACTACCGTCAGATTGGAATGATTCACAAGATTTCGAGCGATATGAAGAGTAGTCGTTCCAGAGTCGATAATAATATGGTCGCCATCCTGTACTAGACTCGCGGCCATCCGGCCAATTCTCATCTTTTCATCGGTGCTTTGTTGCGATCTTTCATTAAACGTAGGCTCGCCATTGGTCCATTCCTCCATCACGACTCCGCCATGCGTCCTCCTGAGCACACCTTCTTGTTCAATTTCAGAGAGATCTCTGCGTATCGTCGCTTCATGAACTTTAAATTCTTTGGAGAGTGTGCTCACTGTTGCCGTATTATGTTTTCTCACATATTCCAAAATCCGGTGCTTGCGCTCAGCAGCTAGCAATGAGCTAACCTCCTCTACCATTCATTACTTGTATTCCAAGCATGCAGCAGTGTATATCGTTCAGGACGAATGAGATGAGCTCCCTGCAGGCTTCTCATGAACAAATCCTCAGACACGCCGAGCTCATTCATTCCAGTCGGCCCGCCTACCATGGATAGCAGTGATGTAAGCTCCGCCTCCGTTGGTATTTGTTCGATTCGTGTTATGATTTCATGCCAATTTCGAGTAATACTTTCTCTTACTTTAGCTCGTTTACCGAACTGCTCCTCTTTCAATTGGCGGTAAAGCTTGGAGATTTGGATACATGCAACACCAACCTTGGCACCATGAAGCAGCTGTTTTTTCCCAAGCTCGATATATTCCATCTCCCAAAAGTGGGATAGATGATGCTCGGCCCCAGAGGCTGGATGTGATTTGCCAAAGATAAGCATAGCTACACCCGATTCGATTAGAGCGCTAGTTAATGATGCGATTCCTTCTTCATCTCTCTTGGCAATAAGCGAGACGTGCTGCACGCATCTATTCAGAGCTTGCTGCGTAATACTCTCTGATTTTTGGAGAAATGGCTCGTTATTCGTCAGGCTTCCGAATCTCCAATCAAATAGAGAGGTGTATTTGCCGATCATATCGCCAAACCCCGCTGCAACCATGGGCTGTGGAGCTCTTGTCAACACATCCAGATCGGCAAAAATAGCATTTGGCCCGATCGATATGATCGTTTTTTTGTAGCCTCGAATAATGATGGGAGCCCCCTTCGAGTTAAAGCCGTCCACGGAAGGAGCCGTTGGCACGGAGAGAAAAGGCAGTGACGACGTATACGCTGCATAACGAACAATATCATGCAAGGTTCCACCGCCAACCGCAATTACGATTTGAGGTCGATGCTGTTGAATATCCAGTAGAAGCTGTACAATCGACGCTTCATCCGCAATGACATCTCCAATCGCATTTGGCGTTATGAAGGTTGTATTTATTTGAATGAACCCTTTCTCAAGCAGCGCCTCCACTCTTTTTCCAGCAGCCTCATAGGTGTGTGCATCGACAACGACTTGAACACGTTCATATTGCTTGTCTTCTAAATATTGAGGCAGCTTCGTTAGTGCACCCGCTTCAATTAGAATGGTATCTATCCCGATATTCTGTTTAACCTTTGGCTCCATCTGTTCAATCATCTGCATGATGACCTGTCCGTAATGCATTGCATTTCCTCCAAGCTAACGATTTTTCTAACCATGTACTCGATTTATTGTGAAAATGTTTATTTATGTTCGATAATCGCCTACCTCATACTCGTTTATGTTTAAACCAATCTTATTCCTGCATTGTTATCTAATTGTCATCCCCATATTAATAAATTGTGTAGGCTATGAATAAATATCAACTCTCCTTTATTCATAAGAGTTTCCGGCTGCTACAATACAAATATTTCTGTTTTATTGTGCTCCGTCACTTTCATTTCGTGCTTTATCATATAAACAAAACCAAGCATCATTAGGTCTTGCAGAAGATTCTGTAATAAGAGAAATCCTCGCACAAAATCACCCCTGATTTTCATTTGCAGCGCCTTTATCTTACTCTATGGACATATTTTCATATCTCATCAATTCAGTTAAAACATCTGTGTGCAACTGGATACAGTATTACACCAGTACCCAAGTTTCATTTTGACTAACGGGCTTGCTTCGCCACAGTATGGTGTTCATTAAACGAAAGTTAGCTGTGCGTGGGTATCCGGATTTTTCCACTAAGGTATAAGTACTCATAGAGCGGTAACCCAGTTCACGCGCGATACGCCTATAGCAGCTGTATAAAGTTTACTGCAAGCGTGTTTGAACGCTCTACGTACACACAAACGAATAACCTCTAGAAGTAGACCGTTATCACGGTGTCGTATCAAATTTGGTATACTCCTGATAAAACTGCGTCATATAACGGTTTACCTCTCGTCGACTCAAAGCAGAGTCCCAAAGCACCTCAAACCCTTCGTCCTGCAAGTCCCATCGAATTGAGTCCATATTCCCTAGCTCATCCTCGTGAAGCACGATATTTTTGCGCATCGATTCATGAACGAATATTCAGTAATAAATGCCTGGTACTTCTAACTCTTCTTTCCCTGCAGAGAGGATAGCCTCTCTCTGCAATGTATTTCCCCCTCTTTTTAGACATAAAAAAATGGAGACCCAAAAATAGATACACATGTCCGCGTATCTTTATGGTCTCCATAGTTCTGAACCTATGTATATAAGCTAATTATTCAGCGTTTCCCCTTCCCTGCTCGGATCATAACGGCAAGGAAAATTTCATCTGTTTAGTTGACGTTAGTTTGGAACAGGTCCTTATAATAAACCGTCTTATAATAACGGGGAAGCGCATGCTCAGATAACTAGGTACTTTTAGAGGTATATGTTTTATTTTGATTGCTTAATTCCATTCTGATATCCTGTACATCTTCCGATAGTTTCTCGTATTGTTTAACAAGCCCTTCAAACTGCATGGCGATGTCAGAAATAAAGTCCAAGACCTTTCTTTCTCTTTCGATGCTTTCTTGCTCTCTTCGCTTGCTTTCTTTTAGTTGGTAATAATAAAGGGAGATGAATAAAATAGCCCATATTCCTTGCTTTGTTACAATTTCGAAAATTTGCTGCTCCATGAAATACCCTCCTTATAGGATTCGACTATTCAGATATTCACTAAATTTAATCTTCGTGCGTTGCACAAGTTTTCTTACTTTTGAGTTGTATGAACTCTCTCCCATTAATAAAGCAATCTCTTTTAACGGATGGCCGTTGTCTAAAAGCTCTACAATCAAAGCATATCTTTTGTTTAGCTTTGAAAACTCCATGATCAAAGTCCTCGATTGCTCACTTTCCATATAAGAATCTTCCGCTGATGGAGTTGGAACAATGTCGAGTAACGTAAACCTCGTCTCATCAGAGTCGTCATTTCCAGCAGGTTGATCCAAGGAGAAAGTAAGGAGCCTTGCCTTCTCATATTTGCGATCCGACTGATTGTTGCCTCGAGTCTCATAACACCGCCACACATCAGCCTCTCGTAATTTTAAGTATGAATGATATCGTGGCAAAAAATTTCCAAGCTTATTGTCGTAACCTTTCGTGGCCTGAAATAATCCTTGACTAAAAAATGAAACGAAGTCTTCAAGCGGTATATTCAGTCCTGTTCGTTGTGCACGTTGACAAGAACTTCTCGCTCTATTAATAATGAGTGATTTTAATTCCAGAAACAATTGACTAAATGCCCACTGGTCTTCGGTCTGGGCAAAGTGATATGCAAGGTCATTGACAAGACAATTATTGATATTTTTATTTATTTTGTGAGCATCTCTCCGATATTTGGTTATACCTATATATGTCGTACGGGAACACTTGTTCGTTACTCATATCCAAAATTATCATCTTTTGGAAATGCGGTCAATAGAAAAAACCGTGGTCTGTATCACCAGATCACGGTTTGAATAAAAATATTAGTTTTCAATTTATGTTTAAGAAGTAATCAAATCCGCTAGATATCTGAAGAAAATACTTTGTTTCACCTGATACCTGGTTAACTTGAGGAATTGTCGATTCAAGAGAGTAGGTAGAAATGGTTCTGATACGATCAGCATTATCTCGATAGTAGAACCCTGTGGAGTTCATGACTTTTTCGCTATTATTCTCAAAATAAATCTCTAATTCTACACCATTTCGCTTTCCTTTAGGGTAAGGGAAAGATTCAATAGGCTTATAATAAGAAAGGATTTCTTCCTTTGTAAGGGTAGACCTTAATTCCATGATCGCTATTACATTCCAGTATCCCCCGCTTCCTCCTCCATCAACAAAATTCTTGCCATTGAACTGATGGTTTGCGATAAGCGAAGTCTCAGACGGCAGGGGATAATCAAAAAGGTGTTCTGCAAATTGCTCTGAGACCCTTTCTTTGCTTGTACCCAAATGGAGCGTCAAAACAACTATAATTAAGGCTATGGCCGTAATTGATCCAATCCATACAAACCTTTTCATAGGAGTGCCCCTTCCCTTTAAATGTATTCCTTTTTATAAACGTATGTTCAATGGATAAAGTTTCTTTCTTCAAAGAAAACCGCCTAGCGGATGCTTAGGCGGCTTTAAGATATTCATGTTATTGTTCACGAATCAGTTTATTGAAATGTTCAAAAGCCAAGTAGTACTCATATGTTTCATCACCGTACACAGCAGCTTCATCCCCTGTACCATTATAACGAGCTAGTACTTTTTTAATGTTAGTAGCATCGTACTCATAAAATATTTGATCCAATGAAACTTGATTTGCTGCTCTAATGATAACGAGGGCACATGTGCTAATATTATAATCTTGGTCCGTATTTAACAGGTTCCAAACATGCCACTGGTCCTTCCAATCAGTAGCATCGTACAATTGTCCTGAAATAATCCCATTCTGTACAGCGTAGTTATTTGAATCAATTGCCGTACTCGCAAAAATTTGTCCGTGGCCTGTACTGCAGTCATCCCGGGCACCAATGGGAAAAGTTGGGGCTGGCGTGATTAATTTAAGTGCTAAAGGCAAGTTTTCCCAAGACTCTAAACTCAGTTTATAGCTGTAATAGGACACAACCAATGAGTCTACCACAGTGTCTTCTGCTCCTTCGAAGCATAATTCACGATAAAGAACCGCTTGGATCATCGCTTTACGGATGCTGTACGTTTGACTGAGTTGAGTAATCAAGGTATCATACTCAAATAATTTAGCAACGGCATTTTCTCTAGAGCGTACTGCTTTCGCTTTTTGAATAGTCCCCATGTGTGAATCTGCCAGATCAACCAACTGGGTTTCTAACGTTGTACTATATTGAACTTTAAAGAGTTCGTCATCCAGAGTAGTAAGATCTATAGGAGGGACAACGAAGGAGACGCCAGGATTTTTACCCGATTGAATATTGTTGTCTATCTCAATTAGACCATCCCCGCTACCGATTGTGATCGTTGAAATTTGATCGAATGCCCAATCCTTTGGGAGTGGGTAACCCAAATTCCCACTAAACCCAGTAGACATATTACATACAAAGCTGCTGAATGAATAGCCTGCAGATGCAACACGGCTACAAACGTTTCTTGGTCCATAAATACCTACCCGATATCTGCCACCTAGAGCGTTCATTTTATTGTACAGGGCTCTAAAGTACGGGATGATGTTCGATGTTACCTCTCCGTCCAAAGCATCAAAATCGACGGCAAAGTAAATCAAGCTCCCTGATGGGAAGCCATAGCTATTAGCTGCAATTAAAGCCCCTTTAGCATCTTTTGCGCCTTGTGTAGGGTTAAAGTAATTTAGATTATTACCGGACGATTGATAAATCGGATACACCTTCATCCCTGCTCCGAAAATGGTATCTAGTTCGCCAGGTTTGATTTTTTTCCAATCGCCAATAATATAACGCCCTACAGTTGTGTAACCATTGCTGGCTAACGTCTGTGCTCGTGCAGAGGTAATCGTGGTCACACAGTCAAGTGCAGTACCCTTCCTTGTTTTATCGCCTGTACTCACGAGTAAGGAGGCCCAAGTTTACTTACCAACACTACCATCAACAGTGAGCATACAAAACGGTTAAACCCCCTTATAGTAGACACTGCACCCCTTATTCAATAGATTGTATAGAATTGCTCGATATCTCTGCAAATCACGGTGATTTTGGGATTCACACCTTTATTGCTTTTGGCTTCACGATGCCTTGCGCGACAGCTTCCATATATTCGTATGGCGACATGTCATAGATGCTACCATGAATACGGTTGTGATTGTAATTATAGATAAAGCGACTCACGACATCATATGCGTGTTGATAACTTTCAAATTCGTGACGCCGATAGCACTCCAACTCTAGAATGGCATGGTAGGACTCGATATGGGCGTTCTTGTTAGGTGTCTTTGGCGGTATACGCTCATGAGTAATCCCAAACTGTTCACAGGCCTCTGCAAACCGATGACTGATGAATTGCGGACCATTGTCAGACCGAATGACAGGCTTATCCACTTTGTCAAAGAGCTGGCGCTTCATCAGTGCCTCCTGCGTGATTTGAACCAAATCCTTTGCCTCACAGGACAGTCCATGGTGATACGTGACAATAGCCCGATCAAACACGTCTATGATGCTCAGCAGGAAGAAAAAGCGCTGCTCACCCTCAACCCAACCATACTTAATATCCGTTTCCCACAGCTGATTAGAGCCCGTGATGAGCCGATTATTTGCAAGTATTTTGGGGTACTTGACCTTTAGTTTTCGCTGTGGACGCAGCACCTTCATTTCCTTGCACAAGCGGTATACTTTTTTCTTGTTAATCACCAAATGGTGATCGCGCCGAAGGATTTTCGTTAATTTTCGGTATCCATAGTTGGATGTGTACTCGTCAGCTAGCAGTTCCATGATCCGTTCACAGATCTGCTCGTCACTTATTAGCTTGCCATCTGTTGTATAGGAGTAACCAGGTGCGGGGCGACCGCTTCTGTGGATCGTTTTAGATTCTTGTTTGCCTTTATTCACATGTGCATAGTACGTTGAACGCTCCACTTCCAGGATGCGCAGCACGCGAGAGGTGGGGTGCCCTAGTTCAATGTACTTTTGGGCTATGGCTATTTTATCCGCAAGTGCGGGTTCGTTTTTTTTAGTAGGTCTTTGAGAATATCCCTCTCCAAGGCTTGCTCAGCAAAGAGCTTCTTTAACTTTTCATTTTCTTTCTCCAGCTGTGCATAATCTTCTGCAGTAGGCACAAACTTTGCTTGCTTGATGGTCCCCCCATCCAGTTGATCGAGATCCTTTCGGTCCAACTCTCTGGCCCATCGGAGCACCATCTTGGGATCCAGCTCATGCTGTCTTGCTACAGCGGTCATGTTTCCAATTTCTTTCCCCTTGGCAACCACTGTCTTCTTAAAATGTAGGTCAAACTGTTTTTTCTTCATTTCGTTCCCCTCCGCCTCAATATTATTGTATCTGAGTAAGGGGTGTACTGTCCAAGTCTCCTAGGGGGCTAAATAGAAAATGCTTGAAACTCTCGAACAGCTTCCCGGCACCCTGGACCAAATGATCCATCGAAACCATTTGGATCAAAACCGTTAACATATAACGAATACTGGAGAATATAAATAAATTTCGTTAGTGTGCTTCCCTGTGATAAAGTTGGGAGAAGAGCTGTTGTCGAAGGACCAAAGGTACCATTTGGTTCAGGAATACCTTCTTCAATTTGCAAGGCATAAATGAGTGCTTTATTTGTAGTTCTATAATATCGGCCGTCACAAGCGATTAAACCGATGACGTTGGAATAATTTTTGTTTAGATTCTGTTGAATAATGCGAACCTTTGGATCACCAACGTTGACAAATGCATCCATATTTAAAAGTGCTTTAAAGTACATTGGGGTTGCAATACCATTTGCACTCGGCATACCAGCGTGCGTCTGAAATGTGGTAATGGCAGCTTTAGTGTTGTTCCCGTACGTTCCAGTAATACCAGTTGGATTATATCCCTTGCAGTAAAGGGCACCTTGAAGGATCTTAATGATATTCTTTGTTTGAGCGTTAGTAGAATCCGATGCTGTCGAAAGTGTTGGACAGAGATTTATAGTTGTCGGTCCAAAAGTACCGTTAGGCGATGGAATGCCGAGCTCGATTTGCAGCCCTATTGTAAGAGCTGTAATCGTTGGCCAACCTGTTTTTCCGTTTTCTTCAATTTGAGAGTAGTGGGGATTATTTGCATAGGTTTCATTTACCCATTCTTGAACTGTAAGCACCATTTGATCCATATTATCAGCCTCTTTTCCTTTGAATTGCTTATGGGCTTCTCCATTCATATACTGAACTTGTAGCCACTGATAATACATGTCGTAACAGTTCATTTAATTGTGACTGCAGACAAACTAGAAGATTAATTTTCGGACACTGCTTCAAAGAATATGCTTCTTTAGTTCATTAATTGGCCGGTCATATTTTTTGAAACGCGCAACATCTGCCTATTTACAATCGTCCAATAATATACAAGTATTCCGAATATAAGGAGTGATAAATTGAAAATACCCCAAATTGTTGCTGGAGTTTTAGTACTTGTCTTAGTTGCCGGGGGTTCAGCATACGCAGCCGCTGAATACACGAAGGTGAGTGAAAGGGGGGGGACTAAGGGAGCAATGCCAAGGGATACGGCAGCCGCTTTGTCATCCGAAGTATCGTCTGTTCCAAGGACTACACTTACTGAATCAGAGTACGTCGAGTACAACCCACTAACTGAAAAGGAAGAAACGAAGAAGGGATACGTCTTTAAGACCAATGATTCGGGCATATCCAAACGTATGGACACCGATGTCTTGCGATTTGTTGAGAACCGTCGAACAGAAACCGAGGCCCTTCTTACACACTCGTATAAAGTGATTGACGCCTATATTCTTGGAACCGCTGAGACGCAAGGCTTGGGTGATTTCGCGCTTGACCCGTTTGAAGTTGAACAGCTGCTAAATGACGACTGGGAACAGTTCAAAACGTTATATGCTGACGAACTTGAACGTGCAAAATCATTCGTCAAGGAAAGCGGTGAGATGAACAACATCCCATGGGGCAGAAAAAACGATGGCGGACTACTCAGTGTCGTTTTTAAAGTTGATACGGCATACGCTGGGGCGATTGATAACCTTTCTTGGTCTAATACGGAAGTCGACGACGAAATGGGTATTGACGAGGAAAAAGAGCATGCCACGATACGCGAATTTTCAGCAGATACTCGCTTCATTAAAGCGCGGGACATTCTGCAACGCTATGTTACTTACATGTTCGGGGATAAGATGACCATTGAGGGTGTAAAATCTGACGCTAGGCCAATTCCCGAAGAGAATTTGTCTATGCCAATGAAGACGCAAGTCATCGCTGATAAATAAAGATAACATGTAACGAATAAACATCAGCACGAAAACTAAGATTATGAAAAAATCCCCTGCTTTAAAAAAGTACACTCACTCAAGAAAAGTGAGATGGCTGTACCTTTTGGGATCACAAGGGATCACATGGTTTCACGATTCAAATAAAAAAAGCACTTTTTGTAAAACTTGACGCCTTGGGCAAACCCAAGGCGTCTTTCGCGATTCTTACCAGTCGCCGTAAACGGAGATCGTGTTTTTCGTAGAACCTTTGCTTAAACCGACTGGAACGAAACCATGGTAGTCTGTATTGCTGGTCGCACCCCAAATGGATTGCCATGTACCAGTAGCCGTAGTACGATAATAACGAATCAACAACCAATCCGGGTTAGACGACCCTGAATCCCCCGCTTCCGAGTCACGCATAGCAACTTGACCACCTGCAGGAATAGAGATTCCCATCGAAGAAGCGTTAGGTTTATAAATCGTTGTCGCATGGCGAACATTAAAGATGTCATGAGCCATGTTTTTACTGCTACTATAGTCGTACAACGTCGCGGTTGAGCTCGGATGAAGCCCGTATGCACTTTGCAAGTTGCTGAAACCCGTCATTAACATGTACCCTTTTACAACTTGGCCAGCGGAATTCCGGAACTTAATTACCGCGTATCCTGGACTCGTGTCAGCCTTGTCATAACACCAAACCTCATTGTCGTAAATTGTACCTATTTGCGTATAATGGTCGGTGTCTTCCACCGCAACATTAAACCCCGATTTGTTAACATTAATTTTACCCATTTCAATTCCCCCTACCAAGTTAGCTTAAGTCAGCGCCGACTCTATACTTGACTATGTCGTCACAGAATCGATCTGCGTGACGCGCAGAGGGAAAATGTTTTTAATGGGAAGCCCTATACTGGTTCCATTCATACACATATCAATAAATAACAACATGAGATAAGGATCTGCACAAGCCTTTATTACAATCTTTCTTGCGATGATGAGTAGAGAAGTATATTGTATTTTCTCAGCATAGTTACTCCCGTTTCATTCGCTAAACTGTTTTATCTATCTATTTATTCAATTACCTTCGTCTCATTCATGAAATAATCAATAGCGTCATCGATCTTTTCATAGATGTAGTCATTTTCAAGAAGACCTTGCATGATTTTAATCCCTTTATCTTCTGAAAATGAATGAGAATGATCGCGAGCACTGATACGCTGCCAATAAACAAGCCTGCTTTCATATTTACTGCTTGCTAGATCCCCCCCCCCGTTTATAAGCTAGGCGGATGAATCCCGCTGCCCTGTAGGATGCAAAAAAAGCCTGTATAAAGCATCAACACGCAGCCGTCTACCGACGTTGCGCATTATTCATACTTTATACAGGCTCCAACTTTCACTGTGCTTCTATATACTATTTCTAATCCCTTTCCATTATCTTGTAGTCAAAACTTCAGCAAGGCCCCCTCAGCAAATGAACCGAATTACGGATTTCACTCAAGCTGTGCCGAACTAGATCCTGCGCTTCCTTAAAACGAGCTACAGCGCTGTCCACCTCCTTTTGCAACAGCCGTTTTCCCGCTTCAATCTGGAGTATCGTTGAAGTGAGCGTATGTCCGACCATATCGTGAATTTCCTGAGCAATCCGGTTTCTTTCCGCTTAAACTGTCATTTCCGACAGTGCCTCAGAGGTTGCTCTCATCAACTTCTCAAGCGTGCGCGTGCACTCCTCGACTTGCTCCTCTAAGTTGTTTTTTAAGTACTGAACGCTCAAGTAGAGCTTGGCATTCGTGATTGAAATAGCACATTGCGAGCTTAGCAGCTTTAATACGTACAGCCGCTCCTCCGTAAATACGCCTTTCGACATATTATTTTCCATATAAAGCAGGCGGATCAGCTTGTTCTGATGTATAATCGGCAAGCAAAGAACTGACTTCTGCTCTTTATTTTTAGTATATTTATTTCTCTCGAACATTCCATTTCCTAAAGCGTCGTGGAGAACAACTTCTTCTTGGGTTCTTGCTGTATAACCGATAATGGCGGTCGGAACAATATGCTTCGCATCATCAAGCGTAACGGATTCAATATGAAGCTCCTCTGCCGTTCCATACACCTCAACCTTCCATTGATCCTCATCATTAAAGATCAACGCACCGTACTCTGCATCTGCATTTTGCAGGCTATATGCAGCAAATGGCCATACTTCAGACGATCGTACAGTATTATCATATAGAAAAGTAAATTCCCGAAGTAGTGAGCATTGTCATTAATTCTGTCATATGACAAACCACTTTCACAAACCAATCTAGATGAAGAGGTTCACTAAAAAATCAATTTTCTAGCTAAAATTCGACATTGCTCTACGGTTTTACAGTACTAAAGTCACGTTTATGTTACAATTAACGAGGTGAAACGGCTGTCGCCATCCTTATGGCGGTGGCGCGTTTCATTCCGGAGAAATATAGAGATAGTATGGCGAAATGATATACTTTCCTATATTTTAACAAAACTAATCATTACCGAAGAGGTATGCTATGGATGTACAATTAACTAAAAGAATGACTCTCATCTTAACCATATTCGTCCTAGGAGCAACAGTCGTCTTATTACTCCATACCGCTAATCTTTCTTTTGGGCTGGCTCTGCTCTCATGCAGCTATGCCGTACTTGTCTTAATTCGAGATTACCTCTTAAAGCTTGATCTAAGTCGAATGATGGGAACTCTGTTTATCATTTTCCAACTAGCATTGTCTTTAGTCATATCGATATGGTCGGAAAGCTTTTTTGCACAAATTTATCTGTTAATTCTCATTGGGGAATTTACCTTCTATCACTCTAGAGGCCATGCTATTATCTTTACTACAGTAAGCTATGTCAGCATAATAATAGGTGTTTTGATCTACCGCCAAATGCCGCCGCTCGAACAAGTATATCTACTTTTCCCTCGGGTCATCGATTACTTTGCTATTTTCGGAATGAGTCTTCTTGCCAGAATTGCTTTTCAGCAAAAGAATCAACTAGCAACCGACAATGAACAACTCAGAATTGCCTCGATGGAACTAGAACGAAAAGCCATATTACAAGAGCGTACAAGAATATCCAGAGATATTCATGATTCCGTTGGACATACGCTAACGTCCGCCATAACGGGACTGCAAACCGCTGCGCATGCTATCCAAAAAAATGAATATACCATTGCATTGGAAATGGTCACTCGAACGAAGGATACGATTAATAGCGGACTGAATGACGTACGGTCATCGGTGCATTTGTTGCGTGAGAATATGCCGGGTGACTCTTTTATGCCCGAGCTTGTACAATTGATTAATGAAACGAGGACGCAAACCCGTATTGAAATTACATACGAAATAGACCCTGCATTGCCCGAGCTGCCTCCATTGATTGAGCTAACCATTTATCGCGCTCTTCAGGAGGGCTTAACCAATGGAATTCGACATGGCACCAGCACCCATTTTCAGTTTTCCTTAACTCATCATGCTGGACTCATCCGATTTATATTATCCGATAACGGCAAGCCTCCCTTGCAGATGGTGTATGGCTTTGGTCTAAACGCCATGAAAGAAAGAGTGACGGATGCTGGGGGAGAAATGTCGATTACAAGCAATGGCTCAGCCCGCGGTGTTACACTGGAAATCACTATTCCATTTATAACAAAACCACTTGAATGGAGTGAGCATATTGTCTAAAACAACCGTTATTATTGCTGACGACCAGCCTTTAATACGTGATGGCTTAGCGGCTATTTTGCATATGGAGGATAAATATACAGTAGTTGCCAAGACGGGTGATGGCTTGGCAACGGTAGCACAGGTAGAGCTGCATCGGCCTGGGCTTGTACTCATGGACATCCATATGCCAAAGCTGGATGGCTTGCAGGCAACCAAGCAAATTAAAGCAGACTATCCGGATACAAAGATACTTATTCTGTCTACTTTCGAGGATGAGGAATATATTTTGGAGGCTATACGTTATGGTGCCAGCGGATTTTTAGTTAAGGGTGTCGAGACTGATAAAATTTTATCTACTGTTCAGGACTGTTTGGATGGGAGAATAAACTATCCCTTCAGCATTCAATCGCGCCTTATTAACGCACTAAACGTTTCAGAACAGCTAGGGGAACGGACCTTGGAGGAAATAGCAGCAGCTCATTCTAATCCAAGCCATAATGAAAACTTGAATAGCTTGACCATTCAGGAAAAAAACATTGTAAGGAATCTAAAGCAAGGAAAGTCTAATCAAGCGATAGCATCAGATTTATTTTTGACAACGGGTACAGTAAAAAACTACCTTAATACCATTTACAAAAAGCTTCGCGTTTCCAGCAGAGCGGAAGCCATTGCTTATCTTCACGAATATGACCTCTAATTCCTTCCATCGACTTGCAATCCGATCCCTCGAGACCCTTGAACCCCACCGGATGATAGACAACTGGATAAGGGCAGCATTCCCTAAAGCGAATGCTGCCCAAGGATCTGTCCATTAATAATGGCGCCACTACCAGTCTAATGAGTTATTCTGTTGATTTCCTGTTCAATTTGGGATCTAATCTGATCTACACGGTCGGAATCCATTGCCGACGCATAGATTTCCTTTAGCTCATCCCGCAAACATTTGGAATGTGCCAGATGCTGTATAGACTGCTTCATAGCTTGAGTGTATCGTCCTTTAATCTCGGCGATAGCATCCGAATTGGTTTCATCCGTGCCTGGCTTAATACATCTGCTATACATATCGACAATCTCGTCGGTAACACGATCAGGATCATACTCATGCGGTGCGGTGCTGTCAAAAATAGCGAACCCCAGCTCTCGTACGATAATCATATCGAGACTGTTCGGATCAAAGCCGCAATGATAGATCTCAATATTAAAGCCGCGCTGAACTGCTTCGGCTGCTAATTTTTTCAACAGGGTTGATTTACCTGAGCCAGCTCGGCCCTTAACCAAATACCTCTTTAAGCCTGCGGTCAGACTAGGGACGTAATCTACAGCACCCTTAGGCGTCGCCGCACCAAGAAAACGATGGTCTATTCGGCTTAGCCTCTCTAGGTTCTGGTCACCGTAGAGGAGCTGAGTATATTCCTCGGTCAATTCATCAGCTGCTTGAAAGCTCATATTGGCAATATAGATGGCTTCCCATTCGTCGTGAATGCGAAGCGCTTCAGCAAAGCCGGAATACGCGCGGTTATGCGCTTGCATAATTTGCTCGATCAAGCTTTTGATTTCCTGCTTTCGCAAGCTTAACTGAAGCTTATCAGCAGCCTGCTCCAAATCCACATAAACGATGTTCGCCTCAGGTAAATCGGGCTCAATGAGATGCGGCGCCGTTCCATCCACAACTCCTACTTTTAATTTGGGTATAATGACGCCATCCAACGCATCGTTATCTGAAGCGCAGTGGATAAACCAGACCTCGCAGCCCTGCTGCACCATCTGATCTCCGATTTCTCGAATGAGCTTCGTTTTCCCCGTACCCGGGCTCCCTTTTAAAACAAATACACGTGTTAATCCTTGAAGCGACGAATCATACAGGTTCGTGAATCCGTGAGCCGTATTTCCTCCCGCATAGAAATTAAGGATAGTTCCGTCCATAATCGCACACCTTTCTGGGCTAATGTCATGTTCCATGCTTCATCGTATTAAATTCCCTTGGGAAAGGTGACGATTAAGAATTCGCCCTACTTATAATATAGTTTTCCAAATTTTCATCAAAAAATTATAACAAAGGCAAGGATATACCATTTTTATGTCGAATATCTAGCCTTTGAAGATTCGCTTTAACACCTATAATTGTAAGTAGAGGAGAAGGTTAACTATGGCTTTCACCATTAATAATCTCAAAGATAACAGCAACGTCGTAATCAAGGAACAGCTTGGCGGGTTTTCGGTTATCGAATATAAAGAGGATTTGAGTAATACTACCTTCGCGGAAGCACAGTCCAACTTCTTCATGAGCAAGAGCAATATGCGCAACAAGCAGCTGATGATTGAGCTGAAAAACAGCGAGGTTATGCTGAGCGCTGGGGCTATGCAGTATATGGTCGGCAATATTGAAATGACCTCAGGAGTGAAGGGGGTCGGAGGATTGATGAGAAATCTCGTGTCCAGTGCAGTAACCGGGACCAGTGCCATTAAACCGCTCTACAAAGGCACTGGCACGATTATGCTGGAAACGACCTATAAATACTTATGGCTGATTGATGTAGATAACGACCATATTGTCATTGAAGATGGCATGTTCCTCGCTTGTGAGACATCACTGCAAATCGCAGTCTCTGCGCGCAAGAACCTTTCCTCTGCCGCTCTGGGCGGGGAAGGGCTGTTTAATCTGAGTGCGAAAGGTAAAGGCATCCTGGCCCTGGAAGCCCCAATTCCCTCGGAGGAGGCCGTTGTCATCGAGCTGCAGAATGATGTGCTGAAGGTCGATGGAAACTTTGCATTAATGTGGTCTAATTCGCTGGACTTCACCGTTGAGAAATCCGGAAAAACCCGGATAGGCTCTGCCATGTCCGGCGAGGGGCTCGTTAATGTGTACCGGGGAACTGGCATGGTCTGGCTAGCGCCACTGACCGAGTACAGAAACAGCCTGCTTCAGCCCAAAACACAGTAGCAGACTGAAAATATTAAAATGAGGAGCCGTTCGCACAAGCGATCTGCTCCTCATTTACTTTTGTGCCCGTTAAAAAAGTGATTGCTTTCCTTTTCTTTGTGAAAGAATTTGCGGTATATGCAGCTCTCGCAAGGCAGGTACAATCTCTTGAACACTGCTTTTATTGAATTTTTTTAAAATGCTGTTAATTTGTGATTTTAGAGTGGAAGGCTCCACATGTCTTAGCTTGCATATTTCCTGACGGGTATAATCCTTCATTAATAGCTCTAAAACCTCCAGTTCCGTAGGTGTGAGCTGAGTCAAAATATAAAAATTGTGCAGCAAGCTATCTTCCGTTGTCTTAATTCTTTTGAACTCCCGCGTAATTTTCCCAGCAATATTGGCGTGCAAGGACGGTCTATCATAATAAGCATCCTTTACAGCGTCCAATATCGCATTTGCTGGCATGTTTTTTAACAAATAGTTCATTGCACCTAGCTCAAATGCGCGAAATACCGTATCATCCGTCTCACAAACGGTCAGTATGACAATTTTAATTTCGGGCATATAGTTTAAAATTTCCGAAGTTGCTCTGAGTCCCGCCTGCTTATCCTCCAGCTCAATATCCATCAAAATAATATCTGGTTTGTTGAGTGCGGCCAGCATGGTTCCTTCGTATCCGCTGGACGCCCTCCCAACAAATTCGATTTGCTCATCTTTAGATAGAATCATTTGATAGCGCTTGGCAATCAAGTGATCATCCTCTACAATAAGCACCTTAATTTTGGGCATAGTCATGCTGTTCTTCATCTCCCTCAATTTTCGGCAGCCGAAAGCAAAGGCATAACAATACGAAACGAGCTGCCTTCGCCTTCCTTACTAACCGCATTGATTTTGCCCCCATGCGTCGTTATAATCGTGTGGCATATCGACAACCCCATCCCCCAATTTGTAGCCGTAGGCTTAGACGAATAAAAGGGTTGAAAAATAGTTCTCATATTCTCTTCCGCAATTCCGACACCATTATCACCAATAACTAGCTCGACCCACTTATTTTTAAGATTGATTTCAATATCAATAGATCTCGATTTCTCAGGAACAAATTCAAGTGCATCCACTGCATTAGATAAAATATTTTCCATAGCTTGAGAGAAATAGTAGGGATCAGCCATAATGAACAGCTGTCTTTGAAGCCTCGCATAATTCACCTTAGTATGCTTGAGCTCCAAGCTCATGTCATCCAGCAGCTTATCCAGAAGCTCGTTTAATGAGACAGGCTCTAACTCGATTTTAGATTTTAGGTTTTTTTGATGCACTGCATCTAATCGATCATATACCTTATGGCAACGCTGTTCAATCACACGTATTTCCTCAACGACTTCAGGCGATTTTTCACACATGCTTTCCAAAAACTCCGTTTGTGCCATAATAGCCAACAATTCGTTCTTAATATAATGACTAAATACGCGGGACGTTAATAATGCAGAATCAATATTATGAGAAATAACGGATTCTTGATTTTTAATACTATTTTGGATTCGGGCATATTTGTATATGCTATATAAACTAACAAATAAACAAAACGCCGCAATATACGGCAATAACGTATAAATCGATGGATTCCCCACTAAATTAATCGGTTTGAACCGTATAAAATGAGCTGCTTTTGAAACCTTAATTAAAATATCCGGCGCCCAGTAATTCATATAATAATACGTAATTTGAACGGAGATATACGACATTAAAATCATGAGTATATTACTTCGGATTTGACGAACCTTAGGTGCATCATACAAAGCATATAGGAGCAGAACAACCCCCGCTGCAATATAAATGGTATTCATCGTAAACGTGATGTTATGAATGGCTTCATAGGCAGAATTAAAGCCTTGCGAGGTCATGTAGTCTGGATAAAGCTTATAATATAGGTACGTATAGAAGGATGGATCATATAAAACGACCTGTACCATACATGGAACAGCTAACAAGGCCAACAGCATCGTTCCACGTTTGGAAGAAATGTTAAAAGCAAAATAGATCGCTGAACAAAGTCCCGTGTAAATAAATAGCATCGTAAAAAGATTAAAAACTCGAATCAAGGTGAATTTTGAAATGGGCAGAAACATTAATTGATTTTGAAGCGCTTGCTTTATTCCAAAATAATTATCAAGACTATAGTAATAATAGGCATCCTTGGACATGTAAATAATGATACAGGAAACTACAATTAGATAGGAAAGCCCCATCAATAGCATAAATAGAGTGGCTTTTGTATATTTTTGCTGTGTCAGACAGAATAGCGCTATAGCAATAAATAGAATAAACACTAAGAAAATAAACATACAAGCCATCCTTTCCACTCAAATAAAACAGATTCTATGTGATATCCATTGTTCTGTAAAGGTTGAAATTTTATACACCCTCTCAAGCTGCGACTCCACCAGTATGATACTAAAACACTCCATTCACTACTGTAATTATACAATTCAGCTGCTCTCCTATGTATAAAGCGATGATAAAAGTTCCACCTTACCCAAATCACCCTTTGCCATTAAGATGAAAGCACAACACAAATACAGGAGGGGCTCACATGAGTAAAAAATATAGTTATATCAGTTTATCGTTAATTGCAGCACTTACGTTAACATTAGCTGGCTGCAGCTCAAACAACACCAACACGCCAAGCAGTACAAGCAGCAACGAAAAAGTGGTTTTGCAATATTACACATGGACCGATGAAGAGGATTATATGAAAAAGGTTGTTGGTGCCTTTAATGCACAAAATAGCGATATTGAGGTGCAGCTGAACACCATCAGCAATAATTCGAATGAGTATAATACAAAAATTATGACTAATCTTTTGGGCGGCTCGGAAATGGATGTGTATAGCATCAACGGCACAAGCAGCTTAGGCTTATACTCATCCAAAAACCAGCTTCTTGATATTACAGATCGAATTAAAGAGGCGAATTTGGACGTGGGTGCATATGGTACTAGCTTTCAAGATATTATCGAGGTGTTAACAGAAGGCAAATATTATGCTCTTCCTTATCGTACCTCGCAGTACGCATTGTTCTATAACAAAGCTATTTTTGATCGCGAAGGCATTCCATATCCTACACAAACGACATGGGATGAATATGCCGAGTTAGCGAAAAGCTTAACCAAAGGCGAAGGAGTAGACAAGCAATGGGGCGGTTACTACGCGGATTGGATTACTGCACCACTTGGCGCTCTTCAAAAGGGCTCAACCATTTTAGACGATAGTTTAGATGATGTAGCGGATTGGCTAGATTACTTAGAACGCCTATATACGCAGGATCGTTCTCATATGAGCTATAAACAAATGAAATCCGAAAGCATTGATTGGATTAAGCAATTTGAAAGTGGAAATGTGGCTATGCTCATTAATGGCGAATGGACTCTCAATATGCTTAAAGCGGATATTGCAGACGGCAAGACCGATATTGCCTTTGATATGGCCCCCCTTCCATTGCCAGAAGGAACGACTGACCCGATCACCGTTGGTGGAGTAAGTACTTTTATTGGGATTAACGGAGAAAGTGACAAACAAGATGCAGCTTTCAAATTTGTGCAGTTTGTAACGGGTGAGGAAGGCGAATCCATCATTGCCGAATCCAGTGTATTGCCGGCATATTCCAGCGATAAAACAAAGGCAGCGTTCCTTAATGCAACAGGAATTCAAGGCAGCAGCTTCTTTTTCGAAGCCAACACAGTTGTAGAAAATCAACCTATTTCACAAATTGATGAGGTTAATCGCGTATATAGCGAAAATCGAGATCTATTCCTGTTCCAAGAGCAGGACTCTGCAAAGACCATGCAAAACTTCTCAAAACAACGTCAATCTGTTCTTAATCCGTAATTATAGCTAAGCAATCGGCTTCCGCTTTATGACGGAAGCCGATCTTGTTTTCATCGCTTAATACATTCGATAAGGAGGTTGATGTGATGACGAGTAGACGTCTGCATCACTACAAGTCATATATGACAGGGTCGCTATTCATTCTTCCGGCCTTCATTTTATTCGCAATTTTTATTTTCATTCCATTAGTCTATGGGATTATGATGAGCTTTACCGATTACGGCGGTTTCAATATTAAAGCGAATTTTATTGGCATCCGCAATTATACCAAACTATTATCAGATGATTATTTTCTTATTTCACTAAAAAACAATTTTGTTTATACCCTTTTATTTGTTCCGTTAACGATGCTGTTCGCCTTATTTTCTGCCATTGCCTTAAACAACATATGGCATCTTCGCAAATATTTACGCATGGCCTTTTATTTACCTCAAATCACGTCCATGGTATCTATTGCAATCGTTTGGGGCCTTTTGTTCAACCCTTTATCTGGTCCCATTAATCATATTCTAAAGGCTATAGGCATAACCAATCCTCCTGAATGGTTAATGTCCTCTCAGTGGGCATTATTCGCTATTGTACTTGTCGCTGTTTGGAAAAGCTTTGGTTATTACATGATTATTTTGCTTGCAGGCATTCAGGGAATTCCTGAGCATTTATACGAGTCCGCTAAGCTTGATGGTGCCGGTAAGTTTAAGCAGTTCTTATATATCACTTTGCCTGGACTGTCGCCAACTCTATTTATGGTGCTCATATTAACCATCATCAACTCCTTCCAAGTGTTTGATTTAGTATCCGTCATGACAGACGGTGGACCTGGGCGCTCGACCAATGTGCTAGTCCTCAGAATCTATCAAGAAGCATTTATTCATTACCGAATGGGCTATGCTGCAGCGATGTCTACGGTTCTGTTTCTCATTATTATGGTGATCTCATTAATTCAATTCAAGCTAGAGAAAAAATGGGTGAATTACTAAGATGAAAGAGAGGTACCCAAGATGGATATCATCAATAAATCGAACAGAGATAAGCTTGCATACTATTTATTGCTATTTTTTCTTATTGCTTTCTCGATCGCAACTCTTTTTCCGTTCTTATGGATGATTTCTACTTCACTTCGAACGGATGTGGATCTATTTAAAAATCCGATGAATTGGATTCCTCAATCGTTATATCTAGATCATTACAAAGAGGTATGGACGACCATTCCTTTTGGCCGATATTTCTTAAACACCTTAAAGCTGTCTGTGATCATTACTGGCTTGCAGGTTATTATTTGCTCCATGGCAGCCTATGCCTTCGCTAAGCTGAAGGTACCGTTTAAGAATACGATCTTTGTATTATTTATGGCTAACTTAATGATGCCTTGGCATTCCATTATGGTGCCACAGTTTTCAGTAGTGAGCAGCTTAGGGCTGTATAACACCCATAGCGGTTATATTTTAATTCAGTTGTTTAGCGGCTTTGGTATTTTCCTCATGCGGCAATTTTTCTTGAGCCTGCCTAATGAGCTTAATGAGGCTGCCCGAGTAGATGGTTTTAATGAATGGAAGATTTTTTGGAAAATCATTATGCCATTATCCGCAGCAGGCTTGTCTACATTTGGTATTTTTACGTTTACATTTATGTGGAATGACTATTTAGCACCGCTGATTTACTTGAATGACGATACATTAAAGACACTTCAGCTAGGTTTAAAAGCATTCCAAACCGAGCACACCATGGACTATGGATTGCTTATGGCGGGAACATTGCTAGCTACCATTCCTATGGTTATTGTCTTTTTGATAGGTGAGAGATTCTTTATTCAAGGAGTCGCAACAACAGGTATGAAAAACTAACAGATGAAATGAGGAGCTTAGATATGACAAATAGCAGCAATACGTTTGTACAGGTAGTTGGCGAGGATTTTACAGTTAACGGTGAAAAAATAGTATTTCGAGGCTTTGGCTTAGGCTCTTGGATGAATCTTGAGCATTTTATGATCGGTTTGCCCGGCACCGACACGATGATTAAACAAGCTTTTGCTGAGGTATACGGCGACGAGCGCAGCACAGCATTTTTCGACCGCTTCTTATTAGAGTTTGTAGATGAAAAGGATTTTGAATTTCTCAAAAAACTAGGCGTTAACTCCTTAAGGATTCCGTTTAACTATAAGTACTTTATCGATGATCAGAATCCAAATCAATATAAATACGAAGGTTTTGTCTATCTTGACCATATCATTTCCTTATGTGAAAAGTACGAGATCTACGGTATTCTCGACCTTCACTCCGTTCCAGGCGGACAAAATCCGGATTGGCACTGTGATACGAACTCAGGTCTGCCGTTATTCTGGGAGTACGGAGCCTTGCGCGATACCGTTATCGGATTATGGGGCTATATCGCCCAGTATTACAAGGATCAGCCTTGGGTAGCCGCTTACGATATTGTAAATGAACCCTCCATGGTTACCAATGCTGCCGTATTCAATGAATTTTATCAAAAGGTCATTGCTGAAATCCGCAAATATGACGAGCAGCATATTATTTTTATTGAAGGCAATACATTCACAACTGACTTTTCCATGATCGATCCGATTGATGATCCACAGGTCGCTTATGAATTTCATTTCTATCCATTCGTCGATGAACCAGCTGTACTTACAAAGGAAATGGACCGCAAGCGTCGTAAAGAAATATTTGCAGAGGGGTTCCATCAGTTGATTACGATTCGCGAGAAATATAAGCGCCCGATCTGGTGCGGTGAGCTTGGATTAGTGTTTGAGAAGGAAGTCATCGAGTTTCAGGTCACGATTATAGAAGATATGCTGGATCTTTGCGAGGAAAATGATGTGTCCTGGGCTCTATGGACCTACAAGGATGCTGCTACTATGGGGATCGTTTACCCCCGAGCAGACACCCCTTGGCGTAAGTTAACGGATGAAATTAAACAAGTATGGAATCAGCATAAAGAGCAGGAAAAGGGCGAAGCATTAGTCGATTACATGGCAGAAACCTATTTCCAGCCGATCTCCAAGGAGCGGCGCTATCCGCTGCAGTTCCGCATGAGAACAATTATGCAGGTGATCTGCGTGGAGCAAATCTTAAAGCCATTCCTGCAAAAGCTATCCTGGGAGGAGATGTACGAGCTTCCAGCATCGTTCCACTGGGATCAATGTGAGCACTGGAGCGAGCTTGCTGCCTTAATTGGCAAGTATACAAAAGCTTAAATAAAAAGCAAAAAAGGTCCTGCGTGTGCAGGACCTTTACTTCTAACCTATTATGAATCCAGCTCCATCAGCAGCTGCTCGAACAAAACTGTTACTTCAAACGAAGGGCTTATGCCCATTTCAACATACAAGGAAACTGAGAATTGCTCATAGGCTCGAATTAGCGCTTCTTTATTTTTCTGTATCGCGAGTGCCCGCATTAGCAGCTGAACCATCTCTTCATCCAGTTCGTTTATCGCGCTTTGTTTCTTCAACAGTCGAATCGCTTCTGCCGTATCTCCCTTATTCAACAAAAAACCACATATTCGCTGGGAAAATAACATATACATTTGCGAAAACCGTTCAATCTCGCTCCACGCCCAAGGGTAAGCGAGATCTCCGAACAGGTCGCCAACATAAAGCTGTTCAAGCTCAAGCGCCTGCTCAATATTCTGATGATGAACCCTCACCATCTGTTTGCAGCCCTCTTCAAATCTCAATAAATCAATGTGAAATTCATTAAGATTTAATGCATAATGATTGCCATCGGAATGCAGACTCCCCTTAAGTCCATGATCCTCGAGAAGCTTGCGCAGCTGATACGCTGTTGTGTTCAGATAGGTTTCTGCATTTTTTCGAGGCATACCGCCAAACATATCTTCAATAAGTCTTGCTCTTGATACCAGCCTGCCTTTATGCATCGACAAATAGGCGAACAACTCCGTGCTTTTGCTCGTCCTCCACTTTACAATATTGTTTTCGGTATTTCGAATTTCTATTCGCCCCAGACAATTGAACCACAGCTTAGCTGCAGGGGCAGAGTCTCCAATACATTCGGAAAGAGCCCTTTGGACGGTTTGACGCAGCCTATCCTGAACAACAGGCTTCACCATATAGTCATAAGCGTAAACATCGAACGCCGACAGCGCATACTCCTTATGCGAGGTGACGAATACAAGCTTTGTCTGTCTTCCGCTCTCCCTTAGACGCTGGGCAAACTCAAGTCCGCTCTCCTTCGGCATATGAACATCAATAAAGATCATGTCGATGTCATGATCAAGCATAAATGCACTAGCAGCTGCCGTCTCATGAAAGCTGCCTACGATCTCAATTCCATCGATCTTGCTAAGCATTCGTTTCATAATCAAATGCATTGCATTTTCATCATCAATAATAACAACCCTCACCCGGCAGTCCTCCTATCTACATCCTGCGCTGGCTCCGACAGTGGGAGGGTAAAATAAAACGTACTCCCTTGCCCAGAAGCCGTATCGAACCAGATATGTCCCCCGTTTAATTGAACAAATTCTCGGCATAAGGTGAGGCCCAGCCCAACACCACGCTCCCCGGCGGTTCCAATTGAAGGGACAGGAAAGGCGTTTTTCTGCAGGAGGGAATCCGCTTGCTCCGCAGGAACCCCCATTCCCGTATCACTTACCGAGATCTTCATTTTTCCATCTGCATGCTCTGCTCTTACTCGAATTACTCCGCCCTCCTCCGTAAACTTGATTGCATTGGACAGCAGATTGCGGACTATCAAATCCAGCATCTCTTTGTCCGCTACAACATACGTTTCCTGCGCGACCTCGGATAGGATGCGAATATTTTTGCTTTCACTACGGACTTGCAGCAATTGCGTATTCATCCGTATCGTCTGTGCCAGATTCCTGACCACCGGATTGAACACCATTCCGCCGCGCTGGCTCTGAAACCATTCCAGCAGACTTTCTACCAATTGATACGTCTTCTGAATTTGCTGGCCCATTTCAAATACAATTTCATTATGCTGCTCTCCACAATCCTGCAGCTCTTCCTCCATCAGCTCCATTAAATTCAGAGATACCGCAAGCGGATCACGAATATCGTGGGCCACGACGCTGAACATTTTGTCCTTAAACGTATTTAGCTCCTGAAGCTGCCTAGCGTTGTTTTGCAGCCGTTCCTCCGTTCGTACCGTTTCCGTTACGTCGGTTAATAGCAGCATTTTCCCTGCGGGCTTGTGCCTATTGTCTTGAATGAAAGAGATATGAATATTATAAAATCGATCATCCGCTGGTCGGGCAAGCTGAACCTTATTTTCCTGCAAAGGACCTTGCAGCATTTTCTCAAGCAAATTGGGGTATTTCGCAAATACCTGATCAGCGGGAAGGCCAACCCAATTGTAGTGAATGCCTTCAATGACGCGTTTAGCCGAATCGTTGAAGCTCGTTAACGTATTATCCAGGTCAAACACCATAACAGCGTCCTGCATAGAGGCAAATACCTTTTGCAGCACTAGGGGCGCAAGTCTCAGCATATTAAATTGGTAAATGCCCCACATAAAGAAGATACCGGAGAACAGGAACCCAAAGGCAGAAATATCAATCGATAATTGGAGAAAGTCGCTTAAATAGATCAAAGTAAAGCCGTAAGGGCCACAGGAACCAATGATCATGAGGGCAATTTGCTTTTTCATCCGGGATGTCGCTTTAAGGAACATCTGAATCATTAAGCCCATGCCTACGACAAAAAACGAATAGGAATATATGACGTGGAGTTGATAGAGCGGTCCTTTTTCCAGAATAACCAGAGGGAAGCCCTCCGAGTAATCTAGACTCATGCTTGTATAAAATAAATGATGCCACTCATTCGTATGATGAGCAATAAAGGTAATCAGGGGAACCATCAGCAGCAGTATGACGAACTTCGTACGGACAAGTGATTGGCGCCCCGTATATTGCAGCACCATAATAAACCACAAGATCGTGCCAAAAGGGATTCCGATATATTCGACGCGCAGCCAGAAGCGTATATGCTCTAGGGAGCCGCTAATAATTTCAAAGGCATAACCAAATGAGTAAAAGGCGCCCGCCAGCACACCCAGCCCATAGCTGATCGCGATGGGGAGCTCTCTTCTTTTCCAACAAAGATAACTGATGACCAGTGAGCAGCAGGTGGCTGCCATCAGCAACGCTGATAAATACATATTGTATGGCATAGCTGCAAGCCCCCGTGCTGGATTATTATTCTCGTAATTCAAATCCAATATTAGCAGAAAACGCAAAGGAAACATATGGCATCATTTAGGAGCTGTTTATCAAAATTAAAACAAGCTCTCAGACGAATAGGTTCGACTGAGAGCTTGTTTCACTTATTATAAGTTTTAGTTTCGTTGCATCATGTATATTACGTCAGCACGGCTTGCTTCTTCTCTTGAGCGGCATGCAGCTTTACCATCGCAAATCGTGCAATGGGTTGAATCACTAAGCACTCAGCGACCAGTACAATTGCGAAGTTTCTTGGCCAATTCGATAAGAAGTTGCTAAAGGTTTCTGTATTAAAACCATTCCCTACAATGCCACCAATAAGCGTCATACAGAACGACATTCCTACTACAGTAAATACGATGCGAAATAAAATCTTTGCATTAAAGCTATCCGTTGGTTTTGTGAATTTCGCCACCAATTTTTCTGCAATACGACCAATAAGAACCGGTTCAAGAATCATGGCAATCACCCACATGATCGGCAACGTCTTAAGGATCATTAAGAGAACATCTTGATTGAATTCCCCAACAGCAAGAATGACACTAAATGTCGTCATAAATGCAGCTGTAAGTGTAACAATGATGGCACCAAATAACGCGCCCTCTTTCCCGTTTCTTGGCAATCTAGTTTCTTGATTCATTTTTTTCTTCCTTTCAAATATAGGGTAAAACCGTTAAGCTAATCATACTTTTTCGCATGACTAAACCTTCAGTATATTCGGTAATAGCTTACCGATCGTTTTTAAAGGATCTGATGATTTTTGCGTTAAACAGAGCATCATCGCGCCTTCAATCGAAGCTGTCAACAACAATGCGGCAGCGGAAGCTGCTTCATTCGAGAAGCCTTCGGATACAAGATTCACATAGTATATCTGTTGAATGTTTTCATAAAGTGCACTACATGCGTTGCGAATAGGTTCACTCACGGTGGCCATTTCACTGACAATACTGCTAAATGTATAGCCAGTAATAGTCCCCTCTGATTCGAAGCTGTGAATGAGCGTATCAATTATGGATTGTGCCGCTTCCTTAGTTGCTGGATGCCTCTTGAAAATAGCCTCGATATCTGTCGTAATCGATTCATTTAAGCCGTATAAACAAGTAATTAACAGTTCCTCTTTGCCATTTGGAAAATGATGATAGAGCGCTCCTTTTGTAACATTGCAGGCTTTTAAAATTTCATTGAGCCCTACACTTTTATAACCTTTTTGCTGAAAAAGGATTGTAGCCATAGCAATCATCCGCGATTTTGTATCCACATTCATTCTTTCCTCCCAACATACCAACCGGTCTGTTTGTTAGTATATCAAAATTCATGACTCCGATGTAAGTCTTTTTTCAAAAAAAATTTCAGCGTATATAAGTTAATCTAAGCATTTATGTTTTGAGCGCTGCGCAGCCCTTCAGAACAATCTTCTAGCTTCGCTAGATCTACATTTTTTAAGTTCAAGTTATATCGTTTGATAAATACAGGTGATTGGAATCGCAGACGCATCAGCTCACACTTCTAACGGAAACCACAGACGCTATATCGCCTTTATTTTTCGTTTCAAGATTGTAACGGAAACACAGGCCTCTATTTGTACCCAACATGCCCGATCTCCCTTCATTTCTGCGGAATAGCGTCTCCCATTTCCGTTAAAATGTGACGCTAACCAAAAATGGAACTTTAGCGTCTCTGATTTCCGTTAGCTTTCGTTATCCGCTCTCCAGCTGCTGGCGCAGCATCGATATCAACAGGTTAGGAAAACCCATACTTTCCTATATTTCAAGGTGAAACGGCTATCGCCGCCCTTTGGCGACGCTGCGCGTTTCATTCCGGAGAAATATAGAGATAGTATGGCGAAATGATATACTTTCCTATATTTCAAAAGAAGACCCGAGAATAGTCGCTTTTCTCAAAGCGACCATTCTCGGGTCTTTATTTTGTTTGCCTATTTACTTCAAGGCTAACTCTTCTTCCTATGATTCAACAGCTGTTTTTCCGCTCAGAGCAACACTCGGTTTTTCTTCTACTTCCTCGGCCTGCCCCTTACGTTTAATGAAGAAAGAAAGCAGTAGCCCGACAACGCCGATTCCAATAATGAAAAGGTACGCATCATTAATACCTTGAATAGACGCCTGCACGATCATATCCTTCTGTGAAGAGGAGTCACCAGCGGCGGCCATATCCTGAAGATGCGACTTAGTACTATTCGTCATAATCGTGACAATCAGAGAGGTACCTATCGCACCAGCCACCTGCTTGATCGTATTGGAGATGGCCGTACCATGCGCATGCAGTCTTGTGGGTAGCTGGTTTAGGCCCGCCGTTGTAATTGGCATCAGAAACAAGGCCATCCCGATACGTCGTCCTGTAGACATCAGAACCAAATACGTAAAACTGGTGGAGTCGGTCAGGTTAACGAAGCCGATTGTTGTCACGATCGTAATAGCCATACCAATAATGGACAGCCACTTCGCTCCAAACCGATCGAAAAGCTTGCCTGTCACCGGCATCATCAGTCCCATCATAAGTGCTCCAGGAAGCATTAAAAGCCCGGACTCCATAGCTGTATATCCACGTGCATTCTGCAAATATAGAGGAAGCAGCATCATATCTGCATACATAACCATGGTAACCGCAATATTAATAATGGTCGTTAGGGAGAACATGCTGTATTTAAATGCCCTTAGATCCAGGAGCGGACTCTTGGAAACCAGTTGCCGCCAGGTGAACAAAATCAAGGAGACAATACCTACAGCAAGAAGTATAACCACTTCCGCGCTTGACCACCCCTTGCTTGCAGCACTGCTGAAACCGTAAAGAACAGCACCAAATCCGATCGTTGAGAGAAGCGCACCCCAAACATCAATTTTGGGATAGCTTCGTTCTGTCACATTTTTCAAATAAATTAATGCCACAACTAGAACAATAACAACAAACGGAATCATTCCATAGAACATAGTCTTCCAAGAATAATGCTCCATGACAAAACCAGCGACTGCAGGCCCGATAGCAGGGGCAAAAATAATGGCTAAACCGACCATTCCCATCGCGGCTCCCCGCTTGTCAGGAGGAAAAACGGTAAGGATGACATTCATTAGCAGCGGCATAATAATACCAGCGCCAGCCGCTTGAATCAAACGGCCAGTCAGCAATATGTTGAAGTCATTCGCTGCTGCCGAAACAATGGTTCCGACGAGAAAAATAAACATAGAAGACAGAAAAAGCTCACGGGTAGTAAACCGATGCATGAGATAGGCTGTTATCGGAATAAGAACCCCGTTAACCAGCATATATCCGGTTGTTAGCCATTGCGCGGTGGAGGCCTCAATGCTGAAGTCCACCATCAGCTCCGGCAGTGCAACGCTCATTATGGTTTGATTCAGAACGGCGATGAACGCCCCCAGAATCATAACAAACAATAAAGGACCTTTCTTGATGGTACTGCTGTCAAAAGCTAAGTTTTTACTCATCCTGCTCCATCCCTTCAAATTTTCCGTGAACCTAATAGACACTCTGTAGTATAATAAGCTCGATGTAAAAGATTATAATTATTTCTCTTATATTTCACAAACTACAGATTTCCGAAAAATGTTTATTAGTTTACAATCCATCAAAAATTGTCGTCTACTCGGAAAATAAACGACAAAACATGATTGAATTGTCGTATAGAAAATTTATGAAGAAGGGAATTGAGCGTCTTTGTCAACACCACCACCGCGTACCGATCCGCGTGTACTTCGTACACGCCAATTGATTCGAGATGCATTTATCGATTTGCTTGAAGAGACTGAGCTTGAGAAAATGACCGTGAACCGGATTGCTGAACGCGCAACCATTAATCGTGTGACCTTTTATCTTCATTACCGTGATATTCCAGATATGCTTGAGAAGATGGCAGATGACATGATTGATGTACTTCAAGCTATTCTGAATGATGTTCAAAATCTGTCTCCTTCTATAGATAGGGATTGGTCCATATTGGTCAAAATACTCGAGCACATCGCAGAAAATTCAAAGTTTTACAAGGTATTGCTCTCTACACAACGCATACCTATTTTCAGCGATAGGCTTATGAATCTGATGATTGATATTATTACTACTCGAAAAGAGAGCCGAGACGACTCCTCGTCTACTCCGGCTGTAATCGTCCCGAAAGATATTGCAATCTGGTATGGCTCCTCCGCCTTCATCGGCACCATTATTTGCTGGCTTCGCGATGATATGCCCTACACGCCGCTCTTTCTCGCCAAGCAGCTGTCTCTGCTGTTCCGTTTACATCAAAATACGGACCAGCATGTAGTTCTGGAATGAAATCATAACAAAATCACCCTTACAGGTGATTACACATCGCAGACGCGTCAGCTCGGACTTCTAACGGAAACCAGAGACGCTAAATCGCCTATATATGTCGTTTCAAGATTGTAACGGAAACACGGGCCTCTATTTGTACAAAAGATACACGATATCGCTTCATTTCTGCGTAATAGCGTCTCCCACTTCCGTTAAAATGTGACGCTAACCCAAAATGCAACTTTAGCGTCGCTGGCTTCCGTTAGCTTTCGTTATCCCCTCTCCGGCTGCTCGTGCAGCATCGTTATCAATAGGTTTGGAGAATCCATAGTTTCCTATATAATAAAAAAGAATCCTCCCCACAACTTGCTTCGGGCAGAATTCATTTGTAATCTATTAAAAATGCCATATACTTGTTTCCTGCAGTTATTTGACAATTATCGATAAGAAGCCAGTGGTCCTTCAAAATTAACAATTGGCTGATATTTATTCAGTAATTCTGCATAGTGCAGATACCGTCACTATCGAGGTCTCCATGCTTCTGATCGGACACGCAGCAAAATCAGAGGCTTGTCAGCCATGCAGCCAATTCTTCCGTCTGGCTCAGAATAGCTATCGGGTCCCAGTAGCCGGAGCGATCGCTTGTCCATATAAACACGTGATCGTTTTTGATTGTTGGCAGCGAGCCCCAGATCGGATTAGCTTTGAGCTCATCCAGCGCTTCCGAATCGGAGGTCAGAATAATATAGTCTCCCGCATACTGTGGCAATGCTTCTGTAGTAAACGAAGCCCAGCCAGGATCGGCCATTTCGGCGGCAATGCCCGCGAATCGCCATAAGAAATAAGCTTGAGGGCACATAATAGGAGCGTATGGATTCACCAGCCCGAAGCGTGATGCGACGAATATCTATGACTTTGCAATGCACGTGATTCCACAGAACAACGAGATCATTTATGTCCATGCCGCATGTAACCGCCTTTTCAGTATCTCCTTAAAGCATACCATTGCTCACATTCGAATTCACAAATGATAATTGCAGGCGGAGTCAGGTCCATTACCCTGTCCAAAAATAAAAGGTTCATCGTTCGTATTTGGAATCGATTTTACCTTTTCACTTATGGTGTCCACTGATCGTGAATGATACCGGCTAGCTTAATATGATCGTCTCCTACCTTCTCAAAGACAAGGCGCAGGCTGCGCCAGTCTCTCCCCTCGGCTGAAGGATCTGTACCCGCAATATGATATTCTACAAAATCGTAGCTATCCTTTGGATACACCTCATTCAAGTTGCCGATCATTGCACCTTCTCCCAACTCCTCATTCACTGAAATCTCTGCATCCTTAATAAAGTCCGCATCATAGACGAATTGTTTATGGTATTCTGAATACGTCAACTCGATGAGATCATCCGTACCAGGGAAAGTCCGCCACACGCGTTTCTTAGTATCCGCCATTGAACCTTCAAGCTCATCACTTGCCAATACAATATCAGTCTTTGTGTTAATGTTGGCGTACGGTGAGAATCGAACCCCGTCCGAGCTCAACCAGCCCGCGAGCGTATTCATATCTCCAGCCTTAAGAGCAGTCATAACCTGTGCCGCCGATTCCTTCAACGTCGGCGTAAGCTCTTCTGCTGGCTGTATCTGTTCGTTCTGCTGCTCCTCTTTAGGTTGTTTTTGTATCTGCTTCACTGGCTTCGATGCCGCATCCTGAGTCCAACTGCAAGCAGCAAGCGTTAACATGACAACCCCCAAAAATATCAACACGCTGCTTCTCTTTTTAAACATAAGTTCTCCCCCCCCTGCGTTACCTCCTAATGTGATTCATCCTCCTTCTGGAATCTCAACGGCCATCATCTTATTGGCTAATTAATCATCTATCTTCAACCATACGGCATAACCATTAGATTGTATGGTGCAAATCGGATGGCATTTACTTTGCGTATTATAGCGACCGCAGTTCTCGTATAATCTCATCAGGCTCCATCCGTTTCATGAAATCCGGTGTGACGAAAGCCGAACGAATGACAGCATGTTCATCGATCATGAACGTTGCCGGAACGGGGAGAATCCAATGCTCTGTCCCGTTGTATTCCTTCAGATCAATGTTCATCTCCATAAACAGCTGTTTCAGTGATTCTGGTACATCGTACAACAGCCGATATCCGGCGGACACTAGCCCCTTCGGATCGCTAAGGACCTGAAATGTCAGCTCTGCCTTCTCCTTGAAGGAAAGCGTGGAGTCCGGCAATTGCGGACTGACCGCGATCAGTTGGGATCCCAGCGCCTGAATGTCCGGCAAGACCTCTTGATACGCCCGCAATTGGCGGTTGCAGTATGGGCACCAGCCACCGCGATAAAACGTCAGGACAACAGGTCCTTTCGATAACTCTTCGTATAACGAGATTCCCCTGCCAAACGTATCTTTTAATTCGAAATCCTTCGCTTTACCACCGACCGGCAGCCCGTTTGCCAACCCTAAGTTTTGCTGTTCCTTAATGAATGCCTGTAGAAGATTATGCGCCTCGATTGGCGTTGTCGCTGCGATTTGCTGCAATGCAGCGTTCAAAGTTCTGTTCGTCATTCGATTCGTTCTCCTCTTGGTTTGGAAATCGCGCCTCTTAAAGGGGCGCGATTCCTTATTGAATAATCAACCTTTCAAGAATTGCAGCAAAGCTCCGTTAAATTCTTCGGCATGCGTGGCGTTGAACCCGTGCGGGCCACCTTCGATCACTACGAGCTGGCTGCCAGCAATCAGCTCATGCGCCTTTTGCCCGCTGATTTCAACCGGCACGATTGCGTCCGCATCGCCATGAATAATTAGTGTTGGCACGTTAAACTTCGCCAAATCGCCGCGGAAATCCGTATAGCCGAACGCCGAGATGCAGTCGAGTGTACCCTTCGGTGACGCGAAGGCCGCAATGTCTCGATTATACAAGCGGAACGCCTCGCTGACCAAGTCAGTTCTATCTCCCGAGGCAAAAAACGTGGTCGTGAAGTTATCCAGGAATGCTAGCCGATCCGCCTTCACCCCATCTTGGAAACCCTTAATTGCTGCATCATCGAACCCGCCATCCGGGTTATCCTCAGATTTGTATAGATACGGTGGAATCGCCCCAGCCAACACCGCCTTCGATACCCGTTCCATTCCGTAGGTACCGATGTAGCGTGCAACCTCGCCACCACCCATTGAGAATCCTACAAGTGTCACATCACGGAGATCTAGATACAGAATCAGTTCATGTAGATCGGCCGTGAATGTATCGTAGTCATATCCCTGCCAAGGCTGAGACGACTGCCCGAAACCGCGACGATCATACGTGATCACGCGGTAGCCGGCTTCCACCAGAGCAGACACTTGTTTCTCCCATGACCTTCCGCTAAGCGGCCAACCGTGGATGAGTACGACCGGTTTTCCCGAGCCGATATCCTCATAGTGAAGCTGAATCGGAGCGCCATTTTCATTACCAACTGTAACATTTGCCATCTTAAATCCCTCCATTTTCATCTTGTGCAATAATATAGGCCCATTCCACTCTCAGAGTTTCTTGCTGAACGAATCGTACTATACTGAACTGAATGAACCATACTGTGCTGTATGAATGATACTATAACGAACAATTTTATATAGAAAAACACCCTGAAACGAAAAAAACAATCCTTAGACAGCATGCTGTCTAAGGATTGTTTTTCTAAAATGGGATTAGAACCATATTATTAAAAACTTTATGATTCGCTTCAATGGTCATATTCCCGCCATACTTGTCGCAGATTCTAGATATATTTGTTAAGCCAATGCCATGAAAATCTGGGTTTGACTTTTGGCTATGCAAATGGGCAGACTCATTCTCCATATGATTAACAATGTGGATAAATAGAGCAGACTCATCTGAATGTATCTTAATAAGTATGTATCTATCCTCTGCAATTTTAACCTTCTTGGATGCCTCTATCGCATTATCCAACATATTGCCTAGCGCGACACATAAGTCATACCTATCAATATTTAATTCCTGTGAATATAAGCTTAGCTTTGTATTTATTTTTATGCCATTCGCTTGGCCAATATTAAGCGTATTCGTAACAAGGGCATCTATCACTAGATTACCCGTATTCACCCTTTGATAGGCTCCTTCGACCTTATTCAATGTAACCTTAATATGCTCCCTTGCCGCTGCTAATTCATTTCGGTTAATACACTCTTCAATATATAGAAACTGCTGATTTGTATCATGAATGATTCTCTTAATCGATTTGAAGCTATGCACCGTTTTCTCGTAGTTCGCATCCTGATAATCCATTTGATTTTGCAATTGAGCATTCTCATGCATGAATTGAAATTTATCAATAATGTTATCAAAAATATAGATGATGCCCACATTTATGAAAAGAAATCCAATGATCGATATGAAATAATAAATATTCTTTTCACTGTAATTAATTAGAAAATTAAGTTGATATATACTTATTACCGGGACAATCATGAATATAATGTAGTAACGATAATGGATAGAGAAGCTCCTGCGTTTGGCTATGAGCCGTATCATCTGAATGATAGCAAACATGATAATGCAATTGAGTAATATTGCCTTAATAAAGGGCAATTGAGCTTGTGCATTTGTAGGATCAACGGTGCTTAAGTCAACGGAGTCAATCACATAAAAAATATAAAGGGTTATAACATTAACGATAGTCATTAGAACCACATAAATTATCGTAAAAATAATTTTTGTTTTTAACTCTACTCGATAAGCTTGCGCTAAACTAAATATCATCACCAATGCTAAGATCGAGGATGCAAAAGTAGTCATAGAAACCGTCAAATATATGAAATCAAGCACCACGAATATGATGAAGTAAACAACTCTATTCCCCTTTCTGGTTGACTTATCTAGGACCGAATTAAAAAATAAATTGATTTGAAAGCACATGACAAGTGCGACACAGAGAACAATAGGCAGATTATATTGAATCATATTAATGGCCCTTCATAACCATAAATTTGGTGTAAAAGTCTTTAACCTCTTTCACTTTCGAACGACCTATAGGAAACTCCGCACCGTTCGACATGAGTACAGCTCCACTAGCAAATTTCTTCACATGAATCAGGTTGATAATAATGGAACGGTGAATTTGCAAGAAATTAAAATCTTTTAATGCTAATGCGTATTCGGATATAATGCCTTTGCTATCATAGGTTTGACTCGTTGTTATAAAGTTTAGTTTACTTTTTATCGTTAAGCTTTTGGCAGCTTCAATACCAATGATGTCATCATATCTTAACACCACTTCTTCATAAGCTGACTTAATAATCATCCACTTCTTATCAAGTGCTTGAAAGTATTGGCACAGCTTTATGACTTTTTCCTCCAAGATGTGGGGTGCAATTGGCTTTATTAAATACTGGAAAGTAATTACGTCGAAACTTTCCACCATATATTCTGGATAGCTTGTTAGAAAAATAATTTGTTCATCAAAATTTTTTAAATTTCTGATTAACTGGGCTGTTTGTATTCCGTTAATACCACCCATTTCAATATCCAATATTATAATATGGAAGGGATTTCCACTACTCTCATAATGAGATACTAGCTGCTCTCCCGAATCGAACAATTCGAACTCAAATTCTATATTAGACTTTATCGATAGTGTAATTAGGATATTCTTAACAAGCTCCCGTTGTTTTTCCTCATCGTCACACAGAGCCACTCTATACATCAATAACTACACCTCATTCCCAGGATGATTATGAAATGGTTTCATATGTAAGTATTATATAATAATTTAATGGCTTCTAAATAAATTTTGGCTAAAACGCAAATTGAAATCCCTCAAAGGTTAATTGGCTTTTTAAATTTGCATCCCCTCTTTGTTAAAGAGCAATAAAAAAAGAACTGACAGCTAGATGACTACGTTACGATAGTCAAATTCGCTTTCGGTTCTTTTTTTCTACCTATATAGAACTATCCATCAGGAATAGTGACCCCTATCGGATCAAATGCTTCTGGAGCTGGGGAGAGAGGAGCCATTTAAACTCGAATAACCCTTTTAATGTTTATTAGAACGCTGGTATTGCCGTTTCATCATAATTTTCTTCTAAAAACTCACGTACGTCTGGACCCGTCATTACTTCAGCTAGCTTTTGAATTGGCTCCGAGTCAACATTGTCTTTGCGTGCCACTAAAGTAATCGCGAAGTTATTTTCGATCCCTTCCGTCAGAAGAGCGTCACTTTTTGGTGTTAATCCAAGTGGCGAGGCGTAAGCAGGCGTCATAACTACTGCATCTGCATCATCATACATTCTCGCTAGCATTAATAGATCTACTTCTTCAAATTTATAGTTTTTTGGGTTATTAGTAATATCAGCCTGCGTATAATAGGTACCCGTTTTTTCTTTTAACGTAATAACACCATGTTGAGCGAGCAAAGATAATGAACGATCGATATTTGAAAAATCATTTGCAATAGCAATTACTGCGCCCTCTGGTAATTCATCCATTGTATTGTGATTTTTAGCGTATACACCGTAGTTCGCAAAATAGATCGGTACCACCGGAACTAGCTCTGCTGCATTGTTTCGATTGAATTCCTCCATATACGGGACATGCTGGAAGAAGTTCGCATCAACTTCACCTGCTTTAAGAGCGCTGTTAGGCTGAACATTATCACCTAATACAACAATTTCTAGTTGAATACCCTTCTCTGCTAGCGTTGGCTTAACGATCTCAAGGATGTCCGTCATTGGTGGAATTAAAGATGCGACCTTTAAGGTTACCACTCCATTAGCAGTATCCTGCGGAGCAACTTGATTATTTACCTTATTTTGTCCACACCCAGCTAAAATAAATGTAAACAACATAACGAATAACAGTATTTTTTTCATTTTGTTTCTCTCCTATTATTTATCTCTTATCAATCATTTTTGCTGCTGTTGATCCAATAAACTGGATGGACTGTACGAGTATGACCATAATGATAATAACGTAGATCATTAAGTCAGTTTTGAACTGTTGATACCCATACCGAATAGCAAAATCCCCGATACCTCCGCCTCCAACAACCCCCATAATCGTGGAATAGGAAATGAAACTAATAATCGACGTTGTTAACCCTAGCAGGAGTCCAGAACGAGCTTCAACATAAAGAAACTTTAAAACAATCTCTTTAATAGAAGCCCCCATTGAAATCGCCGCCTCCATTACACCTCTTGGCACGTCCAATAAGGATTGCTCGACTAATCGTGAATAATGAGCGATGGCTATAATCGATAACGGAACAGTTGCAGCCGCTGTACCAATTGCCGTACCAATAATTAATCTTGTAAAGGGGATTAAAAAAACGACTAATAATAAAAACGGAAATGAACGAGTAATATTTACCAGCAAATTTAATATTGAAAAAACAAAGCGATTGTCCAGTATTTGACCTTTCCTGCAAAGAAACAGCAGCGTTCCGACGGGGAGACCGATTAACACTGCGGCTAAAATAGACACACCCACCATGAAAAAGGTTTCCCCTATAGCGTCCCAAACTTCGGTTTTATATTGCACTAAAATTTCAGGCATGATCTATGTCACCAGCCCCTGTAAGCTGCTTAACAAAGCTTTCGGCGATATTTTCAATCTGACGAATTCCTTTTGGTTCAATCACTACGGTATCATAAATTTCTCCATCAGCCATAACCGTTACGCGATTGCATATACTTTTGATCACGTCCATCTCATGACTAACGATGACAATTGTAACACCAAAACTTTTATTTATATTTTCTAATACAGCCAGTATTTCAGCCGTTGTACTAGGATCAAGCGATGAGGTCGGTTCATCACATAACAAAACCTGTGGATGATTTGCCAATGCTCTTGCGATAGCCACACGCTGCTTTTGTCCCCCACTTAATGTTGCTGGGTATTTATCTGCAAAGCTCTCGAGCCCAACAAATTGCAGACACTCCAGCACGCGGCTTTGCCGTACTTTCCTTGGAACATTGGCTAGTTTCAACGATACAGCTACGTTTTCGTACACCGTTTTATTCGCCACTAGATTAAAATGTTGAAAGATCATCCCGATTGTTTTACGTGCCTGTCGAAGTTCTGAACTACTCATATCATTTAATGTTTCATCATTAACTTTGACTTCACCTTGATCCGGAATTTCGAGAAAATTCATTATCCGCAGTAAGGTGGATTTACCTGATCCACTTGCTCCAATAATGCCATAAATCTCCCCCTTATTTATCGTTAAGGATATCGATTTAAGAGCTTCAAATTGAGAAAAGTTTTTACTGACATGATGTAATTTAATCATAAAAAAACCCTTTCTGTTATTTGAAGAGGGGCTACAACGATTTCAATTATAGCGTACCCTGCTAGTAAAATACCAGATACGATTAAACCGATCCGCATGGCGAAGGACTGTACATTCCGAGGCCAACCCTTGTCGTCTGATTAGTCTTGTTTATATTTTTCTTTCAGCATGCTGGAGCCTATTCCCCCGCCAACCATTAGAATCAAAGAACCGAAGTTCCAAAAAAATGACCCGCCATACAGTGGAATCTCCAGCGCCGTTGTTTTGTTCAGAAAGAGGACAACGAGTTTGAACACCAACAGCACAAGGCCTGCTAAAAAGAGGACATCAAACAGAAACTTTAATTTCGGGTGAGCCAATTGCTTGCTTGCTATTATCACCTTTTTTGTCAACTCCTCGTCACTCCTTAATAGCTCATCGATAGTTAACCCAAACAGATCGCTTATTTTAATAATGATTTCAATGCCTGGATAGTTTTGACCATTCTCCCATTTCGAAACCGACTGCCGGCTTACAAACAGCTTCTCGGCTAGTTCTTCTTGTGACCAACCTTTCTTATTTCTTTCCGTTTTTAGCTTCTCTCCAAAGATCATAGCAGCAACTGCCTTTCTGCAATTTATAAGCCTATATTGGGCTAATCGCATGCAGAAGTAAAGATCGCTTTGGTTGCACGGCCCCGCAACCCTAAGTTGCGATCAGGTGTGTGACGGTTTTCGCTTTGTTTACACCAACAAGTTTGAGGGTAACCTGAAATGGAAGCCTCGAACTTGACGTTGGATGAAGGTTAATTGGAATAAAAGGAAGGTATCTCGTACATGTGGATAGAAACCGCAAAAGATTCATTGCTGATTGCAGGAAGGATCGTGACGATTTTTCCCCTTATGTTAATGGTTGGTCTTTTTATGGGCAAACGCTCTCTGGGGGAATTACCCGTATTCGATTTTCTGGTCATCCTCTCCTTAGGATCCGTCGTTGGTGCTGATATTGCTGAGCCTGACGTTAACCATATCCATATGGGAATAGCGATCGTATTGATCGGTCTCCTGCAGCGGGTTGTTTCCGTTTTGACGATCAAATCGAGAAAGTTCGGAAGAATGGTATCGTTCGAGCCGACCGTCGTCGTGCATCAAGGAAACCTATTAGTGAATAACCTGAAGAAATCACGATACTCGATCGATAATATCCTTCAGATGCTGCGCGAGAAGGACGTTTTTCATCTCGCCGATGTCGAGTTTGCCGTACTGGAGGCCAACGGAAAATTGACCGTCTACAAGAAGAGCCCAAAATCGGCGCCGACTCTCGAAGATCTGGGCCTGGTCAAGCGGCAGAGCGACTTGTCCTATTCTTTAGTCGTTGAAGGAACCGTATACAAAGATACGCTCTCTTATATCAAGAAAGATACCTTGTGGCTGGAGTCGCAATTGCAAGAGATGGGGGTTCGCCAAGAAGATATCTTCTATGCATCCGTTGACGATAATGGGGCAATCTATATTTCCGATAAAACTTTCGTCAATCCTCCGCCTATTCGACATTAGCACCGCACTTTTGACAAAGTCACCTGCATACAGAGTACTGAAGAAGAAATAGCAGTGGACATACAAACTTACTTTTCTTAATGGATTCTTAATGAATGGTATAAACTATGTATTTCTCTATTTATTATTGTTATGATTTGATCGTGATCAAGATGGATTTAATGGCATGGAAGAAGGAGGATTGATTCGCCATCAATCATATTTTAATTGTAGATGATGAACCCGAAATTCGTCAGTTAATTCGGATGCATTTGGAACAAGCAGGGCTTGGGGTCATAGAAGCCAGCTCAGGACGACAAGCTATTCAATACTTACATGAAAATGCCATTGAATTATTGATACTGGACCTCATGATGGATGATGGCAACGGGTTTGAGGTACTGCAATATTTACGAGAAGCAAATGCTGAGTCGTTAGTAATTGCACTTAGTGCAAGGCGAGAAGTGCAAGACAAAATCTTAACGCTCGGATTAGGTGCAGATGATTATGTCACAAAGCCTTTTAGCCCAGTGGAATTGGTTGCTCGTGTGCAAGCACAGCTAAGACGACATCGCCCTCATTCTTCTTATCCTGCCAAGATTCTGCGTTTAAATAAATTAGTGCTGGATATCGATAATTATTCATTGCAAAATGATGGAAAATCATTTTCTGTAACTCCGGTAGAGTGCCAACTGTTAGAAATGTTCATGCAAAATCCAGACCGCGTTTTAACCAAAAGAGAAATTTACAAGCAGGTGTGGAATCATGAAAACTTTGATGATAACAATTTAAGTGTTTTTATAAGCAAACTGCGAAGCATTCTTGAACCAACGGAGGGGTCTCCCCACTACCTTCATAGCATACGTGGAATCGGCTATCGATTCTCGGGAGACGGACAATGAAAAGTCGAACGAAGCTTTGGATGCTTATGCTTATTAGTGCAATCGCGAGTATTCTGCTGTTTATTGCGCTAAGCGTCGTTTTGGCTAACATAGGAGATCGGGGATATGATCTGAATAGCCTGAACGCCATCTCGCAAGAAGTTCTTGATACGATTGAAGAGCAACAAGCTTTTCATGCTGCAGACATAACACCCCTACTGGATAATACTCATAGCAACCATCCTGATATTCGTTTTGAGTGGATTGCAGAAGATGGATCGACGATTTATGATACCCTCGGGGAAAAGAACAACTATGATTTTAGGCAGCTTGCGGACCGTATGCTTTATATGCCTCAGAACCTCTGGGGTGTCGATGAGCCAATTACGCTTACTTTTTCCATTAGTCTGCAGGACCAACCCTATTACCTGCTCATGAGTTTATCCAGTGACGCTATGAAACAAGGACAAATTTATTTCTTTATGCGCACCTTTAAAGTCTTGTCTCTTTTTATGTTACCGTTAATCGTTGCGTTCTTAGTTCCATATCTGCTATCTCTATGGTTTTTCTTCTCCATGAACAAACGTATTAATAAGCTCAATTATGCGATAGGGCAGCTTAACCTACAAAGTGAAATCACTGTACTAGAGGACACGAAAAAAGATGAAATCGGTCAGCTAACTGCGCATTATAATGCTATGGCTCGCCGTCTTCAAAATCAAACCGAGCAAATCAAGCAATTTGACAAGAGACGCAAGCTGCTGCTGTCAAATCTTTCACATGATTTACGTACCCCACTGACTATAGTTCTAGGCTACGCGGAAACGATTCGAGCTGGATTATATAAGAATGAGCAGGAGCTGCAAGCTAGCGCCAAGATTATGCTGCAGCGCTCTCGTTATATGGATAAATTGTTAGATCAATTGTTAGATATAGCTCGGCAGGATGAGGGAAATATTGAGCCTAACTTTGCAGTGCATAATCTATCTGAAATGATGAGGAAAATTGCTGTAGACTACCTAATGCTTTTGGAGGGCCAAAGCTTTACTGTTGAAGTAAATATCCCAGAGCAGGATATCGAAGCCTGGTTCGATGCCTCCCTGCTTGAGCGCGCGCTGCGAAATCTGCTCGACAACGCAATCCGTTACGGATCAGAAGGTCATTATCTTGAGATCGGACTGTCGGAAAAGGATAATATCATATTCATGACCGTTATTGATAAAGGACGCGGTATTCCTGTACAAGATCAAGAGCATATTTTTGAACGGTTCTACCGTGCCGATAGCAGCAGAAAAGGCGAAGGACTCGGCATTGGACTATCCATTGTCAAAGAAATCATTGCTTTCCACGACGGATCAATTATCTTGACGAGTGTCCCGTTTGAAAAGACAGTATTCGAAATCCGGCTGCCAACTAATCAACGTAAACAGTAACGCCGGCTTTTCCTCTTAGCTAGGAAAAGCCCCTTTTTTTAACCAACAACTCACGAGCCATAGAGAACTCTATGTATCGTCATAGTCTAGTGGGTTATTGTCTGAAAATAAATCCGGGTTTGCTAAGAGCATTTCAGTTATGATCTCTGCCACCGCTGCTGCATCACAAACGCTGACGATAGCGTCGCCTAGACTCGACTTATACATTGCTCCCCTATTCTCAAGGACATGATCTACTTTCCAAAAATGCTCCGACCACGACAGACCGCAATGCCTGCGGGAAGGTACAGAAATTTCCGTCTCATCGGATAATACAGTGTAGAGCATCTCATGGTCATCCGTCATCCTGCCTGGTATGTCCACCCATTCTTCCACGCCATGAATAAATGTGTTACGCTTCAAGTCTACACCAATTAGTAAAATGGTCGCTTTGCGATCGAGCAGTTTCCCCCAGGATGAGCCTCTAGCGCATGGCGTATCAAAACGATGATCGTCACCTGTAAACTCTATCGCGTCGCGTCCCAGAGCAGCAACCGAATGGGTAGGATGCAGCGAACGCACAACACCGAGCCGCTTCCGAAAAAGCTCAGGCAATATCCCTACGCAGCAAGCGGATTGATCGACGTAATATTTCGGATTTTTTGCATTAATATAAGACCACGTATGAGTAGGAAATACGAGGAGTCCGTCCTTCATATACTCCATGAACACGTCCAAAACAGTGTCCGCACCGCCCTCGACCTCTCCCATACTTTTCATTGAAGAATGAACTAGCAACGTTCCTTTACGATCAATGCCGAGTTGTATTAATTGCTCCATTAAGCTTTCTTTCGTATGCATTCTCTTCTCTCATCTCCTCTCCTCCAGTCATCTCCAAACATATCATTGATTCGCAAAATAGTGCAATATAAAAAAACTCACCCGCATTTCTACGGATGAGTCCTTAATCTTATTTTTTCTTCACTGTAATTGTCCTTCCAAATTCAAGGTTGCTCCCTGTTTACTATTTGCTCTTGGGCAAGACGGATCAATTCCCGAACCATGGAGCCGCCAATTTTGCCGCCGACATGGCCCACCGATTCCGTAGTTAGACCACCATTGTAACCTGATTGCAAAGGTACACCAAGCTCCTTGGCTACTTCATATTTTACGTCATCCGGTCGATTCGGATCAACGGTATATCCTTCCCGCTTCATTACATCCGCTTTGAAAGCCTGCATCCCCTGTTCTACCCCTGGCACCGCATACCTTCTCCTTCTTCTTGCCATCATGGTACACTCCCCTCCATTTATTTTCCCTAACATGCCCGAAAGAACAAGTTTCCATCCTGAATCCGTCATATCCAGTTTTTATTTCCTTTAAGGGCTTAACGCGATGATTGTACGAGGAATTCATTGGCGATTTGCATCACAATAGATATTAATGTCAGCTTCGTTTTCACCCTGTAATGCTATATAGTCAAAGTAGTACAATTTTTTTGTCTGGGAGGTCATTGATCCAAATGAACAATTTTCATATTGCCATACCTACTCCGTTTCGAGATGATGAAAGCCTATATTTGGAGGGATTCGAGCCAATAGTCAATTATCTGAAGGAAAACGGAATCGACTCTTTATTTATATCAGGCTCTACAGGAGAACAGCATTCATTGAGCATTGAGGAACGACTGCATATTATAGACTATTTCAATCAAAAGCATTTTCTGGATGTGGAATTGATTTTTGGCGTTGCATCCACTAGAACCCGAGACGGAGTGAGATTAATGCAAGCGCTTGAAGGTTCGGTCTTTGATATCATAATGATTGGATTCCCTCCTTACATTAAACCGACCCAACAACAAGCTATCATGTATGTGGATGAGCTGCTCACACACACAACCAAAAATGTAATTCTTTACAACAATCCTTCCCGAACAGGTTTTGATCTGAGCCCAGGGTCATTACATGATTTAATAAGTAGACATGAAAATATCCTCGGTTTTAAGGAGGGTGGGGACGTTCATCGCCATAGAGACACGTTATTTCCTGAATCATTTGTTCGGTTCGCAGCAGGTGATGTAAACCTAGTATCCAATATTGCCATAGGTGGATGTAATGGTTTGTCCAGTATGGTCGGAAATGTATTTCCTAAAGAAATCAAGCATGCCTTTGATGCGCTTCTGGAGAGCAAAACCGTAAATGTTGAAGCAATCGAACCGCTCATTGCTCAGGTCACACATGGTCAGACCATTGTGAATATAAAAGAATACTATAACCAATTGGGATTGGGAACGGGAGGCTGCCGTTCCCCTCTGGGAGCTGCGAAATAACCGGCATACAGCTAGATATTTGGGAACCGCTCAAGCTCTTTGGCTTACGGTTCCCTCACTTTTTAAAGCTGGTTTTTAAAATCGCATATACTGATCCCAGCCTAGATGACAGGAGAACATAGAAATTTGTCGAATTATAGTATGTATTAACAGCGGTTTACATACGGAGGAATTTACATGATTGTACGTACGAAGCTTCATATCCCCCATGTACGGCGCGAATTGGTAGCTCGGCCAAGGCTGATTCGTACGCTTAATGAGGGAATGAAAGTCAAGCTGACACACGTCTCCGCACAGGCCGGTTACGGCAAAACAACAGCGTTAGGCCAATGGACGAAGCAATGCGGCGCGCCTGTGGCTTGGGTTTCGCTGGATACACGGGATAACGATTATATTCAATTTTGGAGTGGTGTAACCGCTTCTATCCAGGAGAGGGTCCCAGGCTTTGGCGAGGCGATTTGCTCTTTTCTTGAGAAAGGGCTTTGGGCATCTTTAGAGCATGCGATTCCTGCGCTGCTGAATGACCTTGATCGATTCCCCAGCGAGCTAGCGGTAGTTCTTGATGACTATCACTTCATCGAGAGTCCTGATATTCATAACTCTTTGACCTATTTACTTGAGCGGCTGCCCTCTCACATTCATCTATATATGGCGAGTCGCAGCGAGTTGCCGATACCAACTGCCAGATTGATGGCAAAGGGCGAATACAATCAAATCACGATGCAGGATTTGCGCTTCCAGCTGGATGAGGGGCAAGTCTTTTTTCAGGTCACCACGGATTTAAGGTTAACATCGGAGCAAGTGGCGGAGCTCCACTATCAGACCGAGGGTTGGATAAGCGGGCTGGAGCTGGCGGCGATTTCTCTGAAGCAAAGTGCTAATATAGCTGACACTATTCATCAATTTAACGGACGACAGCATCATATATCTGATTATTTGCTGGAGGAAGTTTTTCACCATCAATCAGAGGAAATGCGCTCGTTTTTAATAGCTACGTCTATCTTAAGTCGAATGAATCAATCCCTGTGCCAGGCCGTAACCGGTCAAAAGAACAGTCAACAATATTTGGAAAGATTAGAGCAAATGAATCTATTTATCATTCCTTTAGACGATCAGAGGGAATGGTATCGCTATCATCATTTATTTTCAGAATTTTTACAGCGAATGGGGTCGATTACCGATCCGGACAACTGGGTGCAAGCACATAGGAATGCGGCATGCTGGTTGGAAAATTACGGACTCGACGAAGATGCAATGGAGCATTTTTTAGCAGGCCAACACTATGCGGACGCTGTTCGCTTAATTGAGAAAAATCTTCATATGTTAGTGCAATCGCAAAGTATAGTGCTGATCAGATGGGTCTCTGCTTTGCCGGAATATTCTTTTGCCGAGAAGCCAATGGTTGAACTGTTTTATATATCGGTATTGTTTGGAGTGGGGAAATGGGAAGCTGCTTCTCTACGAATAGAACAGGCCCAAGGCCGATTTCAAGCGCTGAAAGAAAATCTGACTGATGCAGAATGGAAGCAGGCCATGGGCAATATTTACTTCTTCAGTGCAGTCACCTCTTATCTGCAAAAAGACTTGGTAAAAACCTCTGAATACTACGAGCTGGTAGAGCAATATATGCCGGAAGGCAGCTTCTTTCAAACGATGAGGCGCTACCAATATGTTGGCTATGATCCGTTTGTAGATTTTTTCGCGTATATCAACGACCTGCATGCTGCGGATGCTTTTTTATCCAGATGGGCTGTTGCTTTGGAGAAAAAGGCAAACTATCCTTTTGCCGGTTTCTTTCTCGCTTCTTACAGCAAATTACTGTACGAGTGGAATCGGCTGGAGGAAGCTGAGTTTTATGCAAGTCAGGCGCTTGGACGAAGAGATATTCAGCCCTTTGTACGGATTTTCATTCAAGTCGCCACGAGCGCTTCGACGATTCAGCAAGCCCTCGGAAATCCGAATCAGGCCTCAGAGCTACTCGCGGAATTGAAGTCGCAGATCGACTCCCCTGATTATCAATTATTCACACTAAAAATCGAAGCCGAGCAAGCTTGTCTGGCCCTGAGGCAAGGCGCAGCTGAAGATGCTTTTGTTTGGCTGCAAGGATGCGGTTTGGCGCATACGGATGAAGTTTCTCTCCATCAAGTTCTGGAGTATTTGGCTCTGGCTAGAGTGCTTGCAGCAAGCGGACAATTAGAAGAAGCGCTGGACTTACTGGGTCGCCTGAATCAGCTATTGCGCAAGGAAGATCGTCTCCGGGATCGGATTAAGGTGCTAATTATGCAAAGTGTGGTACTTCAGCGCTTAGGCAGGACAGCCGATGCTCTGACTCAGTTAGAGACCGCTTTGCAATTGGCGGAGCCCCATGGATATGTCCGCAGCTTCGTGGACGAAGGCGCTGAGATATCCGAGCTGCTGACTGCTTATTTGAAGACAAGATCAAGCAATCCAATTCCGAATACGCCAATGGTTTCTTTGGCCTATGTGAGGCAGCTGCTTCAAGCGTTGCAAGTCACCACGGAAGGGTTTATATCGTTTAAAGAGATACTGACTGAGCAGGAAACGAAGGTTTTACAGTTGATCGCGGACGGACTGCCTAACAAGGCTATCGCTCTTCATCTTACGATCACGAGTGAAACCGTGAAGTATCATATTAAAAATGTGTACAGAAAGCTTGGAGTAAATAATCGCGTGCTAGCACTGCAGCGTGCCAGAGAATTAGGGATACTGGGTTGACAAAGGCTAGATGAGCCCGTCCAAATTATAAATAAATAAACCTCCAAGACCACTAAAAGAGTGGAGTTGGAGGTTCAAATCGAGACATTTATTACTTCAATTCATCTAATAAGGTTGTAATTTGAGGATCAAGTTTCAATAGGTTTAGCAAAATCGTTAATGCCTCTGCACGTGTAGCTTTGCTCTTAGGCTCTATTTTATTATTGCCTTTGCCTGAGATGATCCCCGCATTAACAGCATCGTTAAGCGTGTCTTTAGCATAAGAATCATCAATATCCGTAAACGCACTGTTATTTACTCCTTCAGCTGCAGGAGTTAAATTTACGATGCGAGAAATAATGATAATCATTTCTTCACGAGAAATGGTACGATCTGGATCAAATGTACCATTACTGTAGCCGTTTATTACTCCAAGGGATGCAAGCGTTTCGATAGCCTCTTTAGCCCAGTGTTTATTGACATCACTTAATTCTACAGCCTTGCTCCCTGTCTTCATGCTGAATAGTCTCGACAGGATCGTTGCAAATTCCGCCCGTGTGATGTCTTCATTCGGATTAAATTTATTGTTGCCACTACCTTGGATGACACCAAGCTTAATGAACGTATTTACAGTCTCTTCTGCCCAATGGCCATTAACATCTGACAGTTCAACCGGAGATGCAGAGCTATTGGCTCTCTCTACTAATGACTGGATAGAACTTACTACATTAGCAAAATCGACAACATCACTTTTAAATAACTCCGATGTTGGTGTCGGCGTTGGTGCTGGTGTTGATATCGGTGTTGTTGGTGTTGTTGGTGTTGCTGGTGTTGGTGTTGCTGGTGTTGCTGGTGTTGGTGCTGGTGTTGCTGGTGTTGGTGTTGGTGTCGCTGGTGTCGGTGTCGCTGGTACTACGTTCGTGGTAAAGCTTTCTTCACTTCCATAACTGGTTCCTACAGCATTAGTCGCATACGCTCTAACATAATAGGTTGTTCCTGGAGTTAACCCAGTTAGCGCTGCTGTATAGCTGCCTGTAGTTCCTGTAACGATAAGTTTGGAATCAGCTAGTGTTGGATTAGTGTTAGTCGTATACACCACACCTCGCTCCGTTACTACTTCGCCACCATCACTAGTTACATCTCCACCTGCTGTAGCGGTTATCGTGGTGACTTCCGTTACCGCTGTTGTCGTCACTGTCGGTTGTACTGCATCCGTGGTAAAGCTTTCTTCACTTCCATAGCTGGTTCCTACAGCATTAGTCGCATAAGCCCGCACATAATAGGTTGTTCCTGGAGTTAATTCAGTTAATGCCGCTGTATAACTGCCTGTCGTTCCTGTAACTTCAAAAATGTTGGCGTCGTCCACGTTTGGATCGCTCGTAGTGGAATACACCACACCTCGCTCCGTTACCACACCACCGCCATCAGCAGTTACATTTCCACCTGCTGTAGCGGTTGTTGATGTTACTTCCGTTACCGCTGTTGTCGTAACCGATGGTAGTTCTGCGTTTGTGGTAAAGCTCACTTCGCTTCCATAGCTGGTTCCTACAGCATTAGTCGCATAAGCCCGCACATAATAGGTTGTTCCTGGAGTTAATTCAATTAATGCCGCTGTATAACTGCCTGTCGCTCCTGTAACTTCAAGAATGTTGGCGTCGTCCACGTTTGGATCGCTCGTAGTGGAATACACCACACCTCGCTCCGTTACCACACCACCGCCATCAGCAGTTACATTTCCACCTGCTGTAGCGGTTGTTGATGTTACTTCCGTTACCGCTGTTGTCGTAACCGATGGTAGTTCTGCGTTCGTGGTAAAGCTTACTTCGCTTCCATAGCTGGTTCCTACAGCATTAGTCGCATACGCTCTAACATAATAGGTTGTTCCTTGAGTTAATCCAGTTAACGCTGCTGTATAGCTGCCTGTAGTTCCTATAACGATAAGTTTGGAATCAGACAGTGTTGGATTAGTGTTGGTCGCATACACCACCCCACGCTCCGTTACCGCATCACCACCAGCAGCAGTTACATTCCCGCCTGCTGTAGCTGTTGTCGTTGCTATTGCTGATACTGTAGTTGTCGTAACCGTTGGCTTAGACTTTTCTACGTTTACTCCTGTCGTACTTCCTACATTATTTAATACTAATGATACATTATCGTTGTTTGGGTCTTTTAATGACCCTCCGTTAAGCGAAAGACTCGCTCCAACGCTAATCCCATCTAAATCGCTGTCACCCGCTTGGACTACATAGCGGTAAAGTAAAGTATTCGTCCCGCTGCCCGATACATAAGAGGCATTTACTAAATTCGAACCTATCGTAATGGGCAAAAGAGGTGTCCCCGTAACTGTGATAGCAGCATTATATTTTACAGAAAAGTCTAAACTATCTCCTACTAAGTAAGCTCCATCTGCAGGAACAGTTACATTATTAACGGCTGTTAGAACTTGCACATACGTATTTGTTGCTGGTGTAATAGGGGCTATCTTGCTGTCGAAATAAAATTTATTCAGCTTGTGGTATGCTATTTCTCCACAACTCGATAAATGCGAAGATGCTGTGAATCCGGCATACACCGAATTACCATTGAGAATACCATCAGATAAATCAATGGATAAGGTTAAATCGGCAGTTTCCGGACGAGAGGTTGTAGCCGCCAGACGAACGCTTAGTTCTGAACCGTCATACTCTACCCAGAGATGCTTTGTTTCAGGAGTCGTGCTTATTAAATACGATGAACTGATCGGCTCTGAAGCCAGTACACTGCCTGTATCGCCATTCTTCATCAGTTTTATTCTATTGTTCTCCACATCAACTACAACAGCTATACTATGGAGAATGCCTCCATAGCCAAAATTGAGATTGGTAGGGCTAATTCCAAGGTTCTTACCATTAGTCTGCAGTACAAATGCAAAACCGCCATCACGGTTATAGGTTTGGAAGCTACTTGATGAATTGGAAGTAATCTGAGCGTATGCACTAAAGCCTTTGTTATCGTCCAAGGTGACAGGAGTTTGGGTGAAAGCACCACCGAAATGGTTATTACCGTTCAAAATAGCTCCTTCCCCCGAAAAAAATGCACTCCCATTCAATTGAGTGTTTGACCCACTGAATGTAGTCCCTGCTAATACCTTTGATATTTCCGATGTCTGCATAGGCTCTGCAGCTGCAGTCAATGCAGGAGCTAATGCAGCTATAAGCACGCTCAAAACTAAATAACCACTGATTTTACTTCTCATTCGCTGAACCCACATGCTTTTTTCCTCCTTGAATTTTCTTAGTAATAACTTAATCCTTACCATAATAAACCGGCATCACCTCCCTAGCGATTAGTTCACTCAGCTCAATGGCTCCTTGTGAATTTAGATGTAAATAATCACTAAAATGCTCTTTGCTGAAGCGATTATCTTGATAATAATCATAAGCCTTCACTTTATAGTTAAGCTCCATCTCCTCCATAAAAGCTTTAGTATCCTTATAGGATTCTGTATACAACGCAGCATACTGAGGCATTACAGGGGAAATGATAAAAGCAACTGTTATATTTCTTGCCTGTAACAACTTGATATTCGCTTCAATAAGCTGTTGATTATGCACGATATTTCCTTGAGCTTGGAAGGGTGTAATCAGAGTTGCTATTCGAGCTTTTTTCACTGCCTCATCATTGGTTTCTCCTTCATTAGCTGCGTCCCCAACACTCGAGTTGCTAACAAACCCTTCCTCCGAAAATTCCCTTCCTTGTAACAAAGAAACCTTAAAGCCCTTGAGCAGATAATCGATACTGTCGCGATAACCAAACCTAGCGATTTCACTGTAAGCTCGGAGGTCTAGCCAATCACTCCAGTGATCAAATCTCGTATCATAAAACTGGTGATACTTATAAGTCAGAATCTCCACCTCTGTGTTCCTGCTCCCTAGTTCGATTGCCGGAGGGATCAGATTGTATACAACCAGCTTCAGATTCGGCATCTCAGCAGCCAATTTACTGACGAGTGCTGTGTCCTGATCTAAGAATTGGTATAGGTTGGCTAAATTAAATGAATTAGCCCGCAAATAACTCGGATCAACACCATAAGCTGTAGGCGATGACCCTAGAAACAAGGTTTCAATCTGATCTTGCTGTTTTTTGAACAAATCTGCCTTATAGGAATAGACATCCTGAACATTACCTAGCCCGACTTCGAGTATGCCAATTAAAACGATGAAGGGAAGGATAAATAGTCCAATTTTGATCATAAGCTTGCGCATCCTTTACCTCCTTAATTGAGAGATGGATTTCGTTAAAAACCGAAAGTAAAAGCTGTCTTTCCAATCTCACTAAAAATCAACAGCAATATAACGCCTATATAAAAGACAGCCCAACGCTTCCAAGGCTTTTTCTGGTACATCTGAAACACGCTTTTCGGGTAGCTATACTTCGTCCCAAAGCTCCCAAACCCTACAACAATAGCTGCAGCTAACCCCACCAAAGCTATAATTAAATCATTTGAGGTAATTCCCATATTTAATAGTAATTGTTCACCCTGAAAGTGGTTTAAGCGCTGGAACACATGCAGGAAGAAGTAGGCTCCGTCTTGAAAACTCGAGAATGCAAGGAATACAGAAGCCAAGCATGCGGTTAGCCAAACCAACCATTTACTAGCAAAAGGCAGCTCCAAAGCGGGTATTTTATCTGTAATGACCGTTTTACTGCCCGCAACTGAAATCATCCAAACCATACCCCAGAATAGAAAACCTACCCCGCCTCCGATGAAGAGAATACAAGTACAAAGAATAGGTATAAGGGCAGCAGCTAATCTAGGCTTATCCCTGCTTGTCCATCCCGCTATTGGTGAAGCTAAATAGTCTTTGACCCATGCGGTTAAAGAAGTCATTACACGATTCCAATAGTGAATTGGGCGGTCTGCAGCGAAGGGGAGATTAGAATGAGGAGACATTTGAAAGCCCATCATATGGGCAAAGCCAACCGAGATATCCACATAAGCGCATAAATCAAAATAGAGCGCAAACATAAAACAAATAGCGCCCAAAACCAGCTCCCACCCATAGTGATCCGCAGGCTCAGAGAGCGCAGAACTAGAAATGATCGCCATTCGATCGGCAATAACTACTTTCTGAAAGATACCCCAAAGGACCAATCTAGCCCCTTCTGTTATGCGCTGGCGATTGAAAACGTGATGCCCATTATTTTGATTAAAGAAACCTCCCGGCTTCTCGATCGGCCCTGCAATCAGCTTTGGAAAGAACAACAGGTAATTTGATAGAGCAAGCAGGCTGATATTCGGTGAAATTTTCTCGCGGTAAAGCTCTATTAAATAACTAATGCTTTGCAAGGTAATAAACACCGCACCGAGATGGATCAGTAACGGATGGTTCATTTCCTGCCTCAGAATTCCAGCCGTTATCCAATAACAAATATACAAAGTCACGTTAACAGCGATCCCTAGCTGAAGCAGACGATTTCGATTAGTCTTTCTACCAATTAGGGATTTGCCAAATAAATAATTAAATAGAATTAACGAAAGTAAATAGGGCAGCGCATGAGGTATAAACAAAACTACAAATACTAACCCCGATAAGAGCAAGCCAATTGGCTTAAAACGAATGGGAAGTAGTAAATAGATTGCTGTCGCTGCTATCATAAAACCCAAATACCCAAAGGAAAATGTTAACAATGAAGAACCCCTTCTCACCTAGAATTGAAAATAAATAAAGGTATTTCCCGTAAATACACCTAAAAACAAAATACCGAAAATAAGCGCATAGATTAACAAATAACGTAACCATGTAGGCAAAAGTCCAGGTATTTTAACAAGCTCAATATAGTTTTTACCTTTTGCATCCATGGCAATTTGAATACCGATAATGAATAGTGCGAGCAGCAAATCTATAAGTAAATCGAAAGGACTAATCGCTAGCCGATCCAATATCCCCATGATATTAAATGAGCCCTCATAATTCACAAACAAATACTTAAATACCTCACCAGACTGCTCCAGATTAGTGGATCGAAAGAAAACACACAGCAAACTTATTAACCCGATATTCATTGCAATTTTGATATATTTAAATCCGCTGCTGTGCAGAAATCGGTTTTTCCTTTGAATCAGATATACCAATCCGTTTAATATCCCCCATACAATAAACGTCCAATTCGCTCCATGCCAGAGACCGCTAAAAACAAACATCGCAACCACATTGAATAACGCCCAACCTCCGAATATTTTGCTGCGCATCATTGGGAAAAATATGTACGTGCGAATCCATGAGGTTAAGGAAAGATGCCACCTAGACCAGAAATCGATCAAATTTCTAGCAGCAAATGGATTGTTGAAGTTTAAAGACAGCTCAAAACCCATAACACGCGCACAGCCCCTAGCTATATCGCTATACCCGCAGAAATCACAATAAATTTGAATAAAGAAGAAGAATAAAGCCAATAAAATTTCAGTTGTGCTGTGAGAGCCTGGATCGGCATACACCTTATTGACCACAATGGCCAAGCGATCGGCAATCACTAGCTTTTGAAACAAGCCCCAGAGAATCAATTGTCCTCCCTCTACCACGTTTTGCAGGCGCAGCTCGTGCTTTTGACGAAATTGCGGCAGCATTTTCGCTGCTCTCTCAATTGGCCCAGCCACCATTTGCGGATAGAACATCACAAAAAGTCCGAATATAATGTAATTTCTCTCTGGTTTTATTGATTTACGATAGACATCAACGATGTAGGCAATACTTTGAAGGTTATGAAATGACAGTCCTATGGGTAATAACCAGCTGGAATGGGGTAAATGGTTACTTATATGCAGCGTATCAAGAACAACGTTCATACTATCGGCAAAGAGATTATAGTATTTAAATGAGAACAAGAGCAGTCCATTACCGAGTATGCTAGCTATTAACGCAATTTTGCGGCCTCTTCCATCGGTTCTACTAATCCAAAGAGCAGCCCAATAATCGAATGTAATCATCACAAGCATAACCACTATGTAAATGGGAACAGCGTACATATAGAAAAAACAGCTTGCAGCAAACAGTCCTATATTGCGCAATTTATGAGGTAATAAATAATAAGTGATCGTAACAACCGGAAAAAAAACAAGAAATGCTAATGAATTAAAGATCAAATATGAGTTCTCCTCCTAGTGTTCTTGAAGAATCACATAGTCATTTTATTGTGCTAGTTGCTGTTATCGCATCTCCTTTAAAATAGACAGCGACAAAATACACCCTTATTTGACTATATCACTGTTTTTTCTACAAATAACCTCCCCGTTTGGGTAGTTTATTCGGTCTCATCGATATCGCTTGCCACCCCAGCTATTTTTTTTCTCCCAAAAAACAAACGAAAAAACACATCTCTTCGAGATGTGTTTGGATCCAAATTGAGGTTCGGGACTATCGGTTAAACCGTCAAAAGAAATAGCGTACATTCTACCTCTCCTGCTCCTTGATCACCTGCTCGACCCCCAACAGAATCAGCTTCAATCCGAACTCAAACGCTCCGTCAGTCCCCATCAGCTCGAACAATCCGTTCGTAAACATTCTTCGGAACAGTCCCGCTTCCGTCTCGCTCATGGAGTCCAGAAGGCGAATCATTTCTTCACCCGGGAGTGTTCCCTGGTCCTTACGAATAGCGGAGACATTGCGCTCATGCTGATAATCGTCTAGGACGAAATAGAAGACAAAGTTCACAAGTGTAGTAACCACTTGCAATTTCTGCTCTTGCTCAAGCGGCGTCGATTCCACACAGAGCAGCATACGGTTGGTGAACCGGATGATGTCCGGTTCGTGGGGCAGCGTCATCATCATGAGCTGCGTGGAGCAGGGATACCGGCGGAGCACACTCCGTACCGTAACCGCAAGTTCTGTCAGCTGCTCCTTCCAGTCCCCCTCAGAGTGGAACTCCTCCAGAATTATTTTTGATACCTGGTTGGCCAGACGCTGATAGAGATTCTGCTTGCTCTTGAAGTACCAATACAAAGAGGGCGCCTGAATCCCTAAGCGGTCGGCCAATCGTCTCATGCTGAATTTTTCAATGCCCTCCGCTCCAAGAAGCTCCCACGAGGTTTCCAAAATTTTATCCTCCGAAATCTGAGGCTGCTGTTTTTTCATCGGTATCCACCTTTTTATCTAACAGTGTAAGTTTATGCTTTACAGGTTCTTAGGTTCATGATATCATCTAACACTGTAAGACACAATCTAACACCGTTAGAGTGAAGGACAAAATAAATGAAGAAAGTAGTGACCCGCATGGATACAGAAAACCTTCATTACTTTGAAAAAGCACCAATCGCAAAAGCCGTAGCTCACTTCGCTGTACCGATGATGCTAGGCACGTCAATGGGTGTCATCTATTCCATCTTGAATGCCTATTTCCTTGGTACACTGGGCAATACGGCCATGTTAACCGCACTCGCACTAACCTTGCCGTTATTCGCAGTCATTATGGCGCTAGGCAACTTGATTGGCATGGGTAGCGGTACATTCATCTCCCGTTTGCTGGGAGAGAAAAAATATGATGTTGTAAAGCATGTGTCATCATTCGCCTTTTACAGCAGTTTGGTTCTCGGTATTATTGTGATGTCCGTCGGCCTCCCGTTGATCGATCCAATCGTCCATGGCCTGGGGGCAACGCCTGACTCCTTCGGATTCACGAAGGACTATGTCACGGTTATGCTTATAGGTTCACCATTCGTCGTGTTATTCTTCACGCTGGAGAATATGGTTCGCTCAGAGGGAGCAGCAATCACATCGATGATTGGTATGATTCTCAGTGTTGTCGTAAATATTATTCTCGATGCGCTAGTTATCTTCGTCTTCCATTGGGGCGTGATCGGCGTTGCGTCTGCTACGGTCATTTCAAACCTGGTTGCGAGTATATTCTACGCCTTCCATATGAGTTATAAGAGCCAATTCTTAACCATCTCCCTAAAATGGTTCAAGGCTACCAAGGAGATTCTGAGCAATGTATTCAAAATCGGAGTTCCCGTCTTTATTATGAGTATCTTCTTAGGTGCAATGTCGCTCATCATGAACCATTTTCTTGTTGAATATGGGGATCAAGCTGTGGCAGCTTACGGAATATCATCACGTTTATTGCAATTTCCTGAATTTATTCTGATGGGCTTATGCGAGGGGGTCGTACCGTTGATTGCCTTCACTTTTACAGCGAATAAATTACGAATGAAGCATACTATTGGATTTACGATCAAGGCGATTGTAGCGTTAGCCGTCGTGTTCGGCATCATCGTCTATCTGATTTCCGACCATTTAATTGGTTTATTTACGAATGACCCGCAATTAATCGAAATGGGCAGCTACATTCTGCATGTTACGTTCTTATCCTTGTTTATTACAGGAATGACTACGTTGTTTACGGGGATCTTCCAAGCAACAGCGCAAGGAACTGCCGCGTTTATTATGTCCATTATTCAGGGTATTACTCTGATTCCTGTGTTGTTTATCGCCAATCGCATGAACGGCTTCCACGGGGTGGTCTGGTCGCTCGTCATTGCGGATGCCGTCGCTTTCCTTGTTGGTGCCATCATGCTGTATGTTCTGCGATCCAAACTACAGCCGGATTTGGATCGTTTATTACAGTGAGGAACATACACCTTATTGAAAAATGTTCTGACAGTAACCTGAACTAATCTGGATCAGGCAGTAGAGCTTCCACGCATCGCTTGTAACCAGAGGTTCGCTTGTCGTTACCTTCCATGATGCCGTTGACTTGCGATTTAAGAGAAGCGAGCAAAGAGAAGTCAACCGGGATAAACGTATGACCATTCGACCAGCCAAGCGTGAGCATATGAAATCCTTTGTAATAGTAAACGGTCGCGTGATCCGCGCCGAAACAATAGCCAGACCATTCCTCACTGACTGTGGCAACCCAATAGTGAAGCAACTGATAAACGGTGAATTTTCGCGCCGTATCGACGTAGCCAACCGTTTTCACGATGGATTCCGCCTCTTCGGGCGTAGAACAGTTTAAAGAATGGGGAGAATCGTGTTAGACTTTTTCATGGAGTCGTCACCTTCTGGTCTGTTTGTAGGGGTACAAACATTTTACCGGGTTGACGGCTTTTTTTCTACCATTTAGTGGTTAATAAACAGGCCTGATATTTGAAATACATATTTGATGGATCAGAAAGTCACTAACTTTATAATATAATCTAAGAGCAAGACTAGCAGTGCTTTTGCTTCCATTCATATTATTGAATTTATCAAGATCTACTGAAATAATAATCTCATGATCCGATTTATCACGAGTGAGGACAAGATATAGATCAACAGAATTCCTGTTCTTATGAGCATTTTTAATAACTTCCAAAAGGGGACTATCACAATTAATTTGTGAGATATGCTGGAATTGCACAGGATCAAAGTTCTGTTTTGGTACTGGCAGTACTGATACGGCACATCAGGCAAGAGGGACTCGAAAGCCTGCCAGATGGAAACCTGTCCGTCGCTTACAATGCCTACGATGGGATACCCCATTTCGATAATGGGATCGATCAGCGTACGCAATTCGGCTGCTGCTCCAATCTTCATGTTTCGAGCCGCTAGAATCGTGCCGCTGAATACCTCGCGAATGACATAGAGCATCTCGTTCCCCTTCTCGGGTTGGACGCCATCCATGGATAGGATGATTTCACCATTTTGCGCAGTTATTTCTGCCATACATTGTCTGACATAATCGTCGAGACTGGCGGACGACAGCATTTGATAGCGCTCACTGGTCACGACACCACGTTCGTTTGAAGCGTCTGCAATTTCTTCGCAAGTCCGGTGATGTTTAAAACGCAGTTCGCCGACAAGACTGTGCACGCCATAACTGTAAGAGGAATGTTTCATAGCATGAATTACTTGAAATTGTCCCCTCAGCTTTGTAAGGAGCAGGCAGCCTTCCTTTGCATAATTATGAATGCTTATAGGAATTATAAGGTCATTCAATCAATTTTTTTAGAAAGGCGGCTAATTATGCTAGAAAACCTATTTGTGGCAGCTCTGCTGATCATCGCATTATTGATAAGCGACCTGCAAAACTTTAAACAAGCAGACACAAAGACAAAAGCCGCATATGTGTTATTGCTCTTACCAGCAACCTATTTATCCATCTTGTTTATCTTCCATCTGTCTTGGCCTAATATCGGTTCGCTGTCCAGATTAATTTATGGCTGGCCCGCCAAACAGTTATTGGCCCTCTTAAAATAAATTCTAATGCAGAGTAGGTAATCTACATGTCTTCCCAGCACTCAACCATCACGATCACGCAGCTTGCCTGTTTGCTCTCTGCCTATTCCATAGGCTCGGCAATCGTTTTTATCCCCAACCCGTTAACCGCGGCAGCCGGCAATGATGCATGGTTGTGCGTCATATTCGCTTACGGGTTTGGCATGCTTGTACTTGCTTGCGTACTCTATTTGCACAGCAAGCATAATAGTCAGAATTTGATTGCTTACTGCCGTGCGCTAATCGGCAATCCGCTTACCCTCCTTGTATCAATACCTATAGTTTGCATGCTTTTTTTTGCAATAAGCGCCATTAATTCCAGCATAGGCGATTTCTTTACAACGGTGATGATGGACCAAACTCCGCCGTATGTCTTTCATTCTATCGGTATGATCCTTGCCGCCTTAACGTCTAGAGCAGGCATTAAGATAGCGGCTAGAATGTTTCTGCTGCTACTGGTCATTTTGATTCTTTTCTCCATAACCGTTATCTTACTTGCTATTCCAGTCTATCACCCCAGCTACCTACTGCCTTTCTTTGACCATGGCTTTAAACCCGTCACGCATGGCTTCTTTATAGCGGCAGGTTTCCCGTTTGGTGAGGTTTGCTTATTCTCCATGCTGTTGCCTTTTGTTTCCAGAAGCAGCCAGCAAGAACTGAATAAGAAGCTCTATCTCGCGTTTTCCTTCACTGGTTTCATGCTGTTTATTTCAACGATCAGCGCAACGATGGCATTTGGTCCAGCTGCCGGTTTTTTTAACTACTCGCTGTACCGCTTAGCTATTGAAATCCGCATTGCCGAGCTGTTCCAAAGGGTTGAGGCCGTCATTGGAATTGCCCTTATTCTGGGCTCTTACATGAAAGCGACGCTGCTGCTCATGATTCTGAATTATGTTTTCATCGAGTTGCTCCGTATAAAAGACGATAAGATTCTCCTCTATCCGCTAGCGCTGATCTGTATTTTTTTATCGGCAACGATGTTTAAAAGCCCTGCTGATTTTCAAGAGCAGGTATATCTGATTTGGCCATTTTCGGTTCTTGCAATTGGCTGTATGCTCATCTTTTCTTTAACTATTATAACTTGGATAAAAAATAAAATATCGATAGACAAATGAGGCTGGGACTTTGAATGAAGCGATCCGATCAATAAAAAAGCTCAACACGAACCTGACCAATAACCAAAAAGAAATTGAACAAGTATTTTCCTGCTGCCAGGACGTTAACTTTCAAGATTGGCAATACGGAGCATCATTCCAATACGAAGCACTTTCTATTTACTGTGCTTCGCTTGCCAGCTATACGACTCATCTGCTTCAGCAAGCTCTGGAACATGTGGCTGCTTACACTTCGGAGAAGTGGGATTCCATTACCCCGGAGAAGCTAGAGGTATGTATGTCTAGATCCAACACCGCTCTTCAGCCTTTCGTCGTTCTCGATGAATATGACAAAATATTGGAATTTGTTATGAATGGCTATATCGTTATTCTCTTTGACCAAATCGGCAAAGCATTGGCCTTCGAATCCGGGTCGACAGCACAAAGACAAGTAACCGAACCTGTGAATGAGCCTGCCGTACATGGACCAAGAGAAGGTACCGTAGAAAATATGGCGACGAATCTAGGCATGATCAGACAGCGCCTGCGCACACCTGACTTTAAGGTGGAGTTTTTGCAGGTGGGCAAGGTCATTAAGAACAAAATCGGCTTCGGTTACCTGAATCAGGTCGTCAATCCTAGCGTGCTGCTCGAGTTCCGGAAGCGACTAGCAAGCATCGTTGATTATGAAGTATTAGAAACCTCTTACATTGAGGACTGGATTGAGGAATCCACGCTCACTCCGTTTCCGCAGGTGCGCTACACGGAACGCACAGATTCAGCTACTGCAGCATTGTTGGATGGAAAAATAATCGTTCTCGTTGAAAATTCCCCTATGATTATGATCTGTCCGGCTCTGCTGGTGGATTTTATGGGAACGGCCGAGGATTATTACATACGCTCCGTATTCGCGACATTCATTCGCTTTTTACGTTTGCTGGCTTTTATTATTGCGCTCACTTTACCCAGTATTTATATCGCGCTGTCTACTTTCCATCCTGAGCTAATTCCGACAGTGCTGCTGCTCGCGATTGTAGACTCGAGGGAAGGAATTCCATTCCCCGCCTTCGTTGAGGCGCTCGTTATGGAAATCTCATTTGAGCTCCTTCGAGAGGCTGGAATTCGCTTGCCTCGAACGGTCGGGTCCGCAGTAAGTATCGTTGGTGCTCTCGTAATCGGACAAGCTGCGATAATGGCCAAGATCGCATCCCCTTTTATGGTCATCGTTGTTGCCTTAACTGGCATTGCTTCCTTTGCCATACCGCATTACGATATGGCTATTGCCCTTCGGATTCTCCGCTTTCCTTATATGATTGCCGCCAGCATGCTTGGTGGTTACGGACTGATGGTCGTGTTTTTGCTGACACTGCTTCATTTAACCTGCCTTCAGCCGCTAGGCGAGCCTTATTTATCATCGCTAGCTCCATTTAAAATCAGGGATCTCCGCGACATATTCGTCCGAGTTCCACTGAAAACCATGTTGAAATCTCCTAGAAATCGCAGATTGCATCGTTCCGGAAACAAGGGATAATTCATGAAAGGAGGCTGACTGATGAGAACCCTTCATGTGCTCGTCATGCTTTTCCTAGTGTTTCCTATATTGAGTGGCTGCTGGGACAGGCTGGAGCTCAACGATTGGGCGTTTGTACAAGCAGCAGGCATCGATCTTACCGACGACGGACGAATCCGGCTGACGACTCAAATCTACAAGCCAGGCGGAACGCAAGCTCAGGAACTTTCTCCAGGAAAGAGCTCCTCCTTCTTCAATATAACAAGTGAGAGCTCCACAGTGTTTGGCGCTTCGCTTCGCATAGACAACGAGCTTGGCCGAAAGCTGCAATGGAGCCATATGGAAGCTTTATTAGTAGGTGAGAACTTCTCCAGAAAAAGAAACATTGGAGACGTGCTTGATTTTTTCTCCCGCTCCAATGAACCAAAGAGCTCCATATCTATCATCATCACAAAAGGCGATGCCTATAACTACTTATCGAAACTGCCTTTCATAGATAACAATGCCGGGCAGCAGCTCTCCTCCAGCATCAAAACAACCGAAGAGCAATCCGGTTTATCAAATAGCGTATCCTTAACGGATCTGAGTATTTACGCCAAGCAGCCAAGCGCTACTTTTCTAATGCCTCTCGTTTATTCTACAGCTGATCAGATGCTGCCGCCTTCGAATACGACGGCAATATTCCGTTTTCCCGAGGGAAAGCTTCTTCGGATCGTGCCCAGCAGTAAATCTCCCTATTTGCTGATGCTTAGAAATCAATTTCGCAGCGGCATAATCAACATCCCTTGCCCAAACAATAAAACGGGAGGCTTTAGTAGTGAATCCTTCAAGATCCTTAGATTGGAAACCAATCTCTCGCCTCGAATCATTAACGGGAATGTGACACTGGATATAAAGGTATTCGCATCAGGAAGCGTAATGGAATTAACATGCTCGCAGCTTACTACTGGAGAGGAAACCAATCGCTTTACTGAGCAGGTTGAGCGGATTCTAAAGAAGAAACTTGAAGAAACGATGCGATTTATCTTGGCGGAGAAAACCGATGTCATTGATGTAAGCGCAAGGCTTCATCGTTACCATAATAGACTATGGAAGAAGTGGGAGCAGGATTGGCCCGAGCGCTTCAGCAAAAGCAATTTCACCATTGAAACAGATGTCCAGCTTATCCATACCGGAATTGATTCCGGACAACCTTTCACCTCCTCACTCCAATAGCGCTCCAATCATAAGTAGCCTAAAAAAGCCCTCTTTGGTAAACCAATGTCATTAAGTTAAGGTGCAGGGCCAAAAATGAAGAAAAAGAGCAGGTTATCTGGATCAAAACAGAAATCAGTGCTTGACGACTGGAGATTAGTGAGAAAATAGGAACTTACGAAATTCCCCCTCTAATAGAAGATTACATGGAGGAAAATGAGCTGATTAGAATCGCGTATCGGGAATCTGAGCTTGGAGTAACTTCCTTCTGAAGGCTAACGGACCGAGATGACCTTATTGAGGGAGAGTCATAGCAATTCAACCCCAAACAGGGTGACCCCACCATTCGGGACGTTTGCGCACCGAAATCTCCCATGGACCGTTATCCACCCGGTAACGGAACTCCGATGAATATGCGCGATACGAAGGGCACCAGCCAAAAAGTATATTTCTCAGACTCTGCCGTTAGGAATGGAATGCAGTTCTCTGCCATGAAGAGGATGTGGTTCATGATCCCGACAAAATGGGCCGTCCCTAAGTCGATTGACTTTGGGGACGGCTTCATTTGTTACAGATATAGCTGTCTTACAGATCCAGACCAAGATCGAGTACAATGTTCAGCATCCGCATGATGATCGCCACCGACTGATCGCGGGTAGCGGTATCGTTTGGTGCAAACTTACCGGCGCCGACACCGTTCAAGATGCCTGCTCGGCTAAGCTGATCGATATGGTCTGCAGCCCAATGACCGCTGAGATCGGAGAACTTCGATGCTCCGTTAGCCGTGCTCATATTCAGCACACGAGCTAAGATTGCAGCCATCTCGGCGCGAGAGATCTCTTGGTCAGGATTGAACGTGCCATTGCCTGTACCATACACGATACCTGCACGATGCAATGCTCTGATAAGGACATCTGCCCAGTGTCCATCCGTGTCAGAGAAGGAACCGTCCTCTCCTGTCGTATCAATACCTAAAGTACGAACGATCATCGCAACGAATTCAGCTCGTGTTACACTATCCGAACCTTTGAACTGACCGTTAGGAACGCCTTCGACAATACCAATCTGCGATGCATATTGGATTGCTTTAGCAGCCCAATGCTTCTCTGGTACGTCGGGGAAGTTAACCGACGGATTCGCTTGCAGCGTTCGCTGTACATTAGCCTTTGTCCACTCTGCGCTCGCGATCGCACTGTTCAGTACAGGCTTCTCCGGAGTTGGCGTCTGCGTTGCGGAGTCAGGATCCGTCGGGGTTACCGGATTCGTTGTTGGATCATTCGTCTGCTGCGTCGTCACATTGATCTTCAGTTCCACAGGCTCACCTGCGCTGAACACGAAGGCTAGGACGTCACCATTCGATAGCGTTGCCAAGTAGCTCCTTTTAATCGTAACCACTTGCTTGCCATCCGAAGTTGCAGCAGCAAGGCTGTAGTCGTTGTCAGCAAGAGCAGTATCGCCCTTCTTGATTCCCGTGAGCGTGTTGCCGTTTAATGTCACCGTCACCATGATGTCATTACTAGCATTCCTATAGAACGTTGCCGTTGCTGCCGAGAGCGTAGCATTCTCCGTTGACGCATCAGTATAGTAGATGTTCGGCACAGGAAGCTGCAGAGCCTGAACTTCATCACGTATGTCTTCGCCCAGATAGAAGCTCAAGTGCTCCGGCTGGTTGTACATAGCGTTCTGCGAGTTCGCCGCCAAACGATACTGCGGATCATGCATTAGGGTGTAAATCACATTGTCCGTCGGAATATCCGTAGTGTAGATTCTTAAAGAATTATTGTCGCTAGTACGAACAAGAATCTCATCACGCCAGTCTCCGAAGATATCGGCGATAAGACTTGGATTTGCTTTGGTTCCGTTGTTGGAATAGGTTCCGGTCAAAGTCTGAAGCGTTGCAAGCTCGCTTTCCCCAGTTGCCACATCATAATTAAACTTTGTGATGGATGGCCCACCTGTTGTGGTCAGATTATCCGGCCCGTCGAAGAACTCGCTAAGCAGGTCTCCGTCCCAATACAGGATGAAGTTAACAGGAGCCTTGTTAGCTGAGCCAATGCCTCCGACTTCGGTTGTAATAACCTCGCCGCTCACTATGTTGTACATAGGCGTCTCAATTGCCCAAACCTCGAAGCCCGGCAAAGGAGTTATATTGGCCGCAACGCCGCGCCCAACATCGCCTAGGTTTGCCGAATACGTCCATACAGGCTCTCCTGTGGAACCGCGAACCAAGGTTACATTGTTCGGAGGTCCAGCTTCATGTGGCTGGAAAACATAGATTTCGTTACTGCCAGGAATCATGGCACCTACGTGCAGCGCATCGCCGTGGCCCGCAACTACTGTACCATTGATTCCATTGGAGCTCCACAAGATCGTTCCGTCATGGTCTAAAGTGATGGCACCAAGCACAACCTCGCTGTAACCGTCAAAATCCACATCGGCAACCTTCAAATTATGATTGCCCTGATTACTACCGGCGTTCCAATCCGCTAGCTTAAACGTCCAAACTTTCACAATTTCACTGTCTATAAACTGATAGGCAGCTACAAAATGCGGGCCGTAGTGACCACGTACCTCAATAACCGTAGGATAAGGCTCTGCGCCATTCACGCCATTCTTCGGCATATAGGCTACCGCGCCATTAAAGCGGTCGCTGCGGTTATTGTTGTTGTCGCCCCAGTTGGGGGTTATGTTGTACTGCGCAAAATAATTGACCGTATTAACCGGCTGTCCTGTTTCTCCGTTAAATACTGTAAATGTTTCCGGGCCGGACGCAACTCTGCCAAGCGCCGTATTGTTGACCTGGTTATCATTTGCCGGGTTTTGAAGGCCGCCTACCCATACCGCTTCAGGGTCGCCCAATACCCAAGCCGGAGTGTCTGTTAGGTCATCGATTGTACCATCCGCTTTAGGAAGATAACCCCTAGTTCCGTCGGCTGTCTTAATCGAGAACTCTGCTTTTCCATCCTGATCCAGATCATAGAAGTTGAACGCACTGTGATGCGCGCTGGATACGATATTGATACCCAGATTGATTCGCCACAACAGCTTACCTTCAAGGGTATAGGCGTCGAATATCGTCTCGCCAGTATGTCTGTTAGCAAGACCCGGGTCTTGCGCCTGAGACGGATACCATTTCACAAGAATTTCATACTGTCCATCACCGTTAACATCCGCCACGGAGGTGTCGTTAGCTGTGTAGGTAATCGGATCCGCATTGGATGTCGCGCCGTAAGCAAGCGCCGGGTTTGGACGATCCGCCGGTCTCTGCATGGGAATGTCAATATAATTATTGGCCCATGCAGTTGCAGGTTTGCTTGTTTCGCCGGTACTTACAGTCTCTACCACGTAAATATCTCCGGTATTACCGTCTGCGTCAACATAATCTAGCGTAGCAACCGGTGACGTATTGACCCTATCGCCGTTTCTGTACACGTTAAATGTTAAACCCTTGTTATATTCCGAAGCGAGCAATCGCCACGTTACAAGTATGCCTTGTCCGCTATTTTCCGGAACGGCTACTACTCCTCTGTCCAACCACTCCATTGAGAACGGCTTGGAAGTAATTTTGTCTCCATGTCGGTTCTCGATGTAAAGCTTCGCCTTTACTCCCATTCTGTTGACCGCTACGTCAGGAACACTCGTAAGCGTTCCGACATAGGAGAATACGCCCTGCTTATTCGGGTCATACACCAACTCCGCGGCTGTTGTAGACCATGGGACTTCTGTTAATTCCCAGGTTACGCCTACCGATTCAGTAGTGCCGCCCGCCACTTTAACGTTAACGGTTGCCGGCAGGTTAAGCCCTGCCTCGTCAGTCAATTGCCCGATGTAGACAGTCTTAAACCAGCTCTGCCATGTATTGTTGTCCGCTGTTGCGGGGCGCTCCGACAAGAAGTCATAGGGTAGCACTTCTGATATCGTGTCCGGTGAAAGCGGCTTTGTAAAGAAGTAAAAGTTATCAACGCCATTATCTACAACGTTGACGTTATTGCCTGCCGCGCGTTCGCCAGTGAGAACGAACGAGCTTATTTGGATTCCCTCAAAAGGAATCGTCAGCACGGAAGGCTCCGCCTCGGCATCATCCCTCGGAACAAGGGAAACCGTAGCGATCATCGTATCAAAATCAAACTCTACACCTACCGTATACCATATATTAACCTCGTTATATGTAAACGCATGGTAACGGTCATTGCTCCAAAAATAAGCAGGATCAGTGCCGGTCGGACCTGGTAAAGCCCCTGCAAACGCGCCTATTGTCCTTGCGCCGTTATAGGTGCCTGTTCTTAAACTAAGCAGAACACTCGCTCCATCCTGGAAGCTTAAGTTAAACGTATTTTGCGCGGTGGTAACTGCTGGAACCTTCCAGTCAAAATTAGCATATACCTTACTGCCGAAAACAGCCTGTGGCAGATCTCCCTTACCGCCGCGGTTGCCTGAACCGGATGCGTCAAATCTGAAATAATTATTGACTTGAGGAGCGTCTTCCCTGGCAAGCGTATGGTAGCTCCCGCCAGCGAATATCCATAGCGGGGTTGCATCATCACCGTCAAAATTGCTCCCGAACTCCTGCGTGTACCCTTCCGCTAATAGGGCGGAAAAGTCCGGAGTTGGTTCAGTAATCGGCGGAATATATTGCACATTGATCGACACGCTGCCCGTAATGGAACCATCCATATTGGACACAGCCGTAAGAGTGGCCACGCCTGCACCAACCCCGGTAACCGTCACGCTGCTATCTTCGTTTACAGCTATAGTAGCAATGCTCTCGTCGCTGATTGACCAGGTGAACGTCCTGTCGCTTGCATTAACTGGCAATACAACCGCGCTGAATGTCGCTGAATGCTTATCCGCAAGCGAACCTTCTCCATATTCTAAATTAGCGGAAGTTGGGGATAGCGTTATTTCACTTGGGTTTATAATCGGTTTAACATCGCCGGACGAAGCAGCCTTGAATTGGATATTATCAACGCGCATGCCATAGGTGTCTTCATCCCAATCAACACCCGCAACCGCGTTAAACCTGGCCCAGTTCTGTCCGTTTGCCCGGCTTGCGCCTATACTCAGGCTGGTCAGCTTACCGGAGTCTATTGCTATTGGCTGTGGCGTGGTGTATGCCCTTGAACCGCCGTCGGTAACGCTGATTAACGCCTCCTGTGCCAGAAGATCAACGTTAATGATAACCGAAAGCTTGGTCAAGCGCGGCACACCTGTCAGCGCAGTAGTGGCGGTTCCTGTTGCCGGAACGTTGCTGGCGGCCATATTTCCTGTGTAATACGAGATGGTCGCCGGTGAGTTTGCATTCGTTCCGCCTCCTGCAGTTCGAAGCGTTACGACTTGGTCCGCACCGTTGTTAAGGCGGACATCAAGCGAGTTTGCGCTAGGTCTGGTAATATCAACCCACCAGTCAAAGGTTACTTCAACCTGATCTTTGCCGGTAAGGTCATATTCTCCGCTATCAAGGGGAAGGGTCCACCAATAACTTGCTCCACCGCTGGATGGAGGTTGAACGCGAAGTGCTTTCGATTCAAAATTCGCTACCGTAACTGATCCAGGACCAGTGGTTCCAGGAGCGTCGGTTACTATCCCCGCTAAATCGCCATCCTCAAAATCCAATACATCGCCTACTTGTGTCAAAGCGATAGGCGTGGTACTGCCGGCTTCTTCCGCCCCCAAAACCACCGAGGGCATAAGCATAAATACCATGGAAACGGTGAGCAGTACAGACATGTACTTCTTAAGCCTTCTTTTCATTTACTTCGCTCCTCTTAGTAATGCATATAGTTACCAGTTCGGCCGCAGAAAGCTATTCTCCGTTTTCCCTGCGATAAAGCGCTTTCTATTTGAAATAGGCTAAGATGAATTACTTGATGCGCTAGCGTTGTATAGCTGTACTTAAGTGTTACCTAATACCACCTCCTCAGTAATAATAGGACTTAAAGTAGGTGAGGCTGATCCCACCGTATAACAGCTTCGACAACAACCGTTGAACTTTCTTTTCAATTCTAATTGAGGATTGAATCATAGCCTCATAGAGGTAAAGAATGGTACACGCTTTTGATATTTGAGACTCATTATAGACTTTCTACACATAAAAAGAAGTCAAATATCCGACATCTGTGTTTAAAAAGTAGATAAATTAAGATTGGGCCGTGCGTCTGATCGTAACCACGCAGACAATGGTATCAGGAACCGCATGTTGACTTCATGTTGACCTCAGAGCATAAAAAAAACATCGCCGGGGCGCATAAGCCACATGGCAGCGTAACGGGTCTATCGGCGAAAAATCCAGAACGACGAACTCTGTCCCCATCTCAGCTGCATACAAAAAAGCAGATACCGTTTTACCAGTACCTGCCGAATTCAAGCAACTCTATTCTTCTATTCTACGTCTAGCGAATGATCAAGACTGACATTCAGCAAAAAGAAGACAAGCTCTCTCCTAAGAGAAAACTTGTCTGATGATACTCATTATGTTTTTTCCAACAAATCCACTTTATTTGTGATAAGGCTCACCGTAACATCTCGAAGGCGAAAAGAAAAGCCCTCCAACTTGGAGAGCTTCCCCTAAGCATCATTCCAGACCTCATCATTGTTATAGTCATCAATAATTGAAATCGTTTTATTTGCCACTTCACTACCGAGTGAAGCATACAATTTCTTATCGCCAATAACATAAAATTCTTCTTTAGCCCGTGTAGCTGCAACATTCATCATATTTGGATCAGAGACAGCCCATCTTGCCGCCCCACTGCTATCAGAGTCAGCTCCAAGAACAAAGTAGACAATTTTGGCTTCTTTCCCTTGAAAAGTATGAACAGTTCCAATATTCGTTGTTTTCCCATTTTCTCGTTTCGTGAAGTTAATTCCATCTAAAACTAGTGCAAGTTTATAAGCCACATTTCTAAATGGGGTGATAACATAAATTTCATCCGCCAAATTCGGATCTTCTTGCAAACGTTTATCAATCATACTTTTCAGTAAGTCAGCTTGTTCTTTAACAAATTTGTCATTTGCTTTTCCGGTTGAATCATACCACTGTGATTTCCCTTGTGACTCAGCTTCTGATTTCCCTTGTACCATCAACCCGTCATACGATATTTTATTTGAAATCGTAAACATCGGATAGTCCGAACGTCTGTGTACCCAAAGTGGTATACCAATCCATTCATCCTCATTTTTTTGGAAACCATACTGACTTGTGGCATCCACAATTGTTTGAGTAGACACATTAGCAGAGACGAATTTTTCATCGACTTTGTAATGTCTTCCGATCAAGGTCAGAACATTTGAATCTAGCGTCATTACTGGTTTTATTTGTGATGGATCCCCAACAACCATAACCTTTTTGCTTCTAAAGATCGCACCAACACTAGCTTGTGGTAGTGCTTGACCAGCCTCGTCTATGAATAGATTGCCTATTGAGTTTTCATTAAGATTTTTAAACATTCTACCAAAACTAGCAAAAGTAGTGCTGACAACAGGGATAGTGAAATTCAACCATTGCCATGATTCTGAAATTAACTGATGTCCATTCTCTTTTCCCATGTATTCAGACTGACTACTCCAAATAATCCTCGCGGCTTTCAAACTCCTTCTGTTTTCATACAGGAATTGCTTTCTAACTTTTAAAGCTGAAATAAACAACTCTGATTGTAATTTACGGAATTGCATTGTAAACCATGGGTTAGACTTTTGAAGCTCAGCATATGACAGTGAAAAATCTAGTTCCTTAATGCCACTTTGAGATTTTCTTTTTTCCAATAACGAAATTTCTTGTTCCAATTTTTTAAAATTATTTTGTTGATTGGTCATCCATCGATCGAAGTCAGCTTTTGTGTCCTGAATTTGTTTTTGAGCATACTCACTTTCCGTAGCATTTTCCCTTATCCCATTTTCGAGTTGCATGCGGTTATTCAACAATTCAGTTTTTTGTTTAGATAGATAATTTAAATGATCATTTGATTTATTCAGATTTTTAAAATACTGCTCAACTTTTGGTTTATTAAATAATTTCTGAAACCACATTAAACTTGGCTTTTGTGAAGTAACTACATCATAATTCCTTTCAGCTTGAGCTTGTACATTAATTAAATTTTCAGTTTCAGTGGAAGAATTCAATAAATCTTTTTGGAGATTTATACATTCTTGTCTCAGTCTTTCAAGTTCACGTTTCGCTTCTTCTTCCTGTGAAATTAAACCTGTTCGTTTCTTTTTTTCTTCTTGTTCAAAAGCAATAATTTGCTCCTTTTGCTCGGTTTTTAATTTTTGAAGCAAATACATTTTTTCGCTATATTCTTGCATTTTTTCTCTTTCGATGTTTAATTCATCATAGAGACGGGAGAATTCTTGATATACACTTTCACCTGTATTCGCTTGATAATTAACTTCTAAATCTTTTTCAATTGCTTCAATGTTTAAAAGTAACTTGTTAATATTTGTTGAAGCTCCACCTTCTAACGAGAATACACCCCAATTTTCCTCATTTAAAAGCTCACTTTTAATCTCACGATTCTTTCCATAGCCTTCACCAGTTAATTCAGAATTAGAAACATCTTTGAAATAATCCGCTTCATCTAATTGCTTTTGAAAATCGTCAGCAACATTTTCTTTCTTTGGTAACTCCTGAACAATATTTTGGACTGCCCCATTGTTTGAACTTGCAACAACAATATTTTTATCTGAAATGGAAGGCGGTAAAACCCCAAGTTTGGCATCTTTCCAATAAACTAGACTACCTTGAATCCTTTTATCAGAAAGCTGCATAATTTCCGCTGCCTGTTGTACTACTAAATCAGCAAAAATATCTTTTAACAGTGTTGTTTTCCCTGTCCCTGGCGGACCGTTAACACTACGAATTTCATTTTCATCGTTTAAAGCTAGATTCACCGCAACCTGTTGCATGAATGAAAGTGCAAAACCAGGATCACTTGGGAAACGTCCCAACGGATAATATTTAGGTTGTAAAATGATTGTCTCGAAAATTTGTGAATTAAAATGAATTGACTTTTTATTGCCATTTAGATTTTGTGTATATCCCGAAAATCCATTAAAATATCGATCTAAATTTTTATTAGTGATTATCTGTGCTTTGTTCAGATCTTCAATAAAAAACGAATGTAAGTTTACTTCTCTATTATCAAAGTTTTTCACAAATGCATAGCGAAAATTATCTGTGGAAACATTATACTTTTGTAAAAGCTCAGAAATGGTGGTATTAAATCCCTCATCAAATTTACTGCTCAAATCTTCTCTAAATGAGTTTTCAACTTTTGAAAAATTTTCCGGTAAATCACCATGTTGGCGGATATAACCGCTCATTGTAAAAAACAATTGGTCTGCTATAAAATTTAATTGGTTATCAAAATATATAGAGAAGGTGAATTTGTCAGAGTTACTAACTTCTTCGTAGGTTTTCGCAATCTTGTACTTCTCCCTCAATATATCAACAACTTCTTGAAAATTGAAAATATCAAAATATAATACTAAGCCCGACTTTTTAAAGAATTTATCTGATACATTTTGTTGTTCTTTTTGTTTAGTTAAAAAGTCTGTAAAAAACTTATTCCAGTCCTCTTCCATTGTATGTAAGAGCTTTAGCGATTTATCTTTTCTATTAATAGAACCTTCGGATAGTTGTTCTATCGTAATCCAAGCATTTAAAATATCTTTCCTTTTATTCATGTTCTCCCCCCATTATCATCTACACTTACATATTAAGGCTCACCGTATTGTCGGATCAGCGAAAGTCTGCTCTTATAGCTGGAGTATGGTCCTTTTATATAATCCTGAAGCCCATGAATAAAAATCTTTCATTGCTAGGAGCGTAGTTTCGGCTTATTTATACAGCTTTATCAGGAAGGCTATCCTTTCGAACTTGTCTGTGTTTCCCAATAAACATCACTCCTATTTGGCTTAGTACAGCGCTGTCTGTAACCCTTTATTTTATCATGGTAGATTGGTCCAATTATGGGACTTAAAGAAAACATTAAGTTCGAGCTTGCAACGCACCTCTGGCAACCAGCATATATCCGGCCCCCCGAATCGTAATAATTCGCTCAGGATTGGCAGGGTCGGCCTCGATTTTTTTGCGTAAATTACTGATGTGTACAGCGACCGTTCTCGTATCCTCCAGACTCTCCGTTCCCCAGACGAGCTGAAACAATGCATCGACACTGACGACACGATTAACGTTTTGTGCCATATAGGAGAGTAGACTGAACTCTTTTTTCGATAAAAAGATGGTTTCATTACCCATGTTGACGGACTGTGCGTAGAAATCCAGCGTCAAACCCGGTAACTCCAGCAGTTGTTCCCTTCTGCCGCTCGACACTCTGCGAAGATGAGCCTTGATCTTGGCCATGAGCACTCCCGGACTGAACGGCTTGGTCACATAATCGTCGCCGCCATAGGATAACGCGCTGATTTTCACCTCGTCTTCCTCACGGCTGCTCAGAAACACGATCGGTGCATTCGTATAGCTGCGAGCTTTCCTGCACCAATCAATACCGTTTTCATTAGCCAGCAGTACATCCAGTACAATCAAATCCGGCTCGAAAGACGCAAGCAGCTTCATGGCTTCTGTCCCGCTATGACTGTAGGAGGATATGAAACCCTCCCTCTCGCAATACACCTGAACAATCTCGCATATATGGGGATCATCATCGACGATCATTATTTTGTGAGTATCCACCACACCGTCACCTTCCTTCATTTACAATACAAGGAAGCGATACATAAAATATCGACCCCGTCTTGCCGTCGCTCTCCGCTCGAACCGTCCCTCCATGCGCTTGTACGATTTCCCTGCAAATCGCCAGCCCGAGCCCGCTGCCCTCTACTCCGTTCTCCACGCCCGGTCGATCATACTTGTAATTGCGATGGAAGATTTGCTCGAGCTGATCTGGAGGAATACCCGTGCCAGAATCTTGTACACTAATTATCGCATAGTGGGTATGATTCACCTGCTCCACAGCTAACGCAATACGCACCAACCCACCGCTAGAGGTGAACTTCATCGCGTTCGACACTAGATTAAACAACGCCTGCTCTAATCTTTGCGCATCCATCTCGACGACAGGCGAGTTAGGTCGTTGATCTTCCGCATCTCCGATATCCAGCGTGAAATTGAGCCCTGCGTCACGCACAACCAGCTCATATTGTTCAAAAAAACCACGCAAGAAGTGAATCACATGAACCGGCTCCATTCGGTACGAGACTTGTCCCGTCTCCAAATGCGACAAGAAGGACAACTCCTCGATCATGCGATTAATCCTGATCGTGTTATCCCGGATATACTTCAGGTACTGTTCATCGCGTTCCGGCTTGACCCTGTCCTGCACAGCTTCTACATAACCAAGCATGCTAGACAGCGGCATACGCAGATCATGCGTAATATAGGCAAGGAGCTTCTTCCTCCCTTGCTCGGAGTGAAGTAACCGGTCATACGAAGTGCGGAGATCATCGTGAGCTGCAGATAAGGCCTGTGTGCGCTCCTGCACGGTCCGTTCCAAATTCATATTCATTTCGGTCAGCTTGTTGTTGGCGTCCTGCAGCTCACGTGCAATCCTCTCCTCGTTCGATGCCGCCCTCGTAAATCTCGAAGAAAGCAGAATTATCTGTGCGATCGTAAACACCAACAGACCAAGCGGAGATGTATTACCGATCAGTGACCATTCGTTGTAATATAAAAAATCGTTGACGACAGTAACTAAACCAACCACCGACACCAACAGGAAGATTAGCGCTCCCTCCATACGCCACACAGCCGCTTTGACCAACCCAACCATCAGATAAACCATATGCAGAACAACCATCACACCGATCATCAGTAACATTTTGGTATATAGAAGTGCAGGGGTCACCACAACAACGATACAGAATGCGCCGGTAACGATCCGCGTGCCAAGATGAAACCAACGCGTCACATAATTTGGAAAAATGCTATCAAAGTACCTCGTCGTGATATAACCAATGCTGCAAAGAATCAGGTACTCGATCTTGAACTGCAATCCCCATGGAAATGCTGGCCACAATTGTGTGAGCAAGAGCTCGCCGACTAGCAAGGATCGGATACCGGACAACAAGGTGAACATACCAAAATACAATGGAGCCCTATCTTTGCGTCGCAGTACGAACAACAGCAGGTGATACACGCCAATTACCAGCAGGCTTGCGGTGATAAACATTTCAGCAGCGATTTTCAGATTTGTCCTAACTGTTAACACATCACTGCCGCCAAGCTCTATATACTTGGTGATTCCGCCTCGCTTATGATGGAAGTTGGCTACTTGCATAACCAACTCTACTGAGTTGTTTTCAGGCTGGAAGAACACCAGCTTCGATGACAGATGCGGTGTCACGCCACTCTCGTCCTGACCAACCACGCCGACTTCTGCCAGCAGCTCGCCATTCACCCATAATTTATACGAATGAAAGATGGTAGGCAGCCGCAGAGCAAGCCGCTCATTTCGATCCTGCTCGCTAAGCTCAATGACCACCCGAAAGGTTGCAAAACCTGTACCGTTCAACTGCTGACCATCTAACCGATAGCCCAGCCAGGAGCTTGGGATGTTGATCCAGCGGTCATTATTCCCGTCCCTTGTAGAACGAATCTGTATGTCCTTAGGCGACAGCAGCTCTTGCCAGTAGAATTCCCATTCCCCTTGTAACTTTACCGGCTGATTGCTGACATGAAGCTGCTTTAAATTCAGAATGCCCTCTTCACTTTGGAACTTAGGGGCGTCCGGTGCAGAGACGACGGCAAAGCCTGCAACCAATCCAATAACAACGGCAGCAGCTATATGAAGTAAGATCGTACGAGTACCGAATCGGAGAATACCCCTCATCATGAAACCGACCCCAATCTACAAAATTCGATATATATATAAGTTGATTATCATACTATATCATCATTACAGGAAAATGTACCCACACTAGATCGAGATGAAATCCTTTTTTGTGATCGCCAGTTGAACACTCCCATCTCCTGATGCCCAAATTCTTCACATCTGCGTTTCTGTATCCACAGACGTGACAGGCTTGGCTCGAAGGGGCAAAGGTTGGGGCTTCCTTAATCGAGCGGCTATACCAATCGGCCTTGTAGTGTAGCTGCCGACTTATCTTCCTCCTGAGCTACATGACGTTTAACCTTGTACCAATTACTCCCACCTTGCTTTCTTCTTACTTGAATGCGTTGCCACTTCGTCAAATGGGAAATAGCGCTGGAGTTCGCATTCCACAGAATTTCTTGGAAAGCGCTCATTTGGCGTTGGAGAGATGACAGCTATCAAACCCCTGACGGTTTTTTCGTCTTCCATTAGGATCGTCCTGTAATTTACTTATATGAAGCAACCCAATGATTATTGACATCTGAAAGCATATTGCATGGTAGATTAGCCCAGTTAAGAAACTTAAAGAAAACTTTAAGTTCGCTCTTGCAGCGCACTTGGCATGTTACTATAGACCTATGTGATTTCACTCATACTTAAGGAGGAAAAACTCTATGAAAAAGAATCTAAGTCGAATGTTAATCGTTTTGTTGATGGGAACTTTTCTCTTCCCAACAATAGGGAATGCCGAGAACACTACTGAACTTACTGCGCAGCAAAAATATGATGCTTTAGCAGCGAAAGGAATTTTTGCCGGAATCAACGGCGAAGCTGCACTTGATCAGAATATGAATCGTGCACAATTTGCTAGAGTCGCTGCGTTAATCCTAGGTCTTGAAGGGATAGGAGAAACGGATACTAAGGTTGTAACAGAAAAGCCTTTCAGCGATGTGGAACTGGGATTATGGTATACAGAAGAGATTGCAGCTGCAAAAGAAGCTGGCATTTTTGTAGGAAACGCAGATGGAACATTTAACCCTAAAGGCGAAATTAAAGTCCAAGAGATGGCGGTAGTAGTTGGACGCATGCTTGAACTTGAAAAAGTAGAAGATGCAGAAGTAGAGGGAGCTGCACCTTGGGCTGCAGGTTATATTCAAGCTATAAAAGACGCAAGAGTTGATTTTCCAACGAATTATACAGATGCTGCTACACGCGCGGACCTTGTGTCTGTATCCTTTGAGGCAGAACCATGGGTAGCAGCGGTTCTGAAGGAAAACGAGAAGCTTGTAGAAGCGTTGAAGAAGCAGGAAGAAGAAAGGAAGAAGGAAGAAGAGCAGAAGAATCAGGAAAGCACACCAACGCCTACGCCTACGCCAACACCATCCAAGACCCCACTAGAATTGATCAATGCTGCATCAGTTTCTAGTTCATGGGCTAATGTTAATGTGACAACTTTTGCCAATGCAGGTATTACGGATGTAACGAACGACAATGTATCAGCTGTTAAAGTTGCACTCGAATCTGGTGGAAGCTCTAAGAGGACAGTTTTAGAAATTCAAGCCATCGTCAATGCAGTTATTGATGATATTACGAAGCAAGCAGCACTATATTTAATCAATGATGAATCAGAGAAAGGCATATTGACGAATTCTTCGGAGACGCAAGTTACTGTGACAACTTTTGCCGATGCGGGTATTACAGGTGTAACGGCAGACAATGTATCAGCTGTTAAAGTTGTACTCGAATCTGGTGGAAGCTCTAAGAGGACAGTTTCAGAAATTCAAGCCATCGTCAATGCGGTTATTGACGATATTACAAAGCAAGCGGCACTATATTTAATCAATGATGAATCAGAGAAAGGCATATTGACGTATTCTTCGGAGACGCAAGTTACTGTGACGACTTTTGCCGATGCGGGTGTTCAGTATGTTACATCTGATAACCTATTCGCCGTCAAATACTATTTGGAAATTAGCGGGAAGTCCTATCCGAGATCAACTACTGATATTCAAGAGATCGTTGACAAGACGATTGAAGAACTCACCGTACAGTCAATCTATGAATATTTGACTCCTTTCTTAGGTTTTGGATTTACTAAACCGAACGCAGAATTATTTGCTAGCGCTGGTATAACCGGATTGACAGATTTGGACGAAGATGAATTCGATAATTTCTTGTCTGAATTTGAATCGACCTATATTAATTTCCCAAGCAGTAATGGTGGAGTGCCTATGCAAACTAAACAACAAATCCAGGATGTTGTTGACTTTTACTTAGATTACTTAGCCTATAATAACGATTAAAGAATGCAATAATCGTAACACTGCAAAGGGTTGGCTTGTTCAACGTTGAGTTGAAGGTAGCTCTCAAGCGAGAAAATGATTTAAACTAGAAAAAATAGCGGCGTAAGGGAGGTAATCCCTACGTCGCTATTTTTTAATGAATTTGATCTTTAGGTTTGATTGGGATGACAGTGCCTGAGGACTGCGCCTGCCACGGATTTCGCTCTATAGATGATAAGGTTCACCGCGCTGCCAGTCAGACTTTTCGTAATGACAAGCTCGTTGTCCAGCGTTGAAAGACGTAACCACTTTGCCTGCGCCGAAAGCTCCATTTAACTGTGTGTTCAGAGTGGTCAAGAAATTGCCGCGTCCAACGGCCCCCCGTTTTCGCCATCGTATGTAGTGCAGCAGATGGTCAGTGGATCTGAGAAGTCTTTCAGATCTGCGACAGGCACCACTTGCTCATCTAGCTCTTCGTGGTAGAATGTAATGGCTTCCCAGATGATGCTCTCTTCGTCTATCTCGATGCTGTGAGCCTGCTATCACGTACTGTCTAAACCTTGATGTTGCACTCTTCATTCTGACTCCCCCTTCTCACAGGTATCCTTTTTCTTTGAGTGACACGAACTGCCCGTCACCGATGAATTAGATGATCGATGAGTTTGATTCCTAAGGTTTCACCAGCAAGTACCAGCCTTTTGGTGACTTCAATGTCCTCTGGACTCGGGGTTGGATCTCCGCTTGGATGGTTGTGAGTGACCAATACAGAAGCGGCATTTGTCAGTAGATCGCGTGATTCAGATTGGTTTCATACACATTAATCTCTATCGTTAGGGTTCTGAAACAAAAATAGGGCCCCCGAAGAGAAGGCCTGCATGTTGGTGAAGATCATATTTTAGCTCAGTCCCAAGAAAAAGAGACCCTAGATAGTCTAGGATCTCCTTGTAATTCTTTGTTATTAACCAAGCAATTGAAGAACGCCTTGCGGCTGTTGGTTTGCTTGTGCAAGCATCGCTTGTGCAGCTTGGGAAAGGATGTTGTTCTTTGTGAACTCCATCATTTCTTTCGCCATGTCTACATCGCGAATACGGGATTCAGCAGCAGTCAAGTTCTCGGAAGAAGTTCCCAAGTTGTTGATTGTGTGCTCAAGACGGTTTTGAACAGCACCAAGCTTGGAGCGCTCAGCGGATACTGAGTTAATTGCCTTGTCGAAAACGCTGATCGCATTAGCAGCACCTGTGGATGTTGTAATGTCCAGGGAGCTTTCAACAAATTCATTATTTGTTCCGTCAGTAACATTGGAAGTGCCACTAAAACCTGTACCACTACCTGTGATGCCAAGTGACTCAGCTCTCATGTCAGCAATCGATAGTGCCATTGTTTGGTTTTGATTAGAACCGATTTGGAAAGTAAGTAATTCGTTTTCAGCAGCTTTACCTGTTGCACTCAGACCTTCAAGACCAAGTTGTGCAGCAAGCGCATCACTATCTTCTACTTCGATACCCGATGCTGTACCTGTAAGAGTAGAAGTGATTTGAAGTTTGTTATCTTTAATAGCTACTTCAAAATCGGTTGCTCCTTGTGCAGTTAATTGAGTTGCAATTGCATCTTTAATTTGCGCTTGAGTATAAGCAGTACCTTTATCGAAGGTAATCGTTGCATCTTTACCATTTACAGTCAGGTCAAACGAGTTGTCTGCGATAACTGCAGCTTCATGCCCCGTTGCCGTAACATCATCCAAGCCTAGCTGTTTAGCTAGCTCGCCAGTACCCGTAACGGTTACTGCCGCAGTAGTCGATAATGTCGATGCCACTTTCACTTTGCCAGCATCAACGCTTGCTACAAGACCATCACCAGAGATTTTTGAGTTCAACTCAGTTATAACAGCATCCAGGTCCTTGTAAGCACCATTGGTCAGTGTGTAGGATTCACCGTTAATCACAATCGCACTGTTATCTGCTCCAGCTGTTACATCTGTAGTTGTAGCCAGACCAAGACCAGTTACAGCATTACCACCAGTTACCGATACATCCTTAACGCCAGTGCCGCCTGTTAACACCAAGTTATTGCTCGTATCAAATGATGCTATAACGTTTGCACCTTTAGTTGCTAACTTAGCATTGAGATCCGCTAGGAATGTAGTTTGATCAGTAAGATCTGTTAAGTCGTACGCAGTACCTGGAACGTTGAGCGCTACCGTATGCGAACTGCCATCGACTGAGAGTGTAAGCTCATTTGTAGTTACAGTAGGTGAGTAAGCAGTTACAGCTGTGCTACCAGTCGAAGTTGCAGGTGTAGCAGCTCCGATCATCAAAGCATCCTTTTGACCTTGAACAAAGCTAGATGGATTCGCATTTGTAGAAATGAACTTATCCGCAAATCCGCCGCCGAGTACGGATATTGAAGGTGCAGTCGTGCCTTTAGCTGTAGATTCCAATACAAGTTTGCCGTTTACAATCGAAGCAGCCACGTTGTCTCCAGCAAGTTGACCATTCAAATCAGTAATAGCTTTATCAAGATCGCCTGTTGCGTCTACAGTAATAGTTTTCGCAGCTCCTGTACCAATCTTAATCGTAAGCTCATCCCAGTCATCATCCATAGCATCAGTGCCAGCAACTGTTACTCCACCAGTCAAAATAGATGCTGTATCTTCTATACGAACAGCAGCAACATCCTCTGCTTTCACGCCAGCAAACACTTCAACAGTATCAGTTAGTGTAAATCCAGCAATAGCAGTTGTACCCGTAATCGATGAACCTGTTGCTGCTTTGTAATCAAAATCACCTTTCAACAAATCTTTGTTGTTGAATTGTGTTGTTTTACCAATACGGTTGATTTCAGAAGTAAGCTCATTAATTTCGGATTGAAGTTTCTCACGATCTTCCGTTGTATTCGTGTCATTGGCAGATTGAACAGCCAATTCACGCATACGTTGCAAGATGCTGTGGGTTTCGTTCATTGCACCCTCAGCAGTTTGAATCAAGGAAATGCTGTCTTGTGCGTTCTTGGAAGCCATGTCTAGACCGCGGATTTGTGCGCGCATTTTCTCGGAAATTGCGAGACCTGCTGCATCGTCGCCTGCACGGTTGATTTTCAAACCGGAAGACAATTTCTCAAGATTCTTGCCTGATGCTGATTGGTTTGCACCCAATTGGCGGTGCGTGTTCAGTGCTGCAATGTTGTGGTTAATTCTCATTTCTCATTACCTCCATGTAGTGTGTTTTAGGATGCCTATCCGTTTGCATCCTTTGAAACGTATGCCCTGTACTCACAAGTCATTGATGGATTGCGCGCTAATCCAAAACTAGGATTTGTAAGTCAAACTGTTATCTTCCTTGATTTCACCACTCGTCCTTAAGTGGCAGAGGCCTCGACCTTTTTTGCCGTTCTTAGGGCTGTATTGTTTTCTTCCCATAACTCTCCACGAACAATAGAAATATGCTTAGGTGCTTCAATCGCCAAGCGTAAATGGCCTTCTTCACTCCTAATGACCTTTACCATAATGTTGTTGTCGATCAGCACATATTCTCCGGGTTTTCTCCCTAACACGAGCATTGGCTCACCCCCTTATCCCGCTTATTAAATGGACATAAAAAAATGAGCAAACAGGTCGCTGCCCTTCTTCCTCCTGAAGAATGACGGCGACTTATTTGCTCATCCTAAGTCTCGTAATTATTTAATAAATTATTCAATTTTCAAAAAACGACATCTAAACAGCGAAAAGACGAATAAATAGGCATCTGTTTCAAGTGTTCTTCCTTGAAACTACATGCGTATTTACTCGTCCATGAGTAATCGGATATTAGATTAATTTATATATCGACAATTTATTTGAAATGTTTAGTCTTTTTGCGAAAAAATTTTTTTGAAAGTTATTATTATTTTGGGATTGGGATATTCAATCGATTAAAGAACGTGAAGGCTTTAAAAACATCACGGATTCTAACCACCTGACTTTCAACGGCGGGCTTTTTGAGAGCCGACTGCTGCAGGAAAAGATATCGAACAATGAGCACAACAAAGGGAATATGTATTATTACTCCACCTACAAGCTTGAGGTCTATTATTTATATGGCCGTTATTCGGAAGCTGTCGCATTTGCTGAAGAATCCGAGAAACTAGAAAATGAATTTAAATTTTCCCATTAATCAAGCAGGGACACTGATCCTATCATTCATTAGCCATTATGGCCCTTACCCCAGTGCTACGGATATTTCAAGGCGTGGTTATCGCAAAGTGTTAAAACGCTTGCTGGCTCGAATGAAACAATGGACAAAGGTCGTTCCGGAAAGCGACGAAGCTTTACGATCAAGCGATCCAATGGGCTCAAGAACATTGCTATCCTCGATATGAAGCGATTGCGAATGAATTAGCGGCTCAACTTTACCTTTCAATGGACAAGAATCATATAGCGGAAGCATATCTTCAGGATGCTTGCACGGCATACTTCAGATGGGGCGCGTTAGGGAAGATTAAAAGCTTGCAGGAACGTTACCTGTTCTCAAGCAGCTTTCATTCTTGTGCTTATTCTTGATTTAGCAATTCTCCGCGAACGATAGAGATATCTTTTGGCGCTTCAATAGCCAAGCGTAAGTGCCCCTCTTCACTTTTAATTACCTTTATGATAATTTTTTCGTTGATCACTATGTATTGTCCGGGTTTTCTTCCAACGACCAGCATCAGACTCACTCCTTTACCATGAAGGATCTTTATGTAATATTTTATCATGGTAGATTAGCCCATTAATGAACTTAAAGAAAACTTTAAGTTCACGCTCGAGTATGCGAAACTATTTCTGCTGCGTGGCGGAAGTAGGGTGTGTACACTTACAAATTACAGAAAAGTCGCACCATTTGCCGATGTAGGAATAGACGGAGTGACCGCTGAAAACTTAAACGATATCTTGATCGCCATTGGAGAGGCCTATCGTAACAGATTTCAATTTAACCCGCCGTTTTCTATAACTAGCAGAGACAATCTCCAACCAGTCGTTCAAGATTGGTTGGACCAGAATGAATTAACCTAAAATAATAGCGGCGCAAGGGAGGTGATCCCTACGCCGCTATTTTTTGTTTTTGGTTCAATTGCCAGCATTGCCCCAAACGAACGTGCATTTATGGATCGACGTTCTCCCCGTATTATTCAACTGCGCCTGTCACGGGTTTCGCCCTATTTATGGTAAGGTTCCCCCCGATTTATCTTCACAGCTCGATAAATCTGCTCCACCAGCACCAGACGCATAAGCTGGTGCGGCAAGGTCATGCGCCCAAAGCTCAGCTTCTGCTGGGCGCGCTTCAGTACCGCGGGAGCAAGACCATTGCTCCCGCCAATAACAAAAGCCACGTGGCTGCGCCCATACGTGGCTAAATTATCGAGCTGGCCCGCGAGATCCTCGCTGGACCAGAGCTCGCCTTCAAGCGCGAGCGCGACAACATGCGCTTCAGGCTTCAGCTGCGCTAGAAGCCTCTCGCCCTCTCGCTCGCGCACAATCGCTTCCTCCGCCGGACTCATCGTCTCCGGCGCCTTCTCATCGGGCACTTCCGTGAGCGTGAGCTTCACGTAAGGCCCTAACCGCTTGGCATATTCCGCTATGCCAAGCACTAAGTACTTTTCCTTCAGCTTTCCAACTGCAGCTATTTGTATATGCAAACCTTACACGTCCTTTTATAGTGTCGGATCTTGTCTTCCGCCCGCTACACTAAACGGACATGAATCCCTATAATGTCCATACCTATCCCTAAGCCCGCTTCATTATACGTGCTCACAAGTATAATACGATCCCTTTCTCTTTAAACCACCAAAAAAGTAGCTGGTTCATCACAAAAATCGCATTTCCGCGGTGGGTCCCAATCTGCAAATTGCGTTTCCTTTAAATCCACCACATCTGGCGCATCCTCGTATTCATCTACAAATCGATCCAATGCCTTTTCAATATGTTCTTTACATACACAATACATCGCTGCACGCTTCCTATCCCTAGTTGATGGTTTTCGTATCCGTTAATTGTCCAAGTTATCTATACACAGCATATCAGAAAACGCTACTCCATGTGAAGACGACAAGCTTCGCATTTACTCATTATTAATCCTCCCCTATTTTCACCCTTGTTTTTCTTCCCCTTATCCTCTCCTGTATGCCGCCTTCGCTTCCTCCTTTTGTCCTCGCTATTGCACTGGCTCTGGCTCTGCCCTTACCCTCATTCCCGCTTCCGTCTCCCCAAAACAAAAACCGCAGAGCGCAAACGGCATCCCGTTAGCACACTGCGGTTCTTAAGGTTGCTATTCCTCAGCTTCCTTCTCGCCAAGCTTGAAATTGGCAATCTTTAGCTTTCCATCGCGGTAATAGCTAATTTCGATAGCATCGCCAATATTTTTTTTCGTGTACAAATATTTACGAAGATCGATCGTGCTGCCAATCGATTGACCATCCAGCTTCACGATGACATCATTAAACAGTAAGCCAGCATCCTTAGCAGGTCCTACCGCTTCAAGCACGATAACACCGTCATATACTTCATCTGGTAGCTTTAGAGGTACTCCTCCGCCTTCCAGATCGTCTTCATCCTCAGCCTTAGCATCCGGCAGACCATCCTCCTCGAGCGCATTTCCGAATGCATCCTCAAAGTCCTGCTGCTGCCAGTACTGCTCCAGATCCATCGTGTAGACGCCAAGATACGGACGCGGCACATAACCAAGCTTAATTAAACTATCCACGATTGGCATGGCCAGATTGATTGGAATGGCAAAACCAATCCCTTCAACGCCTAAATCTGCTATTTTCATGCTGTTTATTCCGACGACCCTGCCGTTCAAATCAATGAGCGGACCGCCGCTGTTGCCTTGATTAATCGAAGCATCGATCTGAATAACCTCTTGCTCCCAGTCGTACACACCATCCTGATTAAGCGATACCGGCACAATTTGTGTCGTCTTGCTTACACTTCCTGTCGTAACCGATTCTCCAAGTCCGAGAGGGTTGCCGATTGCAATAATATATTCAGCAGCGCGAAGAGTAGAGGAATCTCCAATCTCAGCGACAACATCAATACCCTTAGCATCGATTTCAAGCACGGCAAGATCTGTAATCTGATCCTTGCCTACAATCCGCGCATCACGCGTCTCTCCGCTCATCAGCACAACCTTTACAGCTGCAGCCTCATCAATAACATGATAATTGGTAATAATAGTCGCTTTTCCATCCTTCTTGCTTATAATTACACCCGAGCCAATACCAGCCTCCCGCAAAATACCCGATTCCTCGGTCCCCTTGGGCAGCGCAGCACCTTTTCCAATACCAAGGGCGTACATTTGCTGATTAATGACGCTTACCACTGCTGGACGCACTTTTGCAGACGCCTGAATCGGTCGCTCCATAGGATCAACCGCCAATATGCCGCTTGACACAGCTTTGGATCTTCCGGTGCCTATGCTGGGCCCTCCGCCAAAAACAACGCCGAACAACAGCGTTGCAACAACTGCACTTGTCATGGATGAAACAACCGCTATGCGAACATTTGTCCACTTAAATGGGAATCTTCTATATGGAAAAGCCAAGTCCTTCTTTCTGCTCTCGCGAGCAGCACGCTTGGATACTTTAGTCGAATAAAAATCGTCGTCGAACAGGCTCATTACAATCGCTCCTCTCGATGTTTCAAAACATCAAGACTATTTTTTCATTCTATATAAGTTGAACTAGAAATTTGCGTTTTGTGCGCTGCGCGAGTAGATCATTCTGAAGGGTCGCGGTTGCAGCCAGATCCTTCGGTTTCCTAAGACATTTAAAGGTGAGAATATGGGCTGCAAAGGCGAATACTTCGTTTCTCCAGAACGATCTTCTCGCTTCGCTGTAACTTTATTTTTTTAGTTCAACTTATATAGGAATGTTTTCAGAAGAATTGACTAAAATAATAATAGATTCGAACGACGAGCATAACGTATTTTTTATAAAATATAGGAAAGTATAGCATTTCGCCATAAGGACGGTGACAGCCGTTTCACCTTGAATATAAGATCAATATTCATCCCACCAAAAAAGGAGATGTTACTATGAAAACCAAAACGCCTGCCGCTTGGGAACATGTACAGCTTGCTGCGAAGCTAGCAGATTTGAAGGATGATCACTATCGTACTATTCTAACTTTAAGCGCAATGCTAGAGCTGTTTATAGAAAAAGGCATACTGACAAGAGAAGAATTAAGCGCCAAAGCCGATTCGCTCGATGCACAGCTGGAAACCCTTATTTCCGTTTCACTTCATCCCATGCAGTAGGCCTGTCGTGATACGTTGCCCGCAAGGGATGCTCTTCCTTCTTATAAAATATTCCGTGATCCTCTAATATAGAATTCACCGTCAGCATCGCTAAATCCATTAAGTTATGATCAAGGCTCAAGTGAGCCAAATAGACACGTTTGGTTCGATCTGTCATGAGCTCCAGCAGTGCCTCGCCTGCTGCCACATTTGATAAATGGCCGACATCACTCAGAATACGACGCTTCGTATTCCAGGGGTAACGGCCCATCCGCAGCATCTCAGTATCATGATTGGCTTCCAGCACCAGTACATCCGAATCGATGATCTGACGCTTTACCTTTTCACTAACGTAGCCTAGGTCCGTAGCCAGGCTCAGCTTTTCACCGTCTTCTGCAAAACAATAGCCTACCGGCTCAGCTGCGTCATGCGAAATCGGAAACGATTGTACTAGCATCGAACCGCAGGCAATCTCTTCGCCTGTTTCCATAAATACTCTTTTCTCTGCCGCAATCGTGCCCACATGCCTCTCCATTGCAGCCCATGTCGCCTCATTCGCGTAAATAGGCAAATCATATCTGCGGGCAAATGCACCCAAGCCCTTTATATGATCGGAATGCTCATGTGTAACAAACAATGCGTCCAATTCATGGCCGGATATCCCTCGTTCCCGCATAAGCTCATCCAGCTTCTTCGCGCTCATTCCTGCATCAACAATGACCGTCTTCTCATTTCCTTGCACGATCGTCGCATTGCCGGTCGAGCCGCTCCCAAGTACCGTAAATCGCATTCCCATAATCTCTCTTTCCTGTCCCTTCTCCCGCTCCCGTTAATGTAAACCGTTCGCTGCAGCTTCCTCTTGCTCCTCATCCGTTGCAACCTCGCCGCTAATGGCATGCACATAAAACAGGTCTCCGCTCTCCAGCATGACCCGCCATGACGGCGCAGACACCTGCTTCTCAGAATCGAAGATTTGGCCCTTATAGCCAAGCTGAATATCAGAGATGATTGCTCCATCCGGCAAATAGGTTTCAATTAAACTAGCCACTACCTTCGCAGCTGGCAGCACCGGCTTCGCTTCGCTCATATCAAGCAGCTCCACACGATCCTGCAGGAAGGAGGTTATTTTTTGATTACTGATGTACAGCGTTAGCTTCACATCGAACATGGGTCGTCCTTCAACGACTCGATATAGGATGAACTTGTCCACACTGCTGTTCAACAGATCAAAAGCATACTGATCGAGCTCAGGAATATGACTCCCAAGCGTCTTTAGCAATTGTGTCTTCGAATAAATAATGGTACTGTCTACCGGTTTGTCCAAAATAATCGGCTCCGCATTTTTGCGGCTGTCTGAATGAAGCACATACTTTAGATCCCCTAGCTCTGGCGTTTCCAGCGGCAGATTGGCTTCTAACGCAATACGCTTCTGCTGCATAAGCACCACCTTATCCTGCGGCAGCTCTGCCGAATTCACATTCATATTCAGCTGCTCTCTAATATCGAGCCAAAGCTGATAGCCCAGCAGCACATTGAGCAGTAAAAACGAAATAATAAGCACGTTTTTCGCTCGTCCCCAATCCACTCGCCTTCACCCCCTGCCATCTAACGTACTTGGCCAATATCACTGGTTCTCAGTGGATTCAGGCCGCCAACAGAATTCACAGCTGCTCCTCCGTATAAAGCTGCAGCTATATCCTTCTCATCAGCGCTCTCCTGATCCTCCCCCAGCTCATCCTCTGCGGTCTCGACAAAGTCCTCCGGCGGTTCATAGCCATTAGGGTACGCATCCACTAGAATTTCTTCTGTTCCATCCGTCAAACGAACCGCCCATACGGGCGTAAACCGAAGCTGACTATCATCTATCGGCAATGCTTGCATGGCTGGGAAAAGATGCTCTACTTCACTGCGCTTGCCATAGTTTTTGAGGCTTTGCTGCAGCGACTCGCCGCCGGGCAGCCATCTTACATTGCGCGCTTCCGTTTGTGCGCCGAGCGTAATTAGTGATCTTGAATATTCAGTAACGACGCCTTGCTGAAGCGTCAGATTCATATAACCATAACGAAAAGGCGGTGTCTCAATGACTGGATACTGCTCTACATACTGTTTAAAGCGAATATATTTCCCTTCGCCTCCTGGCGCAACATTTACAAACCGATGTACTCCGTCCCACCCGCCGTTCTGATTAACGAAGTCCACAGACTTATAAACGTTATCGCTAAGCAGATTTTCGGCAATTTGCGGCGCACTTGGATCGGTGTAGCTAATCCATTTTCCGTTCTGCTCTACTTGTAAGCCGCGCTTTCCGTCCGTGTAAATCTGTGACCCGCTTCGGTGCTCCAGTGAATTCGTTGTGCTTGGATCGAAGAACAAGCTTCTTTGCATCAAGTCAGGCGAATAGGTCTCATACGGAAATATCATCTCGGTTGACTGAATTGGCCCATCCGGAATATAAAGCCCATCTGCAGTCATCGTATACATTGGCTGGAATTGTCCAAATCCAACATAATCCTGTACATCACGGACCGTTAAGTCTGCACGAACGGACTCATAAACCATCTTGCCGTCTATACTGAAGAAGAAGGTTCGAATTTCCTCTGTCCCCGTCGTCTTAAAAATCCAAATCCGATCAATCGTTTCGTTAAGAAACAGCAGATCTCCCTCCAGCTTAAGCAGCTTTTGCAGCAGCTCAACAGGAATGCCATTGTTAAACCTCAGCTCGATCCCGATATCATTCTTGCGAATACTTTCCCAGTTCAGCACATCGGCCGGGCTCCGCTGGAATCCTTTAAATTCCCTGCCTTGAATACGCTGATTAAGAATCATCTCGTAGAACTGCGTACCTGGATAGATAACCGTATGCTTATTGCCGCCCAAATGTATGAATAGCTCCTCGGGAAAAATAACACTCTCCACGCTCTTTGCTGTTCCTATCGGCTCTGTAATCACATAATCCTGATCACTTCTTACCGTTACACCAAGACCAGGCATGCTATAGGCAAGCAGATAGCTTTGGAGAAGGCTAATGACAACGAGTCCAATAAGCACTGTTGTTTTTATTTTCTCCTTCATGCAAGCTCGCCCCCTTCACCCAGCAGCGGAAGAGTAAATGTAACTGTCGTGCCTTCATTTAGCTCGGAATCTAAGGAGATTGTACCGCTATGCGCCTTAACAATTTCCCGGGCAATCGAAAGTCCAAGACCCGTACCGCCCATATTGCGTGAGCGAGCTTTGTCCACACGATAGAAGCGATCAAAAATTCGGTTAAGGTCCTTTTTAGGAATGCCAATCCCTGTATCCTTCACGCTAATGGCAAGCAATGCCGAATCGGCCGGCCTCTTTGCCGTTAATTCAATCGTTCCACCGTCCAGCGTGTATTTGATTGCGTTCGAGAATAAATTATCCAGTACCTGATCAATTTGATCACGATCCAGCCAAGCAGATTCCAGTCCTTGCTCGACGTGGACCGCTGCTCGAATAGACTTCTGTCTAAGCTGGAATGAGAAGCGGTCGGCTACCTCGTCAAGCATATCGTGTATATTCGTTTGCCGCCTGCGAAGCGGCGCCTGATTCGAATCCAGACGCGATAGATGCAGAAGATCGGTAACGAGCCTGATCATCCGCTCCGTCTCATTGCGAATAACACCAACAAACCGCTCAGACAACTCCCGCTCCTCAAGCGCTCCGTCATTAAGCGCCTCAGCATAGCTCTTAATCGTTGTTAGCGGTGTTCGCAGCTCATGCGAGACGTTAGCGACGAATTGACGACGCGACTGCTCCAGCTTCTCCTGCTCAGTTACATCCTGCAGTACCGCAATCGTTCCCGTAATCCCCTTATCTCGGCGATGAATAGGCGTGAAGGTCGCGCGCATGATCCCCTCGCTGCTTGCATCCATCTCCTGCTCATCGAAATCCCGCTCAATGAGAAGAGTCTGGCCCTTGCCCTGCTGAAGCTCCCCCAGCCGCTGCTCCGAAAGATCAAACAGCTCCGATAAAGCAAAGCCCTCACAGGTCCGCTTGTCCAGCAGCTCAAGCGCTCTGCGGTTCCAGACAATGACCTTGCCGTTCTCGTCGGCTGCCACTACGCCGTCACTCATATTGGAGAGGATAGAAGCAAGCTTCTCATTCTCCTCCTCATTGACCGATAGCGCCTCCTTTAACCGAATGGTCATATCATTAAAGGCTATACTCAAGCTGCCGATTTCATCATCGCCAAGCACCGGCACCTGCAGATCAAACTTTCCTTCCGCAACCGCCTCCGCTTGCCTCGTTAAACCTTTTATAGGACTTGTAATCGTATGGGCGAGCAATACGCCAAGCACACCAGTAAGTCCAAGGGCGATCAGAGTTCCCGAGAAAAAGATTTGGTTAACTCGGTTTACCGTCTCATACAGCTCCGTCATCGAAGCTACGACATACACTACCCCAACTACCTTGTTGTCGTTCACTGTCACCGGCTGCGCAATCATCTTCTTGCGCGTATTGTCTTCATCTATAATTTCCTGTTCATTGTCAGTAATATTTTGAAGCGCCCTGCTCACGGCAAGCGACTTATTCTTCTTCCCGATATTCGATTGATTGCCCTGCACGGAGGTGGCAACCATCTTGCCGTTCGAGTCCAGCACCTGAACCTCAGCACCGCTTATGCTGAATAGATTACGAACCACTAGGCTTAGATCCTCCGTCGTGCTCTCCGAAGAATCCCCCTCAGTGTCAGGCTTTGCCGCTAGACTGGGAGCCGCAAACTTGGACAAAATATCTGCCTGCTCCTTCAGGTTTTTCGTGAAGCTGTCAATTAACGAATGCTTGACCGTGCTTATAAAATAAACGCCGATAATTTGCATTGCAACTAGAATAAGCAGCAAATAAATAATGACCAGCTTAACTTGAATCGTGCGAAAAAAACTCTTGCCCTTCATCCTGCACCAAAGCTCCCGTTTTTGGAGCTTCTCATCATATAGCCAAGTCCCCGGCGGGTCATAATATATTCAGGTCGGCTTGGATCATCCTCGATTTTCTCACGCAATCTGCGAATGGTCACATCAACGGTACGCACATCCCCAAAATATTCGAAGCCCCATACCGCTTGCAGCAAATGCTCGCGCGTCATCACCTTGCCGCTGTTGCGGGCCATATAATGAACGAGCTCATACTCACGATGAGTCAGATCCAGCGGCTCGCCATCCTTGTAAACCACATACATGTCTGTATCAATAAACAAGTTAAACAGCTTAAAGCCCTGCTGCTCTTGCGCTGCAGGCCCTTCAGTCGTGCCCGCTTGGTTTTCACCGTTCATTTCTGAAGTTTTCTGCTGTCTGCGCAAATGAGCCTTCACCCTTGCCAGCAGCTCGCGCGTACTAAATGGCTTTGTTACATAATCGTCTGCTCCAAGCTCAAGACCAAGCACCTTATCAATTTCTGTATCCTTTGCAGTGAGCATAATAATAGGCATCTGCAGCTTAGCTCTAACCTCACGGCATACATCCATGCCATCCTTTACAGGCAGCATCAGATCCAGCAAAATAAGATCGGGCTTCTCCTCAAAAGCGAGCCGAACCGCCTCGCCGCCATCGAAGGCACATATAACCTCATGCCCTTCCTTCTCCAAATTAAACTTTATAATATCTGCAATCGGTTGTTCGTCATCGACCACTAATATTTTTCCGTGCATCGTTACACCCGCCCGTCGCTTGTCCTTTGTATTAACTTCTATTTTAACACACGTTATCCTTTAGTTCACAATGAAACTTCCCTCATGTTAACAAGGATTTTCCTTTCATTTTCACACACATGCCGAACCTATCCTATATATAAAAAAAGAACCACCTCGCAGCTCGCGAAAGTGATTCTTTTTGCAGTCATTTGGGTATAATTTATAAGTACTTAAGCGGGTTTTGCAAAACGCCGTTTTTATGCACCTCGAAATGCAAATGAACGCCAGTGGAATTGCCTGTACTGCCCATAATACCAATAATGTCGCCTTTTTCTACAATTTTGCCTTTAGTGATTTTATAAGAGCTTAGATGTCCGTAAACCGTTTTATAACCATTCTTATGGTCAATAATAATCGTCTTCCCAAGCCCCGGCTTCGTTCCGACAAACTCAACTACACCTGTGTCCGACGCCATAATGTTCTTGTTTCCTGTATAATCGACACCATTATGCATGCGTCCCCAGCGCTGTCCGAACTTACTGGTCAATCTAGCGTTCGATACGGGCATCGCGAACCGGCCTGAGCCTTCGCCTAGAACTACCTTTGTACCTCGTTCAACGATTTTGGGAGTTGCTTCCGTGATGACTTCCTTCGAAATCAGCTCCTCGGATACGACATAGCCGTTTTGCTTCACGATTTGATACGTCATCCGTTTAGAGCCAGACGTTCCTTCTGAAATTGTTTTCGACTCGCCGACTCGCATCGTTTCATTTTTCTTAATTTCAACTGGCGGTTCAATCGTTTCGATCTCAACCAAGGTTTCGGTTGTTTTCACGGTAAGCTCTGGCTGCAGCACCGTTAAATCAAGCACATCGCCAATCGTAATCTTATCATCTTTAATCCATGGGTTATTCTTATAAATAACCTCCGGCGAAATATCAAACTTCATGGCAATACAACCGACACAATCGCCAGCTTGTACTGTATATTCAATTGGCTGAATACTACCTTGTATGAGCAGCTTATAAATAGCCTCTGCTTCCATAATTTGCTCTGGATCGGTATCAATCGTCTCTGTCATAACAGTCTCAATAAACTCGACCTCTGTAACCTCACGACCAGGATTCTTAGATACCTTGCTTGCTTCTTCCTCGTTCGCATTATAGGATAACGACCTTACTTCTTTTGCGCTTTTCATCTTTGCAGCAAGCTCAGGCGCAAACTTGCTTTGTACGCGCAGCAAAATATCGTCTGCCGTCTGCTGGTCCTTTACAATTCCGACCACTGCCCCGTCAACGATCAGTTCTACGCCAACCGCATGCGAAGTGAACATGCCCTCAAGCTTGTCCAGCGTTGCATCCGTTTCAGGCTTCCCTTTGAAAGCGCTCTCCGGCTCGTATGTAATCTCTCCTGTATCAAGTACCACATTGAGATCTGGATTAGCCTTCTGTACTTCTTCAGTTTCTAGCAGAACCAGCTGCTCTACCTCATCCGGATTGCTTATCGTTCCAATGGCTGTTCCATTTATATATACGTTATAAAACTCGACTGTGTTAGCTTGGACATATTGGATGCCGCTAAATCCGGCTACTGTGAGGAGTACTAGCGCCCCGCTCGTTAGCTGAACTGGCTTCTTTCGCCAAAATGGCGTTTGTGCCTTACTGCTTTCGGCTTGTTGCTGTGTCTTGTCATTCAAGTGCTGCGTTCGGTTGCGTTGAAAATATTGAATCGTTCGATCCCATACTTTCTGGATCCGACCCTTGTCCTTGAAAACGGTCATGATTGTCTCCTTTTCGCGCTTATGCTGCTTTTTTTCCAATCTCCGACAATAAAAAAAGACGAATTATTCCAAAGGAATACTCGCCTATTACTTTAACATATGCCTAACAATTGGAGCAACCTTTACTCCTTCAACAAAATATTAATATTTTTTCAGAATGTCCATCATTTGATTATATTCGGTCTTGTCGAGATGCTGTGCCATTATTTGTTGAATCGCTGTCAGTTCTTGCTCCGTCAGCCCATCTTCGATATATTGCGAGATCGTTTGCCACGATTCCTGAGGCAATTTACTCATCAACAACCCAAATAAATCCTCCTTATCTTGGGTGCTCATTTGTTCCTTTACCTCGGTCAAAGCCTCTGTTGTCATCGCTGTTTCCGGATCATCCGTGCCTGCAATGCCCTCCTGCACCTCACCCGTTTCTGGTGCTGCGCTGCCGCCTGCCTGCGTGCCTCCACCGATTCCTATATCGGTGAGCGGAGGATCGTTTTCCTGTCCAAATGCGTCCACAGCCGCTGGAGTTTCTGTATCATTTTGATCCTCGGACGAAGTGTCTAATTCATCTGCTATGACCGGTACAGTCTGTTCCTTTTCTACTAAATCAGTGGTTACTAGAGGATCTGCTCCCCATAGCTTTCCCCATACGCCTGACATTGCCATTGGCGGTACCTCTAGCGGCAAATTAAACTGTTTCAACAGCGTTTCGACATAGCTCGTTACAATATATCCAGTCGTCCATATCGACAAAAAACTTAAAATCAGCCCTGCTGCTACTAGCTTCGCCAGCCACTCCATCTTTCTCATCATTATTGCACCAATCCCTTCGCTGGGCAGAGGTAGCTAAATCAAGCCACCGCCTGCTTCTTCCATAATCTGCTATCTATCATTATGGTCAACATTAAGGGCAGACATTCTCACTATCGTATTATATTTGTTCAAAGCCATTCAATAATAAGTTGAACTATAAGTTTACGTTTTGTGCACTGCGCCAGTAGAGCGTTCTTTAGGGGCACGGTTGCATTCAGACCGTTTGATTCCCTAAGAGATTTCAAGGTGAGAATATCGGCTCTAAAGGCGTATACTTCGTTTCTCCAGACGATTTTCTCACTTCGCTAATCTTCATATGATAAGTTCAACTTATAGATTAGACTCCAACGCGCAGCTATCCATGCAGCATCCTTAGCTGCGCAAGACCCGAAATCCGCTAAATCCTACACTAAAGTCTTCCGTTAGATTAAGGAGAAGCGCCTACACTGCACTTATTACAATGAAAACCTCACATGAGAGCTGTTTCAGACAGCTACATTGTACTATTGCAGTAGACTGATCTCCAAACCAACGAATATCGCTCAAGAATAGGCATTCTATTGCACAAACTACAGTGTACGTGCCTTAGTTAGGCTGGTAACGTCGATTACGTTGTAAAAACTGCAGCGTAGCCCTCTCCCTATAGCGCTGAACCCATCGAGCTAGCACGACCAATCTAAGAACCGGAGAAAGAAAGCTAAAGTAACCCAACGAGATAAGTTGAACTGGAGATCTATGTTTGGGGCGCTGCGTCAGTAGTCATTCTGTAAGTTCAAGTTATAACGGTTGAATTGAAATCGCAGACGCTCACACCTCTAACGGAAACCACAGACGCTAAATCGCCTTTATTTGTCGTTTCAAGATTCTAACGGAAACACGGGCCTCTATTTGTACCCTACATGCCGGATCTCGCTTCATTTCTGCGTAATAGCGTCTCCCTGTTCCGTTAAAAAGTGAAGCTATCCAAAAATGGTGCTTTAGCGTCTCTGGTTTCCGTTAGAATTCATGCTGCGCTCTCCGGTTGCTCGCGCAGCATCGGTATCAACAGATTCCGATAATCCATAGCTTCGCAGTGATAGATAAGCCTATTTATAATTAAAAACTTATAAATTCTTATCTATAAAAAAAAAAGATGGCCCAGGGGGCCATCTTTGAGGATTTTTATTCTATTCGTAAATCGGGAGAACTGGATTTGTTTGCTCACGATTGCGGCCAACCGAGAAAATCGCGATTGGAATGCCGGTAAGCTCAGAGATACGGTTCAAGTAGTTCAACGTATTTGCCGGAAGATCCTCAAGCGTTTTCGCGCCAGAGATATCCTCTGACCAGCCTGGATACTCCTCGTAAATAGCTTCGCACTCGGATACCATTTTCAAGCTTGCAGGGTAGGTATCAATAACCTCGCCGCGCAATTTGTAGCCTGTGCAAATTTTCACCGTTTCAATACCTGTCAATACGTCAAGCGAGTTGAGTGAAAGACCTGTAATTCCGCTAACACGGCGCGCATGACGAACCACTACCGTATCGAACCAGCCTACACGGCGTGGACGACCGGTTACTGTGCCGTATTCATGGCCTTTATCACGAATAAGCTGGCCAATTTCATTATCCTGCTCGGTTGGAAACGGACCATCGCCTACACGAGTAGTATACGCTTTGGCTACGCCGATAACCTGCTGGATTTTCGATGGACCAACGCCTGAACCGATACATACGCCGCCAGCCGATGGGTTGGAGGACGTTACATACGGGTAAGTTCCTTGGTCGATATCGAGCATTACGCCTTGAGCGCCTTCGAACAATACCTTCTGACCAGCGTCAATCGCGTTATTCAATACAACAGACGTATCCGTTACATAAGGACGCAAAATTTCTGCATAGCCCAGATAAGCTTGAATGATAGTGTCAGCATCAAGATGCTCTCCGCCATAAACCTGCTCGATCAATTGGTTCTTCTCAACTACAACGCTGCGAACTCTTGCTTCAAATTCCTCAGCATCCATTAAATCAGCGATACGGATACCGTTGCGAGCCGCCTTGTCCATGTAGCAAGGGCCAATCCCTTTACGCGTTGTGCCGATTTTGTTATCGCCCTTGCGGTCTTCCTCAAGACCGTCAAGAATGAGGTGATACGGCATAATGACGTGCGCGCGATCACTAATTTTCAAGTTTTCAGTTGAGAAGCCATTTTCATGAATATAGTTAATTTCGTCGATCAGCGCTTCTGGATTAATAACCATTCCGTTGCCGATAACGCAAGTTTTATTATGATTGAAAATACCCGATGGAATCATCGTCAATTTGTATTTTTTGTTATCAATAAGGATCGTGTGTCCGGCATTGTTTCCCCCTTGGTAACGAGCGACGACGTCGGCTCCCTCTGCCAAGTAATCAGTGATTTTGCCTTTACCTTCGTCTCCCCACTGTGTACCAACAACAACAACCGTAGACATAATAATACCCCCGTCCGGTGTTTATGACACCGAAAATTACCATCATCATGCTGCAGCACAAAGTTTCCTTCATTTAAGGGCTCGTGATGTCAGTCAAAAGACAGCATTAATAGTGTAGCAGTACAGCTTCGAGAAGTCAAACAAAAAACGAACAATTGCATAGTTGCCCATGCAATTGTTCGGGAATTCATGACGCTTGCATCGGATCTTGATGTGCTCGATCGATACTTACGAATTTATTGTATTTTTTGAGGAAAACCAGCTCTACCGTACCGACTGGCCCATTCCGCTGCTTAGCGATAATAATTTCGATAATATCCTTCTTCTCCGACTCTTTATCGTAATAATCATCCCGGTAAAGAAAGGATACGATATCAGCATCTTGCTCGATCGAACCCGATTCCCGGAGATCAGACATCATTGGACGCTTGTCCTGACGCTGCTCAACGCCCCGACTAAGCTGCGAGAGCGCGATAACAGGAACTTCTAGCTCACGTGCAATTTGCTTCAAGGTACGTGAAATTTCAGATACCTCCTGCTGCCTATTCTCGCCTGCTTTACCGCGACCGGAGATCAGTTGCAAATAATCGATCATAATCATGCCAAGGCCTTTTTCCTTCTTTAAACGACGGCATTTCGCACGAATCTCGGCTACCGTAATCCCTGGCGTATCATCGATAAAGATTTGCGCTTCGGACAAGGAACCTATGGCCATCGTTAGCTTTTCCCAGTCGTCGCCTTCTAGGTGGCCCGTACGCATGCGCTGAGCATCAACGTTAGCTTCGGCACAGATCATACGTTGAACCAGCTGAGCGGCCGACATCTCCAGACTGAAGATGGCCACGGTCTCGCGGGCGCGGACGCCGACATTTTGCGCTACGTTAAGCGCGAACGCCGTTTTACCTACAGAAGGACGGGCAGCAACGATTATTAAATCGCTTCGCTGGAAACCCGCGGTCATCCGATCCAAATCTGTAAAGCCAGACGGGATGCCCGTCGTACCGCCTTTATCCTGATACAATTGCTCAACCTTCTCGAATACCTCCATCAATACATCCCGGATAGAAATAAATCCGCTTCCTGAACGGCGATTTGATATTTCGAGAATTTTTTTCTCCGCATCTCCGAGCAATACTCCAACGTCCTCAGAATTCGCATAACCATCCGATACGATATTGGTAGCTGTTCGAATCAAGCGTCTGAGCATTGATTTCTCTTCGACGATTTGTGCATAATAGTCCACATTGGCCGCCGTCGGCACCGAATTGGCAAGCTTCGCCAAATAGCTGACGCCGCCAATTTCCTCAAGCAAATGCTGATCCTGCAGGTGTGCGGTTAAGGTCACGAGGTCAACCGGCTGGTTGTTTTCTGCGATCTCGACCATCGCTTCATAGATTTGTCTATGGGGACCACTATAGAAGTCTTCGCTGCGCACCCGCTCCATCGCCGTAATAAGAGCTTCCGATTGCAGTAATATTGCCCCGATGACAGCTTGTTCAGCTTCTAAGTTTTGCGGTGGAACTCGGTCAAACATCAGCTCTGTACTCATTGGTCCCTCCTAAAAGTTTTCGAAGAAAACTTACTTCGTAAGCATCATCTTAGTTTTCGTAGAAAACTTACTTCGTAAACATGCTCATCCTTCTATTCCTCGACTGCTTGAACGTTTACCTTTGCTTTCACTTCAGGATGAATCTTTATGATCACCTGTGTAACGCCTAGCGTCCGGATCGGATCGTCAAGCTCGATCTTACGCTTGTCGACCTTAATGCCTTGCGCTGCCAGCGCTTCACCGATTTGCTTGCTCGTAATAGCACCAAACAATCTTCCGCCCTCGCCAGCTCTTGTTTTGATGACGACTGTCATTTCTTCCAGCTTCTTGCCAAGTGCTTGCGCATCTATTTTTTCTTTTTCCTTACGCTTTTGCTCAGAAGCATTCTGAACCTCAAGCGTCTTAAGGTTACCGTCTGAAGCCAGCTTCGCTAGTCCTTGCGGCAATAGAAAATTACGTACATATCCTTCGGAAAGATCCTTCACTTGCCCTTTTTTCCCTTGTCCTTTAACATCCTGCAAAAAGATTACTTTCATTCAAATAACCCCTCTTCCTCTTCAATTTCGTCCAAAACCTGTTTCAGACGCCGAGCAACCTCTATAACTGATCCCTCAAGCTGTGCAGCAGCATTCGTCAAATGGCCACCGCCGCCCATTCTTTCCATGACAACCTGAACATTCATATGGCCAAGCGAGCGAGCGCTAATGCCAATAAGTCCGTCTTGGCGCTCCCCAATGACAAAGGAAGCAAGTATATCCGTCATATTCAGCAGCGTGTCTGCCGATTGCGCAATGAGCAGCTGTGAATATTTACGACCGCCTTCCGTTACTGCAATGGCAACATGCTCATAAAGCACCTCAGCATGCTTTATAATTTCTGCCTTGCGTACATATTCCTCAAGGTCTTCCTTCAGCATCCTTTGAATCATCATGGAATCTGCGCCATTACGGCGAAGGAACGATGCCGCTTCAAACGTCCTTGCACCTGTTCGAAGCGAGAAGCTCTTCGTATCAACGGTAATGCCCGCGAGCAATGCCGTTGATTCCCGTACATCGAGTACAACGCGATCATGAATGTATTGGAGCAGCTCGGTCACGAGCTCGCAGGTTGAAGACGCATAAGGCTCCATGTACACTAATATCGCATTTGCGATAAATTCCTCGCTGCGACGATGATGATCGACGATAACGATACGCTCCGTTTGGGTAAGAAGCTTCGGCTCCTTCACCATCGACGCTTTATGCGTATCAACGACAACGGCAAGCGTCTCTGGTGTAATTAGCGATGACGCTTGCTCTGGCGACACGAAGCGCTTGGAAAGCTTCTCATCCTCTTTAATAAGCTCCATCATTTTCTGAATGGCTGGATTGATGCCTTCCAATACAATGTAAGCTTCTTTACCGAACAGCTGCGCCGCCTTCATAACCCCGATCGCTGCTCCGATAGCATCCATATCAGGCATCTTGTGCCCCATAATGACTACATTATGGCTCTCACGTATCAAATCACGAAGCGCATGGGCAACGACCCTTGCCCTAACGCGTGTCCGCTTCTCTACAGCATTGGACTTGCCGCCGTAGAAGGATTGACGACTGCCAACCTTAACAGCAGCTTGGTCGCCGCCGCGTCCAAGAGCGATATCAAGGCTGGAGTGTGCCCACTGGCCCAGTTCAATAATGTGCTCGGCACCAGCGGCGAAGCCAATGCTAAGCGTCACAGGTATTTTATGGTCGCCGGTAATTTCTCTAACTTCATCTAAAACAACAAATCTGGATTGCTCCAGCTGCTTCAGCTTCTTCTGATCCGTAACGAGAAGAAACCGATCGGAAGTCAGCCTTTTCAAAAATATTTGATATTTTTGCGCCCATTCCGTAATCTCTGTAGTTACCTTCGCCAGCATCGAGCTGCGCTGATGGTCATCAAGCCCTTGAGTAACTTCCTCCAGGTTATCGATCATCACGATGCCCAGAACCAGCTTCTCGTCATCATATTTCCGTGCTAGCTGCCAACGCTCGGTAATATTTTGCACATACAGAATCCGTTCCTTCGGTTTGAAAATAAGCTGATAAACATGAGAGCCCACTGTTGCCTCGATGGTCCCTTCACGTTCCTTAACCTGCTGCAAGGATGGAAAAAGATCTGCAAGCGGCACGCCAATTACATTTTCCTTCTCCATCAGAACCGCGATATAAGGATTATGCCATTCAACCGTTCGTTCCTCGTTATATAAAATAATGCCAAAAGGGAGCTCGCTAATAACCTCGTTGCCCGCCTTCTTCACTCGATAAGACAAAGTACCTAAATACGACTTTAGATCTTTACGGAACGCCCGCTCCGCCATGATGGTATAAAACAAAGCACCACCGGTTAATAAAAGCCCCAGCAGTCCCAGCAGCCACTCAAACCATGCGAGCGCTACTGACATCAGCACCATAATTACGAAAGCCCATATTTGATGCATTCCGTGCCACCGTGTTACCAAAAACTTCGGCATTTCCGATCCGCTCCTGTGCTATGGTTTCGTAAACGACTTTCGGATTGGAAAAGCAGTGTCCAGCACACCAATTATGCTAAGCGGCGGGAACAAAAGCACCGGAATAGCAATGAGCACCGGTATGGCTTTATTCCATCCTCTCTGATGAGCAAGGAAGAAGAAGAATCCGACAGCCTGAAACGCAAAAAGATAACTAAGCAATGGGAGTAAGTTCAATAGTGCGACGGAAAAGAATGAGCTGCTTGTCGTAGAGGAGAATAGCTCCATGACATAAGTAATGAGATACAGCACAACCAGCAAGCGCGGCAAGCGCCACTCTCTTGCGCGTGTAAATCTTGGCGTAGCCGGTCCTCCGCTCCATCTTACCAGGCGGCGCGCCATGAATTGCGTAATGACCGTATAGCCAAAAGCCATCATAATAAAAACAACAGGAATGGAATTAATCATCGTCTGAATAACGATTTCCGTTAAGCTGGAATCCCAATCGGACGGGATCAGACCTTGTGTCATCAAGTCAGCAAACGTGCTTCGTACGATTGTGCCCATTTCCTTGAGAAGGGAAATATCCAAGAAGATCTCGAATATAAGCAGTTCAAGCATCAATTGAGCAAGAATTACAACACCTACCGACCTAACAACTCTTGAGGCAGTCGCTTGCTTCATGTACAAGTAACCCATCACAATTGAAGGTATTAAGAAAAACAACCCAATAATTAGCGTAGCCGGTCCTCCGATGACAAACGCGAGCACCCATACTGCAAGCATATGCAGACCAAAGGACTTTGGAGGCAGGGTCGTATACAGTACTACGAGCGGCAACATCATCAGCAGCAAGCTAATGAGGTTAAGTACAGGTACTGCAAGGGACAATAATAAAAGGAGTGCTGCACAGCTCCACAACACTGGTTTCAAGCCGGTTTTCAAACCGTTCACCTCTTGCTCATAGAATCTGGTTTCTTACGAAACTTTTACATCTCATTATAGCATAAAAGCTAAACTTATCACGTACATTCCAATCATTGTGCAAAAGCGAAAAAGACGGAATAGCAGCTGCGATCCGTCTTTTTTCTATGTTATATTGCCCTGCATGCTCTGAGAATAGTACCTTATTATGCTCTACAGCTCAATCAATGACTATTGATCCTGCAAAATATTGTGCTGTTCCATAATGATTTTTTGACAATAATCAATAATTTCGCTTCTACGTACAATGCCGATAAACCGATTCATATCATCCACAACCGGGACAAAGTTTTGGACCTTGGCTAACGAAATGAGATCATTCATATTCGAATCGATCCGTACGGATTTATTATTGATGCGCAAAGGCACATCGAGCAGCTTTACTTTGTTTGTCTGATCGAGCGTGAGATCTGTACGACTTTTGATATACCAAAGCAGATCTCCTTCAGTGACCGTTCCTGCATAACCGCCGTCTTCATTAATGATAGGCACCGCGGTATAGCGATGATATTCCATACGTTCCAGCGTCTGTCTTAAAGTCGTATCCTGTGTAAAACACACGACATCCTGTTTAGGCAATAAAAAAAAGGCTATATTCATCTTCACCAACAACTCCGTTCCGTTTGCTCTTTCCTTTTCCTAAGCCCTCGAAGGCTGCTGACGGATCGGAGCAAGCAGCACTAGGGCTGTTTGATTGGGGTGTCACTGCTCGATAGCACCCCTACCTCCTTAACCTTGTTCACCGCGTATTTATCCGGAAAAACAAGGCTAGCTTCAGGCGTATCCGCATTTAACCAGCTCTTAATCATCGTCTGCACCTTCGTTAAATCCTCTTCATCGGCGAAATAATACCAGGCTCCGCCATCCTTCAAGCGATGCCCATTTCCTAATAGTGAATGGCTGTAAATGTTACGCTCCTTCGCCTGCAAAATCCCTTGGCCTAGATCTACAAGCTGCTGCGGAAGCATATCTGTACTGAAATTATCGCCCATGATGTTCATAAGATCCGGTACCTTTGACCATTGATTCATTTGCTTCGCTTTATCCATCAGAAGGTTCAGAAATATTTGATGACGCTCCATACGGCTCATATCACCGCCAGCATCCTCACGGTACCGAACATAATTAAGCGTATCTTGACCATTATAAGTGTCTTGACCGCCCCTAATGACAAACTTTTCGTGATCAGGATCATCATTTACCATATCCTCTTCAATTGGAAGAGAGATTCCGCCAAGTGTATCAATTACATTGCGAAAGCCTTCAAAGTTAATAGATGCGTAGTAATGAATAGGCGCGTCAAAAAACTTCGCAACGGTATCCATCGCCATTCCCGCTCCTCCGAAAGCAAATGCATGTGTAATCTTATCTTCTCTGCCCCTGCCTACAATTTCCACATACGTATCCCGCGGAATAGAGACCATTAGAATATCTCCATCAGAAGGACGCACAACAGTATAAATCATTGTGTCTGATCGTCCGATTTCTTTGCCGCGCTGATCCACGCCAAGCAGAAGCACAGAGAAAGGATCCTGCTCTTTATCTATTGTACTAACTGGAACGGGTTCCCGTCCAACGATTGGTTTATAAGTTTGCTCCAGCTGTTTTTCCACATGGCCTTGAAGGAACCAATCAAACCCAAGCATCGTTAAAGCAGTGCGGTTAAAGAAAACCACGGCGAGAAGGATAAGCACTACGGATGACGAGAGGTATATCCATTTACGTCTATTCATAATATGAGACTGCCCCTAACTGAAATATGGTTTTATTATTACATCCTCTCATTTTAAACGAAAATAGTTTAGAACAGGTTACAAAACTTTTACAATGAATTTCTTCCTTTTTTTAAAATATAGAAAGTAAATCATTTCGCCTTACTATCTCTATATTTCTCCGGAATGAAACGCGCAGCGCCGCCAAAAGAAGGCGACAGCCGTTTCACCTTAATATTTTTTCAAAATAAAAAAGGTCTATTAGCATTTTGTGACGAATACAATCATTGCAAGTATATGTATAAAGAAAGGATGATTCTTTTGGACCAGCCTCCAACTATACAACCAGACAAATCATCAACCGGTCTAGACCCGAAGGTAGCGGGCTTGCTTTGCTATCTTGGGGGCTTTATAACCGGCATCATATTTTTAGTGCTGGAGAAACAGAGCCGATTCGTTAGATTGCACGCTGTTCAATCGATTGTCGTAAGCGTAGCATTGATCGTGATTAGTATTTTCCTTGGATTTATCCCTATACTCGGGTGGCTCCTTGGCGCTCTGCTTTCATTAGCCAGCTTTGTCCTATGGATTGGACTCATGCTGCTAACACTGCAAGGCAAGCTAAGCAAGCTGCCCGTCATTGGCGATTGGTCCGAGCAGCAGGCTAATAAGTTTTAAAATGTCTAGTAAAAAAGAACGGCCGAGTGCCGTTCTTTTTTACTTTTCAGAACAAGTTCATATGAACTATTCATAAAACCATACTGATGATCCCGTAAAACTGAGATATTGGCTAATATTGATCTGCCAGCCTCTCCAAATCAGTTTAATTGAGCTAATTGCGCCTTTAATCACTTAAACAGCGGTTTGATGAATTTCCTGAAAGTTCGTACTATTAAGAGAATCAAATAAAATTTGAATAAGAAGGATTGTGAATATTCATTATGGGTATAGGATTTAATCTATTTTTAGTTGCTTTGCTAGTTGTGTTAACCGCTTTTTTCGTAGCTACTGAGTTTGCCATCATCAAGCTTCGTTCCAGTCGCGTCGATCAATTAGTCGTTGAGGGCAAAAAAAACGCACTTGCCGTTCAACGAGTAATAAGCAATTTGGATGGTTACCTATCCGCATGTCAGCTCGGCATCACGATTACAGCACTCGGACTAGGTTGGCTTGGAGAGCCTACCGTTGAGAAACTGCTGCTCCCTCTATTCGATAAGTGGAATATGAATAGCGATATCAGTCATATTTTATCGTTTCTAATCGCGTTTATAGGAGTTACCTTTATTCACGTCGTTATCGGTGAGCTTGCTCCCAAGAGCATCGCCATTCAAAAGGCAGAGCTCGTCAGCTTCGCTATTGTAAAGCCAATTATTTTTTTCTATAAAGTTATGTACCCGTTTATCTGGGTATTAAACGGCTCTGCGAATGCTTTAGTTCGCTTATTAGGCTTAAAGCCTACCAATGAGCATGAGAATGCCCATACTGAGGAAGAAATTCAAATTATTTTGACCGACAGCTTAGAAAGCGGGAAAATTAACAATACGGAATATGGCTATGTAAACCGGATTTTTGCCTTTGATGAAATTTTGGCGAAAGAAATTATGGTTCCGCGTATGGATATGACCGTCTTATATAAGAACAACACGCTCCAGGAAAATATGGCTATCATTCGCAAGGAACAATACACTCGTTTCCCGGTAGCTGGCGACAGCAAAGATAATATTGTCGGAATGATCAATACGAAGCAGTTATTTCTACAGTATCAGGAAAACAAAGATATTGATCTGCAAACGCTCATTCAACCAGTCATGTCTGTCTCTGAGGTATTGCCGGTCAAGACGCTGCTGACAAGAATGCAACAGGAGCGAGTACACTTTGCGATTGTAGTCGATGAATACGGCGGTACATCTGGGCTTGTGACCATTGAGGATATTTTGGAAGAAATCGTTGGCGATATTAGAGATGAATTTGATGCGGATGAACGCAAGAACATTGACAAGCTATCAGAAACCTCGTATTTGCTGGATGGCAAAGTATCGCTCACAGAGCTTGGTGATTTGATTGGTTCCGAACTTACGCATGAAGAGGTTGATACGATTGGCGGCTGGTTGTTCAGTGAAATGGAAGAGCCTAAGCCTGGCAAGCAATTCAGCTTTCAAAATCTAATCTTTACTGTTCGCGAAGTAAGCAAGCATCGAATTAACAAGGTTGAGCTTACGATAACGTCGCCAATTCCTCTACTCAAAACAGAAGCTGGATGAGCGTAATTTTTTATAAATACATTTTGTATGCACAAGAAGTTTCTCGCAAAAATATAGGCGGAGTATAAGTTGAACAAGGACGGTGTCTTCAGGCACCGTCCTTGTTTTTGTTTACAACGTATGCTGCTCGTTATTCAGGGAACGCTAACCAAAAAGGTTAAGGGAGAGATTTCTGATGTTAAACAACATATTTTTCGGGTTCATCATTCCTTGGCTGGCAGCCCTATTCCTCATTCGCAAAAGTCCAAAAACGATACTGCTGATATTCCCCATCGGCTCTGTAGCCTCAATCCTACGGTAACGGCTGGAATATCGGGTTTACCTTTCTGTCCTACTTGCTTGCATACGGCATCGTATACCTGTATAACAAGCTGCTCTTGCGTTTCCGCTTATTATAGGAGCTGATCGCTGTTGTACTTCTTTTTATAAAGAGAAGAATTATTTTCAAACCATACAAACAGATGAATGACAACAACCTTAATAACCGCATATCCGGGTACTGCCAATACGATTCCTACAAGACCAAATAAATTGCCTGCTGTTAAAATAACGAAAATGATCGTAATCGGATGAACTCGCAAGCTTTTGCCCATAATTTGTGGAGAAATAAATTTACCTTCAATAAACTGAACAATTGTCCAAATGATAATCATCTTTAACAGCATCACCGGTGATGTTACCATAGCTACAACAAGTGCAGGTGTAATGGCAATCGCCGGGCCCAAATAGGGGATAATGCTCGTACACGCAGCGACAAGAGCAAGTACAAGAGAGTACTCCAGGCCGATGATTAAATAGCCAATGTATAACAAAATACCGATACAAAAACTCACTATAATTTGTCCTCTAATATAGCTGCTGATTTGACCATTCATTTCCGCCATAATTCGTTTCGTCTGTGGCTGTACCTGACCAGGCAGAAACCTGACAATCGCCTGCGGCAAGTGCTTTCCGTCCTTTAACAAATAAAACAAAATAAATGGCAGCAGCAGAATCGCGAGAACAATTTCCTTAAGCGCCCCAACAAATGAGCCGAGACTCAATAGCGTACTATTTAGCAATGATGTTGCTTTCTCCGTTATATTGCCTGTTAGCTCGGCAGGGTTTAAGTTAAACCACTCCTGAACTTGAAGAAAACCTGCGCTGCCCATAAAATCCTCAAATATATGGCGGAGCTGCTCACCGTATTTAGGGAAATTATTAACGAAGCTCACGGCTTGATCACTTAGAAGCGGAATTACCGCAACGAGTAGTATCGTAATTAAACCTGCTGCAATCATAAATAATACAATAATCGAATAGATTCTATTCACCTTTCTCCGCTCTAGAAAATCAACAACAGGGTTCAGCAAATAATAAGCGATTCCCGCTAGTATGACCGGTAGAACTAGAGTCTTGAGCAAAATAGTAAATGGTGTGAAAATATATGAAATTTTTGTTATCACCATAATATTGAGCCCAACAAGCAGCAAAACGAGCAGAAACAAGACAAACTTATTGTTCAAAATAAATTGCTTGAACCGCTCAGTTCCCGTTTTAGTATTTTCCATAACAATGTCCTCTCTTCTTCACATGCATCTGTTTTTTTACTTATTGTAGCATTTCTATAAATATAAACGCTAATCATCGGCTAACAACCAGCCCTTAATTCGTCAGATGTATTTTGGAGGGCGAGCTTACTTATCTAATCCGAAAATGCCCTCTGGAGCTGTTAGTACCCTATTAACCATCAATTTCGGTACTGTTTTGATTTACTAAAGAGTCGTTCAACTTCTCAATTATTTCAATACTCCCATCGGGTCTATAACCCAATATATCGAATTGCTCACCTTTAATTTCATCAACAAATACATAAAATAATTTAAAATGTTTTTCCACTTCAATTATTGTTGCTTGCCTCGTTATACCTGCAGTATTATCCTGAATCGAAATTCTCGTAATATCAGGACTTTGAACAACTCCATATATAAGCGGTAATGGGGAATCAACCCCTGTTCTTTCATTGCCCTTCTCTAAATATTGAGCTTTTAAGCTTACACTCCTAGCTTTATCCGTTTCGAGACCCAATACAATATCGCTTGAACCAAAACTTCCTCCGTTTACCCAAGTCCAGCCTCTTGTTGTTAATTTCACATATTCTGCACCCAAATTTATTGTAGAATATAAATCCATCGCCCCGCACTTTTTCAATGGCAGATATTGCTGTTGAGCTATGTTTCTGTATTTTTTCGTTTTCATATACTGGAAGTCCAAGACCAATGACTACAATGAGAATTAACATTAAGCTCATTCTTAATGATACCCTCTGCATATTAGTTTCCTCTCTTCTTATACAATGTCTTAAAAACGCAGAAAGAGCCCGCTGTTGGCAGGCTCCTCCGTTGTTGAAAATGTAATTTTTAATATGCTTAATCTAAAGTATATTATTACTTTTGTCAAATGACCTCTAACGTCCAATAGTATTAATGCAACTTACGTTCCTGCTGTTCATTCAATGTTTGATTGTCGAATATTATAACCAATTTAAGCCATACTACTCTTAAGTGACAAATGAAATTTTAAAGGAGAACTCCATGAGAAACTTCAATAGTCAATTAAAACACGCCTTTGAATATATAGAGCAAGAACTCGGATATAGTTCAGATCTTTCCGTCAGAGAGTGTCAAATCGGAACTGAAAAACTACCTACTTTGATCATATGGATAGATGGACTGATTAACAAACAAAACTTAAATGAAAATATCATTTCACCGCTTTTAAACGGCAGCAGACAGATAAATATTCTTGATCAAGATGAGGAAACAGTAAGATTTATTAGTAATTCTTTAATAACAACGACCGAAGTCTTACATATATCAACCAATGAAAAGTTAATTCCTTTACTCATAAATGGGTGGTCAATTGTAATTATAGAGGGAATTGATCTCATGATTGCTGCAAATACACAAGGTTTAGAGACTCGAAATATTGATGAACCTGCTTCAGCAAGTGTTATTCGTGGACCAAGAGATGGTTTTGTGGAATCAATTGATGTAAATATCTCTCTAATCCGTCGTCGTGTGAGAAATAAAATGGTTCGAGTTGAGAATCATTGCATCGGTAATATCTCTAATACAAAAATTGCAATGATGTACCTTCATAATCGGGCACATCCAGATACTGTTCTAGAAATCCGGAAGCGGCTTGAGCACATTGACATCGATGCCATATTAGAATCGCAGTATATTGAGGACTTAATTAAAGATAGCCCCTATTCTTTCTTCCCAACCGTATATAGTACTGAGCGACCAGATGATGTTGCAGGTGCAATTCTTGAAGGGCGAGTAGCCATTATTGTTGATGGTACTCCATTTGCGTTAGTCCTTCCCTGCACACTTTTTCATCTACTTAAAACAACTGAAGATTTATATTTAGCTTATCCTATTGCAACATTCATACGTTGGCTTCGATTCACAGGTTTTTTAATTACGTTATTATTGCCAGCATCTTATTTAGGGGTGCTCACTTATCATCCTGAAATGTTACCCCCCCAACTTTTAAGCAGTATTCTTTCAGCTCGAGATGGCGTTCCATTTCCACTACTTATGGAAACTTTTCTTATGGAATTGACTTTTGAAGGTTTGAGGGAAGCCAGCATTCGAATGCCAAAATCCATTGGTTCGGCAATTAGCATTGTTGGAGCCTTGGTTATTGGGGAATCAGCGGTTAAAGCAGGGATTATTTCATCACCTTCAGTAATTGTAGTGGCGGGAACCGCAATTGCCTCATTTACAATCCCGTCCATTTCTTTATCAGCCACTATTCGTTTACTGCGCTTTGTTATGATTATTTTAGCTTCCTTTCTAGGACTGTATGGAATTATGATCGGTTTGTTCTTATTAGGAATTCACCTTACATCTATTAAATCAGTGGGTATGCCATACCTCGCTCCATTTGCACCCTTTAAGCCTAAAGAAGCCATAGGAACATTCGTTCGCATACCATGGTTTACTCTTCGAAAAAAACACAAATAACATATAAGACTCAGGGAGGTTCATCCGTGGTTATCCGTTATTTCAAATGCTTCTTTGCAGTTACCATAACAATAATATTAAGCGGATGCTGGAGTCAAATTAATTTCGATCAAATTACTGTAGTGTCAGCTATAGGTTTAGATTTAAATGAAGATAAAAAATTACAGGTTTCCGTCCAGCTTGTTAATCCGACTCTCCCAGTTGCAGCTGGGGGAGCTACTCAGCAACGTAGGGCTGTTGCCGTTTATTCCGCAACTGGAAATACAATTCACGAAGCCATAGAAGTTATAAAAAAACATTCTAAAAAAGACTTGTTTTTTTCTCAAACTAGAGTGATTCTTCTCAGCGAAAAACTAGCTAGAAATGGACTCAAAGATATTGTTGATTACTTTTGGAGAGAGCCTAACCAAAATTTTAATAGTTGGGTACTCGTTTCTGACATTTCCGCAATTAATACTCTAAGCAATTCTAAGGAACTCCTTTCCGTTTCTGCAGATGAATGGAAGGCCTATTTGAAAGATAAAACAAACATAACTGCACGTGGTGGAATTGAATTATACGAATTTTTATCGCGGTTGGATCAATCCAGTTACGAGGCTGTGGCCCCTGGTTTATTACCTTATTCAACGAATTCAAATCAAATGATAATGGAAATCGGGCAGCTTGCTGTTTTTAATGGCTATAAAATGTCGGGCTGGCTTTCATCAGATGAGAGTCGAATAGTTAATTGGCTTTCTCACTCAACCAAAACTGGAGTCATACAAGTCAAAATAATGAAGGATGAGTACATAGATTTTGATTTAAAAAACATTCATATTAAAATGACTCCACAATTTCAAAACGGACAATTAATTATGAAAACTCAGATGAAATGTGACGCGCACATAAAAACTTCTACAAAAGAACTAGATTTATCCTCCAAAAAGATATCTCATACTATTGAAACAAAATTAAACCAATACCTGGAGAAAGAAATTAAAAAAACATTACATAAAATATTTGTTTCTTATCAGAGTGATGTAGTCGGCTTTGGAGAAGTCGTTCATCGTTCTTATCCCGACAAATGGAAATCACTTGGAGCAAAATGGGAATCAGAGATGAAATCAATTAAAATCACTGTCAGCACTGAAGCTCATTTAACAAAATCAGGTTTGCTTATAGATGGCATAATAAAAAAGGACGACCGAAATGATTAAAAATAAAATTTCGAATGGACAATTCTTTTTTATCATATTTGTGGCAATAGCATCTCTCTGTTTCTTTTCTGTCCCAAGCCAGCTCGTAGGAAAAGTAAAACAGGACCTTTGGCTATCTATGACTTTAGGTACAATCATTGATATTTGTGTTGCTTCTATACTTTATTGGCTAGGGTTAAAACACCGCAATCAATCTTTAGTTGAATATACCAATGAAATAATGGGCTTTCTAGGAAGAATCATCAATTTAATTTTTCTGCTATTTTTTCTAGTTGTCATTATCACAGCTATGTGGATATTTTGCGACTTTTTGTCGAGATCATTTATGCCAGATACCCCTCGAATTGTGTTCTCAATAACCATGACTCTTTGTGCAGGGTCAGCCGCTGGGAAAGGTATTGAGTCCATTGCCCGCCTGAGTCAGATTATAGGTGTATTGGTATTACTGACATCACTTATCTTGTTTGCCAGCTCAATCCCTTATTTTCATATTGGATATTTATTTCCTCAATTTGAGAATGGTTTCATGCCTGCTTTAAATGGGGCCATTTATCCAGGAAGCTGGTTTGGGATTTGTATTATCATGGGAATGCTTATGCCGCATATGAAGACACCTGAGAAAACACTTCAAGTGAAAATTTCTGCAGTTATTCTAGGTGCTTTTATCATGACGCTTTACCTTTTGTATAGTATTGCTGTTATGGGACCCTTTATGGCCGGACAATTCGAAAATCCTATCTATATCCTATCTAGAGTTTCTCAATTTATTATTTTTGAACGAATTGAAGTATTACTTCTTCTCATTTTCATTTCTGGCTCGTTTATTACAATTTCGACATTATTTTATTCATTAACCGTTGGCACAGCACAACTTTTTAAAAACCGTTCCCACAAAAAATGGATATTCATTTTCGGGGCTGTCATTATTTTCAGTCCAGTATTTCCATATAGCCAAGATAGCTACATCGTTGATAAATATTTAAGTTATTGGTTTCCTTATGTCGCATTATCGATAGAAGGCGGGTTAACAACACTTATCTTTCTGGTGGCTTTGATAAAACTAGCACTTAAGAATAAATCATGAACTATGGTAATGACTATTTGATATTGAATAAAGGATTGGTTAAACTCATGAATTCTTACATTCGTTGTTCTTTTTTCAGAGCATCCTTCAAATCATCCTGCGTGCTGTCCACCCATAATGCAACGCCGGACCGATACGCAGCCCTTCCGTTCAAATGACCAGCTACCGGCGCTGTTATGAATACGAACACGATGCCAAGTAGCAGCTTAGCGCTTGAATGCTCCAAATAAAACATAAAATAGAGAAATGTACCGATTAAAATAAGCAAAACGCCTAGCGTCGCGCTTTTAGTGGCTGCATGTGATCTTAAGTAAACATCTGGCAGCCTTATAAGACCAAATGCACTTAGTGCGCTAATTAGTGAACCAAACAAGATAACCAATCCAAGGAGCAGTTCTCCTAGCTTACTTATCATCTCCATGCTCAATGACTACACCCCTCTCGATATATCTTGCAAAAGCAGTTGTTCCGATAAAGGTTAAAATACCAATTAGAAGAATAATATCGAAATACGTTTTTGTTTTCAGCAGCATACTAATCACGGCTATCATCGATAATAAAATAACACCAATGGTATCCAAAGCGGCAATCCGATCCGGTATGGAGGGTCCTAATAGCAGCCGATACAAGCATCCTAATATGGCTAGTGATAAAATAGCGAGTGATACGAGCAACATAGGATATAACATTAACGCGTCACCTCCATAATGGCTTTTTCAAAAGAATCCTTAATTTGCTGAGAAAGCAGCTCTGCATCATTAATATCCATTGCGTGAATATACAAAGTTCGTCCATCTCTAGATACGTCTAGCGTCAACGTGCCTGGTGTCAGACAGATTAAACAGGAAAGTACTGTAATTTCCCAATCTGATTTAAGTTCAGTCTGTAGAGCTATGATTCCTGGACGAATGGATAACTTAGGTTTTATGATAAGTCCCATAACGACAAAACTGGATACGAATAGCTCTTTCGTAAATAAAATAAGCAACTTAATAACTGCCCAAGCTCTCTTTAAATAAAAATCATGTGGCCAAATGCGGCTAAGAAGTCCCATAATCGCAGCACCGATCACGTAGCCGATTGTAAACCTAGGAAATGACCATTCATTATGCAAAAACATCCATACGACGGCTATAATAAAATTCAATAGGATTTGTAAAGCCATATCATCTACTCCTTAGTACAGCATCAATATATGTTGCAGGGCTGCTAAGCGTATTCCCTGCTTCTGAAACGAACTCATATACCCATTCCGAACCGAGTCCCATAACAATAAGGAGTAAACTCATGCCTCCAGCCGTTAGAATAAATCCGTTATTGAGTTTCGGTAAAGCAGAGACCATTTGTCCCTCTTCTCCCCAGAAAGCGGCCATAAATAATTTTATTAGCGAATAAAGAACAATAAAACTTGAAGCAAGAGACACTGCCATCAACCAAAAGTAACCTTCCTGAAAGCCGTCCTTGATGATAAGCAGTTTGCCTGTAAACCCGCTTAATGGTGGGATTCCGGCTATTGCAAGCGCAGCAATAAAAAACATCCACCCCATGAGCGGATAACGCCTTATGAGTCCACCCATTTCAGTCAAGCGACTGGTTCCAGCTGTAATAACAAGAGTCCCACCCAGGATAAACAGCAGCGCTTTAGCCGCCATATCATGCAGCAAGTAGAATACCGCTCCGTTTAACGCATCCTCCGTGCCAACCGCTAAACCCACCGCAATAAAACCTACGCTAATGATTACATTATAATTTAAAATTCGCCATATATCTGAATAGGCCATTGCCCCAAAAGCGCCAAATATCATCGTTGCTGCAGCCATCCAAGCGATCCAACTATGCGTAACAGCCGGATCGTTGTAGAAAATGAGCGTGAACATTCTTATTAGCGCATATAGACCAACCTTCGTGAGTAATGCGGCAAATAAAGATGATATGGCTGCAGGAGGAACGCTGTACGAGCCTGGTAGCCAGAAAAATAAGAAAAGCCCCGCCTTTAAAGAAAACACAACCAAGAACATAATGGCAATTACATTCAAAATGCCATCCTGCCCCACCTCCCCTATTCTCACGGAAAGGTCTGCCATATTCAGCGTGCCCACGACACCATACAAATAAGCAACAGCAGCTACAAATAAAGTCGAGGATAGGATGTTGATGAGAATATATTTTAACGTTTCCCTTAACTGACGCTTTGTTCCTCCGAGAACGATTAAAGCATACGAGGAAATGAGCATGACCTCAAAGCAAACAAACAAGTTAAACAAATCTCCTGTTAGGAATGACCCGATTACCCCCACAAGCAGAAATTGAAAAAAAGGATAAAAGTAATACTTCTCTCTTTCCTTTCCAATGGTCCCAAACGCAAAAAACAAGCAGCAAGCACCTACTACCGATGTTGCTAGGACCATTAAAGCAGCCAGCATATCAGCAACAAATACAATACCGTATGGCGGCAGCCAGCCTCCCATATACAGCGTCTGAATGCCTTCTATTTTCACTTGAAAGAGGATCACGCTTGAAACGGTTAGGTTAAGCAAAACACTTATGGTGCTGATCCATCGCTGCCATGCGATTTGTTTATTAAAGAACAAAAGAATAACAGCGGTACACAACGGGATTAAAAGCGGTAATACCAATAGGTTATTCATCTTCCTTCCCCCTCAACTGCTCCATATCATCCGTTCCCAGCTTCTGGTACGCTTTATAGGCCAACACGAAAAAAAATGAGGTTACACCGAAACTAATAACGATCGAAGTTAGAATAAGAGCCTGTGGCAAGGGATCAACATAAGCATCTGCCTTTTCTCCAAGCAGCGGTGCATCGCCCGTCTTCAGCCTTGACATGGTCAGCAAGAGTAGATGAACGCCATGTGTAAGAATAGATGTGCCTAATATAATACGAAGAAGGCTTTTGGACAAAACGAGATACACCCCGACAGTGAATATCACGCCTATTGCCAGTGACATGTATAATTCCATGTTACTTATCCCTCCCAATTGTTAAAATAATGTTCATTGTGATGCCAATGACTGTTAAATAGACTCCTAAATCAAATAACATGGCTGTTGCAAGCTCCGTGTCGCCTAGAATCGGCAGCATGAAATGTCCGAACGAATGGCTGAGAAATGGCGCTTTTACAAAGAAAGAGCCTATTCCCGTCAATACTGCAACTGCGAGTCCGACTGCTGTCAGCATCTTGAAATCGATGGGGATGACCTTCCGCATTGTTTTGATACCAAATGCCATGGTGAGTAGTACAAAAGCCGCTGATGCCATCAATGCTCCTATGAATCCCCCGCCGGGATTATTATGGCCTGCAAAAAACAAATATACTGAAAAGGTTAAAATAATGGAAATAACCAATTTGGAAATCGTCTGAAGGATTACATCATTACTTTTTATCACAGGAAATACTAACTTACCCCTGTTGCTAAATTTCGGGAGTTCAACCCCATCACCCTCCGGCTCCAGTTGAAGCTTGATCATGGCATAAATACCGAAGGATGCGATAGCAAGCACGACAATTTCAAGCATGGTGTCAAAGCCACGGAAATCAACAAGAATAACGTTAACAACATTCTTCCCGCCAGCTAGCTGATAGCTTTCCTTCAAGAAAAAATCAGATATGGAATCAAACGAACGGTTTCCGCTCGCGCTTAGCGCAATTAGTGTCATAACCGTACCGACACCAACAGCTATCGCAAAATTAGACAGCCTAAAACGTAAAGCTGCAATTTCTTTGCTTAATTTCGGCAAATGGTAAAAGCACAGTAGAAACAAGGTTACAGAAACGGTCTCTACGATCATCTGCGTTAATGCTAAGTCTGGCGCATGAAAAATGACAAAGAACAAAGTAACCATATAACCAGCCGTACCGGTTAAAATAATAGCCATCATTCTAGACTTTGTGAAGGGTATAGCCATAACCGATAAAATCAAAACAACAATAATAATGGCTTCATACATCGACGTAGGCGCAAAGTTGGTGAAATCGAATTGCATGTTTTGCGATTGTAGCATGGTATAGCCAAGCGAAACGATAAGAAACATAAAAATGTAGATCAGGTAATGTCGGATAGACCCCGTCATATACATATTCGTTATATGGTTAGAAAATCGATTTAGAAAATGGAGGCCTCCATCATACATCTTGTTTAGAGTCATTTTGCGAACCAATGGCTCACTGATTAGTTTCAGACGCTGATGCAGCCTAAATAGAATTGTTCCAATCAAAATAACCCCGATTGTCATATATATTTCAGTCGTCCAGCCATGCCAGAAATGAATGGAGACAAGAAAACGCTCACCGGGCAGAAGCATGCTAGGATGGATAGCAGCCATAGCAGGTTCAATTAAGGAATAAGCGAGCAAATTCGGGAAAAATCCAATCACAACCGCTAACGATGCAAGTATTACCGGCGAGATCAGCATTCCCATAGGTGCTTCATGCGGCTTAACTTCAAGCTTCTCAAGCTGTACAGGTCCTCTAAAGGTTTTAAATAATAAAATCATACAATAAATAAATGTAAATATACTTGCGATCCATGCAATAACAGGCACAAGAACAAGAAGAAACTGTAAATCCAAAATATCCATCTGTTTAATATTGAGCGCTGCCGTAAAAAACATTTCCTTGCTCAGAAAACCATTAAATGGTGGTAAACCAGCCATAGAAAACGTTCCAATAAGCGCTATTGAAAAAGTGATCGGCATAAAGGACATCAAGCCTCCCAGCTTCCGAATGTCCCTTGTTCCTGTTCCATGGTCTACAATTCCAACAACCATAAACAAAGCACCTTTAAATACTGCGTGATTGATAAGATGGAAGATTGCCGCCATCGTTGCTTTTGTGTAGAAAAGAGAGTCCGTTCCACCGGTGTAGAAAGCTGCTGCCGATCCAAGTCCCAGTAAGCTCATAATGAGACCAAGCTGACTAATGGTGGAAAACGCCAGCAATGCCTTTAAGTCTATTTGTTTCATAGCCCGGTAAGATCCGTAAATCATGGTGAGCAGTCCGACAAATGATATAAGCCAGAACCAAGCAGCCTCCCCGGAAAATACAGGACTGAACCTTGCGACCAAATATAATCCTGCCTTAACCATCGTTGCGGAATGGAGATAGGCACTTACTGGGGTTGGGGCTTCCATGGCATCCGGCAACCATATATGAAAAGGAAACTGTGCTGATTTTGTAAATGCGCCAATAAGAACGAGTATCATGGCAGGTAAAAATAACGAATGATTCGTTACAGTCTCTAGACTCCCTATTATTTCTCGAATACTGAACGTCCCCGACATCACATACAACAAGACAAAACCGGCTAGCATGGATAATCCGCCAAATACGGTAATAAGCATGGATTTTAATGCGCCATATCTTGATTTATCCCTTCGATGCCAAAACGCAATTAGTAGAAAGGATGAAATGCTAGTTAGCTCCCAAAACCCGTAGAGGACAATGAGATTATCGGACAGCACAACGCCAAGCATAGCTCCCATAAATAAAAGTAAATAAACATAAAAGGTGTTGATAGCTTCCTTTCTTTTATCTAAATAAAATATGGAATAAAGAACAACCAAAGCTCCAATCCCCGTTATAAGCAAAGAAAATAATAAGCTTAATCCATCCAAATACAAGGATATTGAAATACCCAGCGATGGAATCCAAGGAATGGCATCGGAAATGCTATTTCCATTTTGTATGGATGAAATTTGGCCCAGAAAAAATGAGAATAATAATACAGGAATAGTAAGAACAAACCAACCTGTATGCATACGATGCAACAGCTTTTGCAAAAGAGGACTAACAGCGGCTGCAATAAAAGGTAAAAAAACAGCGATCAGCAATAAAGACATTTCAACCCTCCAGATCATTTGACTTAACCTAATAAGCATTTCCCATTTTCAGTAAAAATACTTCAATTCCACGCGATTTTCTAAAAAAAAAGCAAAAAGAGCCCGCTGTTGGCAGGCTCCTCCGAAAAATAAAGTTATTTAATTATTTGCAAAACCATTTTCAATTGTATCGTTAAAAGCTAGTATTGTCAAAAGAAAACCATGCCAGATGAATAAAAGCACACATGGGAGGGGATTACTTTGGATGAAGGAGTGATGTAGGATGTATTGCGTTAGAGTATGGAGTAGTGTAACTATTTTTCTTGTTCTTTTTGGACTTGCATGGGCTATGGATTCACACATTCAGATAAAACACACTAATCAACAAGTATTTCCGCCAGTTGATAAAGGCTATACCATTTTCTCTTCGCATACTCAACAGCCCGTTGTTGATCCAAAAACACCTTATGGGCCGCGTGAATACGTCAGAATAACACGTAACCATACGCAGTTTAGATGATTAATGCTGCTCATGTTTTTTGTTTATAGCAGCCCTAACCACTTTTATGAAGCCAGTTGGGTCCGTTTTAATAGAAAAAGAAAATATTCCATGCTTTGTATGCAAATAGAGGAAGCCTTCCGTGCTGCCCAAATGTCGGTACGAGATATCAAATAACTCTCGGATAAGAAACTCATGATATCGGGTTGTGATTTTATCTGCATACAGATGGATGAACCGTTCATCTATCACCGTTATTTGCTCATTTCCGATGATTTCACGCCCCACCTTATAATAGGGCATTTCTGCAATCCATTTCATGAATGCTCTCCTTGTCCTACTCCAATTACTTCAGCTTACAAAGGTAAATCTCTTCTTTTAAATACATAAATAGCACTCGTATAAAACAATAGTCCAATCATACCAAGACCAATCATACTTGGCAAAAGATCTGCGCTCCCAGCTGCTATTTCTGCCGGCTTAAAGAAAGTAAGCACAGTAAATCGATCAAGCCATTTCAGATCATTGGACATATTTGAAAGTAATTGAAACATGTAGAATACGACTGACAGCGCTCCCGAAGCGAGAAGCGATTGCTTCGCTTCGTTGAATATAGAGGAAAAGAAGAAGGCATATCCGCTAATGGCAAAAAACAATAAAAACCCCATGGCATTGATTTGAATAAATGCTGAACGGTTGAAATCATCTTGATCAATTAAAATAGAGCCCGCTATTAAACCCACTGCCGTTGTAATTGATATAAGCATGAATAGCCCTGTAAGCAGGACAGTGGCCTGAGTTATCGCTATCTTGCTTCTTGAGACAGGTGTAGAAAGTAAATAAGCCATTGAACCCCGATCTACTAAATTAGCTATTAATTGATTTGCAGCGATGATACATAAAATAATCATGAAAACAACAAAAGTAACGCCATAAAAGCCTGTGGCTATAAATCCTGTCATTCCATGTAAACCAGCGCTTAACCCCAACGCATCACGCATAGCCTCGGGCAGCATGGCGAATGGATCAGATTCAAGACTTGATGTATACATACCCATGATAACTAGCAAATAAAATAAGATGAGCGCTGTAAATATTGCAAACAGCCTATAGGTTCTCTTCACTGTAGATAGAAATAGTGCTGTGTTCATCCCATTCTCTCCTTTTGAACATAATAATGCATAAAAATGTCTTCAAGCTTCTGCGCATGAATATCCATATTCTTCACTTTACACTTTGATAAGGTTTGAATGAATTCATCGTAATTTCCCTGCAAAGCCACTTTTATAGTAAGACCTTCCTCATCAACAATTTCCAAATTTGATTCGCGAATCACAGTGATGTCCTGCTTCGTAGCCAGTGTGAGATCAATCATTTTTCTTTGCATCGTTTGCAGCTGCTGCACATCTTCAATTGCGATAATACGGCCGTCTTTTATAATTCCTGCACGGTCACAGGTCCTATTGATTTCCTCAAAGCTATGTGACGACATGATAACTGTCTTTCCAGCGTCCTTTGCCTCCTTCACCAGTTCAATAAATACATTCTGCATAAGAGGATCAAGTCCCGATGTTGGCTCATCAAGTATAAGCACCGAGGGGTCGTGCATGAAAGTCGCTACAATTCCGACCTTCTGTTTCATGCCTTTTGACATTTTGCGAAATGGAGTTCGAACATCAAACTGCAGTCGTTCAATTAGTAGATCAAGTGATGTACCATAATCCTTCATGCCCCTCATTCCTGCAAGCATCTTTAGCAATTGGTATCCGTTCAGTCCTTCTGGAAAAGCAATCTCCCCTGGCAAATAACCAACATGAAGTTGAATTTCTGCACTCTTTCTCCAGCAATCAAGCCCATTAATTTCTGCGTTGCCGCTTTCAGGTTTTATGAATCCCATTAAATGACGAATGGTGGTGGACTTACCTGCCCCATTTGGACCTAAAAAACCAAAAACTTCCCCACGCTTTACTACAAAGTTTAATTGAAATATGCCTCTACCGTTTTTAAAGGTCTTTGTTAGCTCATTGAGTTGAATCATCCTGCGCCAACCCCTTTGACTGTTTTGAATTAAAATTATATATATTATTCATAATATTACTGAATGACTACAATATCAATATGTTTTTGAATATAATCCGTTGTAATCATTCAAAACGTAAGATATGCTTAAGACGAGGTGAATAGAATGGATGGTTACCGGCAGCGTACAGAAAACAAAAGAAAGGCCATACAGCTTGCCGCGCTCGATTTATTCGCTAGTCACGGCATTGCGAAAGTTAGCCTTGCTGAAATTGCAAAGAAGGCTCGTGTATCGCCTGTAACGATTTATAATTATTTTGGCACCAAGGATGCGCTTGTCAAAGGAGTCATGATTTACTTTTTAGAAGAAGAATGGCGCAGGCAAATTGAGCTAATGCAAAGTGACCTTCCGTTTCTTGAGAAAGTAAAAAGATTAATGTTTGACGGCGAAGAGTGGACAGGTAAATGGAATAAAGAAATTCTTGAAGAGCTGCTTTCTAATGATAATGAATGGAAACAAATGGTTGAAGATATGTTTGAGGATGTTTTGCCAGAATTAATGCGATTCATCGAGACTGGGAAAAACGAGGGCTATATCGATCGTGATTTGTCTTCTAATACTATACTTGTCTATTTTAGACTTCTTAAGGAGATTAAGCTCACACCTATTTTTAAAGAAGTAAGTACCAATACACGTATGCTCGAGGAATTAAGCAGAATAATGTTTTATGGTTTACTTAATCATAAAACAGAGGACCTAATTTAAAAAATGAACCTTGCATAGAGCTACTCTGGAAGGCTTCTTCAGATCCTACCCTTGGATCAAGTCCATCTCAGATAAAAACGCAGTTGCTGCGAATTGAAGTGGTTGGCTGGGGCATGCGGAAATAGAGGTATACTCAGGAAATATTCCCTTGGCTATCTCTACTGCACGCATACTCCACATGATCTCTGGAGGTTCACCCTCCCATAACTCAACGGGTCAATGCCCTTACATTCCTTAGTTATACCCATCCAAGGTGTGGAGACCGATAGCGTTTAGCGGATGGGCCTGAGCCCTTTTAGGTAACGAACTCGGTCCTCATAAAGGAAGTCGGCCCTGTTACCCATACGAAAAGCATTAATATAACAGCTATAATCAGGTTTGTGTTGCTCATAATTTTAATTCCTTTATCCAAACCTGTACTTGCCGAGATGAGGAACAACACGGTTACGACGTTTGCTACTCCAAAAATAGTGGCGATGACCGTCAAAATATCAATGATTCCCCCTATCCAACTAGCTGCAAGACGTTCACCCAATAAAGGATAAAGGTGGAGCTAATCAAGACTTTCTAAATATGTTTTTATCGCATGTCCCATTATTTTTCAACATCGAATAAGGTACAGAGATATTTCCGAACTTAGGAGTAATCTTGGTAAAAAGGCGGTACACATCGATATCCCGAATATTTTCTGCAAAAATGGTTTGGAATATAGAACACACCTGCACTCTTGACACTTACCTTTTCAAACAATTATTATGAATTTAAAATAAAATTATTCACAAAGTCATTAAATGAAAGGACTAATCCTTTATGCCTAAAAAATTCAATGAAAATGAAAAACAATGGATACGAAAAAAACTATTTGAGGAAGGCAAACGACGCTTCGAGTCAGTTGGTCTAAAAAAAACGAGTGTAGAGGACCTAACCAAAGCCTCCGGAATTGCGCAAGGCTCCTTCTATATGTTCTACGGTTCTAAAGAAGAGCTCCTCTATCACATCCTGCTTGAGGAAGAAGCTGCAATACGCAATCAGATCCTTGCCACGGTAAAGGAGATATCAACGGTAACAAAAGAAGATATTAAACAATTTCTGCTTGAGGCATTACGTTTATTAGACGAAAACCCCTTAATCCGTCAGATGTATTTGGATGGTGAGTTTGCTCAGCTTGTCCGAAAGCTCCCCCCGGAACTACTAAAGCGTAATTTTTCAGAGGATACCGATGCGCTAATGCCCGTTATTCATTCTTGGCAAGCAGCTGGAATTCTAGTACACACGCGTCCTGAACTAATTGTCAGTTTGATTAGATCTTTGGTACTACTTACTTTACATAAGCCGGAGATCGGAACGGATATTTATAACGACACCCTTTCATTTTTACTGGACTTGATCTCAGAAGGCATGGTCGCTAAAAGAGACTAAGGGGGAAACTCAGTGATTATTAATGTCAACCATCTGAAATATGCGTACCCAGCATCAACAAATACAGTTCTAAATGATTTAAGTTTTTCTATTGCAGAAGGGGAAGTGTTCGGGTTTTTAGGACCATCAGGCGCTGGAAAGAGCACTACCCAAAAAATACTTATTGGTGCCCTCAAAAATTACACGGGCAGTGTACAGGTTCTTGGAAATGAAATAAAGAATACTACCCCAGATTACTATGAACGCATTGGTGTTGCATTTGAATTTCCAAACTTCTACAGCAAATTTACAGCTCTTGAGAATTTAAATGTCTTCCGCTCCTTATATGCCGGCGCTACAGAGGAACCTATGCGACTACTGGAGCTGGTTGGACTTGAGGAGGCAGCCCATATGAAGGTGTCACAGCTTTCTAAAGGAATGAAAATGAGGCTTAATTTTTGCCGTTCCTTGCTTCATCGTCCTAGTGTCTTATTTCTTGATGAGCCTACTTCCGGTCTTGATCCCGTAAATGCCAAACGAATGAAGGATATAATAATAGAGAAAAAAGCATCCGGTACAACCATCGTTATTACAACGCATAACATGGTGGCCGCAGAGGAGCTTTGCGATCGTGTCGCTTTCATCGTCGACGGTCATATCAAGCTCATTGATTCCCCCCGTGAACTAAAGCTGCGCTTTGGACAGAAACAAATTCGAGTTGACTATTTAAAGGAGCAAGAACGTTTAAGTGCACATTTTTCAATGATTGGGTTGGCTGATGATCCATCCTTTCTAAATCTTCTCCGCAACGAACAGATCGAAACCATACATTCATTGGAAGCATCGCTTGAGCAAATATTCATCGATATAACAGGGAGACTCTTACAATGAGAATGCTGATGACGATATTATACGATATTCGCTTCCAGTGGCGGCATGGGTTTTATTTCGTCTATCTATTGGTTTGTACAATCTATCTTATTCTACTCCACTCTATTCCTGTGCATTACAAAGAAACGGCCGCACTCCTGCTTACCTTCTCTGACCCGAGCGCGCTCGGACTAATCCTAGCGGGAGGCATTGTATTGCTGGAGAAGGATCAGGGCATACATGACAGTCTGTTTGTAACGCCGATTCGTTTAAGGGAATACCTGATCGCTAAATCGATCTCATTATCAATTATCTCGGTCCTCTCGGCATGGGTTATTCATATTTTTGCTCTAGGTATGCCTTCTTCCCCCTTTTTATTTACATTTGCCGTCATGCTGACTTCAAGTTTTTTCACGTTGCTTTCTATCGGCGTAGTTGTCCGTTCCCAATCCATTAACGGCTTTATTCTCCTTTCACAGCTATATGCACTGCCGTTTGCATTACCTTTGCTTGATTTTTTTGATATAGGACCCAGGTTTATGTATTTAATCTTCCCAACAGAGGGCTCTCTGCTGCTTCTAAAATCGATGCTTCAGCAAATAGCGGTTGGTGAGGCTATTTATGGAGTTATCATTTTATCCATTGGCAATGCTGTTGTTTTTTTCTGGGCGCAGTATTCCTTCAATCAGAACATCTTACTAAACATGGGGAGCGGAGAAGGATGATTAAAAAGCTGAAGGCGCTGATGAGAAATGATGCCCGGCAAATTTGGAATGATCCACTGCTAATGGCCAGCTTGTTAGGGCCAATAGCCGTTATTGTTTTTGCACGTTTCATCGTCCCGCCCCTTTCGTCTTGGATCGAACAACAATATGCATTTTCGATATTCCTATATTCTGATTTTATTGCAACCTTTCTCCTGCTTACAATACCGCTTCTTTCAGGTACGTTCGCCGGATTGCTCATGCTGGATGAACGCGATGAAAACATGATTTCCTATTATGCTGTTACTCCTCTTACCCGAAGAGGCTATTTTGCATACCGACTATTTTGGCCTTGCCTTTTGACATTTGGTTTATCCAGCTTGTTTTTTATATGCTCCGGCATTACCTCGATACGAATAGAGAGCCTCTATTCTGTACTTCTGCTCACAATAGAGGCTCCCTGCCTGGCTTTATTTTTAGCAGCCTATGCCGCCAATAAGGTAGAAGGCTTAGCCTTATCCAAAATAAGCGGCTTGCTCTTTGCAGGACCTATTATAGCTGCCTTCACACCGTTTCCCTGGTCGTATTTGGGGATTTGGATTCCGACATATTGGCCTGCAAAAAGCTATATTTTAGCCGTATCAGGAGAATCATTGCTTTCATTAGGAGCTTTTGGAATTGGCCTTGTGTTACATCTTCTATTTTTCAAAAGCATGCTGGGATCATTCATGAAGAGAATAGATTAGCCTGTGCATTCCTGAGCTCAAACAATCTTCTCCTTTTGATTCTCGCTCAACTCACCACTCATAACGAGCGCTTGAAAAAAAGGAAGGACCGCTTTAATGGTGTTGCAACCAAATTGAGGTTTAGCTTAACTTTTATAATTGTTCTTGTGGTTTTACTGGTCTTGATTGGTGTCTTCCAATTTATATCCCCAACCAATTGATCTATTGGGAAGGATACCACAATAAACCGCCTTTTCACAAAGGCGGTTTTCTTACGGCCAAATATCAACATTAAAATTTATCATAGCCAAGAAGAAAGCATGACCTAGCTACCTTTCAATCATTTTCGTCCAAAATCCGCCTTTAAAATGTCTTGGCTCGTGAGAAATCACGAACGCACGCGGAGCATCTGCTGCAATACTATCCATGAGTCGCTTCTCATTACTTCGCTTGACGAGCACTTGCATTACGAGCCGCTTGCCATCCTTGCCGTCTGCTAGCCAAGACGTCACGCCATACCCGTAACTTCTTAGCTTGTCCGGCAGCGTAGTCTCTACGGAATCGGCGATGACCTGCACGACGGAATAGCCTAGCGCCATATACTCTTCGATTCGGCTCCCCAGATAGACGCCTGCTCCGAAGCCAAGGCAGTAGGCTACCATATTAATAGGATTGGAAAGATTTTGTAGAACAAGATTCAACCCGGCTAAATAAATGAACACTTCAACCATTGCAAGGAGAGAGGCTGCGCCTCTTCTCCCTTTTATTAGAAATATTAGGCGCAGCGTAAACAACGATACGTAGGTTATATTAATAATAGCAATTGAACTAATAAGCAATAACGGGCTCATTACTTATTCACGCGCTGCGATGTATAACGGTCGCGGACTTTGTCCGGAATACGGCTTTTGAAGCTTATTTTCCTTGCTGTTGTACACAAGGAATACATTACTGCGCGGATCCGGTGTAATGTTGCTGTTCGAACCATGCATCGTATTGCAATCGAACAAGATAATAGAGCCCGCAGAGCCTAATGCCGTATGAATGCCACCTTCCTTGCGCAGCATTTCCAGACTATCCGGATCTGGAACTCCGTATTCCTGCCGGCGAAGCGATTGCTTAAAATGATTGTCCGGCGTCTTACCGATACAAGATATAAATTTCTTATGTGAACCGGGAATAACCATTAACGGTCCATTATGATGATAGTTATCCTCTAGCGCTATAGAACAGCTGAACGCCCGCATTGCCGGCATTCCATCTTCCACATGCCATGTCTCGAAATCCGAATGCCAATAAAACTCTTTGCCCGTAAAGCCCGGCTTGAAATTAATGCGTGATTGGTGAACATAAATGTCCGACCCTAGTAAGTAGTTTGCTATTTTTACGAGTCGCGGATGCTCGGCCAGCTTTTTGAAACATTCATTATGATCATGAATGGCGAAGATTGAACGTACTTCTCTACTTTCCGGCTCTAAAATTACGTGCTCCGCCTCTTCCTTACGATAAATGTCACCAAGCTTTTTCAATTCCGACCGCCATTCAGTAATTTCCTCCGCTGAGAAGAATTGATCTAGAACCAAAAAACCGTTTTGTTCGTAGAAATCCAATTGCTCCGTGGTCAAAGGACTTTGCTCCGTCCATTCAGAATAAATCACCGGGTCTTCACGTTTCATTATAACGGGTACATCAGTTACTCTGGATGGATACTTATCCGCTAACAATTGTTTCTCTAACTGGTCTGATTTCAAAATAGGATTCATAACCTTCACTCCCTAATATATTTATTGGGTCTTTTGGATTTCAACTAAAGGATAAACACCGTCCGCATCGTGCACTTCATTGCCCGTAAGCGGTGGATTAAACACACATACCATTCGCATTTGGCTCTTTGCCCGCAGCAAATGCTTCTCATTACCGTCCAATGCGTACAGTGTTCCTGCCTCGATCGGATAAATAACACCACCGACGACCTCTATTTCTCCTTCACCTTCGATGCAATACACGGCTTCCACATGGTTACGGTACCAAATAAGCGTTTCAGTTCCGGCTTTAATCAGCGTATCGTGCATCGAGAATCCCATTCCATCCTTTTTGAGCAGCAAACGCCGCGAATTCCATGTCGGTGTATCGATATCGTCCTTTGTACGAATAACATCAACCAAATGTTTTACGATCATACTCTATCACCTTCCTATTTTGTACATATATGAATCAATTTCATAATAATAAAGCCTTGCTAGGACTAGCTTCTTAAGGCATAGAAAAAGGAGTACCTCCCCAAATCTCGAATAGGTAAAGTAACCACACCATACCGAAAGAGACGAGGAGAACTCCCTATGCCATATATACGACACGAGAGCTTATTTACCCTGCAAGAGCTTTATGAAATGGAACAAAAAGATCGTTTCCTTGAGATTTTCTCTACCATCGATATTACGCCTATCTTGCGCTTGGTCAGAAAAACATCTCTTTATGGCGCTCCCGTTGAAGTGAATTACAGGGCGATGGTCTATTCCTTAATCGTTAGAATCGTTGAACGTATTCCTACGATCAAAGATTTAATAAAGCGTCTTCAGCATGACATCCTATTCCGCTTGGATTGTGGCTTTATGCTTTCAGAAGCCATTCCTTCTGCATCTTCCTATTCCAGGCTGGTGCGCAAGATGAGCCAAAGCTATGCGCTAGAAGAAATGCAAGACCAGTTGTTAAAGCAAGCCATGGCAGAATCATTCATTACGGACGATACCGTTGCCATAGATGCAACTCATATCGAGGCTCGGGATCAAGCGCCTGCAAAGCAAGAAAAGGAAAAACCCAAACCTAAAAAGCGTGGTCGAAAATCAAAAGCCGAACGTGAAGCTTGGCTCGAACAAAAACAAGAAGAAGAGAAACAAAAGCCAATCTTCGAGAAAGAAATCGCTGCACAACTCAGCGAGACGTTCCATGTTCTAAGGGATGAAATGCCTCTTCACCCGCAGTGGGGAATCAAGAAAAATAGTGATGGGAAAAACGTCTTTTGGTATGGCTATAAAGGTCATCTTGCAGTCGGAACCAAGAGTCAATATATCCTTGGAGCCATGCTCTCTTCTGGGAACTTGAATGATGGTAAAGCCGCGATTCCGCTCCTAAAAGGGATTGCTTTGCAGCATCCAAATTTCCATTTCAACTATGCAGCGATGGATGCAGGTTACGATTATGAGCCCATATATAAGCAAGTGCGAGAAGCGAAGGCTCATGCCGTTATCGCTTATAACCGTCGGCGAGAACCCGAACTTGTCGGGTTTGACGAACACTTCGCCCCTACCTGTGTGAGAGAGCATTCGTATCGTTACGACAGCTACGACTCGAAATATGAAACGCTCAAATACGTACGACCGAAAGAATGTGAGAGCTGTCCATTAACGCATGATTCACTTTGCCAGAAGGTTTACAAGATGAAGATCACAATTGATCTTAGAAAGTATAGTGCTCCGGCTCGAGGCTCGAAACTTTGGAAAGAAATCGCTAAAAAACGATCTGCAGTCGAAAGAGTGAATGCTTACCTAAAGGAATTCTTCCAGTTGAACAATGTAAGACATCGAACAGGTCAAAAAGCGAAAGCACATTTTAACTTGGTAACGCTGGTTTATAATTGCACAAAGTTAGCATGCGATCGTCTAAGTCGCCAATTACAAGAAGTAGCAGCATAATTTAAAAAACGAAAATGCTCACATTCGGTTAGTCTACGATTCTTTAACTATGCATTATGAAATTGATTCATATATCTTTCATTTATTTATGCATTTATCTTAATCTTAGCGACTGCCGTATTCTTTACTGCTTTATTTTCGGTATCTATAACTTGCTTCAAAGCTTGCTCCATAATCGTAAGTCCCTGCTTCAAAACGGCGTCCTCAATTGTAAGCGGAGGCATGAGCTTTGCCACCTCATCGTAAGGTCCTGAGGTTTCCATAATTAAACCATTATCAAACGCTTCTGCACACAGTCTCGCCGCTAGCTTTGGTTGTCGGAAGGCCATCCCTACTATAAATCCCTTACCTTTAACTTCGCTAATCCAATCTGGGTAGTCCATCGCCAGACGTTTCAAACAAGCAAGTATGACGTCGGACTTGCGCTTGATATCCTTTTGGAATTCATTGGACTTCCAATATTGGAGTGCCTCTGTAGCTGCTACAAAGCCAAGATTATTGCCACGGAATGTACCATTATGCTCGCCCGGGCTCCAAATGTCATACTCCGGCTTGATGAGCGTCAATGCGAGAGGAAGTCCATAACCGCCAATTGATTTCGACAAGCAAACGATATCCGGATTAATGCCTGAATCCTCAAAACTAAAAAACGTTCCTGTGCGTCCACAGCCCATTTGCACGTCGTCAACGATAAGCAGCATTTTATGCTTGCGGCAAATCTGCTCGACCTTGCGTAGCCATTCAGAGGAAGCGCTGTTTAGTCCTCCTTCGCCCTGCAATGTTTCCAAAATAACCGCTGCTGGAAGATCAATACCGCTTCCTGGGTCATCCAGAAGCTTCTCCAGCATAAAGGACGTATCCATTGATTCACCAAAGTAACCGTCGTAAGGCATGAAGGTCGTACCCCCAAGGTGTAATCCAGCCCCTGCTCTCTTGAAACGATTTCCTGTCGCTGACAAAGAACCCTGTGTCATGCCGTGAAATGCGTTCGTAAAGCATATGACGTTCGTTCGTCCCGTCACTTTACGTGCCGTTTTCAATGCGCTCTCCACCGTATTGGTTCCGGTAGGACCAGGAAACATTACCTTATAATTCAGTCCTCTCGGTTGCAAGATTACCTCATTAAATGTTAACAAGAATGTTTCTTTTGCCTTTGTAGCCATATCTAGGCTATGGGCTATCCCATCCTCCAGCAAGTAATCGATCAGCTTCGTCCGTATATTGGAATCGTTATGCCCATAATTCAATGCGCCTGCACCGGCAAAAAAGTCAATATAGCACTTCCCGTTAACATCCCACATTTTCGCATTGCTCGCCTTCGTAAATACCGTTCGGAAGCTGCGGCAATAGCTGCGAACCTCCGACTCCATTTGTTCAAATACACTCATTTTATCTGTTTGCTGCTGCATTTGATTCATCTTATACCCTCCTTATTTCTCTTGTATAATCAATTAATGATGGCTACGCTTACGAAGCGGACCGATACGAAACAACAGCTCTGGCTCATGGTTCATCCCTACTGGGAATAGGTGCTTGCCGTAGTGCTCGGCTACTTTGCATTCCGTTCCGTGTTCTGCTGCAAGACCCGTAAATAGCCTTCTGGAGGGAATATTTTCAGGTGCGATGGTTGCTTCGACGTACCGTATATGTTCATTTCCCTTACGGTTCAATAGCTCTTGCAGCATTGCCTTCGCAATGCCTCGTCCTCTGAATTTCTCGCTTACGGCTACCTGCCAAACGAACAACGTATCCTCCTTATCAGGACACCGGTAACCGGACATAAAACCTTGAATATCCGTCCCGCTACAAGCAACCGCACACGTATCTCGAAATATATCGCAAAGCATGATATAGCTGTACGGAGAATTTAAATCAAGCGAGCCCGCATCCCTAATGAGCTGCCATACAACTGAACCGTCACTGGTGTCAGGAGCGCGCAGACTAAAGCATTCAGTTTCATTATGCTTCAAACTTCTCACCTCCCTTTGTTTAAATGCCCTGATGTACTTTTCTAAAGAAACCGCTGTAAAAATGCTTGCAGACGTTCACTTTTCGGGTTTCTAAACAGTTCTTCCGGAGTCCCTTGCTCAACAATAAGACCTTCCGCCCCGAAAATAACACGATCCGCTACCTCGCGGGCAAACTCCATTTCATGCGTTATAAGCATCATTGCCATCTGGCCCTCTAGAGCGATTTCTTTGATGACGGACAACACTTCGCCAACAAGCTCAGGATCTAGGGCAGAGGTTACCTCGTCGAATACCATCACCTTCGGCTGCATGACCAGCGCCCTCGCAATCGCCACACGTTGCTTTTGCCCACCGGAGAGCTGAGATGGATATACATGCAGCTTCTGTTCCAATCCGACCTTGCGAAGCATCATAACAGCCCGATCCTCAGCCTCTTCCTTTGATAATCCAAGTACAGATCTGGGAGCCATCGTCACATTACACAACACCGTCAAATGAGGGAATAAGTTGAAATGCTGAAAGACCATCCCTACTTTGCCGCGCATTTTTCGCAGGTGCTTTTCATTGGCCCGAACCAGCTTCCCCTTTAGTTCCATTTGCCATAATGGTTCATCTTCAATTGTAATCGTCCCTGAAGATGGCTCCTCTAGCGTCATCAGCATCCTGCCAAGCGTTGTCTTGCCGGAACCGCTAGGTCCAATAAGCGCAATTTTTTCTCCCGGAAATATATCCAAGTCAATTCCTTTAATAACTTGCAGATCCCCGAAACTTTTCTGTATGGACTGATAACGAACCATTGGATTCGTTTGCGAAGTTCTTGTTAATTCGATCAATCGACCATCTCCAGGTGATTTTTCCTCTTCGGGCATGATGCTTCTTTCTAGCTGTGCGTTCATCGTTTTTCTCCTCCCCCTGGATGCTCGTGCCGAAGCATTCGTTTTTCCAGCTGGCGTATACCGTATGAAAAGATCAAACTAACGATTAAAAACAACAGACCGACAACAGTATATGGTTCAAATACGCGGTAGGAGACAGATGCCTCGCTTTTTGCGGTCAGCAGCAGTTCTACAAGCGTGATGGCTGACAAGGTTGGCGTCTCTTTAAATATAACAATCAAATAGTTGCCCATCATTGGGATGATGGGAGGCAGCGCTTGCGGCAATATAACGGACAGCCACGTCTTGCGCTTTGATAAATGGAGGGCTGTTGATGCTTCCCATTGTCCGCGCGGTACAGCATCGATGCCGGAACGAAATACCTCGGACATATAAGTTCCATAATGAAGTCCTAAAGCGAAAACACCTGTTACAAATGCAGACATCGCGAGTCCCGTCAGCATCGGTACGCTGTAATAAAGAAAGAAAACTTGAACGAGCAGCGGCGTGCTTCGGATAAATTCAACAATGGAGCGAATGGTCCATCTAATCGGTCTATAAGCCGAACGTCCAGCAAGTGCAAAAACTAAACCGATTAAAATTGAAATTAAGAACCCCAGTAGCGTAGCGCCCAGTGTAACCAAAAAGGCATTTAACAGCTTCGGAAGCAATTCAATGACATAATCCCATTTCCACAATTCACGTTTCACCTCCAAACCGTAAGCTTGCGTTCAAGCAAGCGGGCCGAAAAGGAAATAAACGCGGATAATACAAAATAGATGAGTAAAAGCAAACCGAATATTTGTGGCGTCCAGGTATAGTAATTATTCCGAATGATCATGGCTTCAAACGTAAGATCCGACAGTGTTATAAAATAGACAAGTGAAGTCGCCTTTAACAATTCAATCATCAAATTTGCGAACGGCGGCACCATCCTCGTAACAGCTTGAGGCAAAATAATTCGAAACATACGCATGCTTCCTGATAAATTCAGCGCTACTCCGGCTTCGTACTGTCCCTTTGGCACGGCTGCAATCGAGCTTCTAACGATCTCCGATCCATATGCGCCAATATTCAAACCGATCGCAAGCACGGCCGCTGTTAACTTAGAAAGCTCAATATCAAGAAACGGTAGTGCAAAATAGACCCAAAACAATAGAACGAGTAACGAACAAGCCCTAAATACTTCAACGTACACGTTAGCTACGCCTCTAATGATGGTGTGACGGGACGAGCATGCAAGTCCAGCCGCCGCCGCGAGAATTAACGATACGATTGACGACAACGCGGCTACCTGCAGAGTAATTAGCGTTCCGTCAAGCAATAAAGGAAGCCATTCCAACCATGGCGCGTTCATCTCAAGATTTACAGAGCTGAGCAGCAGTAGTATCCTGTGGAAGCTCTTGTTCCGTGAAACCGAATTGGCTTAATATTTCCAGCAGCTCACCGGATTCTTTCATTTTATTAAGCTCAGCATTGTATGCGGCTTGGAATGCTTCGTCCCCAAAGCGAAAAGCGGTTGCACCATAACCGCGAATGCTCTCGCCATCCACAGTAGGCTGCTCAAAATCCATAACTCGTTCCAACATGTTGTCGTTCGCTGCTTCCAAACGGGATTGCAACGCAGGACCTGTCATTGTCATCGCATCGGCACGTCCCGATTGTAGGGCACTAATCGCTGCATCTTGGTCCGGTACGATAAGCATGCGATTTTCCGGTATTCCGGAAGCCTTCAAATAATCCACCTCGACTGCTCCGGCCATGACCGCAACCTTAGCATCGGCATGCTCAGCAATGGATCGGTAGCTAATAAGCCCTAGCGGATTGCCAGTTTTCACAGCGAGTCCTTCCCCGATACTGTATTCCGGATCAGCAAACAATACAGCCTCGCAGCGATCCTCTTTAATGAACATTCCAGCAGTAATCAAGTCAAATCGTTTGGCTTGCAGGCCAGCAATCAACGAAGTAAACTCCGTCAATTCTCCCCTCAGTTCATCGATCTCCAACCGTTTCAAAATTATTCGAGCAATCTCAACTGCTTCCCCCGTTAATTCGCCGCTTTCGTTTTTGTAGGCATACGGCTTCTCATTCGCGAAGCCTACAGTTATGTACCCCTGCTGCTGTGCTTGAGCCAGCGTATCCGTTGCCCCCTCGTTATTGCTTCCACAAGCCGCTAACAACAGCATAGACATCGTAAATAAAATAGACAAATATTTCCACAAACTTTTCCACATCCTCTACATTTATTTTTGAACACCTAATAAGGCTAACATCTATTCCCTGGCAGGTCATTTCCCGAATTGCGTGATAATTCCGTATATTTACCATTCTCGTTGGCAGGGGGATACTCACTCAACAAGAACGCCTAATTCCTTCCACATCCTCGATAATCATACACGATTGGACAGTTTGATTATTGCTCTATGTATGTTATATAAGATTTATTTATAAATTTAAATCTCACACGAAAGAACGAAACTTTCTCATCCCCCCCTCTCCACTCGCATAGTAATTAAGCTAATAATCAAGCTATATAATCATTTTTCCACTGACATATATCGTCATGAAAACTGAAAATATTCAAATCCCAAAACATCTCATATACGTGATTATTATTAGTTTTTATTATAAATATTCATTCCTTCTTTTTCATTGAATCTATAAAGCCCATTTAAGGCAAAATAGATCAAACAATCGAATCTGAATTTCGACTTAATCAAGTTATATAGGTTAATGAGCTCTCGATCATTAGTCTTTTCATATCATTCATCAAAGGAGCAAATCATGAAAGAAAGATTGTTCAAGGACAGATCATTAATTTTAATGTCGGTTTTGTATGGGTAAAAGGGCAACTGCAACGAAAAACAACCTCCCAAAAATATCTTTTTTACGTTCTTTTCTTTTGATAGACACCTAATAGTTCTCGGCAATGCTAATCATCACGAGCCCGCTAACTTATAACAAACGACAAAATATGCTAGAATTTGATAATGACCTTGCTCTGAATAGATGGACAGGAAGAAGCCTCTAAAATAAATTATGGAGGGTTTATACGGAGCAACGGAAGAAATTCGCAAGGCATTTAAGGACCAGGTGGTCGTACGTATTTTGACTGAAGAATTACCCGCTTCTGAAACGACCAAGGAACTAAGCGTGCACAATACGACGGTTAATAACTGGTTAAAGTTGTATAAACAAGACGGTGAATCATCACTACCTGACAGCGGAAATCGAAATCTTAAAGCAGATGATGAGGAAATACGTAAGCTACATAAGTAATAAACTGATTGCGGATTGTAAAGATGTGCCAGGCTCTCCATGTCTCTCGAATCGGCTATTATGCTTATGTGAAGCGACTCGAAAGCAATTGAAATGTAGAAATCGGACGTTGCTAGATACGATCCGAAAAACCCATCATGTTAGCCGAATGATATACGAATCACCGCAAATCACATAGATTTACTACCAGCTAGCCGAGGCCGTATAGTCCACCTCATGCAAGCGAATATAATATGGTCAGAAATGTATGACACTGTTATACACAAATACAAAAAAGGCTTGCTTGCAGCCTAGTCATGAATATTCACTTTATTAAAGATGATCCTTTGCATGTCTAAAAGTGACATTTATACTGGAGACAATGCAGTTTGCAAAAAAAATCAGCACCCCTGTGAAAAATAATAGGAGTGCTGATGATCTACTTCTATAATTATTTAACAACGATAACTGGACACTGTACTCTCTTAACAACTTTATGACTGACGCTACCCATAACAAATTCTTGCAAAGCATTTAGCCCTCGGCTACCTATAATGACCAAATCCACTTTTTCATTATTTGCATATTCTACAATTACCGGACCTGGGTCGCCGGTAATGATCTTCATTTGATGATTCACATTTTTAGCGGAAAGCAGTTCTTTAACAGGAATCAACTTTTGATTTCGTTTCAACTCTAATTCTTCATGGTTTTGAGAATGAAGAACTTCACTTTTTATTTTAGACATGTCCGCCACGAATAGGATTTCAACGATGGAATCTGGAATTAATGATGCAATATTCGCAGCTTCCTGGGCTGCCCGAATAGAGTTTTTCGATCCATCAGCAGCTAATAAGATACGTTGATACATCCTCATCTCTCCCCTTCATTAGTGTGCTTTTAATTGTGCATTTGCGTCGTGGTATACCGCTAATTTATCTATAATTTTTTTACTTGATGCATTTAGTCCTTTAATCGTGACATGATTATTGTTTTCACGATATTTGATAACTACTTTATCTACTGCGCCTACGCCGGAATCGTCCCAGATATGTGCATTGGAGAAATCAATAACAATATTCGTATCAGTAACATTAAAGTTAAAGGCTTTTATAAATCCTTCTACAGAGGCAAAAAACAATTGACCCGTTACATCAAATATTACCTCTTTATTGGCCTGTCGTTGTCGAACCTCTAGCTTTGAGATTTTCGCTACAAAGAAGACAGCCGCGAGAATGACACCAGCTATAACTCCTTTGGAGAGGTCATGCGTTGCGACAACTATAATTACAGTAGTCAACATAACAATGGCGTCTGTCTTAGGGGCTTTACGCAAGTATGAAAATGACGACCAATCAAACGTGCCAATGGATACCATGATCATAATCCCAACTAAAACAGGCATCGGTATTTGTACAACTAATCCGCCCAATACAAGAATCAGGAATATTAAGAACAGTCCTGCAACCAAAGTGGATAATCTGCCGCGGCCTCCAGATTTGACGTTGATCACTGACTGCCCGATCATGGCACATCCAGCCATGCCACCAAAGAAGCCCGTGATAATATTCGCGATACCTTGTCCTCTGGATTCTCTGTTCTTATTGCTTTCTGTTCCTGACATATCATCAACGATAGAGGATGTAAGCAACGTTTCTAATAATCCGACAATCGCTAAAGCAATTGAATAAGGAAAGATGATTTGTAACGTCTCAAGGTTAAACGGAATGTCCGGAATGAAGAAGGAAGGCAGAGATTGAGTGATTTCCCCCAAATCCCCAACCGTACCTAAATTTAAGTCTCCCCAGATAACTACCGCTGTAAGGGCAACGATAGCGATCAGAGGAGATGGTATGGCTTTGAAAAATCGAGGCAATACATATACAATAAACAAAGTAATAGCGACAAATACATATGTCAAAGTTGATATCCCTACAAAATGAGGAACCTGCGCCATAAATATCAGAATTGCGAGTGCGTTAACAAATCCGATCATAACCGCTCGTGGTATAAACTTCATTACCTTTGCAATCTTGAATATCCCAAAAATAAGCTGTATGATTCCAGTGAGTATAGTTGCGGCCAATAAATATTGTAATCCATGTTCTTTAACTAGTGGGACCATGAGTAGAGCCATTGCACCAGTAGCGGCAGAAATCATACCTGGACGCCCGCCTACAAATGCTATAATAACTGCGATACTAAAAGAGGCATATAGACCAACCATGGGATCGACACCGGCAATAATTGAAAAGGCAATCGCTTCAGGAATGAGTGCCAAGGCTACAACAATTCCGGCAAGCACATCGCCCTTTATGTTGGAGAACCATTCCCTTTTAATTCTTTCAATCACGTTTACTTTCACTCCTTATTTTTTTATTGTGACTTTTAACTCTCATAAAAGTCTGGTTCCATATTAGGCAAATTCATTTTACCATCAAAGAGACCAAAAAGGAACCTTTTTAGTCCGTTTAAAAGTATGATATAAAAATGGCTTTGGCAGTTAGGAGAACATCTTATGTTAATTGGCTATATGAGACCTTATCAAGATGATTTAAGTTGTAAAATCCAGTTTGAGATTTTGAATGACTTAAAATGTGATCATTACTTCACTGAAGAACATTCGTCTCCTAAAAAAAGAGTAATGTTAGAAACAATGATAAATCAGCTTCAAACAGGAGATACAATCGCCGTTTCGAAGCTTTCCTCATTTGCCGATTCCACGCGGCATCTTGCAGAATTATTAAATCAATTAAATGAAAAACAAGCTTATCTTTATTCCGTTGGCGAAGGAATAAATACAAATCATTCATCTGCATCTAATTACTCATTTCAAGACAGCGTAAATTATTTGCTTAATTTTCAAAGCGACATCATTAGTGAGTACACTAAAAAAGGATTGTATGAGGCTAAAAAAAAGGGGATGAAGCCTGGTCGTCCCCGTAAAGCGGATGATAACGTGAAACGTGCTATTATTATGTATCAAAGCCAAAAATTTAGTCTTGCTCAAATTAAGGAAGAAACAGGAATTAGCAAAACTACATTATACCGATATTTAGAAAACTGAAAATGCAGGTATCACCACAGCAGATTGAAATTAGCGTATAGTTGTCATGCCAAATTAGCGTACATCAAGTATACGATCCGAAACTGAAATACCTAATGACCGATAATCTAAATTAGAGGTCATTACAAAAAATAATAAACGGTGGATTATGGAGAAAGATACAGTGAATGAATTTCAATATACGCAACAGCACTTGGCGAATGAACGAACCTACCTCGCTTGGGTGAGAACCGCCATTACGGTTGTTGGACTAGGGTTCTTAGCTGCAGGAGTTATTTTCAGGGAATATTTAAGTGTACGATGGGAGAACATGACTGCGGTATCCATAGGTATCGGATCAATCTTACTTGCTTGCCTAATCCTTATTATTGCCACTAAGAACTATTTAAGGACACAGAAGGAGATAAACCAAGGAACCTTTAGGCCGACCAAGTCCATTGTTTATGTTGTTCTAGTTGGATTAATCGTATTAAATCTTTCTTTCTTGTTATTAATTGTTCTCATTGCATTAAACTAAAGAACATGCTAGGAACACGCGTTTATTTAGGACTAGGGGTCCCTCTCATTCAAGACTCATTCGAAGAAGATGTTTCTCCTTTTGCTTTCCTGTGGAAATTAATCTTTACTTCGCTAACATTGGGAGCTGGTTTTCAAGGTGGAGAGGTGACTCCTTTATTTGCAATCGGGGCAACATTAGGCAACGCTTTGGCCGGCTTCTTACATTTGTATGGTCCATTTTTAGCCGCATTAGGTTTTATTGCCGTATTTTGTGGTGCAACTAACACCCCCATAGCTTGTTTTTTAATGGAAATTGAATTATTTGGCTCGAACGGTGCGATCTTTATGTTCATTGCTTGTATCGTTAGCTATTTGTTCGCCGGCCATACCGGAATCTATACGTCCCAACGAATAGGGATCTCCAAAGCTCATTTTATTACGGTGCCCAAAGGGTCAACCCTTGCATCAATCAAAACTCAAAGTAAAGAACCCTCTAACCAGGGGAGAGATGAGTAAACACATATTATAGTCAAAGCAACATTACGCTATAGACTATAAAGGTGTGTTCCCCTATCTGCTTTAAGAATGATGAAATAATACGGATATAACAGAAAGCAAAGCAGATTTTTCCTTTCCATAACAAAATGTAGACGTTACCTTGAGTACAATTGAGATGATTTTACCCATTTTAATTTGATACTTAAACCAACCAATAAGCGGGTGAATTGGGATTCAAACGAATCGATTCATAGAAAGCAATACACCCACTTGCCATAACGACTGAATGCCAAATTACTGACCAAAGATAGGAAGTACTACATAAAGCATCGTATCTCCAAGCAGACAAACAGCCGTTATAGCGGCAACTAGTTTAACTTTTGTCTCTGTGTTTATAATTTTATTTGATTTTATTCTCATCCAACGACCGGTCCACAGCACGAAGAACTTGTAACTTTTAACGCCGTCTTTGGTCGGGAAACACTACAAACTCCCGTTTCTGGCAAATGGAGCTTCACTTCCCGTGCCGATACCAAGTCTCCTGCTAAAGCTGCTACAACGCTTCTGACTTGTTCATAACCCGTCGCAAGTAAAAATGTAGGTGCGCGTCCGTAGCTCTTAGCCCCTACGATATAAAAATTTTGCTCCGGCTGACTGAGTTCTGTTTCTCCATGCGGCCTGACTGTACCACAGCTATGAATGTTAGGATCAATAAGATCTGCCAGCTTCGGTACGCATTCAATGGATGAATCCACTGCATATCGAAGCTCTCTGATGAATGAGAAATTCGGTCTTGCACCCGTAGCTGCAATAACCTCATCCACTCCATTAATCGAAGCACCGGTTCCAATTAGGTTTAACTTCTCACCCTCTTGTTCAAGACCATTGATATAAAATGGTGTATGGACATTAATTAAACCTTCTTTCACAAGTTTTGCCGCACGTGATCCAAGTTCTCCTCTAGCGGGCAGTCCATCAAGCTCACCGCCTCCAAAAGCCTCCTCAATGGATTGTTTTCTTAAAACCCAATGAATAGTCGTTGCAGAATTTTGGAGCTTCAGCTCATGCAGCAATAGAATCGCATGGATGGCTGAGTGTCCGCTACCGACGACAGCTACTGTTTTACCCATGTAACGAATTGCATGTGCACCTTTAATATCTGGAATACCATAATGAATATGTGAGCTGTAATCGGCCTCTTGAGCTGCATAATCCCCGCTAGCTCCAATTGGATTTGGTGATTTCCATGTCCCTGTAGCATCAATTACGGCAGAAGCTTCCACACGATAGACAATATTATTACTTTCATACACGACTTCAAAAGGTACATTCTCCCTACCAGTCGTTTTCATTTTATCAAAACCCTGTCGGTGAATGGCTAAAACACGCGCCTCCGTTCTAATGCTCTGCTTTAATTTGCTGAGTTCGGATAATGGATACAAATAATGATCAAATAATTGTTTTCCGGTTGGCAACTCCTCTTTAGGAGGTGCTATCCATCCTGTTTCAGCAAGAAGCTCTGCTGCCGCAGAATCGATGTTGAATTCCCATGGAGAAAACATTCGGATGTGGCTCCATTCCAATACAGAAGCTCCAACCGATGTTCCCTGCTCCAACAAAAGAAACGGAATTTTTCTTTTTATTAATTGAGCTGCCGCAGCCAAAGCCACAGGCCCTCCTCCAATAATAGCTACAGGTAATTGATTTTTCATTTTAACTCCTCCTCGAATTTGATTACAGTTTGATACGTAGGGCTCTAACCAAGCCCCCTTCTTTAAGATGCTTTACCACATATTTAGCATCAGAACCTACACCTCGAATTGTTGCTGAAGCAAAGGAACGTTGACCGGATAATCCTAGATAATATAATCCAGGTACCGTGCTGCTTAAACCTCCTTTTTGAACGGCATACCCTCGATCATCTAGTGCTCCCTCAACTCCTTGAAGATATGGAATAATGGGTTTAAAGCCTGTGGCAAAAATGATACTGTCCACTTTTTCTTTCGTTCCATCCGACCAAATGACCCCTTCCGAATAGAACTTTCTAAACATGCCTTTCTGTTGAAGTTGACCCTCTCTTAACTTATTTTTGAATCCACCTACATCAATGGCTCCGCCCGGACTACCTACCGTCACTCCGAACCGCCAAAAAGGAAAAGCATCGTACCCTATAATCTTCATCCAAAAATGAACGTCTTTCCCAAGAAATCTTTGAGGTACTAATTGAACAGGCTGAAGTACTGCAAGAGTAGTAAGCGAAGCCCCTTCGCTGATCTCAGCGCCTATCTGCACAGCTGAATTACCTCTGCCCACTACGATAACTCGCTGGTTACGGTAGGCATCTGGTTTCCGGTACTGAGAAGAATGAATGATTGTCCCTTTAAAGTCTTCACCTCCCTCCAGTTTTGGAACGAATGGCTGATTAAATGAACCTGTAGCGCAAATGATGTTTTTAGTTCTGTATACCTCACCCTCTGTTGTATGCAAGTAGAAAAACTCGTTTTTTTTCACTCGATCCACCCGAACATTAAAATGGATCGGAAAGCTATTGTGCTTGGCATACATTTTTAAATAGGAGATGACTTCATCCCTTGTCGGGTAGATATCAGCTTTTAATGGGAATGGCATCCCTGGCAATGAGGAATAGCTCGCAGGTGAAAATAACCTCAGGTTGTCGTAGTATTGTGGCCAAGAACCAGTTGGTTCGGGATTTGCTTCTAAAATGGCATAATGAAGTCCATTTTTCTTCAAATGATAACCTGCAGCAAGACCAGCTTGCCCTGCCCCAATAACAATTACATCATATACTTCGTTCATAATATCTCCTTAGTCATTAAAATTATTTGCATTTTACAAGTATAAAATTAAAAGATAAGGAGTAATTCGCATTACCCCATAGGTGTGCAGCACATTTTTGATTTTTGCATGCTTGTGTTTAGTAATTGTAAGGATCTGATGACGGAATCCTTCTCAAATTCATTCATGAAGGAAAAAACTTCGTCTAAATAATCGTTCATCATTTTTTCAATTGAGCCCGCCACAAACTTCCCTTCGGTTGTCAGGGATAACAGATATACTCTGCCATCTTCAGGAGAAGCACTCTTCTTCACTAAGTTCATCTTAATTAAGGATTGAATCTGCCGACTAAAGGTCGTAATATCCACACCAAGCGTCTCTGCTACCTTTTGCATGGAAGGCAAACTCTGACGACCAATTTCATATAAGATATGACTGTGAATAAGTGATATATCCAGACCGCTGATCTGGCAACAGTTTTTGTTCAACAGGCCAAATTGCCTTGCTAGGATTTGTAGTAGTTCTCGTGGGTTGTTCATTTTTTATTCCCCCTGTTTCATTTATACATCATTTACTTGTATTTTACAAGTTAAATTTTGACTCTTTTCTTCATATTCGTTAACACTTATATAACACTTTACTTATATAATCAACTGTGTATAATAAACATTGAAAGGTGTGATATTATTTGAAACCCTCACTTCGTATTTACTTTTTATGTGGTGAAAATCGTTGTCGAAGTCAGATTGCTGAAGCTTATGCCAAAGGTATGGCGAGAGAAGATGTGATTATTAACAGCGCTGGATTGCATCCCTCTGAAATACATCTACTAACGCATTCTGTCATGAACGAGGTTGGTATTGACTTGAACAGCCACCACTCAAAAAAGATTGATATGAAGACCTTTATTGCATCAACCATTGTTGTAAAGCTATGTGAGGAGATCAAAGAAAAGTGCCCTGTTGTTCCTTTTGGCACTCGTAATGTATTGTGGAATATCCAAGATCCACTACTGGGAATCACACCTAAGATTGAAAATGTTCGCTTAGCAAGAGATGAAATAAAACAGAACGTTCTTGACCTATTAAAACAATACAATGCTTTAAAGGAGTGATTACATGATTCATTCGATAGACAATCTTGCCGAGACAATGAAGTTATTGTCTGACAAGACTCGTCTTACTATCCTTGCACTGCTCAAGGAGCAAGAAATGTGCGTATGCGATATCGTAACGATACTTGAAACGACACAACCTAATATAAGTCAGCATTTAAAAAAATTAAAAGTTGGCGGTTTGGTTAATGAGACAAGACGCGCGCAATGGATCTACTATTCTTTGAGCACGGAGGATAAACCTTATCTACATGGCATCTTAAATGTGCTCCCATCCATGAAAGAAGAACTTAAGAAGCTAAGTCCCGATTGCTGCAATTAAGGACCATGTTTCTACAGTAGATATTATGAATAATGCTTTTAGGAGGAATCATGTTAGCTATCGCATCCGTCATATTTCTTATCACCTTGATTTTCGTTATTTGGCAGCCTAAAGGTCTGAATATCGGTTATTCTGCCGTTGGCGGTGCAATACTCGCCTTACTCTTTGGTGTTGTAGATTTTAAGGACGTATGGGACGTAACCGGCATTGTCTGGAACGCTACTTTAGCCTTTGTCGCAGTCATCCTGATCTCACTCATTCTCGATGAAATCGGATTCTTTGAGTGGTCAGCACTCCATATGGCACGCTTTGCAAAAGGGAACAGTTACCTCATGTTCACCTTCGTCGTATTGCTAGGCGCTGCTGTTGCTGCATTTTTCGCAAATGATGGTGCTGCACTCATTCTTACTCCGATTGTACTTGCTATGGTCAGGGCCTTGAAATTTGATGATCGTATGATTCTGCCATTTATTATGGCAAGCGGATTTATATCCGATACGGCTTCCTTACCGCTCGTAGTCAGTAACTTAGTCAACATCGTCTCTTCTGATTTCTTTGACATTGGATTTGCCGAGTATGCAAGTCGGATGATTATTCCGAATTTCTTTGCTGTTGGTGCAAGTTTGCTGGTTTTGTTCCTTTTTTTCAAGAGAAGCATACCTAAGAGCTATGATCTCAACCAGCTAAAACAGCCTCATGAAGCGATAAAAGATATTCGCATGTTCAAGCTATCCTGGATTGTTTTGGCTGTACTTCTCATTGCTTACCTTGCAAGTGAGTTCGTCCATATACCTGTATCGATCGTAGCTGGTATTGCAGCAATCATCTTTATCTTTGCAGCACGCAGAAGTCCAACTATCCATACAGGCGCTGTCATCAAAGGAGCCCCATGGTCAGTTGTTGTCTTTTCCATCGGCATGTATGTCGTGGTTTATGGGCTCCGTAATGTTGGTCTTACAGATGAACTTGGCAAAGTGTTTCAATGGACAGCCGATCAAGGCTTATTTATCGCAACGATTGGTACAGGTTTTATCGCTGCCATCCTCTCTTCCATTATGAACAATATGCCTACGGTTATGATCGATGCCTTGGCTATCCAGGGAACGAACACCGATGGTGTAATACGTGAGGCACTCATATATGCCAATGTGATTGGTTCTGATCTAGGCCCTAAAATTACGCCAATAGGATCTTTAGCTACCTTATTGTGGCTTCACGTTCTGTCCAAAAAAGGCGTGAAAATTACATGGGGCTATTACTTTAAGGTTGGAATTGTACTGACGCTTCCTGTTCTGTTTGTTACATTAGTTGGCCTTTACTTATGGCTTAGCATCATTCACTAAATGAAATTCAAAGGAGATATGACAAATGGAAAAGAAACTAGTTTATTTCTTGTGTACGGGTAACTCTTGCCGAAGTCAAATGGCAGATGGCTTTCTTAATGCTTTAGGTAGTGAACAATACGAAGTGAAAAGCGCAGGCCTCGAAGCACACGGACTAAACCCTAGAGCCGTTCAAGTAATGAAAGAAGCAGGCGTAGATATTAGTCAAAACTCATCGAATGTAATCAATCCTGAGATTTTGAATCGCGCTACTTATGTCATCACCCTTTGCGGTCATGCAGATGAACACTGCCCTGTCATTTCCAATCCGAATGTAGTGAAGTGGCATTGGGGCTTCGAAGATCCTGCTAAAGCAACAGGTACAGAAGAAGAAATTATGGACCAGTTCCGAAATGTTCGCGATTCCATTAAGGCACGAATCGAGAAGTTTGTGAAAGAAGGACAATAACATGTCCCACATCAAAAGAATGCATGTTGCCGTGAACTGCTCTGACTTAGATAAGTCTCTCGGCTTCTACCGTCAATTTTTCGGAGTGGAACCAACGAAAGTAAAGGACAATTACGCAAAATTTGAATTAGATAATCCAGCCCTACACTTTTCACTAAACGTACGACCATTTGAAAACCAAGGTGTTCTAAATCACCTTGGTTTTCAAGTAGATAACACCGAAGACGTACTCGCGATGGGGGAGCGCCTGAGACAAGCAGATCTTCTTCTTATTGACGAAATGAATACAACCTGTTGCTATGCTGTACAAGACAAAGTATGGGTGTACGATCCGGACGGTAATGCCTGGGAGATTTTTTACACCAAAGAAGATTCAGAATTTGAATCTGCTGGCGATCAACGTGATCTTTCATTATGCTGTGCCCCTCCTTCTGCACCCGTTCAAGTGGAGTTTAAATCGTTCAAAAAACAATTATTTTAAGTCCAAGGAGAACTCAAAATGAATAAAGCTTATCATGAATTAATTCCGGGTAGAATCTATATGGGTGGTGCCGGGGACGTACAATCAATGGTAGATCATGAAGGCGTTGAAGTGGTTATCGATCTACGCGAAGAGGCAGCGCAATGTGCTGCTGCTGGAGCAGGCTTACAGTGGATCAAGATGCCTCTTGGAGACGAGGCAAATGAACCACAAGAACAGCTGCTTCACACAGCTATTAAAGCCGTTGTAGAATCCTACAGAGAAGGCAAAAAGGTGGCTTTTCATTGTGGAGGTGGCAAAGGCCGTACAGGGACCGTTGCATACGGGACGCTCCTTGAGCTAGGCTTAGCCAATACCATTGAAGATGCTGAGCAGCAAGCCCAAAGTATTCGCTCGATATTAAATATTAAGCCAGCGCAGCGACAAGCATTAGAAACTTTATATTCATAATACAAGGAACGTTTGCATGGCCATTTGCCGGTAAACGTTCCTTGTTCACATACACTGGTGCTATCTAACCTACCCCTAAGCAAATGTGTTTTCGTCTGCTACATGTTTCTTTATAACTTTTCCAATCCTAAGACATGAAAGATACAAGGATTGCTTTCGAAGTTCTGCATTAATTTTACGTGTTCCATAGTTATTTCGACCAACTTAAATTTCATAAATCAGTGGTATAAAAAAACCACCCTTAGCCTATTGGTTGTTTTTAAACTCGAAGCACCTTTTCTTTGTATTACATTTAAAGCCACTTACAGCTAACAAGATTCTATAAATACACTCCTTTATTTGTACCAATCAACCTTTAAAACAAATAAAAAAAACTATTGAAAAATTCTCAACAAGCTTCAAGCATCCGTATCAGCATACAACAAAAAAGAGCCCTTGGTGACAGGCTCCTCCGTTTTGTTACATATTCGCTTATCGACCTATTCAGTCGTGTAAGGAAGCAATGCGATTTGACGTGAACGTTTAATTGCGATTGTAAGCGCACGTTGGTACTTCGCGCTTGTACCAGTCACACGACGTGGCAAGATTTTGCCGCGCTCGCTAATAAACTTTTTCAGCAAATCTACATCTTTATAGTCAATTTTAGTGATTTTGTTTACAGTGAAGAAACACACTTTACGACGTTTGTTGCGTCCGCCTTTACGTCCGCTGAACTTACGTTCTGGACGCTCGTCGCCGCCGTTATCTCTTTGCTTGAAAGCCATGATAGGTATCCTCCTTATCGTTGAAAATTTTACAATTACACAGCTTCTTTATTTCGCAATAAAGGCCGTGCAACCGTTCCATTGATTCGCGAAGTAGCAACTACCTCGTTATCAAAATGGCAAATCATCTTCTGATATATCAATCGGGCGTCCGTCATCCTGAAACGGATCACGGCTGTCGTTACGTGAGTTATTACCAGATGGACGGTTACCGCTGCTTTGGGACGCGTTGCCGCCGAAAGATCCTCCGCCGGTGCTTGTACCGCCGCTGTTGCTGCTTCCGCCTTCTTCTCGCGAGCTTCCGCCATCTTTGTTGGATTCCAAGAACCGAACGTTATCAGCGATAACTTCCGTCACGTAGACGCGTTTGCCTTCGTTGTTCTCATAATTCCGAACTTGGATGCGACCTTCAACCGCTGTTAAGCGGCCTTTGCGCAAGTAGTTGGCGCAAGTCTCTGCCAGTTGACGCCAAGTTACAATCGGAATAAAATCCGCTTCACGCTCGCCTTGACCACCGCTCGTAAACGGACGATCTACCGCTAAAGTAAATTGTGTAACCGCGACGCCCGCAGGCGTATAGCGAAGCTCTGGGTCTCTCGTCAATCTACCAATTAGTATAACACGATTCAACATCGTTTCTGACCTCCCAATCGAACAATCCAGCGTGGATTAAGCGACGTCTCTGACGATCAATGTACGAATAACTTCATCCGTAATCTTCATGATGCGGTCAAGTTCATTCACAACTTCAGTCGTTGCGTTGAAATGTACCAGTACAAAATAACCATCACGTAGTTTATTGATCTCATACGCAAGACGACGTTTTCCGCTCACATCTTGCTTAGTGACTTCGCCGCCATTGGAGATAATGCCATGGAATTTGTCAACGATAGCTTGAAGGTTTTCTTGCTCAACGTCTGGACGAACGATGTACATTACTTCATATTTGCGCATATTGTTTCACCTCCTCTTGGACTAACGGCCCCATAAATGGAGCAAGGAGCGAGCTTGTGCTCGCATCTCTATACTATATCAAATTCATTCGCCTATGACAAGTAAAAATAAACGGCTTAACCATTCTTTTTGCTGAATAAGTCATATCTGCTCAATATCCGTTTTCTGCTACTCATGCAAATGCTCCTGGCTGCAAATACTACTGCAAGGAACGGCAGCAAGCAGCTTAACGGCCTGTTCTAATTTTCGATTGGAGGGTGAGCCTAATGGGTGAAGGTACAATGTTTTCTCCAGGAGACAAAGCTCCGAATGGTGGCACATATATCGAGGATGGAGTGAATTCATTTCATATGGGTATTCAAAACCCAAAAAAAGTGCAGCTAAATAAAGGCGATCGGTTTCCCGACACATCCAATCATGAGCGCAAATGGAAGCGCATGGGGCACTAGCCATTATAATGAGCCATGAAGTGCCATGAATAGTTGGGTCCATTTCGGGCATTCTAAACTGGACGGTGTAAGAGAGGTGTGGTTCCATTGAACCCGATTGGCAAGCGTTAACGGCTGTTTCCGTCGTCAGACGGCTCAGCTTTCATTGCGCAGATGTCCCTTAAGACGATTTTTTTCACACACAGTAGAAGCTGGTGCATTAGACTTTGGTCTATAACACGCATTCGAGCATCCTAACGTATGCCGTTTATACGGTCTGCCTAAGTATTGTGCTCAAATGGAATAAATGATGCAATCGCTGATTTTCTCCAATTGACGAATGAAAGCTCCAAGTTTCAATGACTTAATGTGAAACGAATCGGCTAGCCATCAACCACCGTCAAGAAGAGAGCTCGCAAGAGCTCTCTTCTTTTTTTCGGTATCCTTTATTACACGCTCCTGTCTTCTCCGTCTAACAGCTTCTAGCTGCTAAATTGGCTTTCGCAGAAGTGATCCAAAAAAAAAACGATTCGGCAATCGAATCGTTGAATGTACATAGTACTATTGCAGTAGAATGAGCTCCAAACCAACGAATATCGCCCTAGAATAGGCATTCTATTGCACAAACTACAGTGTACATGCCCTAGTTAGGCGAGTAACGTCGATTACGTTGTACAAACTGCAATTGTAGCCTCTTCCTAGAGCGCTGAACCCATCGAGCTAGCACGACCAATCTAAGAACCGGAGAAAGAAAGCTAAAGTAACCCAACTAGATAAGGTAAACACATCGTTTCTCCAGAACGATCTTCTCGCTTCGCTTAAACTTCATTTTTTAAGTCCAACTTATATAGTGTAAAATTAATAGCTCAATCCCCTAGTTTTTTTTCGGTTTTGGATAAGAATTTCTCCAATGCTTTACTCATATCAACATCCATGCGTTCACCTAAAATAATCAGCCACCACATGCATTCACCAAGCTTATGTTCAAGTTCAGCTGCAGTTTCCCCATTAGTTGGCCAACGGCCCTGTTGAGACATGGTTAGACGACCGACCAAACCGGCATCTGTCAGAAAGGCCAACGCATCCTCTTCAACTGTCCATTCTTTTTCATGATACTGTCGTTCTAACTGATGGTAGCGTTTTCTTAATTGTACAGAACGTTCAACCGCTTCACTAAAATTCATGTTTTTCATTTGATTTCCTTTCTTTTATAGTCCATTTTCAATAACAAAAAACCTCCCACAATTTGTAGGAGGTTTGAATTAGCAAGGATAGTAGATGGCGGAGAAGGTGGGATTCGAACCCACGCACGGTTTGACCCGCCTAACTGATTTCGAGTCAGCCCCCTTGGGCCTCTTGGGTACCTCTCCGCATGTAAAAAATATTATATCATATAACTTGTCCTCATGCAAGCATCCAGTCCCAAGTAAAAGGAGTATTTATGGTCACACACCCGTGATGTCACCATCTGATCTATTCGAACGAAGAACCTTCTTCATATTCTTCTCAAACTTGGCTCTCGGAATAAGTACGCTGTGCTTACAGCCGACGCATTTAATGCGGATATCCATCCCCATTCGAATGATCTCCATCTCATTAGAGCCGCATGGATGCTGTTTTTTCATTTGAACAACATCACCCAGCTCAAACTGTTTACGCTCCACTTTTTACGCCTCCCTTTTCATTGCGTTGTAAAGTTACCATACGCGGATATGGAATCTCTATGCCGCTGGCATCCAGAGCTTTTTTAATCTCCATGTTCAGCTTGCGCGCTACAACCGGATGCGTATTCGGCCTGCATTCCGCAATGACACGAAGCGTAATCCCTGTCGCAGCTATCGCTTGTATGCCCAGCACCTCAGGTGCATTAATTAAATTATCATCCTTTACCGTTAGCATCGTAAAGCGAATGACTTCAATCGCTCGTTCCACCTCTTCCTCATGAGCTATAGAAACATCCAATACAGCAACCGTATTATTTACAGAAAAATTGGTCACTTCATTAATCATGCCGTTTGGAATAATATGAATCTCTCCCGTCCAGCTCTGTATCCGGGTAGTTCGAAGCCCAATAACCTCTACCGTACCTTTGAATTGGCCTGTCTGAATCACATCGCCAACAGCAAACTGATCCTCCAGTACAATAAAAAAGCCAGTAATAACATCCTTCACTAAGCTTTGTGCACCAAAACCAATCGCAAGTCCGAGCACCCCCGCCCCTGCTAATAACGGTCCTAAATTAATGCCAAATTCAGATAGAATAAGCATAACCGTAATGAAGTATACAACATAGGATGTCACATTTTTCATGAGTTTTCCTATCGTCGTCATTCTTCTTGTATGGGCAGAAATACGCTTCGCTTCACGTTCAAGAACAACACGATCAATCGTTTTATGGGTCACCCATACCAGAAAGCGGCCTACAACCAAAAACAAAATGACGCGCACTGCAGATCTCCCAAAGGACTCCCACACATCGTTATCTGTCAACCAGCCCACAATTTCAGCATAGACTCCTGCGATTGACATACCCACTCCTCCTCGTCCTAGCCCTTCGCTGTCTATATCTCTATTTGCTCATACCCTGTTTGCACAGGCTTGAAAATCCCTCTAATTTCTACAAGCTCCTGTTCAATAACTTCCTTAACCATTCCTAAATCATCCTCTGGAAAATGAATCGATAATGCGCAGCCTGCTGTTATTTCCTTAGGGGTGGGGCAAATGTCTATCTCCACCTCAGCATACTCGAGCAGCATCTCAGCGCGTAGTGCCTGCTGGGTTGAATCAAATGCAATTAACACGGGCTTCACCCCCCATTTTATGAGCAAGTCCAGCTTGCTTTATCAACTTATCTAAAAAGAAACGACTTCGTCGTCCTTTGAAGGCGCAAGCGCGTTTCATTCTGAGAAATAAAGGCAGAGTATCAATGTGAAACCAATACTTTCCTATATTTTAAAATATCAAAACTATCTGACGTATAAAATGGTTGTCTCATCCATATACTAGTAACATATCTGCATTATTGGAGGGATTCTATGAAGCTTCCATTTATGAAAGAGACTCCTTTGAAAGTACCTTATACCACTGCAAATGTAGTTGGCATGGTCGCTAATCGACTTACTCACTTGCTCGAAGAGATGGCTGAAAGCCGTCCAATTGTTGTCGTCTGTATTGGAACAGACCGCTCCACTGGAGATGCTTTGGGTCCACTGATCGGCACTTCTTTAAGCAAATATCGCAGTCCTCATTTTTCTTTGTTCGGCACATTGGAAAACCCAGTTCACGCCATGAATCTTGATGACACGCTTATCGAAATTAATAGCCGATACCATAAACCATTCATCATCGGCATTGATGCTTGCCTCGGCCAGGTTTCAAGCGTAGGCAGCATCCAAGTAGGTGTTGGGCCTGTTCGGCCTGGAGCCGGCGTGAACAAAGATTTGCCTCCCGTAGGAGACATACACATTACAGGGATCGTTAATGTTGGCGGCTTTATGGAATACTTTGTGCTGCAAAATACTCGTCTTCATCTCGTTGTGAAAATGTCCGACATTATTTCATTAAGTCTTTTCAGCGCAATCACTAACCATGCTCACCTTGCTGGAAGTGTTATAGAACAGACAGCCGCTTCCGATAATATTTAGCAGCTATGGCTACTTAGCTTCTAAAATAACCTTTAGCTCCTCCGGCGTTAACGGATAAGCTGATTGCCCTTTTTCAAGTGGCTTCGCGTACACGTAAGTATTTTCTCTACTATGAATACCCGAGAATACAGCACCATCCTTCTCATCGTTAATGATGGCGATAGAAAAGCTAAGATCACTGCCCTGCTCAGCAAAAGCGTTGTAACGAAGTACGCCTACTTTTCCTTTTTGCTTCGATAAGGTCGTACTCACCTGTTCAAGCTGTGATTTCAACTGCTTGTGTACTTGCTGCTGCTCTGCAATGTCATTCTTCAATTCAACAATGACATCTTCCAAATTCGTTAATCCAGTATTCCCCATGACCGCTGTATACTGCTTTCTAAGCTTTTTCAGCCGCCCTCCCACTACTGCAATCCAAATAAATAAAATGATAACAAGTAATGCTAAAACGACTGTAACAGCATTCATAGGATTTGATGTCCAATCTTCCATCGTTGTTATTCCGCCCCCAATTCATTGCTAAACCCCGTATTGCTTCACGATTTCTTTGATAGCCTCTATAAATGCATCAATCTCAGCCTCTGTTGTATAAACGCCTACACTAGCACGTACAGCTCCAGTTTCAAATGTTCCTGCACTTGCATGCGCGAGTGGGGTACAGTGAAAACCGGCACGTACAGCGACCTGATAATGCTGATCCAATATGAAGGATAGCTCAGAGGGATCAATACCCTCTATATTAAAAGCAATAATGCCAGTACGTGCTTCTCCAAGTTCAGGTCCCAGCAGCTTCATACGCTCTAACGGCAGCAGCCCTTCGATAGCTCGTTGTATTAAGTTCCATTCCTTAGTATGGATATTCTTTACCGTCTCATTCAATACATACTGTACGCCTGCTTTAAGCCCTGCTAAGCCAGGTGTATTTTGCGTACCCGCCTCATATCGATCCGGTCTAACCTTAGGCTGTTCAAGAGCCTCTGATTGACTTCCCGTGCCTCCATGCAACAAAGGTACTAATTCAAGCGCCGGATCAATGTACAGGCCTCCTGTGCCCTGTGGGCCAAGCAGACCTTTGTGACCTGGGAAAGCCAGCATATCAATGCCCATCGCTTTAACATCCACTTCGATAATACCGGCACTTTGAGCAGCATCTACAAGAAGCTTAATCCCATGTTTTTTGGTGAGCTCTGCAATATCTGCTACAGGCATTATAGTTCCGAGCAAGTTAGAGCTATGATTGACGATAACAAGCGTTGTGTTTGATTGAATTAGCTTTGCAACGTCATCTATGCTTAGGTTTCCTTTTTCATCAGCTTCTACATAGCTAACCTCAATGCCAATCGTTTGCTCCAAGTAGTAAAGAGGTCTTCTTACCGAGTTATGTTCTACTGAGGTTGCAATAACATGATCACCAGGCTTAACAAATCCTTTGATCGCCATATTCAAAGCCATCGTTGTATTGGATGCGAACGCAATATCATTAGGGTTCTTTATATTAAACAGCTTAGATAGCTGCTTGCGTGTATCAAATAACACACGACTTGCACGAACGGCCATTGCGTGGCTGCCCCTGCCAGGATTTGCAGCATCATTGAGCATCGTTTGAACAACGGCTTCCGTAACCGTTGGCGGCTTCGGCCACGAGGTTGCTGCGTGGTCCAAATAAATAACCGGTTTTATACCGTCAATCACGATTATCACACCTTTATCAGCTTATTTAATCAAAACAATGGCATACCTTAGTTTAATCTTTCAAAAGCAAGATTACAACTTAGGTATGCCATTGTTTGGAAGGCTTACGCCATATACTGAAGCAATTCTAGCAATCGTTCTAGATCCTGTTTGCTATAGTATTGAAGCTCAATTTTACCCTTGTCTTTTTGCTGTTTAATTTTCACCGTTGTCTTAAATCGTTCACGTAATGATTCCTCTAAATGATCAATATAAGGATCACGTTTCTTCTGGCTTGGCTTTGCTTTATCATCCGGCTGCTTTAACTCCAGCTTTTGAATAGCCTCTTCTAGTTCACGAACACTCCACTCTTGTGAAACAACGAGATCCGCCAATTCCTTTTGAAGCTTATCATCTTTAATACCAACTAATGCTCTTGCATGTCCCATGGAAATTGTTCCACGTGAAACATTATCTTTGATTTCAGTCGGCAATGATAACAAACGCACAAAATTCGCAATATGTGAACGGGATTTGCCAACCTTCATAGAAAGCTCTTCTTGCGTAAGTTTAAACTTATCTATAAGCGCTTGATAAGCGATCGCAACTTCGATTGCGTTCAAATCCTCACGCTGCAGGTTTTCTATAAGTGCAATTTCCATAACCTGCTGATCTGAAAATGATCTTACAACTGCTGGAATGGTAGCATTCCCACAGTACTGCGATGCACGGAAACGGCGTTCACCGGCAATAATTTCATAACCTTTAAGTACAGTACGAACGATAATAGGCTGAATAATTCCATGTTGCTTGATGGATTCCGCTAATTCTCTGATGGAATCCTCATCAAATGTTTTTCTAGGCTGATATGGATTGGGTCTCAATTGAGACAATGTAATTTCAATCACTTTATCATCGTCATTCACAGAAAGCGATGGGATAAGCGCATCCAGCCCTCTACCTAGCCGCTTGCTCATACATAATCACTTCCTTTGCTAGTTCAAGATAAACTTCCGCGCCTTTTGATTTTGGATCATAAGTAATAATAGCTTGACCATGTGAAGGCGCCTCACTTAAACGAACGTTACGCGGGATAATCGTTTGATAAACCTTTTGTTGAAAATACTTTTTGACCTCTTCAATAACCTGTATGCCTAGATTTGTTCTTGCATCCAGCATCGTTAATAAAACGCCTTCAATTTGAAGCGATGTATTTAAATGCTTCTGAACGAGTCTCACCGTGTTTAATAGCTGGCTGAGCCCTTCTAGAGCATAATACTCACATTGAATGGGAATAAGAACAGAATCAGCAGCAGTTAACGAGTTGATCGTTAATATACCAAGTGAAGGCGGACAATCAATCAGGACATAATCGAAATCATCCTTAACCATATGCAGCGATTTTTTCAAACGAAGTTCACGGGATATAGTTGGTACTAATTCAATTTCTGCACCAGCCAATTGAATAGTAGCAGGAATAATCTTCAGACCTGGTACTCTTGTTTCAAACATCGCATCCTTAGGATGGACATCATTAATAAGCACATCATAAATACAATTAGTCACATCGCCTTTGTCGATACCGAGACCACTAGTTGTATTCCCTTGTGGATCAATATCTACGAGCAGCACTCTTTTTCCTAGTGTTGCTAGACAAGCAGCTAAATTTACAGACGTTGTCGTTTTTCCGACACCGCCCTTCTGGTTGGCAATTGCAATAATCTTCGACAAAACCGGCTCACCTCTATGTGTACAACTTTTATGTGTTATTTTCAGCAATATAATAAAGTGCATTTAATAGCTCTATATGATACTTATAGTTGTATAGCTTATTCACTCTCAATATCGCGAGATAACACCAACTATTAAATAGTATATCATTAAGAAGAAACGACTACGTCGTCCTTGTCTAAGGAAAAAATACTTCCCGCAAAAACATCAACTTTTCCTATAAACGGCTTCGCCGCCCTCAGTGAGGGCGGCACAAAAAAACGTTTAAATTTTGTTTTAACTCTAGAACTTTCTATGTCTATCGTTTAGGGATCTGAATGATGATTTCGTAATGATCATCATGATCCTTTTCATTTGTTTTAATTTGAAGGCCTGAGCCGGAAACCATTTCAATAGATTGCCTTATGGTATTAAGCGCTAAACGAACATCCTTCGTGAAAGAAATACGTTTTGCTTTCTTAAGCTTTGTAGATTCCTTGAGGAAAGCAATTCTTACCTCTGTCTGCTTAACATTCAATTCCTTTGTTATAATTTCATCTAATACTTTAAGTTGAAGTTCTTCATTATCCAATGATAACAATGCTCTTGCATGACGTTCGGTAATTTTCCGTTCCATTAATGCTGACTTGATCGTATCGTTTAACATTAATAGCCGCAATTTATTAGCGATGGTAGATTGGCTCTTCCCAAGGCGTTGAGCTAAGCTCTCTTGTGTTAATTGATGAAGCTCAATCAACTTTTGATATGCAACAGCCTCTTCAATAGCGGAAAGGCCTTCCCTTTGAAGATTTTCAATTAAAGCGATGGATGCTGTTTGTGAATCATTGAACTCACGAACGATGCCTGGAATTGTATCATAACCAAGCTTAGTAACAGCACGCCAACGGCGTTCTCCCGCAATAATTTCATATCTACCATTACGCATACGAACCACGATAGGCTGAATAACACCATGAGTTTTTATCGTCTGGCACAATTCTTCAATTCGGTCGTCATCAAAAATTGTTCGTGGCTGAAAAGGGCTCGTATCGATTTCAGTAATCGGAATTTGCCGAACTTCTTCTTGCGGTATACGCTGCTCGGACAGGCCGAACAATCGAGAAAATTGTTCTTTCATATCAATAATTACCACCCGATCATGAGATAAACCTTGTTCAAATTACTTTATATGAAACTATATTTCTCATCTACTATATACGTTAAACTAGAAAACTACGTTTTGGGCGCTGCGCGGGCAGAACATTCTTTAGGGACGCGATTGCAGCCAGATTCTTTGATTTCCTTAATTATTTAAAGGTAAGAATATGGGCTATAAAGGCAAATACTTCGTATCTCCAGAACGATCTTCTAGCTTCGCTTACACTTCATTTTAAGTTCAACTTATAGATAATCAATATATGTTTCTCATAAAACGTCAGCACCCTATCAAAAAAATAGGAAAACACTGATATTTTATTTTAATAAAGTGATCTCAAGGTTTTTACAATAAATACGTTTCAGCAGCTAGATTGGTTCATTGCCGATTGGATTATTTTAGGTTGAGATAACCATGGTCTGAAAACAATCATCAACTGCAAGGTGAACCTCCGTAACCATATTTATTTAATCGAGAGATAATAATGTTCCCTCACTAAATATAGTCACTGAAATTCAAACGTTAATACCCATTATCGTTATCCGTACTGCCTAGCCTACTTTGAGTACGACATACGTATTCGTTTGACTCACGCTATCGTCTAGTCTCATCATATTGTTATGTAATTCGACTATCCTCGAACGATCTCCTGCTTGACACCTCTGTTGTAAAAATAATTGTTGTATAGATGTGGAAATAAACGATTGAAACGATCATTAATGTTTCACGTGGAACACAAGAACTCCACCTATATAAGTGGTTGCTTAAGTGGAGTTCCTGCTTTCCTAGGATACTTACGAGGAGTGCCTTCGAATTTCTCTATTAAAATAATATGTCTCTCTGATTGCTCATTAGGAAGGGATAGCTGATGCTGTGACTTGATCTTCCCTCTTAGCTCTTTCAGGCTGAATGATGCTTCCTTTACCTCTTCATCTGATTGAGAGCCTTTCATTGCTGCGAATAAACCGCCTTTTTTGACAAATGGCAAACAAAATTCGTTTAATACATTCAATCGTGCAACAGCTCTTGCTGTTACTAAATCATAGCTGTCGCGATGTGCCGGCAATTGTGCCAAATCCTCAGCTCTGCCATGTAGGCATAATACTTGCTCTAGGCCAAGCTGCTCCGTCAAATGAGTTAGAAATTGAATTCTTTTATTTAACGAATCCACAATCATAACCTGTAAATGAGGGAAACAAATTTTCAAAGGAATGCTTGGAAACCCTGCTCCCGATCCAATATCAGCAAGCTTACGCACACTGCTCATGCTGGTATAGAAGGATAGCGAAACAGAATCATAAAAATGCTTTTCATAAACAGCATCTCTTTCCGTAATTCCGGTTAAATTCATCTTTTCATTCCACTCTACTAGCAAACGGTAATAAAGCTCAAACTGTTCTAATTGAATAGAAGAAAGTGGTATTCCACTTTCCTCCATTCGTTTCGTAAACCATTTCAATGTTTCATCCATATTATGAACCTCTCGCTGCCGTAACACGGTTATAATGCTCCAAGTAAACAAGGAGAATTGAAATATCTGCTGGTGTTACACCAGCAATACGCGATGCTTGACCAATGGAAAGCGGACGAATAACCGCTAGCTTTTGCTTCGCTTCTGACGCAAGACTGCGAACATCGCTATAATCTATATCGTCAGGAATCCGTTTTTTCTCCATCTTGTTCAAGCGCGCTACTTGAACTAACTGTTTCTCTATATAACCGGCATATTTAATTTGAATTTCAACTTGCTCCTTCATCTCTTCTGTCATTTCAGGGACAGAAGGAACTACGGTTTCAAGCATCGCATACGTAACCTCTGGACGTCGAAGCAAGGACAGTGCATCAACGCCATGCTCCATTGGAGCTGTGCCTGCTGCTAGCAGCATTTCATTTACTTGGTCAGGCTTAACTTTTGTTCCACGCAAACGCTCAATATCATTTTCAACGGATTGTTTTTTACTCAAAAATTTATTGTAACGTTCTTCCGAAATAAGACCGATCTCATAACCGGTAGGTGTTAAGCGCAAATCAGCATTGTCATGACGGAGCAGCAACCGATACTCCGCTCTTGAAGTAAGCAGGCGATAAGGATCATTCGTCCCTTTCGTTACAAGGTCATCAATCATAACACCGATATAGCCTTCGGAACGGCCGATGATGATGGGCTCTTTGCCCTGCACCTTGCGCGCAGCATTAATGCCTGCGATAACCCCCTGCCCTGCTGCTTCTTCATAGCCAGATGTACCATTAATTTGTCCAGCTGTGAACAAGCCATCAATGACCTTAGTCTCCAAAGAAGGCCAAAGCTGAGTAGGCACAACTGCATCATACTCAATAGCATAACCATTACGCATGATATCAGCTTTTTCCAAACCTGGTACAGATCGCACAATACTTAATTGAACATCCTCAGGCATACTTGTTGAGAGACCTTGTACGTAATATTCCGAAGTGTTTTTACCTTCCGGCTCTAGGAAAATTTGATGTTTAGGCTTATCTGCAAAACGCACAATTTTATCCTCAATAGATGGGCAATAACGCGGACCCGTACCTTCAATGGCTCCTGAGAACATTGGAGCGCGGTGAAGATTATCATTAATAATTTTGTGTGTCCCTTCAGAAGTATAGGTCAACCAGCATGGAAGCTGTTCATTTGTAGATGACTCTGTCTCATGCGAGAAAAACTTCGGTTTATCATCCCCAGGTTGAATCTCGGTTTTGGAGAAATCAATCGTGTCCTTATGAACACGCGGTGGGGTTCCTGTTTTAAAGCGAATAAGCTCGAGTCCATTTTCCTTCAAACTAGCGGATAGTCTAATGGATGGCTGTTGATTGTTCGGTCCGCTCTCATACATGAGCTCGCCCATAATAATTTTCCCGCGCAAATAAGTACCTGTCGTAACCACGGTCGTACGAGCACGATACTCAGCACCTGTTTTTGTAATAATGCCTACACATTTTCCATCTTCAACAATCAATTCCTCGGCCATCCCCTGACGAAGGGTCAAATGAGGGGTTTCTTCAATTGTTTTCTTCATTTGATACTGATAATCAACTTTATCCGCTTGAGCACGCAGTGCATGTACAGCAGGACCTTTGCCCGTATTCAGCATTCTCATTTGAATAAAGGTCTTATCAATATTACGACCCATCTCTCCGCCTAACGCGTCAATTTCGCGCACGACATGACCTTTAGCAGGTCCCCCGATTGATGGATTACACGGCATAAATGCTACCATATCCAAGTTAATTGTAAGCAGCAATGTCTCGCAACCCATACGTGCAGCAGCAAGTGCAGCCTCACAGCCTGCATGCCCCGCTCCAATGACGATTACGTCATATTCACCAGCCAAATATCTCATTGTTCTTCACTCTCCTTAAGGTTTTCATCGAAAACCAGCATCGTAGGCAATCTATATAAGCTAAACTAGAAATTTACGCTTTGGGCGCTGCGCGAGAAGTTCATTCTTACGATCACTGTTGCAGCCAGATTCTTTGATTTCCTAAGACATTTAAAGGTAAGAATATGGCTGCAAAGGCGAACACTTCGTTTCTCCAGAACGATCTTCTCGCTTCGCTAAATCTTCAATTTCAAATTCAACTTATTTGCTTAGGTTTTCATCGAAAACCAGCATAAAAAAACTAACCCATTTAAAGCCGCCGCATCATCTATGACCATGAGATTAGTCGATTATTAAACGACCCATCTCATTAACTAAAAATTTTCTTTCTATAATGAACATATCCATGTGAATTTCACTAAAGTAGATATGTCTTTCAAAATGAGCCCACCTCTATAATAATAAACGAAATGAACCACGAAAGCCTACTGCCATCTATTTCCCTAAACAGAACTGAGAGAAAATTTGATCGATCAAAGAATCGCCTGCTTCGTCCCCGAGAATTTCTCCAAGCGACTCCCAGGCTGAACGCGCATCTATTTGAATCAGATCGATGGGGATGCCCGCATCTGACGCATCTATAGCATCAACCAACGATTGCTTCGCTCTCTTCAACAAGGCAATATGTCGAACATTGCTTACATAAGTCAAATCCCCTGATTCCAGCTGCCCTTCAAAAAACATTTCGCTGATCGTCTTCTCTAGCTGATCAAGACCCTTTTCCTCTAGAACCGACATTTTCACAATAGAATCGGCAGGAATCGACTGCTCCACCACCTCAATTTCTAATTGATGCGGCAAGTCAGCCTTATTTATGATCGCAATGACGGGGCGACCCTTCAATTGCTTCAATAGCTCCCGATCATCTAGCTGCAGAGGTTCATTATAGTTCAGTACCAACAAAATTAAATCCGCCTCTTCAAGCGCATTTCTAGAACGCTCTACACCAATACGCTCTACCACATCGGACGTCTCACGAATCCCTGCCGTATCCAGCAGTCGGAGCGGAATGCCGTTTAATGCGACAAACTGTTCAATAACGTCACGAGTCGTTCCAGGTATATCCGTTACAATCGCTTTGTTTTCCTGCGTCAGCACGTTCATAAGTGAGGACTTGCCGACATTCGGGCGTCCGACAATCGCAGTTACAATTCCTTCTCGAAGGATCTTGCCTTCGTTTGCTGTTTTTAACAATCGATCTATTTCCTCAATAGCAGAATCGCATTGGTCACGAATAAATGAGCTAGTCATTTCCTCAACGTCATGCTCCGGATAATCAATATTAACTTCAATATGGGCAAGCAGCTCGATAACGGTTTGCCTTAGAGCCTTTATTCTCTTGGATAAAACACCCTCCGCCTGCTTGCGGGCAACTGTAAATGCACGATCCGATTTTGAACGAATTAAATCAATAACGGCCTCTGCCTGCATTAGGTCGATCCGTCCATTTAGAAAAGCACGCTTCGTAAACTCTCCAGGCTCCGCCGTACGGTAGCCATCTAACTGCAGAACAACATCAAGCACCTTCTTAACGGCAATTACGCCGCCATGAGCATTTATTTCAACAACATCCTCTGCTGTAAAGGAACGTGGTCCCCTCATCAGTGTAACTAATACCTCTTCAACCTCTTCACCAGATGCAGGATCTACAATATGCCCGTAATGCAGTGTATGGGTATCTGCTTCCTTAAGGTCTATCTTCGAACGAAAAACAGCGGCGATTCCGGAAATTGCCTCCGGGCCGCTTACTCTAATAATGGCGATGCCACCTTCTCCGACTGCGGTCGAAATAGCTGCGATCGTATCATGTACCATTGCTGTCAGCACCTCTCAAATGGAAAAACAGCAATGACCATTATGAGCCATTGCTGTGGATAGCGTATAAATCCATATACATTTTTCAGGACGAACTTACTGTCTTAACGAAATAACAACACGACGATTCGGCTCGTCGCCCTTGCTAAAGGTTTTCACCTTTGGGTGGTTCTGCAACTGCGAATGAATGACCTTCCGCTCATGGGGTGACATTGGCTCCAAGACAACCTCTTTCCTGGTACGAATGACCCGTCCTGCTAACCGATCGGATAAATCCGCTAACGTCTTGCGGCGGCGCTCTCGAAAATCCTCTGCATCGAGTACGATACGCAGATGACTGTCTGAATAACGATTAGCCACAATATTTACTAAGTACTGTAATGCATCCAACGTTTGTCCGCGACGTCCAATCAGCATACCGAGATCTCCGCTGCCAGATACAGCAAGATGAGTTCCCTCTCTTGTTTGCTTACGATCGATGTTCACTTGCAGCCCCATCGTACCAGCTACTTCACGGAGAAATTGCTCCGCTTCCAGTATAGGATCGGGTATAAGCTCAAGTTCTACTTTCGCTTCCTTTGCACCGAACAGTCCGAAAAAACCTTTTGTCGGCTGTTCAAGCACAACTTGTTTAACGCGGTCTTCAGTTACTTGCAATTGTGATAATCCGTTCCGTACAGCATCTTCTACCGTTTTCCCCGATGCAATGATTTTCTTCATTTCGCAGGGGCCTCCTTACCCTTTTCAGATGAACGAACGTAAAGGAAGTAGTTTTGAACAATCGTATACACGTTACTATAAACCCAGTACAGCGGAAGTGCTGCTGGGAAGGATATAGCCATTACGAAAATGAGCACAGGGAAAATCGCCAGCATCATCCCCATACCTGGCATCGTTTGCGTTTGCTGCTTTTGCATCATTTTTGATTGAATGAATGTTGTTGCGGCTGCAAGAATCGGCAATATATAATAAGGATCCTTCTCGCCAAGCTCAAGCCACAAGAAAGTATGCTCACGAATATCAGGGTTCTTATAGATAGAATTGTACAATGCGATGAAAATCGGCATTTGTACAATCAGCGGCAAGCAACCTGCCATTGGGTTAACCTTATGCGTTTGGAACAGCTTCATTGTTTCTTCTTGCTGCTTCTGAGGGTTATCCTTATGTTTCTTCTTAATTTCAGCCATTTGCGGCTGCAAAGCTTGCATTGCCTTTGAACTGCGGTACTGCTTAAGCGTTAATGGTAAGATCAACGTTCTTACAATGATCGTCAGGAGCAATATAGCAAGTCCGTAGGACCCTTTAAACCAGCCTGCGAACGTATCGAGCGTAATTGCAAAGTAATAAACAACATTCTTCTCCCAGAAGTTCCCCAACAATAAATCCTCAGTTTTTGTCGTCTGATCTGTTGGAGCTCCGCATCCTGCTAGAACACCCATGAGCAGAACAAGGCCAAGCACTAAAATCCACTTCTTGTTTTTTGTCCAAAAAAACAACATTAAAACTCCTCTCTGAGAGCCATTACATCAAGCGTTAACGGCTATGGCCGAACCCTTGCAGCTTAGCAATTGTTTCATAGTGTATATAGACATTACTCAACTTATATTTCATTCTAAACTATACCATAATTTATGGGACAAGGAAACTACAGGACTGCTTGTGCATCCGCTTTCTAAACCTCAACTGAACAGCTTGTTTTGGACACGCCAAGCAAGCAACCAGAATCTCGCTAATCTGCCTGCTTATCCTTCGTATAGTTGATACTTTTCAGCAAACCGGCTTTCTTCAAAACATGAAGAACACTCTTCTCCATTTCCTTCATCTTCATTAGCGTAGCTGGCTTTCTTACTATTAGTATGAAGTCGGTTTTGGGAACGATCCGATTGGCCTGGTGACGAACAATTTCCTTGATCATTCGGCGCATACGATTGCGAACAACCGCATTTCCTATTTTCTTACTCGCAGATACACCTAGGCGAAAAGGCTCCGCCACCGGCTGCTTCGACCAATAAACGACAAATTGCCCGTTTGCAAACGATTTGCCGCCTCTATAAATTCGGCTAAAGTCTTCTCGATTTCGAAGACGCAGTTTTCTATGCACGACTGATAGCCCACCGTTCTTTCATTGATCTTCTATGTACCCTAGGATGAGAGCAGCATAATTAGCCTGCTCCCGCTCCTCAACCTCGCAAGCAAAAAAAAAAGACCACCGGACGTGGTCTTCTGCTTATGCGCTCAATACTTTTCTTCCTCTTTGACGACGCGTTGCCAAGATCTTACGTCCGTTCTTCGTGCTCATCCGTTTGCGGAATCCATGAACTTTCGCACGTTTGCTTACATTAGGTCTAAATGTAGGTCTCATCGTTTTGCACCTCCTATACTGCGTGTTTCCAAATCAAGCGCAACGGCTCTCGCCGTCTTGTGTGACGGAGCAGCATCGTTTCGCGGTGAAATATAAGCAGCTCTATAAGTATAACACATACACAGCCTTATATTTAAAAAAACGCTTTTTTTATTAAACCATGCTGGGCTTCAAAAGTCAATGACCGTCCTTTGGCGGCGCCTGCGCATTTCATTCCCAGAAATATAGGCGGTGTATACATGTGAAACTTATACACCGCCTATATTTTAAAAAATCCGAATCCCGTCTGTGGATAAATGTATGAAACGGTCATGTTTATCAAAAACTAATAACATGTGCACAATCCACATGAGGGTCTAACGAACTTTGTCGAAATCTTAACAAGATATAAACAATATGTAGTGGTGTAGATAACTTTTATGCACAAGCAGTTGAGAATGTGGATAAAATATGCGAATTCGTTGAAATATAAGGGATCTTTTGCTATGATTATTATGTTTTCATTGTGGATTAGATCAATATTGCCTCATAATTATCAACAGCCTGTGGATAACATTGTGAACAAACTCATCCCCTATTTATAACTCATCTGCATAATCTGCTTAACAATGTGGATGCTTTCGTTATAATACCCTGATTTTCGACAATTTTTCTTGTAACTGCGCCATTCATGGCGATTCGGATAAGGAGTGACAGTCT